>CBIHQY010000002.1:0-239276 GCA_966212305.1 uncultured Azospirillum sp.
TGAAGCGGCCGGCCTTCTGGGCGGCCTCGGCCTTCTGCTGGCTGGCGGCGGCGAAGGCATCCTGCTCGTCGCGGGTCAGCTGCCACTTCTGGGCGACGTTTTCCGCGGTGTTGCCCATGTGATAGCCATGGAAGGCGTCGGTCAGGCCGTCGCGCAGCATGGTATCGAGCAGTTCGGCGGTGCCCATCTTGGTGCCGTTGCGCAGGTGCATGACGTGCGGCGCCATGCTCATGCTCTCCTGGCCGCCGACGACCAGAATGTCGGCGTCGCCGTTCTTGATCGCCTGATAGCCGAGCGCCACGGTGCGCAGACCGGAGCCACAGAGCTGGTTGACGCCGATGGCGGTCGCCTCCACCGGGATGCCGGCGTTGACGGCGGCCTGGCGGGCCGGGTTCTGGCCCTGGCCGGCGGTCAGGATCTGGCCAAAGATGACCTCGTTCACTTCCGCCGCGTCGGTCTTGGCACGGGCCAGCGCTTCGCGGATCGCGACCTCGCCCAGGACGTGGGCGGGAACGGCGCTGAGAGCACCGTTGAAGCTGCCGATGGGCGTACGGGCGGCACCGGCGATGACAACTTCGGTCATTGAACGCTCCTCGAAATAGGACAGTTTTATTATAGCGCTGGTGGGACGCTCGGAGTGATTGTTACCTTAAGTCGGGCAACATGACAGGTGCAAGCTGGCTGAAGGTCGCGGCGCTAACCTGTCGCAGCAAGCCATTCGGCCAGCGGCTTCCACACTCCGGTCTCGGCACCCGCGCTCACCACCATTCCGATATGGCCGAGCGGCGGGCGCAGAATCCGGGCGCCGGGGATCGCGGCGCCCAACGCCAGGGCGGAGGCCGGCGGGACGATGCGGTCGCGCTCCGGGATCAGGGCCAGGGTGGGGACGCGGATGGCGCCCGGATCGACCGGCATGCCGGCGACCATCCAGGTGCCGGCCATGGTGTCGTTGCGCCCGTACCAGCCGGCCAGCGCGTCGCGCGCCACCCCGGCCACCAGCGGCACCCCGTCGTTCAGCCAATCCTCCAGCGCGACGAAGGCGGCCGCGGCGCGGGAGTCGGGCGCCATGCGGGCGAAGCTGGTGAATTTCTTCAGTGCCAGCAGCGGGTCGAGCTGGGCGAACAACGCCTGCAGCGCATCGGTCGGCAACTCTCCCCACTGGTCCAGGACCGGCCCCCAGGGCTGGATGAAGGTCGCCACCCGGCGCGCGGTGGCAGCGTCCTGCGCATGGAAATCCCAGGGCGTGGCCATCAGCACCAGCCCGGCGACGGCGCGCGGCCGGCGTTGCGCCAGCGCCGCGGCCAGCAGCCCGCCCATGCAATAGCCGACCACCGGCACCGGCGCCCCCACCGTCTCCACGACGAAGTTCAGCGCCCGCTCCAGCCGCCCGGCGATGTAGTCGGTCAGGGTGAAGCGGCGCTCCAGCGGCCCCGGCCTGCCCCAGTCGAGCAGGAGCGGCCGGAATCCGTGCGCCGCCAGCCAGCGCAACAGGCTCTTGTCCCGCGACAGGTCCAGGATATAGCCGCGGTTGACCAGCGACGGCACGAACAGCACCGGCCGGCCGCCCGTCCCGGTGCCATCGCCCCCCTGACCGTAATCCAGCAGGCGCGATCCGCCCTCCGTCCAGACCACCGGCGGGTCGGGCAGGTCGCGGTGGTAGGGGTGATGGCGATACCGTTCGATCCCGGTCAGGACGGCGTCGATGCGGCGGCGGATCTCGCGGTCGACTTCACCGGTCAGACGGTCGGCGCCGGCCGCCTCGCCGTCCCGATGCGGCCGGCCCCAGGTCATCCGGTCGGCCTGCGACATTTCGTCCCTGAGCGCCGCCGCCCGGTCCCGCAGGGCCGGACTCCAGGGCAGCAAGCCGTTCCTCAAGAGCGGCAATGCGGCCGAGGAGCTGAGCAAGCTGCCCAGAGCCGCCGTCAGATGCAGGGCCAGCGGGCGCGGCCCCTGCCGCATCCCCGTCCTTGTCCCTGGGCCGGGCGGAGTCCCCTCCGCCTGCCTGTCGTCCGCCAGACGATCGCTCATCGGAAGGCTGTCCGTGTTGGGGGTAGCCGGTGTTCGGGAATGGCCACGGGCGGGGATCCCAGCCTGTGCCGGCCATGGAGCCGCCACCGAAACCGCCCATTCCAAAACCGCCCATTCCAAAACCGAACGGCCCGGCGCCCTGCCCCATCATCTGGAACAGGCGGGTCATCATGTCCGCCATTTCCGGATCGGCGGCGCTGGCCGTCCATTGGTCCTGCCACAGGTCCAGATAGCGGCGCGCCAGCGATTCGTAGGAAGGCGGATCGCCGGAGGATTGATCGGAAGGTCGGTCTGGGTTCGACGGGTCGGCCATGGCCCGATTATAGGGGCGGCGGGGCCGGATTGACCAGTCCGGCATGGCTCCCCACCTGACCTTTCGGGTATCGGCGGGAGTGGCCCGGGCGCGTTCCATTTCTCCGTCTGCACCGGCTGGATCAACGCAACCGCGGCGCTATGCCGCGGCGCAACGCTGGACAAATTGCTATCCCTTCGAGTAGTCCTAATGACGGAACAATTTCCGCCGCCTGTCCCACGTGTTCCGGAACACCTGCCCTGGAACATGTCCCTTCTTGAAAGAGTCCGCGATGGCCGACAAGGAAGACCAGAAGTCCGCTCCGATCACGATCAAGAAGTACGCCAACCGGCGGCTCTACAATACCGCCACCAGCAGCTACGTCACGCTGGACCATCTGTGCCAGATGGTGAAGGACGGCTTGGACTTCGTGGTCTATGACGCGAAGACCGGTGAAGACATCACCCGGTCCGTCCTGACCCAGATCATCGTGGAAGAGGAAAGCAAGGGGCAGAACCTGCTGCCCATCAGCTTCCTGCGCCAGTTGATCGGCTTCTACGGCGACAACATGCAGTCGGTGGTGCCGCGCTATCTGGAATATTCGATGCAAGCCTTCTCCCGCAATCAGGAGCAGATGCGCGACTATTTCCAGAACACGCTGGGCGGCATCTTCCCGTTCGGACGGCTGGACGAAGTCAGCAAGCAGAACATGGCGATGTTCGAGCGCGCCATGCGCATGTTCACGCCCTTCGGCGCCGCCGGCGCCCCGGACGAAACGCCCGGCGGCCAGCGCCCGGCCGGCCAGCCCGGCCCGGCGTCCACCAATCCGCCCGCCGGACCGGGCGGCGTGACGTTCGACGAGTTGCAGAAGCAGATCGACGAACTGCAGAAGCAGATCGCCAGCATCGCCATCCCGGGCAGCAAGTCGGACACAAAGTAACGGGACGGTCGGACGGATCCGGCGGAAGATTTCTCCGAAAAACTGGCGGCACGGAAGGCGGGGTCATACCCCGCCTTTTTCATTGCGCATGCCGGGACGGGCGCGCAGGCTTGGATCTGTGCATAGGGGGCACCTTCTCGTCCACGGTGCCGGTCCGGCGGAATTGCCGGATTAGCCGGCCCGTCCAACCGTCAGGAGGGAACCGACCGTGACCACCGAATTGACCGTTTCAATCACCATGACCAGCGACGACCCGCGCGAGGTCACGCGTTTTGAAAACCTGTTGCGCGACTGGCTCAGCCATCAGCCGGGCGTGGCCGGCATGGCCATCGCCGACCGCGGCAACGACGTGGCGGCCGAGAATATCTGGCGCGCCGCCCGCAAGGCGACCTTCGGTCCGGCTTTGAAGAACCCCTTCGCCCCGTAACGGCGCCATCAGCCCCTGAACAGGTGCGGGATCATCGCCGAATCCGGGCCGACGCCGGAGCCCAGGCGCGGATCGGCCGATTCCCGCACCCCCATGCCCAGGCACTTGTCGCCGACAATCCAGGCGTGCAGGACGGCGCGCGTGTCCTCCTCGCGGAAGCAGGGCGGGGTTTCCAGCCAGATCGCGCCATGGGCCGCGACATCCTCGCCGATGTCCGGCCCGTCGTCGGCGATCACCGCCCCCTGTTCCAGGATGCGGCACGGCGCGCCGTCCAGCCCATGCAGGGCGCGCACGGTCACCATGTCGGCCCCGGCCACGCCGCTGGGGTCCAGCGCCGCACGGCACAGGTTCGGGTGGCGTGGATAGAGATAGGACAGCACCGCCAGCAGCCCGTGGTTCGACCATAGCCAGCACCACAGCGGCGACAGCACGCTCATGCCGCTGCTGCGCAGCCGCTGAAGGAACCCGTCGTCGGCCAGCCCATCCCACGGATAGAGCTTCGCCAGCCAGGAGATCGGCTGCCCCTCGTCATCGACGAATCGGCGGCCGTCCCAGGCGATCGACTGCAGCGGCAGCAGGCGGGTGTCGATGCCGGCCTCCGCCGCGGTGGCGGCGAGATAGACCAGTTCGCCCTCACGCACCGGATCGGGGGTGGCGCAGGTCGCGTGCATCCGCCCGCGGCCGGGCACGCCCGTCGCCAGTTCCTCCCACCGCTCCACCAGCGCCTCGTGCAGGCCGTTGAACTGGTTGGCGTCGGGGGCCATCGCCTCGCGCCAGTTGCGCTGGATCAGCGAGGCGGCGAACAGCCCCTCGCAGGTGTCGTAATTGCAGCCCAGCAGCTTGACGCTGTCACGCCCGTCATAGGCCAGCGTCAATCGTCCGGCGAGCCCGCCCGCCCGTTCATTGCGCCGCCCACCGGCCCAGTAATCGAGCCACGACGCCTCCAGCATGCGCGCGAGGTCGCCGCGGATGCCGAGCGAGGCGAACAGCTTGTGCTCCATCACATGGCGCACGGCGACCGCGATCATGCTGTGCAGCTCGTCAGCCACGCTTTCGATCAGGTCGATCTGCGAGGCGGTGAACTCATAGACGGTGTCCTCCCGCCAGGCGGCTCCGGCCGACATGGCGCGCACACCATAGGGATATTTGCGGAGACCCGGGCGCCAATCGGCCCGAGGCTTCATCGTCGTCCTGCGCATGACCGTTCCGATCCCCGGATGTCAGCGCCGGCAAGCCGGACGGCGCGCGGCGGCGACAGCGACGGGCCGGCGCGTGGAAAGGGAGACGGGCAGCAAGCTGGTCAACGGTCAACTCCGGGGGAGGCCAATCCGACGCAGGCGCGGATGCTCGCGACGCAATCACTGCGACGCAAGCACAGCCTTGCGTATGTAACCCGTCCCGCTGCAGCGCACCAGCGCGCATCCGCGATGGCTCCCCCTCGCCGGAGAGCGTCGGAACCGCGCCGAATGGGGCTGCCCCCAATTGATCGCCAATGGAGACGGGCCGCTGCGGCGAAAGGCAGCAGCGGCCCGTTCCGAAATGCGGCGCGCGTCAGATCAGCGGCGCCGAGGGATGCCGGGCAAGCGACCGCATCGCCCAAAGCGCCAGACGGCCGCGACGCGGCTTCATCGCCTCGGCCGCCCGATGCACCGGCGGGATCGCCGCCAGCGCGGGGACGAGCAGCGGCCGGTCGTCGCGCGTGCCGCCGAGCCGCTGGAGCCGGCGTGCCGACAGCACGAGGCGCAACACCTCCTCCTCGGACACCGCACGACGGGCCGTGACGGAGGCGAGGCTGGCCGCCTCGCACAAGGCCGCCCGTTCGGCCAACAGCCCGGTCAGGCCCTTGGCAGCTGCCGTCAATGCAGCTTCATCGTAAAGGGCGAGGACAAGCGTCCTCAACCCGTGTTCCATCCGTGTGGACATGGCGGGGGGCTCCGGAAAAATCGGAATGGCGTGCGGTTCTGGTGCGTGTGAATCGAAGCGAACAGGTGAAAGCTCGCGGTTCGACAGGCGCAATTATCCGTGCGCGGCACCCGTTCGGCCATGTGCCCCAAGGTGGTAACACCCTGTCTGCATCTTGCTGATGCAGGATAGCCACAGTGGCTGTACCGATAAATTTCCGGATTGGTCGGGAATTGTCCGCCCCGACAGGCGGGAAGAAATGGTGGAGCCAAGGAGGATCGAACTCCTGACCTCTACAATGCCATTGTAGCGCTCTCCCAGCTGAGCTATGGCCCCACTATATTTCTTCCACTCTTCACCAACACTGGAGGTGTTGGTGCGCTTGGAGGGAGTCGAACCCCCACGGCCTTTCAGCCACTAGGACCTGAACCTAGCGCGTCTACCAGTTCCGCCACAAGCGCGTCCGCGTTACTTGGGGTCACGCGGGGCGCTCTATGTACCCAGACCGGGCGTCGCACTCAAGAGGGAAAATGCAATCGCGCAAAAGTTTTTTGAGGCGGGGGCGTAACGCGCCCTACTCCGCCGGCTTGATCGCGTAGAACCGGTACACCCGCACGCCGGCCTCGATGGCGGCGACGCGGCGGGCCCACAATTCGACCTCCTCCATCACCGCAAGTTTGGTGGGGGTGTCGAGCTGGAATTTCTCCAGATGCTCGACCAGTCCCTGGATGGCGGACAGGATCAGGCCGCGGTGGGTGTCGGAGATGTCCTCGGCGATGCGGAGGTCGAGGTTGCGCTGGGCGAACGCATTCGCCATGCGGTCCTTCGGCCACAGGTTCGGCGTCGCCGGCTCCTTGTCGCACCAGTTCTGGACCGCCTTGGCGCCCATCACGTCCGCTTCGGCAATATAGTCGGTGATCAGCAGATGGCCGCGCGGCTTCAGCGCCAGTTCCATGCCGTCGAACATCTGTTCCTTGTCGCGGACGAAGAACAGGCCCTCCTTGTAGACGATGGCGTCGACACGCTTGGGATAGCCGAAATGTTCGGGATTGAAGGTCTCGACCGGCGCCTTCTTCTCCAGCCCCAGCTTGAAGGAGCGGACCATCCCCTCCTTCGCCAGCAATTCCGATGCCTCCAGCCCGGTGACCCAGCAGCCGTATTTGCCGGCCATGGTGCGGCTGGTGCCGCCCAGGCCGGCGGCGAGATCCAGCACGCTCATCGCCGGGTTCAGGCCCAGCGGCTTGACCAGATAGGGGATGTGGTCGGCGCCGCCGGGAGTGTTGAATCCCTCGCCCCACATCTTCTCCGCCACCTCGATGCGGGTCGCGGTCCACAGCGGCTTGCCCCAGCGGTTCATGCCGGGGCCGGGTGCGGCAGGCTGCGGCTGTTCCGGCTGGTGCGGCTGCTCCTCGCCCTTCTTCGCCTTCAGACCGGAGAGGTCATAGCCTTCCCACCACGCATAGAGGCGCGTCTTGAGGCTCGGTCCATGCCCGGACGATCCGTCCTTGTCCGTCATCGCCCATTGTCCGTCATCGCCGACTTCCCCATCCGACGCCGCCCATCCGAATCCGCAGGGCGCAGCATCCTTGCGGTTGCTATGCGCTATCCAAACACACCGCCCGCAAGAATTCGTCCAGCTTCAGGTTAGACGGACGCTAATTGCATGCAAGTGGAAAAATTTATCCGCGGAAACACACCCGTCAGCGCGCGGTTTTGGCATGGGCCTCGCCCGATTCGGGAAGGGAGGCCATGCGCGTGCCCGCCGCATTCAGCACCGGGGCGCAGGCCGCCGGCATCTTGCGGACCACCCGCGGCTCAGGCTTGTATCCCGGCGGATGCTCGACCGCGGGGGAGGCGCTGTCCAGCCAGGACATCAGTTCGTCGTCACAGCCGTCGCCGTCGGGCTGGGCCGTCTGCTGTTCGCACAACGGGCTGCCGGCCGGGCAGTTCAGCCGGATGTGCATGTGGCCGTCATGGCCATGCCAGGGCCGCAGCTTGTTCAGGAACCCGCGGTCGGACCAACTGCGCTGGCACATCGCCAGCTTGATCGCCGGATTGACGAAGATTCGGGCGACGCGGGGGTCGCTGGCGGCGATCTGGATCATCCGGGCCTGCCGCTCCGACCAGTCGGCGGTGACGCGCATGCGGTCGTAATCGACATACTTGACCTCGTCCAGCCGCTCGCGCCCGGCGCGGCCCATCGGCGGCAGGTCCAGCCGCAGCCAGACATCGGCGTCCAGCCCGATCTGGTGGCTGGCATGGCCCGACGGCATTGGTCCGCCGCGCGCCTGCCCCATGTCGCCGATCAGCGCCGTGCCCAGCCCGGCATGCGCCACCCGCTGGCCGAAGTCGCGGAGCATGTCGACCAGCAACGGATGGCCGTAGTTGCGCTGGCGCGACAGCCGGATCACCTGATAGCCGACGCCTTCCGGCGGCAGGGCGCGGGCGCCGGAGATGCAGCCGGCCGCGTAGCCGCCGATGGCTCTCGGCGCTCCCAGCGAGGGGCCGGCCACCGCCCCCCAGGCGACGCTGGTGGCGTAGGCCGGAATCGGTGCCGGCTTCTTCTTGCGCGACTTGGCTTCGGCGTCGCCGGCCGCCAGCAGGGCGACCGCCAGTGCGACGCATGCAATCATCCCGAAGGCACGCCCCCCGAAAGCACGAATTCCCATATCCGTCCCCCGCCGTCCCCGGTACCGCAGCCGATACCGCTATAGCGGATCCGTGGTTAAGGAATGATGGAGGAGGCGTCCGGACCGCACAACCGCACCGTCCGGCGCCGGCCCGGGCCATCCGGACAACCCGTCCGGGGTGCGTCCGATGGTTCCGGCCCAGGTCCAGCCGCCGCGCGGGAGCACTCCACCCTGGCCGACCGGACTAGCCGCTGCGAATATTGACAGGCCATAATTAGCAATGGAAACGTCGATACATCCTCAATAGGGAATTCGATAAAATGCCGCCGACAATGAGCTTCCGTATTGGCGACGTCGTCAGTGTCCGCGGTTGCTTGACCCGACTGATCGATATTATCAACCGCGATCCTATTCATTTGGAGGATCTGATCGGGTTCCACCGTGGGCGCCTGAGCCGCGGCTATTACCTGCTGCTGCTGAAAGAGCCGCTGGCTGCCGGGGATTTCCAGTTCCTGGGCTACACCCACCTGTCAGGTGGCAAGTACGGCCTGCCCAGCAACGATCCCGCAGTGGAGGCGGCGCGGCAGACGGTGCAAGGCTCGCTGGAGCAGAAATTCGGGGTCGCCGGGGTGAATGGCCTCGCCCGCAAGATCGCCGGCGACATCCCGGCCACGGGGGAGCGGCGCCTTGCCAAGATCGTCCCGGTGATCGGCCACGATCAGGCGATGGGGCCGGCCGACCAGTATCCGGCGTCCAAACACGGCATTGCGCAGTTCAATCTGACGGTGGCGAAGAAATTCCTGGTTTCCGCCTTCGTCGATCCCAACCGGCGGTTCCAGGGCGGCGGCCTCGACCTCGTCATGGACAAGGGAACCGCGTATGACAGCCGGCGGGCGGTGTTCCAGTATCTGTCGGCCGCCTGACGCCGCTCAGTCCCCGGCTGTCAGTCCAGCGTCTGGCGGTAGCGCTTCAACGCCACCACCGTGACCACCGTCAGGAACAGCGCCAGCGCCAGCACCTCCGCCGCGATCTCGGCGAAGCCGTTCCCTTTCAGCAGGATGCCGCGGACGATGCGCAGGAAGTGGGTCAGCGGCAGAATCTCGCCCACCGCCTGTGCCCAGCCCGGCATGCCGCGGAACGGGAACATGAATCCCGACAGCAGCATCGACGGCAGGAAGAAGAAGAAGGACATCTGCATCGCCTGCAGCTGGTTGCGCGCCAGCGTGGAGAAGGTGAAGCCGACGGCGAGATTTGCGGCGATGAACAGGATCAGCACGGCGGACAGCAGCCCCAGGCTGCCCACGATCGGCACGTCGAACAGCAGCCGCGCCGCCACCACGATCAGCAGCACCTGGACATAGCCGACGACGACGAAGGGCACGATCTTGCCCAGCATCACCTCGAACGGCCGGACCGGCATGGCCAGCAGGTTCTCCATGGTCCCGCGCTCCCGCTCGCGGGTGACGGCCAGCGCCGTCATCATCACCATGGTCATGGTCAGCACCACGCCCATCAGCCCCGGCACGACATTGTATTGGGTGATGCCTTCCGGATTGTAGCGGCGGTGGACGCGCAGTTCCACCGGGTCCGGCCCGCTACGCAAGGCCGCCAGCGGCCCGGTCAGGTCGGGGTTCAGCGCCTGCCGGGCGATGGTGGACAGCGCCGACAGGGCGTTGCTGGTCGCCGCCGGGTCGGTCGCGTCGGCCTCCACCAGCAGGACCGGGCGGGTGCCGCGTTGCAGGTCGCGGGCGAAACCGGTGGGGATGGTGACGGCGAACTGCACCTCCCCCTCCGCCAGCAGCCGGTCGATCTCGGCCTCCGACGCCGCGGTCCGGGTGATGGCGAAATAGCGGGAATTCTCCATCGCCGCGACCAGCGTGCGGGCGAAGGGACTGGAATCGGCGACCAGCACGGCGGTCGGCAGCGCCTTGGGATCGGAGTTGATGGCGAAGCCGAACAGGATCAGCTGCAGGATCGGCACCCCCACCATCATGGCGAAGGTCAGCCGGTCGCGCCGCATCTGGATGAATTCCTTCACCATCACCGCCATCAGACGGCCCGCCGATATCCGCGCCATCGCCCTGCCTCGCCGGTTGGGGGTGCGAGGAGGGTAGCGCGGATCGATGGAAGCGTCGACGCCCCCTAATGTTCCCCCTAGGCCACCCCGTCCGCCCGGTCGAACTGCAGCGCCGCCAGCCTTGCATAGAGGCCGCCCTGCGCCACCAGCTCGCCATGGGTGCCGGTCTCCACCACGCGGCCCTGGTCCATCACCACGATGCGGTCGGCGTTCAGCACCGTCGCCAGCCGGTGGGCGACGATCAGCGTCGTGCGGCCATGCATCAGCCGGTCGAGCGCGTCCTGCACCATCCGCTCGCTCTCGGCGTCGAGCGCGCTGGTCGCCTCGTCCAGCAGCAGCACCGGCGGGTCGCGCAGGATGGCGCGGGCGATGGCGAGGCGCTGGCGCTGGCCGCCCGACAGCCGCACGCCCTTCTCGCCCAGGAAGGTGTCGAACCCCTCCGGCAGCGCATCGAGGAAGTCCAGGGCGTGGGCGGCCTCAGCGGCGGCGCGCACCTCGGTGTCCGAAGCATCGGGCCGGCCGTAGCGGATGTTCTCCCAGGCGTTGGCGGAGAAGACCACCGGGTCCTGCGCCACGAGGCCCAGACGGCGGCGCACCTCCACCGGATCGGCATCGCGCAGTTCGACGCCGTCGAGCCGCACCGAACCGGCCTGCGGGTCGTAATAGCGCAGCAGAAGCTGGAACACCGTCGATTTCCCGGCGCCCGACGGGCCGACCAGCGCCACCCGCTCGCCCGGCTTCACGGCCAGCGAGAAGCCCTCCAGCGCCGCCCAATCGGGGCGCGACGGGTAATGGAAGCGGACAGCGTCGAAGGACAGCGCACCGGCCGCCGGGACCGGCAGCGGCTTCGGCACGGCGGGAGCGCGGATCTCCGACTCGACGGAGAGCAGGCTGAACAGCCGCTCGGTCGCACCGGCGGCGCGCTGCAGGTCGCCGATCACCTCGCTGATGGCGCCGACCGATCCGGCGACCACCACGGAATAGATGACGAAGGCCGACAACTCGCCCGGCGTGATCCGCCCGGCCACCACGTCATGGCCGCCGATCCACAGGATGATGCCGACGGCGCCGAACACCAGCACGATGACGATCACCGTCATCACCGCCCGCACCCGCACGCGGCGGATGGCGACGTCGAACGCCTCCTCCACCCGCTTTCCGAACAGGGCGCGGTCGATGGCCTCGTGGGTGAAGGCCTGGACCGTGCGAATGGCGGCCAGCGTCTCCTCCACGAAGGATCCGATGTCGGCGATGCGGTCCTGGCTGTCGCGCGACAGCTTGCGCACCCGCCGGCCGAAGAAGATGATCGGCGCCACCACCAGCGGAACCACCAGCGCAACCAGCCCGGTCAGCTTCGGCGAGGTGATCAGCAGCATGCCGGTGCCGCCCAGGAACAGCAGCGTGTTGCGCAGCGCGATGGAGGCGGAAGACCCGACCACCACCTGCAGCAGGGTGGTGTCGGTGGTCAGGCGCGACAGGATCTCGCCGGTCTTGGTCGTCTCGAAGAATCCCGGCGACAGGGTCAGCACATGGTCGTAGACGGCGCGCCGGATGTCGGCGACCACCCGCTCGCCGATCCAGCTGACCAGATAGAAGCGGCCATAGGTGGAGGCCGCCATCAGCGCGATCACCCCCAGCAGCACCAGCAGCGCGCGGTCGAGCAGCGAGGTGTCCCCGCCGGAAAAGCCCTGGTCGATCAGCACCCTCATCCCCTGCCCCAGCCCCAGCACGGTGCCGGCGGCGACGGTCAGCGCCATCATGGCGCCCAGGATCCGCCATTTGTAGGGAAGCAGGAACGGCACCAGACGGCGCAGAGGTCCAAGGTCGCGGCGGCGGGTATCCGCCTCGCCACGGGCGGAGGCGGCGATGATGTCGGGGGAGGGTTGGCGAGCCACGCGGTTCCCGCTTGTCTGTTGGGGTTTATTGATGCGGATCGCTGGCATATAGCGCTGTGCGCGGACGCCAACAAGGCGACGCGCTGGCGAAACCGCCCGGAAAATGGCCGCGGAGCCCGCTGCGGACATCCCGAACGAGGCGAGATTCCGGGGTTGCGCCGGGGAGGGGGTTTTGGTATAGACCCCGCTCGCTTTGCAGGAACCCCGGCCATGAAGACTGACATCCATCCCGACTATCACGAGATCACCGTGGTCATGACCGACGGCAGCTCGTTCACGACCCGCTCCACCATGGGCAAGCCGGGCGACACGCTGCGCCTCGACATCGACCCGAAGTCGCATCCGGCCTGGACCGGTGTGCAGAAGCTGCTGGACACCGGCGGGCAGATCGCCAAGTTCAACAAGCGCTTCGCGAACTTCGGCCTCAAGAAGTAAGCGTTACCGCGCTTCTATCCTGCCGATGCGAAAAGGGCGTCCGACCGGTTCGGACGCCCTTTTCGTTTGTGCATGATCCGCAGGAAACCGTTAGCCCACCGCCGCCGCGGCCTCGCGCTCCACATCGGCGCGGACCATGGCGTCGAGCCGGTGGACGCGCATATACAGGCTGTGGCTGCGCTCCAGCAGGCTGCGCAGGCCGGACGGCAAATCCTCGTTGTCGGGGCCGCTGGGATCGGAACAGATCTCGCCGCCGGACAGCGCGAAATCCTCGCTCGCCGCCTGCTCCTTCGACATCTCCCCGGCATGCACCGCCTTCTGAGCCAGCAGCCACGCCATCACCTGGGTCAGGCGGCTGGTCACCCGCATGGATTCGTAGGAGATCTGAAGACGGACCTGCGGCGGCAGCTTCCGGTGTTCGGCCGCATCATGATAGGCGATGTAATTCCGCGCCTCGATCAAGAGGGCCATCGTCTCGTCATAGGGACCGTTGAAGAAGAAGGTGTGCGAAGTCATGGTCGTCGGCCCCCTCCTGCGGACTTACGGCCCTAGCGTGAGCCTTGCCGCAACTGATTAACAATTGGTGACCGGGCGGTACCCGCCAACCCCAGGCGGGGATTGGCCGGTCTTTGTGAACCCGCCCTCTTGAACAGGCAAAAGCGTCGATTATGTCTCGCTCGTCCGGCGGATGCCCATACGGGGTCCGCCATCAAACCGGCCCTTGGGCCAGCCCTCAGAGGACCGACCGATGCCGTGGTCCTCGACGGCCGTATCGCTCTTTCGGAGGATATGTCATGCGTAGCTACGACCTTTCGCCGCTGTTCCGTTCCACCGTCGGTTTCGACCGCCTGTCGCGTCTGCTGGAGACCGCGACCACCGGTGACGAGGCGGCATCCTATCCGCCCTACAACATCGAAAAGTTGAGCGAGGATTCGTACCGGATCACCATGGCCGTCGCCGGCTTCGGCATGGACGACCTCAACATCGTCGCTCACCAGAACTCGTTGACCGTCACGGGTAAAGCTAAGAAGGACGAGCCGACAGGCCAATTCCTCTACCGGGGTATCGCCGGCCGCGCGTTCGAGCGCCGCTTTCAGCTGGCCGATTTCATCAAGGTGACCGGCGCGGCACTTCAGAATGGCCTTCTGCACATCGAACTGGCGCGCGAGGTACCCGAAGCGATGAAGCCGCGGAGCATTCCGATCGTCACCGCCGCCGGCACCCAGTCGGTGGAGGTCGAGGCTCCGGCTCCCGCCCTGACCCGGCAGGCGGCCTGACGCCTGACACGTCCGTCCGCTCCCGACGCGGACATGAAAACGGCGCCCCGGACCATCCGGGGCGCCGTTTCCTTTGCCGAGCAGCCGGTGTTCGCGGCGCCTATTGCCCCAGCTTCGCGGTATCCAACACGATCATCGCGACGCCGATCTTCTGCTTTCCGGCCGGGTCCAGCACCGGAACGCTGGCTTCGGTCAGCATGGCGCCGCTTTTGTCGTCCTTCTCCGGATCGGTCATGTAGAGATCGGCGTTGCCGGTGAAGACCTTCTGCCATTTCGGCTCGTCGCCCTGCCAGAAGTCGGAGGTTCCGGCGGTCTGGCCGACATTCAGGCCGTGATCGTCCATCAGCAGGATTTCAACGATCCGGCCGTTGCTGCCCGTCACGACCTGCTTCAGCTGTTTGGACACCGCATTCGATGAGACCGCATCGAAGGCCGGGTTGCCGCCGCCGGCCTTCGCCGCCGCCTTCCACTGGTTGTCCATCTCGTCGATCTTGGACTGGGCGATGCCGGCATGCTTGGCATTCTGCGACTTCACCGCCCCGACCACCGCCGGATCGGACAGCCAGGTCTGGGCCTGCGGACTGACCGCCTTGCGCACCGACCCTTCCAATGCCGGGTCCGCAGCCGACGCGATGGAAAGCGTGCCTGCGCACAGCAGGGAAATCGCACAGCCGGCAATCCAGAATCGAGTCTGCATCATGTGGTGTCCTCCCAGTCGTTTGGCCCGTTCATAGGCGCGGCGATGGTCGGACGAGCGATGCCGGCACCACAGCATCGGCTCTTGTTTTTCCGTCAAACGGAAGATCAGCAATACTGATAAAATGCTTTTTACCGACCTGCCTGCCGGAGCGGCATCATCGTCGCGGAAAGCTGTCCGGGGGCGCCAGCACCCACTCCGCATAGCCTGCGCGCATCAGTTCATAGGCGGCGACCAGCCCGGCCGCCCCGGCATAGGCGGTGACCAACACCTGTTCCGGCGGCACCTGCGCCCCGAATCCGATCAGCAGAGCCCCCAGGAACGGTCCGCCCAGAAGAAATGCCGCCAGCCACAGCGGTTCGGCCGACAGCCAGGCGCCGAGCACCGCGCGGGTCCGTTGCGACAGGCGCAGCAGCCCTCCTGCCTTGGCGTCGAGAGCTTCGAGGCTGCCGGCGCGCAGTTCCGCCAGCCGCCGGCCGTCGGCGTCGATGAAGACCACCTCCACCTTCATGCCGTGACGGCGGACGGACGCGCGCACCGAGTCGCCAAGCCGCGTTTCCAGCAGGATCGCGTTGCCGCCCAGCGCCGGCAGCGCATCGCGCACCTCCTCCGGCGGCTCGCCCCATTCGCGCAAGACCTCCAGAATGACTCGGGGATCGTCGCACGGGATCGCATCCATATGAATGACCCGTCCCAGGGGCGCCGTAACCTTCAGGATCAGCACCTGCTCCGCCGGATCATGAGTGCCTTCGACGCGCAGGCCACCCTCGACGACATAGGAGAATCGCAGGCATCCATCACGGCGGCTGAGCGTGTTCATGGCGGCACCCCTCCGGTCGCACCCCTGGCGGATCGCACCAAAGGGATCTTGAGCGTTGGTTATCTGGGCGTTGGCGTTGACATGACCAACAAACCAGCGGGGGGAACGGCCATCGCGACGGAGCGGCGAAAAAGGGGAAACCCGACCGGCCGAGGCGGCATCCGGGCATGAAAAAAGCGCCTAGCCGATCCGGCTGGCGCTTTCCGCTATCTTCCCTCTCTCAGAAGAGAGAGAATGGCGGATGGGGGGAGATTCGAACTCCCGATACCCGTGAGGGTATGCCGCATTTCGAGTGCGGTGCATTCAACCGCTCTGCCACCCATCCGCTGCCCCGTTTGGCGGGGTGGGCGGAACCTATATAAACGCCTTCGGGCGTGCAAGCCTTTTTTGCAGAAAAATGCGCGGCCCACGGCCCGTATCCCTGTTGACTCTCAGCCCCTCCTGAGTATAGATCGTCGCTCCCATGAACGGGCTTGCGCATCGAACGGTGGGCGAGAAGCCCGCCGTTTGTTTTGACATAGGCAGTGACGACAATGTTTGCAGTGATCCGCACCGGCGGCAAGCAGTACAAGGTCGCCAATGGCGACGTGATCCGTGTTGAGAAGCTCGAGGCCGATGCTGGCGCCTCCATCACGCTCGATGACGTGCTGATGGTCGGCGACGCAGGCAACGCCACCATCGGCACTCCGACCGTGGCCGGCGCCTCGGTCGTCGCCGAGGTCGTCGCCCAGGACCGCGGCCCGAAGATCATCGTCTTCAAGAAGAAGCGCCGCCAGAACTACCGCCGCAAGAACGGCCACCGCCAGGACCTGACCGTCCTGCGCATCACCGGCATCAACGGCGCGGCCTGATCCGGGTTCTCCGGTCGGGCTTCCAGGCGCATCTTCAGTTTAGGAGCAACACCCCATGGCACACAAAAAGGCAGGCGGCTCGTCCCGCAACGGCCGTGACTCCGCCGGTCGCCGTCTCGGCGTGAAGCGTTTCGGTGGCGAGAACGTCGTCTCCGGCAACATCATCGTCCGTCAGCGTGGCACGAAGTTCCACCCGGGCGAGAATGTCGGCATCGGCCGCGACCACACCCTGTTCGCGATGGCCAATGGCCAGGTTTACTTCAAGCACAGCTCGAACGGCCGTACCTTCGTGAACGTCGTTCCGGCCAACGACCAGGTTCCGGCCGTCGCCGCCGAGTGATACTTGGGCCGAGTGATCGGGCCGAGTACCAGTAAGGTCGTTGCGCGGCCTGTGTCGCAGGCCTGCACGCTTGTGGGATAAAATCGGGGGACCGGGCGACCGGCTCCCCGATTTTCGTTTTGAGTCCGGTGCCGTCCCGCCGCCGGTTTCCCTTCCGTTTACGGGCAAGGTCCCCCGATGAAGTTTCTCGATCAAGCCAAGGTCTTCCTGAAGAGCGGTGACGGCGGCCCCGGTGCCGTCGCGTTCCGGCGCGAGAAGTTCATCGAGTTCGGCGGCCCGGACGGTGGCGACGGCGGCCGTGGCGGCGATGTGATCATCGAGGCGGCGGACGGCCTGAACACGCTGATCGACTACCGCTACAAGCAGCATTTCAAGGCGCAGCGCGGCCATCACGGTATGGGCAGCAACCGCAACGGCGCGCGCGGCGAGGATGTCGTCCTGCGCGTGCCGGTCGGAACCCAGATCCTCGACGAGACTCAGGAAACCGTGCTGTGCGACCTGACCGAGGCCGGTCAACGCCGCGTCTTCCTGCGCGGCGGCGATGGTGGGCACGGCAACGCGCACTTCAAGACGCCGACCAACCGGGCGCCGCGCAAGTTCCATCCCGGCTGGCCGGGGCAGGAGCAGTGGGTGTGGCTGCGGCTGAAGCTGATCGCCGACGCCGGCCTGCTGGGCCTGCCCAATGCCGGCAAGTCGACCTTCCTGGCCGCCACGACCGCGGCCAAGCCGAAGATCGCCGATTACCCCTTCACCACGCTGGCTCCCAACCTGGGCGTCGTCCGCGCCGGTGACGAAGAGTTCGTGATCGCCGACATCCCCGGCCTGATCGAGGGCGCGCATGAGGGCCATGGGCTGGGTGACCGTTTCCTCGGCCATGTCGAACGCTCGCGCATCCTGCTGCACCTGATCGACGGCACGGCCGACGACGTCGTCGCCTCCTACCGCACGATCCGGAACGAGCTGGAGGCCTATGGCGGCAACCTTGCCGACAAGCTGGAGGTGATCGGGCTGAACAAGTCCGACGCCCTGCTCGACGAGGAGATCGAGGAGAAGAAGGCCGCGTTGGAGGAGGCATCGGGCGCCGAGGTCATGGTGCTGTCCGGTGCCACCGGCGAGGGCGTGAAGCAGGTGCTGTACCGCCTGCTGACGGTCATCAAGGAGTCCAAGTCGGAAGAACCCGAGGTCATCCACGCCCCGGCGACCCGTTCCATCCCGCGCCCGCCGGTCGGCCAGAAATTGCCCGACGACGGCGAGATGCAGTGGGACGATGAAACCGGCGAATGGGTCGGTGGCGAGGACGAGGAGTTCGAGGAGGACGATCTCGAAGAAGGCGAACTCGAAGAGGGTGAGGAACTGGACGGCGAAGAGCTGGACGGCGACTCGGACGAGGCCCTTGACGCGGACGAGCCGGAAGACGAAGAGGACGGTTCGGACGACGATAAGGACGGAACCTCCCGCCATGGCGCTTGACGCCCCTACCCTTCTCGAATCCCGCCGGCTGGTCGTAAAGATCGGCTCGGCCCTTCTGGTCGATGGGGAAACCCGGCAAATCCGCCGGGCTTGGCTCGACGCGCTGGCCGACGACGTCGCCGCCTGCCGCAAGCGCGGGCAGGAGGTGGTGATCGTCACCTCCGGCGCCGTCGCCTGCGGGCGCGAGCATCTAGGCCTCGTCGGCCGGGCGCTGAAGCTGGAGGAGAAGCAGGCCGCCGCCGCCACCGGCCAGATCCGGCTTGCCCACGCCTATCAGGAAACGCTGGCCCGCCATGACGTCACCGTCGCCCAGGTGCTGGTGACGCTGGAGGACACGGAGGAGCGGCGGCGCCACCTGAACGCCCGCAACACCATCGACACGCTGCTGAAGCTGGGCGCGGTTCCCGTCATCAACGAGAACGACACCGTCGCCACCGCCGAAATCCGCTTCGGCGACAATGACCGGCTGGCCGCCCGCGTGGCGCAGATGGTCAGCGCCGACACGCTGGTGCTGCTGTCGGACATCGATGGCCTCTACACCGCCGACCCGCGCAAGGACCCGGACGCCCGCCATATCCCCACCGTGCGCGAGCTGACGCCGGAGATCGAGGGCATGGCCGGCGAGCCGCCCCCCGGCTACAGCAGCGGCGGCATGGTGACCAAGATCGCGGCGGCGCGCGTCGCCCTGTCGGCCGGTTGCCGCATGGTCATCGCCAAGGGCAAGCGCATGAACCCGTTGGCGGCGCTGGAACAGCGGCCGGAGGATGGCGGCGCGCTCTGCACCTGGTTCCTGCCGTCCGCCGAGCCGACCAGCGCCCGCAAGGCCTGGATCGCCGGCCATGTGAACGCCACCGGCGTGCTGGTGGTCGATGACGGCGCCACGCGCGCCCTGTCCCACGGCGCCAGCCTGCTGCCCGCCGGCGTCAGTGCCGTGCAGGGCGACTTCGACCGCGGCGACGTGGTGATCGTCCGCACGCAGGAGGGGCGCGAGGTCGCCCGCGGCCTCGTCGCCTACAGCGCCGACGACGCCCGCAAGATCCTGCGCCACAAGAGCACCGAAATCCCGGAGATCCTCGGCTACCAGGGGCGCGACGAGATGATCCACCGCGACGATCTGGTGGTGCGGTGACCAGTCTAGATTCCCCTGCCCGCGGCCCGAACAGTTCCCCGATCCGCGCCGTCCTGTGGGACATCGACGGCACGCTGATGGACAGCGAGCCCTGGCACCAGCAGATCACCGTCGAGGTCTGCCGCGGCTATGGTCATGAGCTGAGTGACGAGGATTGCCGGTCGATGCACGGCGTGGCGTTCCGCGAGATCTACGCCGCGCTTCATGCCCGCCGCCCCTTCCCCATCGACCTGCACGCCTGGGCCGACGAGATCAACGCCCAGTATGTCGCCAGCGTCCATCAGGTCCGCCCACGCGAGGGCGCCTTCGCCCTGGTGGAGGCCTTCGCCGCCCGTGGGCTGGCGCAGGCCTGCGTGTCGAACGGCGGACGCATGATCGTCGACGCCAACATGCGCGCGATGTCGATCCCGCATTTCCGCTTCAGCATCGCCCGCGAGGACGTCGCCAACGGCAAGCCCCATCCGGAGCCCTACCTGCTGGCCGCCTCGATGATGGGGTTGCCGCCGGAGGCCTGCGCGGTGATCGAGGACAGCCCCACCGGCGCCCGCAGCGCCAAGGCCGCCGGCATGCTGACCATTGCTTGGCCTCAGCACCCCGCCGTGGTCTTCGACGCGGTGGACCATCTGGTGGAGGATCCGGGGTCGCTGGATTGGGATGCGCTTTGCGGGTGAGGGGTTGCTGAATGTCCCCTCAATCCAACGTCCAGCGCGCCATTTGCGGAAACGGTGCCAGCCCGTTGCTGCCCATATGGGCGAACATGCCGATATAGCCGGTGAAGCCTGCCTGCGCCAGGGGCACCAGACCGAAATGAGTTCCCTGCTCGATCCAGGCCCTCATCGGGTGGGTGCCTTGATAGTCGGTGCATTTATAGGAACCGGGGAAGAACAGGCACTCCTGCGGCAGGCCCAAATGCTGGACCACGGCGTAGGACCAAGCCTGCGACATGAACTCGCCCTGGCGTGCGGCTCTTGTCAGGACCGGATCGGGGGTGCCGTCGCGCGCAGTCTGTTCGGCCAGCAGCGCATCGATATCGGCCTGCATGTCCCGGTTCATCAGCGGCCAATACTGGCGCGGCAGAACGATCATGTGTCCCGCCTCGTGCAGCAGGTCGCCCGGCCCCAACAGGGTTTCCGGATCGACGTGGATCACTCCCGCATGAATGTTCACGCCGGACAGGAAGCCCTCACGGCCACCCTCGCCATATTCGACCTGCATGCCGATTCCGCGCAGGAAAGCGACGATCGGTTCCAGCGCTTCGGGGTGATACATTCGCCTTCTCCGTCAATTCGAAATTCGGCGGAGATATTCGCGCAGTGGACGCAATCAGGCAAGACGCACACGGGCAACCACCCGACGCGCGTTGTCGCATCGGACGGAACCGCCGACGCCGCTACTTTTGGATGTTGACCACCGCCGATGCCGGGGCCAGCGCGATGCCGCGGTCTGCCAGCGAGGTGAGCCACAGATTGAGTCGCTCGATCGTCGTCGGATAGGGAGAGGCGAAACCGACGGCGGCGCCGTTGGTCTTGGCAAGTTCCTCCAGCTCGCGCAGCTGGTCGTCGATGGCGCCGCGCGACAGGTCGCGGTCGATGACGCGGTCGCCCAACGCCCGCGGCACGCCGGCCAGATTGGCGAGCGGCCCGGCGACGCTCTTCGGATTGATCCGCGAATCGACCAGCAGCAGCCCGCGCGCCTTCAGCACGTCGATAACCGGCTGCATCGCCGCCGGATTGGCGGTGAATTTGCTGCCGGTGGTGCTGGTGATGCCGACATAGCCGACCGCCTTGCCCAGCGACCATTCCAGCCGTTCGACATTGCGGTCGGGTCCGAGCATGGTCAGCAGCGCGTTCGGGCCGGGATCGTCGCGCGGGTAGTTCAGCGGCTCCATCGGCACCGACAGCATCACCTCGTGACCCTTGGTGCGGGCCCGCTCCACCCAATCGTCCAGCCGCTCGGCATAGGGCAGGAAGGCCAGCGTGATGCCGGGCGGCAGCTTCGCCAGCGCATTGCCGGTGGTGACGCCGCTGAGCCCCAGATCGGACATGACGATGGCGATGCGCGGTCGCTTGTCGGTCGCCGGGAAGGGCCGGGCATAGACCTGCCAGGGCTTGCGCCCATCCTGGGCAATGCGCGGCAGCGGCCCGTTGCGGCTGTCCTCCACCAGCCCCGGCACCGGCGCCGGGGTCAGCGTCACCGCCGCCGCCGGAACGCCCGGCAGGGGCAGCGGCGCGGCGTCGGTGGGCAAAGGCGCCGCCGGCGCGGCGGCCTTGGGTTCCGGCACAGGTGGCGGCGGCAGCGGAGCGACCGCGACCGTCGCCGCCGGAATCGATGCCTGCCAGA
This sequence comes from uncultured Azospirillum sp., assembly GCA_966212305.1. Lineage (GTDB taxonomy): Bacteria > Pseudomonadota > Alphaproteobacteria > Azospirillales > Azospirillaceae > Azospirillum. The sequence continues at coordinate 21,551 of CBIHQY010000002.1, forward strand.
CCTCCCGCGTCGCCTCGCCGTTCAAGGCCAGCCAGCCGGCCAGCCCGCCACCGGCCACCGCCACCAGGGCGACGGCAGCCAGCAGGTGCTTGGACAGCGGTTTGCGCGGCCGTCCCGCCGAATCGCCTCCATTGCGGCGGAAACGGCGCAGCCAGCCGAGTCCGGGGCGCAGACCCCGGACATCAAACCGCAAACGACCCAGCAGGGCGGGAGCCTTCACCGTCGGTTGCTCCGGTCAGCGCGCCGCGGCGCGCTGCTGGAACAGGGCGACGCCACGCAGCAGATCCAGCGCGCGGGCGAGCTGGAAGTCGAAGGGCGGCTCGGCCCCCTCCGCCGCCGCACCGTCCGCCGGAGCGGGAGAGGCCCCCGGAGCAGGCGCAGCACCCGGCGCAGCGCCGGGGGCCGCTGGGGCGGCACCTGCGCCCGGTCCCGGAGCCGGCGCTGCCGGGTTCGGGGCGGCCGGCGTGCCCGGAGCGGCCGGGTTGGTGGTGGCCGGACGCGGTGCCTTGTTGGCGTCGGGGTTGACCAGCGCACCCTTCAGGTCGGCTTCGCGGCGGCGGACGACGTTCTTGTCCAGATCCTCCACCTTGGCGACATGCACCTCGATGTCCGGGGTGATGCCCAACTGCTGGATCGAGCGGCCCGACGGCGTGTAGTAGCGCGCCGTGGTCAGCCGCATGGCGCCATGCCCGGGCAGCGGGATGATGGTCTGCACCGATCCCTTGCCGAAGCTCTGGGTGCCCATGATGATCGCGCGCTTGTGGTCCTGCAGGGCGCCGGCGACGATTTCCGAGGCCGAGGCCGAACCGCCGTTGACCAGCACCACCATCGGCAGGCCCTTGGTCAGGTCGCCCGGCTTGGCGTTGAAGCGGGTGCCCTCCTCCGCCCGACGGCCGCGGGTCGACACGATCTCCCCCTTCTCCAGGAAGGTATCGGACACCGACACCGCCTGATCGAGCAGGCCGCCCGGATTGTTGCGCAGGTCGAGCACGAAGCCCTTCAGCTTGTCGCCCAACTGCTGCTGGATCGAGGAGATCGCCTTCTCGAGCCCGCTCTGCGTCTGCTCGTTGAAGCTGGTGATGCGGATATAGCCGATGTCGCCTTCCGTGCGGAAACGGACCGACTGCACCTTGATGACGGCGCGGGTCAGCGACACGGTGAAGGGTTCGCCCGCCTCGCCGCGGCGGACGGTGACCTTCAGTTCGCTGCCCACCGGACCGCGCATCTTCTCCACCGCCTCGTTCAGGCTGAGGCCCATCACCGCCTCGCCGTTCAGCTGGACGATCAGGTCGCCCGGCTGCAGGCCGGCGCGGAAGGCCGGGGTGTCGTCGATGGGCGACACGACCTTCACCAGGCCGTTCTCCATCGTCACCTCGATGCCCAGCCCGCCGAACTCGCCGCGGGTCTGGACCTGCATGTCCTGGAAGCTTTTCTTGTTCAGATAGCTGGAATGCGGGTCGAGCGAGGTCAGCATCCCGTTGATCGCCGATTCGATCAGCTGTTCGTCGGTGACCGGCTCGACATATTCGGCGCGGACGCGCTCGAAGACGTCGCCGAACAGGTTCAGCTGCCGGTAGGTGTCCGACGAATTGCTGGACTGCGCGGTGACGGTGGCGACGCCGGCGCCCAGAAACACCAGAGCAGCCGCCGTGGCGGCGCGCTTGATCATCCTCATCTACCCTTGTCCTTTCCCCTCCGGGGCGCCGAACCCGCGTTGCGGGTTGATCGGCTGGCCGTTTCGTCGCAGCTCGAAATAGAGATCCGGATTGCCGTCCGACGGCATGACCGCCAGCGGTTCCCCGCTGGCCACCTTACGCCCGACGGCCGTGTCGATCCGGCCCAAACCCGCAATCAAACTATGATATCCGTTGCCGTGTTCCACGATCAAGATAAGGCCATAGCCCTTGAACGGGCCGGCGAACACGATCGTGCCGCCGCGCGGCGCCACCACGGCGGCCCCGGCGCGGGTCTGGACCGTCACGCCGCGGCTGGTCGCGCCGAAGCGATCGGCCTCACCGAAGCGGGTGGTCAGTTTGCCGGCGGCGGGCAGCACCATGCCGGCGACCGCCGGCGGGCCGTCCGGGGACTTCGCGGCCAGCTCACGCTCGCGCGCCGCTTCCTTGGCCGCTTCGTCCTTTGCCCGCTTTTCCTCGGCGGCCTTCTGTTCGGCGATCTTCTGTTCGGCGGCGCGCAGTTCGGCCAGCTTGCGTTCGGCCGCCTTGCGCTCCGCTTCCTTCTGGGCGGCGAGGCGGCGTTCGGCCTCGCGCTTTTCCGCCTCCCGGCGGGCGGCTTCCTTGCGTTCCGCCTCGCGCCGTTCGGCCTCGCGACGGGCGGCGGCCTCGATGGCGGCGCGGCGTTCGGCCTCGATCCGCTCCATCAACTGGCGCAGGTCGGTGGCCTGGCCGGACAGGTCCGCCATGCGCTGGCCGACCTGAACGCGCTCCTCCTCCGTCTGGCGCGACAGCTCTTCGCGCCGGGCGATCAGGCGGTTCATCTCGTCCTGCTTTTCGGACAGCGCCACCCGCGCCGCCAGCGCCTTCGCCCGCTGGTCCACCAGCTTGCCGCGGGTGTCGGCCAGCGCGGTCAGCGCCTGGGCCAGGGCATCGGCCCGCGCCTTGAGGGCCGGCACCGCATCGCGCAGCAGCAGGGCGGAGCGCAGTGTATCGACCGGGCTTTCCGGCCGGGCCAGCGCCGCTTCCGGCGGGATGCGCGCCAGCCGCTGCAGGGCGGCCAGCAGAGTGGCGATCTGCTGCCGCTCGGCGTCCAAGCCGGCGGAACGTTCCCGCTCCTCCGCCTCCAGCGCGGCGAGCGACTCCTCCAATTGGTCGAGTGACTGCTCCTGCCCGCGCGCCTGATCGGCCAGCGCGATGAGCCGGCCGCGCAGGTCGTCGAGTTCGGTCTGAAGCGCCTGGGATTGGCGCTCCAACTGCTGCTGGCGTTGCTTTCCGGTCTGAAGCTGCTGTTCGACGCGCTTGAGCGTGTCCTTGGGCGCTTCGGATTGGGCGTTCGCCGGCTGGGCGAGGATCAGGCCGGCGATGACGACGAAGCCGGCGAGGATACCCTCTCCCGCCCCGGATACCCTTCCCTCGGCGGATACCCTCTCCCCCCCGCTCACGCGCAAACGAAGTTTGCGCTGACGCGGCAGGCGGATCGAAGATCCGCCGAGAGCGGGGAGAGGGTTGGGTGAGGGGGATGCATGGCAGGATGTAAGTCGAAAAGCTGAGCTACACCCCAATCCTTTTGCATCTCCACGCCACGCGCCCCCCTCACCCCGACCCTCTCCCCGGGGGGGAGAGGGGGCATCAAGGGCAAAGGGAACGCCCGGCGCCATCCGTTACTCCGCCGCCGCGCGGGCGGCGGTGCGGACCAGCAGGTTGCGGCCGGTCATCTCCGCCGGCTTGGGCAGGCCCAGCAGGTCGAGCAGCGTCGGCGCGATGTCGGCCAGACGGCCGCTCTCGATCCGCGCACCGGCCGGGCCGTTGATGAGGATCAGCGGCACCTTGTCCAGCGTGTGGGCGGTGTGCGGGCCGCCGGTCTCCGGATCCTTCATCAGCTCGCAATTGCCGTGATCGGCGGTGACCAGCATGGTGCCGCCGGCGCGGCGCACCGCGGCCTCCACCTGACCCAGGCTGCCGTCGACCGCCTGCACCGCCTTGATGGCGGCGTCGAGCATGCCGCTGTGGCCGACCATGTCGGGGTTGGCGAAGTTGACGACGATCAGGTCGTACTTGCCCGAATCGATGGCGCCGACCAGCTTGCCGGTCACCTCGGCGGCGGACATCTCCGGCTGCAGGTCGTAGGTGGCGACCTTCGGCGACGGGACCAGGATGCGGTCCTCGCCCTCATAGACCCGCTCCTCGCCGCCGTTGAAGAAGAAGGTGACGTGCGGGTACTTCTCCGTCTCGGCGATGCGCAGCTGCTTCATTCCGGCCTCGGAAACCACCTCGCCCAGCACCTTGGTCAAGGATTTCGGCGGAAAGATGGTGTTCATCAGCTTGGCCAGCGCCGAAGAATATTCGACCATGCCGACGGCGGCGGCCAGCTTCGGCGCACCATCGACCGGGAAGCCGTCGAAAGCCGGATCGACATAGGCGGCCAGGATCTCGCGGGCGCGGTCGGCGCGGAAATTCGCCATCAGGATGGCGTCGCCGTCCTTCATGCCGGCATAGTCGCCGATCACCGTCGGCAGGATGAACTCGTCATGCTTGTCGGCGGCATAGCTCTGCTCGATCGCCTGGATCGGGTCGGCGGCGCGCTCGCCCTCCGCCTTGGTCATCGCGGCATAGGCCTTGGCGACGCGGTCCCAGCGCTTGTCGCGGTCCATCGCGTAATAGCGGCCGATGACGGTCGCCACCTCGACGCCCGGCAGTTCGAAGACGTCGGCCATGAACTCGGCGACCTGATCCTTGGCGCTCTGCGGCGGGACGTCGCGGCCGTCGGTGAAGGCATGGACCGCCACCGGAACCCCCTCGCGCGACAGCACGCCGGCCAGCGCCGCGATGTGGTCCTGGTGCGAATGGACGCCGCCCGGCGACAGCAGGCCCATCAAATGGACGCGCCCGCCGGTCTTGTGCATCGCCTTGACCAGATCGTTCAGCGAGGCGTTGCGCTCAAGCTCGCCCTCGACGATGGCGTGGTCGATCATCACGAGGTCCTGCATGACGACCCGGCCGGCGCCGAGATTCATGTGACCAACCTCGGAGTTGCCCATCTGGCCCTTGGGCAGGCCGACCTCCTCCTCGCTGGCGTCGAGGAAGGCCGTCGGCTCAGCCGACCACAGGCGGTCCCAGTTCGGGGTTTCGCCCAGCGCAATCGCGTTGTCGGACCGCTCCTCGCGATAGCCCCAGCCGTCCAGAATGCAGAGGACGACAGGGCGGGGTCGGTTGGTCTCGGTCATCGCGCTTACCTTTCTCGAAAGGTTGTGGTCTCGGAGTTTTGTGTTTTTCGGCTCCGGCGCTTTTCCGCGCGCCGGATGCGACGCAGGGAATCAGGATCTGTGATAGGGGTGACCGGCAAGAATTTGTTGGGCGCGATAGAGTTGCTCCGCAAGCATGCCGCGCACCAGCATGTGGGGCCAGGTCATCGGCCCGAAGGCGAGCAGGAAGTCGGCCCGCGCCCGCACCGCGTCGCCATGGCCGTCGGCACCGCCGATCAGGAAGGCGAGATCGCCGGCGCCACGGTCGCGCCAGTCGCCGATCTTGGCGGCGAAGGTCTCGCTGGGCAGCGCCTTGCCGCGTTCATCCAGCGCCACCACGATGGCACCGGCCGGCACGGCGGCGAGCAGCAGCTCCGCCTCCTGCCGTTTCAATTCCTCGGAGGAGAGGCGTTTCTTCACCTCGACCTCCTTCAGGGTGAAGGGCCACCCGAGCCGTCCGACATACTCGTCGAACAGGTCGCGGGTCGGTCCGCCCCGCGACCGCCCGACGGCGGCGAGCCACAGACGCATGGTGCGGCCCTCCGCCGTCGTTTCCGCCCTTGACCCGTCAGGCGCTCAGCCGCGCCGTGCCCGACGGCGTCGGCAGTTCCAGACCCCACATCTTCTCGATGTTGTAGAAGGTCCGGACTTCCGGCTTGAACAGGTGGACGATCACGTCGCCGGCATCGACCAGGACCCAATCGCACTGGGCCATGCCTTCCATCTCGACGCCGCGGACGCCGGCCTGCTTCAGCTTTTCGGCCAGCTTCATCGCCATGGCGGCGATGTGCCGCGTGTTGCGGCCCGACGCCACGATCATGTAATCGGCGAAGGTGGTTTTCCCGGCGAGATCGATGACGGTGACGTCATCCGCCTGATCGGCGTCGAGCGACGCCTGAATGAGCGCCTTCAGGTCCTGCGGTTCCAGGATCTGGGGAACGGCGGCTGGCCGCGGAGCGGTCGCGGCCGTTTCGGTGTGCGTGGTGATGGCTCCAACCTCTTGCAACGGTTTCACGACCCGGCGGCCCGTGCCTGCCGGATCGCCGTCGCCGAGGCCGGGTGCAAGGGGTTGCGTAAGAACGCCCAGGCCGGCCGCCTGCGGCGCACCAGCCCTTTGACCCCCGACACCGACACCCGCCGACGGGTGTAGCGCTGGGCGGCCTTGCCGCTCAACGCACCAAGAGAATAGGTGGGGCGGGCGAAAACCGCAACGGCCACCGAGTCGAAGATTCGATTCCAATGCTTCCAGCGCGGAATTTGTCGCAAATTGTCCGCCCCCATCAACCAAACGAAGCGGGTTCTGGGGAAGCGGCGCTGAAGCTTGGCCAGCGTGTCGGCGGTGTAGCGGGTGCCGAGCGCGGTCTCGATCGCCGTCACCTCGATCCGCGGATGGGCGGCGACCGCCCGCGCCTCCGCCATCCGGTCGGACAGCGAAGCCATGCCGGAAGCCGACTTCAGCGGGTTCTGCGGGCTGACCATCCACCAGACACGGTCGAGCCCCAGCGCCTTCAGCGCGAACAGGCTGACGTGCCGATGCCCGGCATGGGCCGGGTTGAACGACCCGCCGAGAATGCCGACGGTGAGGCCGGCATAGAGCGGGCCGGAATAGAGGTGGGGGGCCCTATCGTTACGGTCGCGTCTGGCCATCGCCGCGCACGACATACTTGTAGCTGGTCAACTGCTCGGCGCCCACCGGGCCGCGGGCGTGGAACTTGTCGGTGGAGATGCCGATCTCCGCCCCCATGCCGAATTCGCCGCCGTCGGCGAACTGGGTCGAGGCGTTCCACAGCACGATGCCGCTGTCCACCCGCGACAGGAACCGTTCCGCCGCCGCCGGATCCTCGGTCAGGATGGATTCGGTGTGGTGGGAGCTGTGGACGTTGATGTGGTCGATTGCCGCATCCACCCCGTCCACCACGCCGCAGGCGATGATGGCGTCGAGATACTCGGTGTCCCAATCCTCCGGCGCCACCGCCGTCACCCGCGGATCGACCGCCTGGGCCGCCGCATCGCCGCGCACGGCGCAGCCGGCATCCAGCAAATCCTTCACCAGAAGCGGCAGCGCCGTCTCGGCGATGGCGCGGTCGACCAGCAGAGTCTCGGCGGCGCCGCAGATCGAGGTGCGGCGCATCTTGGCGTTCAGCACGACCTTGCGCGCCTTCTCCAGGTCGGCGCCGGCATCGACATAGACATGGCAGTTGCCGTCCAGATGCTTGATGACCGGCACCCGGCTCTCGTCGGCGATGCGCTGGATCAGCGACTTGCCGCCGCGCGGGATGATGACGTCGATATAATCGCGCATCGTCAGCATATGGCCGACGGCGGCGCGGTCGGTGGTGGGGACCAGCTGGATCGCCGCCTCCGGCAGCCCGGCCTCGCGCAGGCCCTGGACCAGGCAGTCGGCGATGGCGCGGGAGGAGCGGATGCTCTCCGACCCGCCGCGCAGGATGGCGGCGTTGCCCGACTTCAGGCAGATGCCGCCGGCGTCCGCCGTCACGTTGGGCCGGCTTTCATAGATGATGCCGACGACGCCCAGCGGCACGCGGACACGCTGGATGCGCAGGCCGTTGGGCCGCGTCCATTCCGCAAGCACGCCGCCGATGGGATCGGGGAAGTCGGCGATGTCCTCCAGCCCCTTGGCCATCGCCTCGATGCGCTTGTCGTCGAGCATCAGCCGTTCGCGCATGGGGCCGGACAAGTCGCGGGCGTTCGCCATGTCGTCGGCGTTGGCGGCCTTGATCTCGGACGCGCGGGCGCGGATGGCCGCCGCCGCCGCCCTCAGCGCCCGGTCCTTCGACGGTCCTGGCACGGTCGCCAGCGCGGCCGCGGCGGCGCGGGCAGCGCGGCCGAGGGTCAGCATCTGGTCGTGCAGGGCGTCGGTGGTATCGAGCAGGGCGGACATGGAGGTCTCCAGACACTCTATCCGTTGAAGGGACGACGACCTTAACGAATTGTTCGGGGTTGCGAAAGCCGCGCGGTTGTGGGACTTCGGCGTTGCGGTATGGGCGGGCGTGTGCAAAACGCAACGCGGCTCAACCGGGCCGGACCAGGATTTCGGGTAAGGTGACATGCTGACGCTGCTGCTGATCGTCTCCGCTTTCTTTGCCGGCGTGCTGAACGCCGTGGCCGGGGGCGGCAGCTTCCTGACCTTTCCGGCGCTGATCCTGGCCGGGGTGCCGCCGCTGAACGCCAACGCCACCAGCACGGTCGCGGTGTCGCCCGGCGCGCTGGCCAGCGCCTTCGGCTATCGGCGGGAGCTGGGCCGCATCCGCGACATCCACCTCCCCTCCTTCCTCGGCATCAGCCTGGTCGGCGGGCTGCTGGGCGCCCTGCTGCTGCTGTGGACGCCGCAGAAGACCTTCGAGATCATCGTGCCGTGGCTTCTGCTGTTCGCGACGCTGCTGTTCGCCATCGGTCCGACCGCCTCGGCCTGGATCCGCCGCAACTTCACCATCGGTCACGGCACGGTGCTGGCCGTGCAGTTCCTGATCGCCGTCTATGGCGGCTATTTCGGCGGCGGCATCGGCATCCTGATCCTGGCGACGCTCGGCGTCTTCGGCCTGACCGACCTGCACGCCATGAACGGGCTGAAGTCGCTGGTCTCCGGCTGCCTGAACGCCGTCGCCGTGGCGGCCTTCGTCGCCGGCGGGGCGGTCTATTGGCCGGAGGCGCTGGTCATGCTGGTCGCCGCCATGGCCGGCGGCTATGCCGGCGCGTCGGTAGCCCGTCACATCCCGCCGCCGGTCCTGCGCAAGATGGTGATCCTGGTGGGGGCGGGCATGACCGTCTATTTCTTCATCACCAAGACCTGATCCGACCAAGACCTGACCCGAACGGAGTCCCCCGGCATGACCGCCCCCATCGACCGTAACGCCCTGCCCTACCGCCCCTGCGTCGGCATCATGCTGCTGAACGACCGCGGCGAGGTGTTCGTCGCCCGGCGTTGCGGGTCGGAGGCGGACTGGCAGATGCCCCAGGGCGGCGTCGACGATGGCGAGGACGCCCGCACCGCCGCCTTCCGCGAGTTGGAAGAGGAGATCGGCACCGCCAAGGCGGAGTTCATCGCCATGACCGCAGCCCCCCACCGTTACGACCTGCCCGACGACCTGCTGGGAAAAGTGTGGAAGGGCCGCTGGCGCGGGCAGGAGCAGATGTGGATGCTGGCCCGTTTCACCGGAACTGAGGCCGACATCCGGCTCGACACCGATCATCCGGAATTCGACGCTTGGAAATGGATCGACGCGGACGACTTGCCGGACCTGATCGTCGCCTTCAAGCGGCCGGTCTACGAATCGGTGCTGGCGGAATTCCGTCCGCTGATCGCACGGGCAAAGGGCTGATCCGCATACCCCGCACCGATCCGGGCGGCATGTCCCAATTTTGACTGCGGTTATCCCCAACTTCCCGACGACGCCCGGTCCGTCCGCCACGTCCGCTTAACGAATCCTTGAGACGCCTTCTGGCAACGTCGCTCCTGCAACCGGAGTGCGCAGGAGCGCGCCGGCTTTGGACGGAGGGTGGCGTGTCGCTGATCAAGTGGACGGAGGAGGATGACGGGCGCATTCGCCTGGGCCTGCCGAGCGACCTCGATTTGCCCATGGCGCAACCTCTGCTCGACAGCCTGCGCGCCGCCTTCAAGGCGTCGGTGGACATCGGCGTCCAGGCGGACGCGGTGGAACGCATCAGCGTCGCCTGCGTCCAGGCGCTGGTCGTCGCCGCCCGCGATGCGGCGGAACAGGGAAATTCCTTCGCCATTCTGCGCCCGTCGGAGGTCCTCGCCGATGCCTGCGAGGATCTGGGGCTGGCCGGCTGGCTGAAGCAGTGGAGGCGTGCGTGAAGAAGAAAGTGATGACGGTGGATGACTCGCGGACCATGCGCGACATGGTGTCCTTCACCCTGCGCGGTGCCGGTTACGAGGTGGTGGAGGCCGCCGACGGCCAGCAGGCGATGAGCGCCATCGCCACCACCAAGGTCGATCTGGTCATCACCGACCTGAACATGCCGGTGATGGACGGCCTGACCCTGATCCGCAAGCTGCGCGCCATCCCGGCCCACCGCACCCTGCCGATCCTGATGCTGACCACCGAAGCGGACGAGAGCAAGAAGGCCGAGGGCCGCGCCGCCGGCGCCACCGGCTGGATCGTGAAGCCCTTCAACCCCGACAAGCTGGTGTCGGTGGTGCAGAAGGTCTGCGGCTGACCGCGAGCCGTCAGCGAAGGAAGGGGTACAGCCGTGGACGATCTCAGCCGCTTCAAGCAGACCTACTTCGACGAGAGCGCCGAATTGCTGGCCGTCGCCGAGGCCGGGCTGCTGCGCCTCGCCCCCGGCGATGTCGACATGGACGAGGTGAATGCGATCTTCCGCGCCGTCCATTCGATCAAGGGCGGCGGCGGCGCCTTCGGATTCAACGATCTCGTCGCCTTCGCCCATGAATTCGAAACGGTGATGGACGGCGTGCGCAACGCCGAGATCCCCGTCACCACCGAACTGGTCGACACGTTGATCCGCGCCAACGACCTGCTGGCGCGCCTGCTGTCCCATGCCTCCGACGAGACGGAGGCGCCGGCCGGCACCACCGACGACACCGTCGCCGCGCTTCGCCGCTTCCTGGGCAAGGCCGAAGCGCCGGCGGAGAAGGCGCCCGCGGCACCGCCGCCCGCCACGGTCTATCCCGACGATGAGGATGACGAGGCCGGCATCTTCGGCGACGCCCTGGCCGCCATCCAGGCCGCCCGCGACGATCACCCTGTCGCCGCCCCCTCCGGCCCGGTCCCCGAGGGCAAGGTCCGCTGGACCATCGTCTTTCGCCCGAAGGCCGAACTGCTGCTGTCGGGCAACGAGCCGACCTACATGCTGCGCGCCCTGCGCCGGCTGGGCGATGCAGAGGTGGTCTGCCATCTGGACCAGCTGCCGTCGCTGCGCGACCTCGACGCCGAACTGCTGCACCTGTCCTGGACGGTGACGCTGCTGGCCGACCCGCAGGTCGACCGCACCCAGATCGACGACGTGTTCGAATTCGTCGCCGACGACTGCGACATCCGCATCAGCGCCGAAGCCCCGCCGCCCGCGGTCATTCCGCCGGCGGAACCTGCCACGGTTCCTCAAACGGCCCCCGTCCCGGCCGCCGCCAACCTGCCGGAACCGGCCGCCCCCGCGGCTCCGCCGGCGACCCCGGCCGCCACCACCTCCGGTTCGGCGAAACCCGGCGACGGCGCCAAGCGAACGAATGGCGGTGCTGGCGGCACGATCGGCGGCGACCATGCCGGGCCGACCACCCACACCATCCGCGTCGACCTCGACAAGATCGACCGGCTGGTCAACATGGTCGGCGAGATGGTCATCACCCAGGCGATGATCGCGGAGCATCTGCGCGACCTGCCGCCGGGCCAGTTCCAGGAGTTGCTGGAAGGGCTGGAAGGCCTCGCCCAGCACACCCGCGAACTGCGCGAAAGCGTGATGTCGATCCGCGCCCAGCCGGTCTCCAGCGTCTTCTCGCGCATGCCGCGGCTGGTGCGCGAATGCGCCGCCATGACCGGCAAGGAGGTGATGCTGGTCACCTCGGGCGAGACGACGGAGGTCGACAAGACGGTGGTGGAGAACCTCGTCGATCCGCTGACCCACATGATCCGCAACTCCATCGACCATGGGCTGGAAAGCCCGGAGGAGCGGGAGCGCGTCGGCAAGCCGCGCGCCGGCACCGTGCATCTGTCGGCCGCCCACCGGTCCGGCCGCATCGTGATCGAGGTGACCGACGACGGCCGCGGCATCAACCGCGCCAAGGTGCTGTCCAAGGCGATCGAGAAGGGGCTGGTGCAGCCGGGAGCCAGCCTGTCGGACGAGGAGATCGACAACCTGATCTTCCTGCCCGGCTTCTCCACCGCCGATCAGGTGTCCAACCTGTCCGGCCGCGGCGTCGGCATGGACGTGGTGCGGCGGAACATCTCCAGCCTGGGCGGGCGCATCGGCGTCTATTCGGCGCCGGGCGAGGGTTCGCGCTTCGTCCTGTCGCTGCCGCTGACGCTGGCGGTGCTGGACGGCATGGTGATCTCGGTGGGGGAGGAGCGGTTCGTCCTGCCGCTGACCAACATCGTGGAAAGCCTGCGGCCGAAGCCCGCCGACCTGCATGGGCTGGTCAACAAGTGCGACGTCATGATGGCGCGCGGCGAATATGTGCGGCTGGTCCACCTGCACCGGCTGTTCGGCATCCCCAAGGCCATCGACGACGCCACCAAGGGGCTGGTCGTGCTGGTGGAGACGGAGGACGGCTCCCGCCTCGGCTTGGTGGTGGACGAGGTGCTGGGCCAGCAGCAGGTCGTCATCAAGAGCCTGGAAGCCAACTTCCGCCGGCTGGACGGCGTCGCCGCCGCGACCATCCTGGGCGACGGCCGCGTCGCCCTGATCCTGGACGTGGCGGGCCTGCGCGAAATGAGCCGCCACGGCCCCGGCAGCGAGGCCGCCGGCATGTCGGGCGGCACCTCGAACCCCTCCATTCCCCCGTCCCTGCCCGCTCCGGCGGTCAGGTCCGATCAGCGTCAACGCCAAACGGTTTGAGGCCCAGCGATGAGCAGTTCCACCGCAATCGCCCCCGTCAGCTCCCGCACCGATCTCCAGTCCGCCAGCGCCGCGAACGGGATCGAGGAGCAATATGTCACCTTCACGGTCGGCAGCGAGGAATATGGCGTCAACATTCTGGCCGTGCGCGAAATCCGCGGCTGGACGCCGGAAAGCCGTCTGCCGAACCTGCCCGACTATGTCCGCGGCGTCATCAACCTGCGCGGCATCATCATCCCGATCTTCGACCTGCGCGCCCGTTTCGGCGGCGGCCTGACCCAGGTGACGAAGCGCCATGTCGTGGTGGTGATGCAGGTGGGCGAGCGCACGCGCGGCATCCTGGTCGACGCGATTTCCGACATCCTGGCCATCGGCCATGACGCGATCAAGCCGCCGCCCGACGTCGACAGCGGGCTGATCGACGCCGAATATCTCAGCGGCCTCTACACCGCCGAGAACCGCATGGTGACCCTGCTGAACGTGGGCAAGCTGTTCGCGGGCGAGCATGTCGATCAGGACGCCATCCCCCGCGCCGCACTGGAAACGACCTGACCGCAGCAGGCTGCCGAGCCGCCGGCGGGAAAGCCGCAACGAGAAGCAAGAAAAAGAGGAAACGTCACCGATGGCCACCGACGGTACGATCGCCAAAGCCGGCACCTTCCTCAGCAACATGCGTATCGCCAAGCGGCTGTGGCTGGCCTTCGGCCTGCTGCTGGTGCTGATCGCCGCCCAGTCCGGCACCGGCATCTACGGGCTGGACGGGCTGAACCGCCGCGTCGACGGCGTCATCGCGTCGGGCGACCTCGCCGTCTTCGCCAAGGATCTGGAAAGCCGTCTGGCCGCCGAACGGCTGCAGACCCGCGAGTACATCAACATCGGCTCGACCGAGGCGCTGGACCGGCTGCGCGTCCTGCGCGAGGAGTTCGACCAGGCGATGGCGGCCCGGCAGGCCAAGTTGAAGGCCTCGCCCCAGGCCGCCGCCTTCGCTGAGCTGAGCAGCCTGCACGGCACCTACCATGAGCGGTTCGAGGCGGTGCGCGCCGTGCGCGAGCGGGCCGACCGCCTGCTGCGCGAACGCATGGACCCGCTGGGCGCCCAGGTGACCAAGCGGCTGGAGGACATGGTGTCCGCCGCCGCGACATCGGGCGACAAGGACTTCGCCTTCGGCGCGCAGGAGGTGGAGAACCGCTGGCTGATGACCCGCTTCCAGGCCAACCGCGCCATCGGCCTGCGCGACGCCGAAGCCGCGGCGCAGGTCGAGGCGGTGGGCAAGGCGATGAGCGAAAGCATCGCCCGGCTGTCGTCCGTGGTCCGCAGCAATGGCGGCCTGCTGGCGGCCCTGCGCGAGATCGACGCCCGCGCCGCCGATTACCGTGCCGCCTTCCGCGACGCGATGACCGCCAGCGACGAGGCGAAGCGGCTGACCGACGACCTCGCCGCCGCCGCCGCCGCGATCAACCGCGCCATCGACGGTATCGTCGCCTCCATCGCCGCCAGCGCCAAGGTGACCGAGGAAGAGGCCGGGACGGAGGCCACCTTCACCATCCGCCTGACGCTGGGCCTTGGGCTGCTGTCGCTGGTGATCGGCATCGTCGCCGCCAACCGCATCGCAGCCTCGATCATCGGGCCGGTCACCGGCATCCGCCGGGTGATGGCCGACCTGACCGAAGGCAAGCTGTCGGTCGGCGTCCCCCACACCGGCCAGCAGGACGAGCTGGGCGACATGGCCCGCGCCGTCGCCGCCTTCAAGGACGAGGCGGTGGAGGCCCTGCGCTCCCGCATCGCGCTGGAACGGGTGTCGGCCAACATCATGATGGCGGACGTCGACGGCCGCATCCTCTACGCCAACGATGCGATCATGGCCATGTTCCGCCATGCCGAGGCGGACCTGCGCGTCTCGCTGCCCGGCTTCGACCCGAACGCGCTGGTCGGCCGCAACTTCGACGCATTCCACCGCGACCCCAGCCACCAGCGCCGCCTGCTGGGCGACCTGACCCAGACCCACCGCGGCTTGGCCAAGACCGGCGGCCGCACCTTCCAGGTCATCGCCAACCCGGTGGTCAGCCGCCAGGGCGAGAGGCTGGGCACCGTCATCGAATGGCGCGACCTGACCGAAGAGCTGGCGATCGAGGCGGAGATCGGCGCGATGGTGGAGAATGCCGTGCGCGGCGACTTCACCCACCGCATCGAACTGGACGGCAAGACCGGCTTCTTCCGGCTGGTCAGCGAGGGCATCAACCGGCTGTCGGAGAACGTCGCCGGCGTCACCGAGGAACTCGCCTCGGTGCTGGAGGCGCTGTCGCAGGGCGACCTGACCCGCCGCATCGACAAGCAGTATGAAGGCGTGTTCCAGCGGCTGAAGGACGATTTCAACGGCACGGTTTCCCATCTGTCGGAGATCGTCCAGCGCATCGACCATGCGGCCGGCTCCATCGCCGTCGCCAGCCGCGAGGTGGCGGAAGGCAGCATGGACCTGTCGGAACGGACCGAACAGCAGGCCTCCTCGCTGGAGGAGACCGCGGCCAGCATGGAACAGCTCGCCGCCACCGTGCGCTCCAACGCCGACAACGCCCAGCAGGTCAACGGCTATGCCACCGAGGCGCGCAGCGCGGCCTCGCGCGGTGGCGACGTGGCGACCAGCGCGGTGGAGGCGATGCGCCGGATCGAGCAGTCGTCGCAGAAGATCTCCGACATCATCGGGGTGATCGACGAAATCGCCTTCCAGACCAACCTGCTGGCCTTGAACGCGGCGGTGGAGGCGGCGCGGGCCGGCGACGCCGGGCGCGGCTTCGCCGTGGTGGCGCAGGAGGTGCGGCAGCTCGCCCAGCGCTCCGCCCAGGCGTCGAAGGAAATCAAGGCGCTGATCATGGACAGCGGCGGTCAGGTGCGCGACGGCGTCGACCTCGTGCGTTCCGCCGGCAGCTCCCTGACCGAGATCGTGTCGGGCATCGGCCGCGTCGCCGATCTGGTGTCGGAGATCGCGCGGGCGACCGCCGAGCAGGCGTCCGGCCTGGACGAAGTCAACATCGCCATCGCCCAGATGGACGAGATGACCCAGAAGAACGCCGCCTTGGTGGAGGAAAGCACCGCCGCCGCCCGCTCGCTGGAGGAGCAGGCCGACCAGCTGCGCCGCCAGATGACGTTCTTCACCCTGGACCGCCAGTCCGCCTGACAATGCCACCGGTGCCGCGATGACCGACCGCTCGCCCGCCTTATCGACCGAACCTGCGACTCCGCGGCGCTCCCCCGCCGCCGCCCCGGCCGCGGTGTTCGGCGGCGCGCGCGAGTTCCGGTTCGAGCGGCATCATTTCGACCTGATCGCCGGGCTGCTCTATCAGCTGGCCGGCATCGCGCTGGCCCCGCACAAGGCCGAGATGGTCTATGCCCGGCTGGCGCGGCGCCTGCGCGAGTTGCGGCTGCCCGATTTCGACGCCTATTGCGCCCTGCTGCAGAGCGAGGAAGTGGCGGAGGAGATCGGCTTCCTGGTCAACGCGCTGACCACCAACCTGACCAGCTTCTACCGCGAATCGCACCATTTCGACTTCCTCGCCTCCACCGTCCTGCCGGAGGTGCGGGAACTGAACGCCCATCAGTCGAAACCGCGACTGCGGCTGTGGTCGGCCGGCTGTTCGTCGGGGCCGGAGCCCTACACCATGGCGATGGTTCTGGTCTCCACCATGGGCGCCGATCTGCGCCGCTGGGACGCCCGCATCCTCGCCACCGACATCGACACCCACATGGTGGACACCGCCCGGCGCGGCGTCTATCCGCTGTCGGGCGCCACCGGCATCCCGCCACAGGTCCGCCAGCGCTTCACCCAGGACGTGAGGCTGGACGGCGAGCCGGCGGTGGCGATGGGCGATGAGCTGAAACGCCTCGTCACCGTCAAACCGCTGAATCTGCTGGAACATTGGCCGATGTCCGGCCCGTTCGACGCGATCTTTTGCCGCAATGTGCTGATCTATTTCGACCGCCGCGGCCGGATGCAGGTGATAGAAAACTTCGCCCGGATGCTTCGCCCCGGCGGGTATCTGTTCCTCGGCCACTCGGAGAGCCTGTATGGCGTGTCGAACCTGTTCCGCCAGGCCGGCCCGACGATCTACCGGAGGGACTGAGCGATGAACGCCGCCCCCCTGCCCCGACCCGAGTCCAGCCGGTCCGCTACGCACCGGCGCATCGGCAGCGGGCGCTATTTCAACCAGGAATTCAAGGTCGGCACCGTCAAGATCGCGCTGGGCCAGCAGGCGGTCAGCGACCGACCCGACCTGATGATCGCGACGACGCTGGGGTCCTGCGTGGCGGCCTGCATCCATGACCCGGTGCGCGGCATCGGCGGCATGAATCATTTCATGCTGCCCGACCTGCCGGCGAGCGAGCTGGAGGGGGCCGGCATCGCCGCGCGCTACGGCTCGGTCGCGATGGAGCGGCTGATCAACGCGCTGCTGGCCGCGGGTGCCGAACGCAGGCGCCTGCGGGTCAAGCTGTTCGGCGGCGGCCGGGTGATCGAGTCTAGCTACGACATCGGCGGGCTGAACAGCCGTTTCGCCCTGGATTACGTGCGGGCGGAGGGGTTGGTGCTGGCCGGCCAGGATCTGGGCGGCGGCTCCGCCCGGCGGCTGCATTACTTCCCCCACAGCGGCCGGGCGCTGCGGCGCCTGCTGCGGCCGGAGGCTGCGGCGGACACCGTCACCCGCGAACGGCGCTTCATCACCCACCTGAGCCAGACCCCCGAGGAAGGCGAGGTCGAACTGTTCGCGCCCGCCGATCCGGGAGGGAGCTGACCGATGCCCAGACCGATCCGTGTCGTCATCGTCGACGACAGCGCCCTGATGCGCGAAATGCTGAAGGATATCCTGAGCCGGGAAGCCGGGATGGAGGTCGCCGGTGTCGCCCGCGACCCCTTCGAGGCGCGCGAGGTCATCAAGGCCACCAACCCCGACGTCATCACCCTGGACGTCGAGATGCCGAAGATGGACGGCCTGTCCTTCCTGGAGAAGATCATGACCCTGCGGCCGACGCCGGTCATCATGGTCTCCTCCCTGACCCGCGAGGGCTCCGACGCCGCCATCCGCGCGCTCGAGCTGGGGGCGGTGGATTGCGTCGCCAAGCCCGGCGGTTCGGACGGGCACGGGTTCGAGGCGACGGCGATGGAACTGGTCTCCAAGATCCGCGTCGCCGCCACCGCGCGCCTGACCATGCGCCGCCCGGCCGCCGCGCACGGCGTCCTGCCGACGCCGCGCCGCGCCGGGTCGGGAAAGCGGCTGATCGCCATCGGCGCCTCGACCGGCGGGGTGGAGCGCATCCGCGACGTGCTGGCCGCCATGCCGGCCGATTGCCCGCCCATCGTCATCACCCAGCATATGGGACCGAGCTACGTGCCCAGCTTCGCGGCCCGGCTCGACCGGCTGTCGGCGCCCACCGTCCGGGTGGCCGTCCATGGCGACCGGCCGGCCCAGGGGCTGGTGCTGATCGCCCCCGGCGACCGCCATCTCGCCATCGTCCGCGACACCGCCGGCTTCGTCTGCCACATCCAGGACACCCCCGCGGTCAGCGGCCACCGGCCGTCGGTCGACGTGCTGTTCGCCTCCGTCGCCAAGGCGGCCGGAGGCAATGCGGTCGGCGTCATCCTGTCCGGCATGGGCCGCGACGGCGCCATCGGCATGAAAGCCATGCATGAGGCTGGCGCCTTCACCATCGGCGAGCAGGAATCGAGCTGCGTGGTCTATGGCATGCCGCGGGCCGCCAAGGAGGCCGGCGCGGTCGCGGTCGAACTGCCGCTCGCCCAGATCCCAGCCGAAATGCTGCGCGCCTTCGACGCCGTCGGCGAGCGCCCCCGCACCGCCTGACCCTACCGGGCATCCGGGCAGAGTTTTTCCGGGCAAGGTTTTCCCGGGCAGAGTTTCCAAGGAGCACCAGTATGTTTACCCCCGCTGCCCACGACGCCGTCCAGACCGGCCTTGCGAATGCCGCGCCCCAGGACACTTCCGGAATTTCGGACAGCGCTGGCAAGGTTGCGGTCACCGCGGAGCTGCTGTCGACCTGGCTCGGCTTCGCCGATGTGCAGCGCCGCACGCTGGACGTCGTGCAGGGCGAGCTGACGCGGACCTCGAACCATGTGGAGACCTCCACCCTCGATCTGTCGGACCGTTTCCGCGAACTTGCCCAGAAGGCGCTGGAACAGTCGGAGCGGGTGGCCCAGATCGTCGCCATGGCCGGGTCGGTCGACATCGACGGCGAACGGGTGCCGCTCGACACGCTGGTCGTCGGCATGCAGGACGTCATCACCGACATGGTGACCAACATCGTCACCCTGTCGCGCCATGCCATGAGCATGGTCTATCTGCTGGACGACGTGCAGAAGGACGTGGCCGAGCTGGAGAAGTCGATCGGCGATATCGACGGCATCAACCGCCAGACCAACTTCCTGGCGCTGAACGCCACCATCGAGGCCAGCCGCGCCGGCGAGGCCGGGCGCACCTTCGCCGTGGTGGCGCAGGAGGTGCGGCACCTGTCCCGCTCCACCGGCGAGCTGGCCGAGCGCATGCGCAGCAAGGTCACCGCCGTGGTGAAGGGCGTCCGCAACGGCCACGACATCCTGCGCCAGATCGCCAACACCGACATGTCGCCGCAGATGCTGGCCAAGGAACGCGTCGACAAGACGATGGACAGCCTGGTGGCGCAGACCACCCATTTCCAGTCGGTGCTGGAAACGGCCGCCTCGGTATCGTCCGACATGTCCGCCACCATCGCCCATGTCATCACCGGCATGCAGTTCCAGGACCTGACCAAGCAGCGGATCGAGGCGATCAACGACAGTCTCGCCATCATGGGCGCCGGGCTGGGCGAGCTGGAAACCCGGATCCGCGCCCAGGTGCCCGCCGGCATCGGCGTGCGGGAGCCGGAGGAATGGCTGAACCAGCTGATGAGCCGATTCACGCTGAGCGAAATGCGCGAGCGCTTCGTCCGCAAGCTGCTGTTGGAAGGCACCGCGCTGGACGAAAACGGCGTGCTCGACCTCAATGCCGCAGGGGGAAGCGGCTCCGGCGGTGATATTGAACTCTTCTAGCGCGGTGCGCCCGCCGCCTGTACATTGAACCACCTTTCCGGAAAGATGGGCTTATGGATTACGGTATCGAAGTGCGCGATCAGGAGGCGGTCGTTCGCCTGCGCGGTCGCCTGACCTTCAATGACCACGCAAAGTTGCGGACCCTGATCGGCGAGATGGGGCAGAACAAGCTCAAGCGACAGGTGCTCGACCTGTCGTCGCTGGAGTTCGTCGATTCCGCCGGCATCGGCATGCTGCTGATCGCGCGGGAGGAGATGGACCGCGCCGCCAAGCAATTCGTTCTGCGGGGCGCCGCCGGTCAGGTGAAGCGGGTGCTGACCGTGGCGCAGATCGCCAAGATCGTTCCGATAGAGGACTGATCCCGGTGAGCGACGTGACGGCCCAGGGGAAGGCCCAAGGGAGGGCCCGGCGTACGGCCAGCACCGCCGGATGCCGCACCCGCTTCGCCGGCCTCGCGGCTCCGGGGATGCCGGCCGAGCGGCTTGCCCGGCTAGCTCATGCTCTGGGTCTGGCCCCGGTTGCGGAGCCCGCCGGACCCGCGGCGCTGGCCGTCCTGCTGACCGGAGCGGACCCCGGCGGCGAGGCCGACGAACTGTGGCTTCCCCCCGCCGCCGCCTGGATCGAACCGCCGGCCGGCAGCGGCGCCTCCGGGCTGGCCCCGCTGCTCGCCGAAGCGGCGGGCAACGACCTGTACCTCAACCTGACCACCGCGACCGCCCATGATCTCCAACTCGGCGGACGGCTGCTGGCGGCGTTGAGCGCGCGCCATCGGCTGGAAGGGGACCGCCGCGACGATATGGAGTTGGCTCTGCACGAGGCGGTCAGCAATGCGCTGGTCCACGGCAACCTGGGCGTCGTCGGCATGAAGGAGCTGAGCGCGCAGGAACTGGAACGCTTTTCCCGCGATTTGGGCGACCGTCTGGCCGACCCGGCTCTGGCCGCCCGCCGCATCGTCATCGCGGTGCGGATCGAACCGGCGCAGGACGGCCCGGCGGAAGATGGTCAGGCGCGGGATGGCCGGGCGCTGGCGACGGTGGAGGTCACCGACGAAGGCGCCGGCTTCACCCCCGGCCCGCGCACAAGTTCCGGCGCCTCGGGCCGCGGCCTCGACCTGATCGGCAACATCGCCGCCGAGCTGGAGATCGGAAATGGCGGCCGTAGCATCCGTCTGAGATTCCGGCTGTGACCGCGGCGGGATGGCATAGCCCCGGCTGCGAGTCCGTGTCGGCGCCGCCGGATGGAATCGCCGATCCGCAACGACCGGACAGCCCTGCCTGCGAATGTCAGGTGCCCGACTGCACCATCCTCGATTGCCCGATCCTGGTGGTGGACGACACCGCCTTCAACCGCACCCTGATCGGCGCCTTCCTGGCCGAAGCCGGCTTCCGCAGGGTCTCCTTTGCCGCAAGCGGACTGGAGGCTCTGGCGATGATCGAGGCCGCCCTCCCCGACCTGCTGATCCTCGACATCATGATGCCGGGAATGGACGGGTTCGAGGTTTGCCGCCGCCTGCGCGCCATGCCGGAGACGGCCGACCTGCCGATCCTGGTGCAGACCGCGCTGTCGTCCGGCGAGGACCGCAACCGCGCATTCGCCGCCGGCACCACCGATCTGGTATCGAAGCCGCTGGAACGCACCGAACTGCTGGCCCGCGTGCGCATCCATCTGGAAGACCGGGTGCTGATCCGCCGCCTGCAGGCCTATCGGGCGCGGGTGGAGGCGGAACTGTCCATCGCCCGATCGATGCAGGAGCACCTGTTGCCGACCCCGGCGCAATGCGACGCGGTGGCCGCCGCCGCCGGCTGTCGCCTGCGGGCCCACAGCGCGATCTCCCCCCATCTCGGCGGCGACCTGTGGGGGCTTCTGCCGCTCGGCGGAGGGCGATTCGGCGTCTATCTGCTGAATGTCGCCGGCCGCGGGGTTTCGGCGGCGCTGAACGCCTTCCGCCTGCATACCCTTCTGCAGGAGCTGGGGCCCATCCACGGCCAGGATGCCGCCGGCCTCCTGACCGCGCTGAACGACCGCGCCGCCGGGCTTCTGGCCGCGGGGGAAAAGGCGACCATGACCTATGGGGTGGTGGACGGCGAGACCGGGCGCTTCATCCACGCCTCGGCCGACGGCGCGCCGCCGATGATCCTGGATGATGACGGCGGGCCGCATTTCGGCATGGCCACCGGCCTGCCGATCGGCATCGCCCCCGGCACCCGCTATCGCAGCGAAATGATGGAGCTGCCGCGCGGCGGCGTGCTGGCGCTCTACTCCGTCGCGGTGCTGGAGGCGCTGGACGCCGGCGGAACCGGGATCGGGCTCGGCTGGATGATCGCCCGCGCGGTGGCGGAGGGCGAAGGTTTCGGCGCGGTGGTCCGCTCGTTGAGCTTCGCGCTGGGCCAGGCCAGCGGCGACGACCACACCTTGCTGTGGATCGAGAGGGAGACGGCGCCATGACCGGTTCGCCGCCACCCGGCTTGCTGCCGGTCGAAACGCTCAATGCCTTCGACGGACTGGCCGGTGCCCGTGTGCTGGTCGTCGACGACAACCGGATCAACCGCCATCTGCTGCTGGCATTGCTGGAACGCGGCGGCATCACTCTGATCGAGCAGGCTGAGGACGGGCATGATGCCCTGGTCCGGATCGAGCGGTTCAAGCCCGACCTCGTGCTGCTCGACCTGATGATGCCGCAGATGGACGGGTTCGAGACGTGCCGGCGCCTGCGCGCCGATCGGCGCTGGAAATCGCTGCCGGTCCTGGTCCAGTCCAGCCTGAACCGGGCGGAGGATCGCGCCCGCGCCTTCGCCGCCGGGGCGACGGACTATGTCACCAAGCCGATCAACGCGGTGGAACTGCTGGCCCGCGTCCGCATCCATCTGCGCAAGCGCACCATGCTGCGCGACCTGCAGCAGTATCACAACCGCACGGAAGCCGAGCTGGAACTGGCCCGCGCCATGCAGGCCCGGATGCTGCCCGGCCCCGACCGGCTGGCGGAGCTGGAGGCGGCGACCGGCATCGCCATCCACACCCATTTCGCACCCTCGTCCGAGCTGGGCGGCGATTTCTGGGGAATCAATCGGCTGCCGGACGGCCGGGTGGCCGTCTATCTGGTCGATTTCTCCGGCCATGGCGTCGGCGCGGCGCTGAACACCTTCCGGCTGGACGCCATCTGCCGCCAGATCGGCAGCACGGAGCCGAGCCCGGCGGAGTTTCTGGCCGCCGTGAACCGCCGGCTGTGCGGGCTGCTGCCCTGCGGCCAGTTCGCGACGATGCTGACCGGCGTGATCGACCCGGCGGCCGGCCTGTTCCACTATGCCTCGGCGGGATCGACGGCGCCGATGATGTGGCATCCCGGCGACGAGGCGCCGCGGCTGGGCGACGGCAGCGGCCTGCCGCTCGGCCTGCTGGCGTCGGCCAGTTACGACAGCCGCCGTCTGCCGATGCCGCCCGGCGCCCGGCTGTTCCTCTACTCCGACGCCGCCATCGAAATCCCGATCGGCGGCGAGGACAGCCACGAGGTTCTGGATGAATACGGCCTCGCCACCCTGTTCGCCCGCCGTCTGCAGGAGCCGGACGACGACGCCCTGCTGTCCGGCCTGCTCGGCGACCTGAGGGCGACCGGCCCCATCGACGACGACCTGACGGCGCTGCTGCTGACGCGGCGGAAATAACTCCGCGTGCGGGAAGGACCGCGCCGGCAAGCTATCCGCCACAAATGCAAAAAGGCCGCTCCCGAGGGAGCGGCCTTTCGCGTTCGGCGGGAGCCGACCGATCAGCGCGAGTAGAACTCGATGACCAGGTTCGGTTCCATCTGGACCGGGTACGGAACGTCGGCCAGCAGCGGGGCGCGGACGAAGCGGCCCTTCAGCGCGCTGCCGTCGACTTCCAGGTAATCGGGGATGTCACGCTCGCCGGAAGCGGAGGCTTCCAGGATCAGCGCCATCTGCTTGGACTTGCCGCGCACCTCGACGGTGTCGTTGTCCTTGATGCGGGCCGACGCGATGTTCAGGCGGCGGCCGTTGACCAGGATGTGGCCGTGGTTGATCAGCTGGCGCGCGGCGAACGGGGTCGGCGCGAACTTCATGCGGTAGACCACCGCGTCCAGACGGCGCTCCAGCAGGCCGACCAGGTTCTCGCCGGTGTCGCCCTTGCGGCGAACGGCCTCGGCATAGATGCGGCGGAACTGCTTCTCGCCGATGTTGCCGTAGTAGCCCTTCAGCTTCTGCTTGGCCATCAGCTGCAGACCGTAGTCCGACGGCTTCTTGCGGCGCTGGCCATGCTGGCCCGGGCCATACTCGCGCTTGTTCAGCGGGCTCTTGGCACGGCCCCACAGGTTGACGCCAAGGCGGCGGTCGATCTTGTACTTGGACTCTTGACGCTTGCTCATAACGCTCAGGCCTCGTTGGACACGAGTTGATGTTGTCCCGGTAGTTCCATCCGCCCTGTTACAGGCGGCGGACGGGGCGTCAAAGATTGCGCGCGCCCGCTTTCCCAGGAGGTGAAGGCGCGCACAATACCCATTGGCGTGCCGGAGTCAAGCCTGACGGGCCTATCCGGAACCTCTTGCACGCACCGCTCCTTTGCGCTCCCCTTCCCGGCACAAGATGCGGCAGGCAGGGATGACGCAATGGAACGGGTGGAGTGCGTGGTCGTCGGGGCGGGCGTTGTCGGACTGGCGGTGGCGCGCCGGCTGGCACGGGCCGGGCGCGAGGTGATCGTGCTGGAGGCGGCCGATGCCATCGGCACCGGCACCAGCTCGCGCAACTCCGAGGTCATCCATGCCGGCATCTATTACCCCACCGGCAGCCTGCGCGCCCGGCTGTGCGTGCCCGGCCGCGACGCGCTCTATGACTACTGCGCCGCCCATGGGGTGGAGCATCGCCGCGTCGGCAAGCTGATCGTCGCGACGGAGGAGAACCAGTTGCCGAAGCTGGCGGCGATCCGCGCCCAGGCCGCCGCCAACGGCGTCACCGACCTGGCCGAGATCGACGCCGCCACCGCGCGGGCGTGGGAGCCCAACCTGCGCACCGTCGGCGCCCTGCTGTCGCCCTCCACCGGCATCATCGACAGCCACGGGCTGATGCTGGCCCTGCTGGGCGACGCGGAGGAGGCCGGGGCGATGCTGGCGCTGCTGAGCCCGCTGACGCGCTCGCACCGCACCGCCACCGGCTTCGAGTTGGAGGTCGGCGGGGCGGAGCCGATGCGCATCGCCTGCTCCACCCTGGTCAATGCCGCGGGGTTGGGCGCCTGGGGAGTCGCCCGCGGACTGGAGGGGCTGGACGCCGCCCATGTGCCGCCGCGCGTGCTGGCAAAGGGCAATTACTATGCGCTGGCAGCCGGCCGCTCCCCCTTCTCGCGGCTGGTCTATCCGGTGCCGGTGGAGGGCGGGTTGGGCGTGCACCTGACGCTGGACCTCGCCGGACAGGCCCGATTCGGTCCCGACGTGGAATGGCTGGGCGATGTAGAGGGCACCGTTGATTACGCCGTCGATCCCGCCCGCGCCGACTCCTTCTATGGCGCGGTTCGCGCCTATTGGCCGGGGCTGCCGGACGGCGCGCTGGTGCCGGCCTATTCCGGCGTGCGGCCGAAGCTGAGCGGGCCGGGGCAGCCGCAGGCCGACTTCCTGATCCAGGGGCCGGACACCCACGGGGTGGACGGTCTGGTCAACCTGTTCGGCATCGAATCGCCGGGCCTGACCTCCTGCCTGGCCATCGCCGACGCGGTGGCGGTGGCGCTGGGCGAGGCGCCTGAAATTCTTAACCATTCCTGAGCCTCACAGGGTGCTTGACCGCGACCTCGGCTCTCCCAATCTATAGGCATGGCGGCGCCGGCCGATGCTGGGCCGCCGACCCGCCGGGCGCCGGAAACGGGCCCATCTTTCGCAACTCGCTCCCGTCGTGAGGAGGATGCGTCGTGACGACTCGCCTTTCGCTCTTCAACAGCCCGCTGCTGCTTGGCTTCGACCAGTTCGAGCGGACGCTCGACCGGATCGCCAAGAATTCGGCCGAAGGCTATCCCCCCTACAACATCGAGCAGATCGGCGACGACGGCCTGCGCATCACCCTCGCCGTGGCCGGCTTCACCTCCGATGACCTGTCGGTCCAGATCGAGGACAACCAGCTGGTCATCCGCGGCCGCCAGACCGACGACAAGTCGCGCGTCTACCTGCATCGCGGCATCGCCGCGCGGCAGTTCCAGCGCAGCTTCGTCCTGGCCGAGGGGATCGAGGTGGTGGGCTGCTCGCTCGACAACGGGCTGCTCAACATCGACCTGACCCGACCGATGCCGGAGCCGAAGGTCCGCACCATCAAGATCGAGCAGCCGAAGAAGGCCGCCGGCGGCGCGATGCCCCGCACCATCGACGTGTCCGCCGACGGCCGGGACGACTGATCGCCGGGAAGTCTGATCCAGGTCACAGCCTTCATCCCCGTTCTCCGACACTCTACCCCCGACACTCTGCACGCGCGGCCGCCCATGACGGGGAGCCGCCGGGAGACCACGATCATGATGAACGATACCCACACCCAGCTGCGCCAGCTGTCGCCCCAGGATTTCGCCAGCTTCGGCCTGGGCGACGTGGCCTATGTCCGCCCGGTCGAGATGGACGGAACCGCCGCCTTCGCCATCCACGCCGCCGACGGCACGCCGCTGAGCGTGGTGGCCGACCGCGATCTGGCCTTCGCCGCCATCATCCAGAACGACATGGAGCCGGTCAGCGTCCATTGACCGGCCCCGCCGGGGCGCCGCCATCGGCGGGCGCCCCTGGCCGGTTGCGCTGCAATCGGCCACATCTCGATCCTTGTCAGCCCTGACTCCTGTTGTAAGGTGCGCTCTGCGATAATCGCCGAGACAAGACGCGAAGAGGCAGTGGGAGACGGTCGGTTGGACGGCGGGGCAAGCGAAACGGCGGTGGACGCGAAGTCCGCTCCCGACACGGAAAAGCGCAGAACCTGGGATGACGAGGCGCGCGATTCCCTTCACATCCTGCCCTTGTCGGCGATCCCTTTGGAAACGCCCGGCCTGCAGCATGCGCGCCTGATCAAGAATGTCCGGCTGCAGACGGTGGTGGAGATGTTCCACGATGCCCAGACCGGCAGCGGGCAAGTGTCCCCCCGCCATATCCCAGCCTATTTCGAATCCTACAAGGACGAGGTCGAACGCGATCTGGTGAAGCTGGAGAAGATCGGTGCAGCCTCCAGCTTCGACGTCTATTCCTCGCGGATCGAGCTGCGGCGGCTGAACATCGACGTCAACAACGTCGAATCGCTCACATTGTCCGACCGCAAGAAGGCCGAGCTGACCAACTACATGCGGGTCTTCACCCGGCCGCTGATGGAATATGTCTATGGCACGGAGGAGCTGCAGGTCTCGGACGTGACCGACATCATCCAGCTTTTCGCCAATCCCAACCGGGACGAGGCTCTGCGCAATCTGCGCATGATGGCCGACCGGCTGGACATTGGACTGGGCGAGATCCCGCAGTTCCTCGAGGAATACGGCGACGTCTTCCTGTCGCTGGCCTATTTCCGCAAATGCCTGGACGAGATCGTGCCGGAGGTGCAGCGCTTCGTCGGCTGGATGGGCGAAATCCGCAGTTCCGCCGAGGTCAAGCGCGACCCGCGCCAGATCAGGATGCTCGACGACATCGCCCGCGACCTGACCGACATCTCGACCTCCATCACCGGCCGGTTCGAGAGCTTCGACAACCGCTCCAAGGATTTCTGGAGCGACATCAACGCCGACACCTTCCGGTCGATCCGCGAGCTGATCTCCTCCCACCACGTCACCATCGGCGGGGTGCTGTGCGGTCTGGCGGTGAAGATGAACCTGTGGAAGCACCGCTTCGCACGCGGCGGCGGCGGCCCCAACCGCCGCATGGAATTCGTGAAGTCGGAGATCCTGCCCGGCCTGTCGCACATCAAGGCGCTGGAGCAGTCGGCGCGGACCGGCCATCTGTAGGCGCCGGCCGCTCTCCGCCCAATCCCCACCCGCCTTCAATCCATCGACAGCATCTTCCCCATGCCGTTGTCCAGCAGGATGGTGGCGAACAGCGTCAGGATCGGGATCAGGAACATCAGCCCGATGACGCATCGCACGATCAGATCCTTGCGTCGGGCGGAGCGGCACAGCGGGCAGTCGTCGGGACCATGCCCGTAATCGGACCCGCAATAGGGACAGGCTGTGGTGTCGACCATGGCAGACGGGCTTTCAGCATGGGCGCGGGAGGCCCTGGAACCAAGGCCATTCTGGACCCGCGTACCGCCCGACCGTCATGAAATCCCTGTCATACTTAAGGCTTTTCCCCCGCTGTGGCGGGTCAGCCGCTCAGGCCACGCGGTCCATCGGCACCAGCCCGGCAACGCTGCGGCCAAACTGCGCCGCGAACCGGTCGCGCTCGGCTCCGGTCAGGGTGAAGGTGACATGCAGGCGTCCGGCGGCACCGCGTTCTGCCGCGCGCATGACGGCAGGCACCGGCTCCAACCCCGGTAGGGCAACCCTCAGCGCGGTTCCTTCAGCCAATCCGTTCCAGGCTTCCTGCGGCAGGCCGCTCAGCTGGGCGCCGCCTTCCGAAGCATTGTCGACCGTCACCGGCAAATCACGTCCGCCAACCGTCAGCCGGCCAGGGCGGTTCAGCGGGTAGCGCGGAGCGGCCCGGCGGTTCACCTCCGGCGTCGCCGTGCGGATCGCCTCGATCAGGACGCGGCGGAGCTGGTCGATGCTGGTGGCGACGCGGGCCGACAGCGCGTTGACCTCGCTGGCCCGCTCGCCGGTGGCCGTCGCCTCCTGCGACACGGCGGCGATGCGGGTCGCCACCTCCTGCGCGGCGTTGGAGGTCTGGACGACATTGCGGGCGATCTCGCCGGTCGCCGCCTCCTGCTCCTCGATGGCGGCGGCGACGGTGGCCGACACCGATTCGACGCCGCGCACCCGCTCGGCGATGGCGCGCACGGCGTTCACCGCCTCGGCCGTGGTCGCCTGGATGGCAGCGATCTGGCTTTCGATCTCGTCGGTCGCCCGCGCGGTCTGGCCGGCCAACTGCTTCACCTCATTCGCCACCACGGCAAAGCCCTTGCCCGCCTCACCCGCCCGCGCCGCTTCGATGGTGGCGTTCAGCGCCAGCAGGTTGGTCTGGCCGGCGACGTCGTTGATGAGGTCGGTCACCTCGCCGATGCGGGTCACGGCCTCGGCCAAGCGCTGGATGGTCTCCTCCGCCCGGACCGACGCGCCGACGGCGTCGCCGGTCATCATGGTGGCGGTGCCGATCTGCGCCGCGATCTCGCGGATGGAGGCGCTGAGCTGCTCCGACGCGGCGGCCACGGTCTGGGCGTTCGACAGCGCCTGCGTCGCGGCGGCGGCGACATTCTGGCTGTTGTCGCTGACCGCACGGGCCGATTCGGCCATGCGGGTGGCGTTGCCGGCCATCTGGCTGGTCTGGTTGGCGACCACATCGACGGCGTTCGACGCCTCGGTCTCCACCGTTTCGGCCATGCGCAGCAGGGCCGCCTGCTTCTCGCGCTCCGACCGTTCGCGCTCCTCGTCGCGCAGGCGGCGCAGGCGCTCGGCCTCCTCGGCATTCTCCTTGAAGACGCTGAGCGCCTGGGCCATCGCCCCCACCTCGTCGCCGCGGTCGGCGCCGGGAATGGCGACGGCGAGGTTGCCCTGGGCCAGGGTCCGCATCGCCACCGTCAGTTCGCCCACCGGCCGCACCACCCGCCGCCGGATACCCAGCACGCCCAGCACCACGACCGCCAGCACCAGGGCCGACACGCCCCACACCGCGGTCATGAACAGGCTCTCGCGGCCGGCCGCATAAACCTCCGTCTCGCTGTTGTAGCGGGTGGTGTCCTCGACGATGCGGTCGACGACGGCGCGGTGGGCGGCATAGGCCTCGGCGATGACCGCGTAGGAGGCGCGCGCCGCCGCTTCGTCCTTGCGGGCCAGCGCCGGCAGGAACCTCGTCTCGATCTCGTTCCAGAAGCGCATCACCGGCGCGTGGGAGGTCCGGGTCAGCTGGTCGAGCAGCGCCGGCTCGAAGCTCTCCTTCAGCCAATACTCGTGCCGCTCGTCGTAATCCTTGCGCAGCTGCGCCAGCCGCGTGCGGCGCTGTCCGACCGACGCCGGGTCGTTCATCGCCAGCGTCGTCTCCAGATAGGCTTCGATCACATATTCCGGCGGCGGCAGGATGTCGGCGATCAGGTCCTTGCCCAGCACGATGCGCTGGTAGATCGGCCCGCCGACCTTCAGCTCGCGGATCGCCAGCGCGCTGGTGACGACCACCGCCAGGAAACCGAGCGTGACCACCACCCCGAACAGATTGGTAAGCGCGGCAATCCGGAGGTTCTTCACCATGATGCAACCCCTACGCAAAGACGACGGCACAGGGTTGCTTCTCAGAATCATACTAGCGTGACAAGCAAAAAAGTTGCTCGATTATCGGCTCTATCGGAAATGATGTTTCGTTATGCGCTTTGCATACGGATTGTGCAGGGTCTGCGCAACGGTCGACCAAAGTGCTGGACGTGATCTTAGGTCAAGACCAAGGTGCCGACCCAGCCCGCCAGGGCAAGAATCACCAGCATCACCAGCAGCGCCACGATCACGGCATTGGTCCGCCGAATCGAACGACAGCGCGGGCACCCCTCCTCGGCGGCGGGATAGCGGTGGGCGCAGCGGTCGCAGCGGACGGTCTGGTCGGTTGCGGTCTGGTCCGACATCGGCGGGTTCCATGGGGTGGAAGGGCGATAACGCCGCATGGATAGCACGCCCGTCGCCGCACCGCAGCGTCGATGAACAGCGGCCGGGCGCCGTCACCAGTGGGGCGAAATGCCGCATCACCGGGGTGGATGCGCATCAATCGGCTGCGGTGGTCTCCACCGGCGGCACGGTGCGCAGTTCGGCCGCCTGCAGACGGCGCGGGCTGTGGTCCAGCGGTTCCAGCAGCGGCATCTCCGCCCCCTCCGGCGCGGCGTGCAGGTCGCGGAAGCGGCGCGCGCTGACCAGCACCCGCGATTCCAGCGTGCCGACCGCGCTGTTGTAGCAGCCGACGGCCTTGTCCAGCTGCCCGCCCAGCTTTTCCATATGGCCGCCCAGGTCGGACAGCCGCTTGTACAGCTCGGCGCCCAGCGCGCTGATTTCACGGGCATTGTCGGCCAGCCGCTCCTGCCGCCAGCCATAGGCGACGGCGCGCAGAAGCGCGATCAGGGTGGTCGGGGTGGCCAGGATGACGCGGTGGTCGATGCCGGCCTCGATCAGCGCCGGGTCCTGCTCCAGCGCCGCGGAGAAGAAGTTCTCGCCGGGCAGGAACAGCACGACGAATTCCGGACTGTCGTCGAACTGGTCCCAATAACCCTTGGTGCCGAGCTGCTTCATATGCTCGCGGACGTGGCGGGCATGACGGACCATGCCATCGCGCCGCGCCGTTTCCTCCACCGCCTGAATGCCGTCCAGATAGCCTTCCAGCGGAGTCTTGGCATCGACCACGATGGTCTTGCCGCCGGGCAGCGTGACGATCAGGTCGGGGCGCAGCCTGCCGCTGTCGACCGACACCTGCTCGACGAAGTCGCAATGGTCGAGCATGCCGGCCATCTCGCAGACCCGGCGCAGCTGGATTTCGCCCCAGCGTCCGCGCGCCGCCGGGGTGCGCAACGCGCGGACGAGGTTGCCGGTCTCCGCCCGCAGCGCGCTCTGGGTTTCGACCAGCGACAGCACCTGCTGCTTCAGCCCTTCATAGGCGCCGGCCCGCGTGCTTTCCAGGTCGCGGATCTGGCGGTCCATCGCCTCCAGCGACTGACGCACCGGGTCGACGATGGCGGCGATGGCGGTCTGGCGCTTGTCCAGGTCGCCCTTCGCCTGCTCCTGGAAGCCGGTCAGCGTCTCCCGCGCCAGATCGAGGAAGCTGCGGTTGTTCTGGTGCAGCGCCTCCGCCGACAGTGCCTTGAAGCTGTCGGCCAGCGCCGCCTGGGCGCGCTCCAGAAGCGCCATCTTCTCCGCCGCGGCGGTCCGCTCCGCCTCCAACCGGGTGGACAGCTGGGCATGGCGCTCGCGGGCGTCGGCGACCTCACCATGCAGGCGGGCGAGTTGATGGTCGCGCGCCTCGATCTCCTCGCGCAGGTCGTCCTCGGTCCGTTCGGCGAGGTGGAGACGGGTGGCGAACTCCGCATGCAGGGCGGCGGCGGCGGCTTCCGCCCGGCCGGCGGAGGCACTCGTCACCGCCCAGGCGACGGCGGCGCCCAGCAGCAGCCCGACCGCCAGCCCGACCGCCAGCGACAGGCCGTCAATCACCATCCCGTTCACCAGGAACTGCGTCACCCCGACCACCCCCACACCACTGGCCCAACACACCGGCCCAACACCAAAACCGGCACAGCCTATCGGAACGAAACGCGAATTGGAACGGGGCACGAACGGACAGGGAGCCGCAGCGGCCCGGCTGCCGCTTTCTCCGCTTGCCCGGCGAAGGATGCGGCGCCATATCGGTGGCCATGCCAGACGACAAGACTCCCGACACCAATTCCCCCGATTGCGGCCCGAACTGCGCCGGTCCGCGCGTCCGCGCCATTCCGCCCGGCGAGGACCGCGAGCGGCTGATGTGCCCGGACTGCGGCTATATCGCCTACCAGAACCCGCTGATCGTGGTGGGAGCGGTGGCGACTTGGGAGGATGGCCGCATCCTGCTCTGCCGCCGCGCCATCGAACCGCGCAAGGGCTTCTGGACCCTGCCCGCCGGCTATATGGAAGAGCGCGAAAGCACCCGCGACGGCGCCGCCCGCGAAGCCTGGGAAGAGGCGCGGGCGCGCATCGACATCGACCACCTGCTGGCGATCTACGACATCCCGCGCATCAGCCAGGTCCAGATGATCTTCCGCGCGCGCCTGCTGTCCCCCGATGTGGAGCCCGGCCCGGAAAGCCTGGAGGTCGGCCTGTTCGCCTGGAAGGACATTCCCTGGAGCGAGCTTGCCTTCCCCACCGTCGTCTGGGCCTTGCGCGAGCATCATGAGCGCCTCGGCAACTCCGATTGCGCGCCGGCGGTCAATCCGACGCCCGATGCGCTGGCGCGGTGGGAGGAGATGCTTTAAGGCGTCCCTGCCCTCTCCGTCGGGAACTTCGCCACCAGCTCCTGCTCCGCCCCGTCGCGCCGGATGGTGAGCGGCAGCCACGTCCCCGGCGCCTGACGGCGGATCACCGCGACCAGATCGGCCGGTGCACGCACCGGCGTTCCCGCGGCGACCAGGATGCGGTCGCCGGTGCGCAGACCCGCCGCCGCCGCCACGCTGCCGTTGCTCACCGCCCCCACCGTGATGCCTTCCGGCCCGGGGTCGAGTTGCACACCCAGCTTCGGCCGTTGCGGTTCGGCGTCCTCCCGCTCCGGCCCCAGGCCGAAGACGGCATCGGCGATGCGGCCGTCCAGATCGTCGCAATCGCGATCGGCGTCCCAGGGCAACAGCACGGCGGCGTCGCCGATGCCGAGATCGGCCAACTGGTGCGGCACGCCGTCCCGCCGGGCGACATGCCCCTCGCCGAGAATGCCGACCACGCTACGTCCGGTGGCGCGGCGAGTCTCGGCGATCTTCTCCGCCATCGCGCGGTCCCAGACGCCCTGCGCCTCGATGAAGCGTTGGGCCGCCTTGTTGGAAGCATCGTCGGGCGCGGCGGCGCGGGCTTCCGAGTGGTCGTGCGCCGCCAGCGTCTCGGTCAGGCGGTTGCGGTAGGCCTCGGTCGGCGGGGCCGGCGTGCCGACACCCTCGCGGTCGGCCTCCGGGATGGCGGCCCAGCCATTGCGGGCGGTGCGGCTGACCAGCGAGCGTTCGACATTCAGCGCCACCACCGGCAGCCGGTGCAGGCGGGCGAACTGCAGGATCGGCAGATAGAATTGCGGATCGAAGCCCCAGACCATGCGCCAGTCCGTCTGCTTCAGGAACTCGCCCTCCGTCAGTTCCCCCGCCACCCAGCGGTCGAGCACCGGCTGCAGCCGCCGCGGCAGCATCTCCATTCCAACGGCGAGATCGGGGTTCAGCGCGTGCAGCCCGGCCAGGGTGTGAAGCTGCCAGCGGTGATGGTCCGGCTTGTCATGCTGCTCCCCCAGCAGGACCACGGGCGCCTCGGCGATCCGGCGCAGCAGCGGCACCGGCGCCACCGCCGTTCCGGTGCCGTCCGCCCAGACGCCGGGCGGCACGCAGCCGATGCGCGCGGCGTCTTCGGCCCTGGCCTCCGTGGCCCAAGCGGTGGGAGCGCCCAGGAACAGCGCCGCGACGGTCAGCAGGGCGAGGCGGCGGCGCGGAACGGCGGCGGGACGGAAGGGCTGGCGCGGCAAGGGCTGGCTCCGTCGGTGCGGGGATTGCGCCAAGGTTGGCGCTGCCGGGCGCAACGTCAATGGACAAAGCCGGCCATTGCGTCGTTCAGTCGCGCCCGACAGCGAATGGACGGTCGGCATACTGGCGGATGACAGGCGGGGCGGCGGCGGGTAGGATCGCCGCAGGCGGTGGACCACCGGCGGATGGGGAGCGCCCGGCTCCCGCATCCGTAACCCCGAGGCCGCTCCCAGGGCGTCCGCCTTCCCCGCCGACCGCAATCATTCGTGAAGCGCAGCCCCCATGCCGCACCGCAAAGTCGTCATTCTCACCGGCGCCAGCCGGGGTATCGGACACGCCACCGTCACCCGGTTCAGCAACGAAGGCTGGCGCGTGATCTCCTGTTCGCGCGAGGAGGTGCCGGACCATTGCCGGCGCGATCCCAACTGGACCCACCACATCCCGGCCGACCTGTCGGATCCGGCCAGCCGCGCCGCCTTCGTCGAGGAGGCGAACAAGGCGCTGGACGGCGCGCCGCTGCACGCGCTGATCAACAACGCCGGCATCTCGCCCAAGACCCCGATCAAGGAGCGGCTCGGCTGCCTGAACGGCTCGATCGAGGGCTGGCACCGGGTGTTCGAGCTGAACTTCTTCGCCGCCCTGGTGCTGGCGCGCGGCTTCGCCGCCCCGCTGTCGCGGGCGAAGGGGGCGATCGTCAACGTCACCTCCATCGCCGGCCATTCGGTGCATCCCTTCGCGGGATCGGCCTATTCGACCTCGAAGGCGGCGCTGTCCGGCCTGACCCGCGAAATGGCGGTGGAATTCGCGGAGATCGGCGTGCGCGTCAACGCCGTCGCCCCCGGCGAGATCGAAACGGCGATGACCGGCCCGGAATACGACGTGCTGATCCCGCGCATCCCGCTGAAGCGCATGGGCAAGCCGGAGGATGTCGCCGCGGTGATCTTCTATCTCTGCGGCCCGGACTCGGCCTATGTGACGGGGACGGAAACCTTCATCACGGGCGGGCAGCATCTGTTTTGAGGGTGGCTGCCGCGCTTGCCCCCTCCCCATCCCTCCCCCTCTTCGAGGGAGAGGGGGCAGGACCTTTGTCGACATGAACGGTAACGCGAAGCGGCGGCAGTCCCCTCTCCCACCAAAGGTGGGGGAGGGTTAGGGAGGGGGCCTCCGCAGCCGCCACCACCGCCCAACCGGCCCCCTACTTCCCCGCCCGCCAGGCGATCAGCCGCCTCGCCGCCTCGGCGATGGTCTCCTCCGCCCCGGCGAAGCTGAAGCGCAGGAAGCGGCGGCCGCGGGCGGTGTCGAAATCGATGCCGGGGGTGCAGGCGATGCCCGTCTCCTCCAGGATCCGCTTCGCCAGCGCCTCGCTGTCGTCTGTCATGTCCGACACGTCGGCATAGATGTAGAAGGCGCCATCGGCCGGAGCCATCTTGGTGAAGCCCGCCTTCGGCAGTTCCTCCAGCAGCAGGGCGCGGTTGCGGGCATAGCGGGCGACGTGGCCGTCCAGCTCCTCCGTACAGTCGAAGGCGGCGACCGCCGAAACCTGGCTCAGCGTCGGGGCGGAGATGAACAGGTTCTGCGCCAGACATTCGACCGAGCGCAGCAGGTCGTCCGGCACGATCATCCAGCCGAGACGCCAGCCGGTCATCGAGAAATACTTGGAGAAGCTGTTGACCACCAGCGCCTGATCGTTCACCTCGGCGGCCGTCACCGCGTCGGTGCCATAGGTCAGGCCATGATAGATCTCGTCCGACACCATGCGCACGCCGTTGGCGCGGCACCAGTCGGAGAGCGCGGTCAGCTCCTCGCGGCTCAGCATCGTACCGGTCGGGTTGGCCGGGCTGGCGACGATCAGGCCCTGCACCGGCTCGTCCAGGGCCTCCAGCAGCTCGATGGTTGGCTGGAAGCGATGCTCCGGCCCGGTCGGCAGCTCCACCGGGACGACGCCGGCCGCGGTCAGGGTGTGGCGGTAGGCCGGGTAGCTGGGCGACGCCATCGCCACCCGGTCACCCGGATCGAAGGCGGCGAGAAAGCCCAGCTGGAAGGCGCCCGACGACCCGGTGGTGACGACCACCCGCCGCTCCGGCACATCGACGCCGTAACGGTCCTTGTACCATTTGGCGATGGCGGCGCGCAGCGGCGGGATGCCGAGCGCGCCGGTGTAGCCCAGCGGGTCGGTGCCCACCACCGCGGTGGCCGCCGCCTGCACCACGCCCTTCGGCGCGCCGGTGGAGGGTTGCCCCACCTCCATGTGCAGAACCTCCAGGCCGGCGGCCTCGCGCTCTGCCGCGGCACGCATCACTTCCATCACGAAGAAGGGCGGAATCGCGCCCCGCTTGGAAACCTTGGGCTGCTTGCTCATGATCGTCCGTCTCTAACTTTCTTTGGCCGGGCTCTCTTTGGACGTGCCGTTTTCCGGCATCATCATTCCCGCTTGCGTTCGCTTTCGACCGTCAGACCCAGGCTGCCGGCGTGCGGGTCGATTGCCGTCTGGCAATAGCGGACACCGTCCTCGATCGAAACCCGGCAACCGACGAAGCTGACCCGTCCGGGGATGGATTGGGGACGGGCCGCCTGGATCTGCGGGGCGGTGGACTTGTCGTCCAGACCTGCCGGGAGGGCGGCCGACAGCAGCGCCGCCGGGCCGGCGGCCGGGCCGTCGTCGCCGTTGGCGGTGCCGACCCCGGCGAACAGGGTGCGGCCGATGATGGAGTTGGCGATCAGCGCCGGCGCGCCGAAGCCGCCGCGGTCGACCCCCTGGGCCACCAGCATGCCGGTGCCGGGGATGCCGCGGCCGGTGCCGAAGGGCGCCCCCTGGGTGAAGGCGCAGGCCGCACCGTTCTCGTCGGGATCGATCACCATCACCCCGGCCCCAGCGGCGGTGGCGCCCTTGCCGGTGGCGCCCAGCAGCTGGGCGGCGCGGGTGGCGCGCTCGCCCGGCGGCAGGGCGGCGACCGCCTTCCAGGCCTGGATCAGGGCGGCGCCGGCTTCCGGTTCGTTCAGGTCGGGCACATGCAGGTCGCTGATGTCGAAGGGCACGGTCCGCGTGCCGGCGACGCGCGGCTGATAGGCTCGCAGCTGCGCTTGGTCGATGCCGGTGCCCTGGGCAACCGTGGCGGCGAGCGGGCCATTGTAGAAGGCGCCCACCCCCTGCCGCCGCAGGACCGACAGGGTCGCGGCCAGTTCCGGCTGGCCGATCATTGCGCCGACGGCGGGGGTGCCGCTGCCGAGGAACCGGCGCCGCGTCTCCGAATCGGGCGCCAGCCGCCCGCCGAAAGCGGTCAAATCCTGCACCAGCGCGCGGCTGAGACCGGGAGAGAACTGGGCCAGCTGCTCGGCGGGGGCGACGACCTGCTCCCACCGCATCACGCCGGAGGAGGCCTGGACGGCGAACAGGCCCCGCGCCATGGCGGGCATGCCGATGCCGCCGGCACCGGCCGGACGCGGCAGGAAATCGATGGTGCGGGCCTTTTTCGAGGCGGCGTCAAACAGAACGCAGACGCCGCCGCCGGTCAACCCGACCCGCGACGGCAGGCTGGCGGTCATCGTCAGCGCCATCGCCGCCACCGCGTCGCCGGCCTTGCCACCCTGGGCGATGATGTCGCGCCCCACGCCGGCGGCATAGGGTTCGTCGGCGACGACGAAGCTCTGCACCGTGGCGTCGGTCTTGAACTTGGTGTTGACGCAGCCCGGCAGCAGTGATGCAGCTATGGCAACCGCGCCCAACCGTTGCCAGATTTGGAAGCGAGTGTGTCGCGGTCCGGAGTTCCGCCGGTCGCGCGCGGGAATCCGCTGTTCCAAGCCGGAGGTCGTCACGGTGCGCAAGCCCAGCAGGCTGGTTTCGGTCGTCGCCATCATGTCCGTTTGTCTGATGTCGCTGGTGTGGGGAGCGCCACCGGCGAGCGCGCAGCGCCGCTCGGAGATGCAAATCCTCAGCGATGCCGAGACGGACCATATCATCCGCAAGATGGCCCGGCCAATCTTCCAGGCGGCCGGCGTCGACCCGGATTCGGTGCAGATCCTGCTGGTCAACGACCCGACGGTGAATGCCTTCGTCGCCGGCGGGCAGAACATCTTCATCCACACCGGGCTGCTGCTGGACGTCGACAACGCCGACCAGCTGCTGGGCGTGATCGCGCACGAGACCGGCCACATCTCCGGCGGCCATCTGGTGCGCGGGGCGGAGGCGATGGACAACGCCTTCCTTTCCTCGCTGCTCGGCATGGGGCTGGGCGTCATCGGCGGCCTGGCCTCGCGCAATGCCGGGGCGGGTGCCGCCGGCGTCATGCTGGGCCAGCATCTGGCGGAGCGGAACTACCTGTCCTTCTCACGCACGCAGGAGGCTTCGGCCGATCAGGCCGGCCTGTCCTTCTTGGAACAGTCGGGCATCTCCGCCAAAGGAATGGAAACCTTCCTGGAGAAGCTGGGCGTCGGCGATCCGCTGATGAACGACCGCGACGCCGGTTATCGCCTGACCCACCCGCTGACGCGCGAGCGCATCGATGCGGTGAAGTCGTTCGTCGCCCGCTCCCGCTACGCCAACGCCCATCTGCCGGCGGCGACGGAGGCCGATCTTCGGCGTATCCAGGCCAAGCTGTACGGCTATCTCGACCCGCGCGGCGCCCTGCAGCGCTACAAGGCGAACGATCCCTCGCCGGCCGCCCGCTATGGCCGCGCCTATGCCTATTTCCGTCAGGGCGACATAAAGCAGGCGACGCCGCTGATCGACGGGCTGATCGCCGACGAGCCGAAGAACCCCTACCTGTACGAGATGAAGGGCGACCTGATGCTGCAGACCGGCCGGGCGCCGGATGCGGTGGCCCCGTATCGAAAGGCCGTCGATCTGGCTGGTTCCGAGGCCGGAACAATCCGCGTCTCCCTCGCCCACGCCCTCTTGGAGCAGCATGACCCCCGTCTGGCGGACGAGGCGCTGAAGAACCTCCAGGTCGCCTCGAAGGGCAAGGCGCAGTCGGCCTTCCTGTGGCGGCTGACCGCGCAGGCCTGGAGCATGAAGAAGAACGACGGCATGGTCGCCTACGCCACGGCGGAGGAAGCGCTGGCGCGCGGCGACATGCCGATGGCAAAGGCGCAGGCGGAACGGGCGGAGAAGCTTCTGCCCGCCGGCTCGCCCGGCTGGCTGCGCGCCCAGGACATCCGCGGCCAGACCGGCGGCGGACAGTAACGCCAGCCTGCCGGTCATATGAAGAAAGCGTCCTTCCGGTAACGCAACGGTCACCGAACCGTCCCGGCCACGTCATCGCCGCTTGCTATTCCGCAGACATCGAGCGCGCTCCGCCAGCCGGGCGCGCGGTTCCGTCCACGGAGTACACCGCATGCCGTCCGTCCGTCCGAAGTCCTGGCGCCGCCCCCTGCTCGCCACCGCGGCGTTGCTGTCAGCCAGCCTCGCAACCATCCCGGCCCTGGCCCAGGAGCAGCAGGCCAAGCGCTATCCCGCCACGCTCGCCGGCCATGCGGCGCTGCCGGCCGACACGCTGGTGCAGCCGCCGGCCGATGCCGGGCCGCTGTTCGCCAGCGCCGGCAAGTTCACCAACGCCGACCGCAAGCGGGTGGACGCCGTGGGCACCATCCGCGCCACCTCCTTCGCCTCCGCCCCCAAGGTTCCACGCGAAACGGAGATCATGCTGCCGGTCGCGGGTCAGGCGGTGCAGGGCTTCTCCGCCATCGTGCCGCAGGGCAACGGCGAGTTCCTGGCGCTGACCGACAACGGTTTCGGCAGCAAGGTGAACTCCGTCGACGCCCTGCTGATGGTCCATCGCGTCAAGCCGGACTGGCAGAGCGGCGCCATGCAGCGGCTGGAGACCTTCTTCCTGCGCGATCCCGACCGCAAGGTCCCCTTCGCCATTGTCAACGAGAACAGCACCAGCCGGTATCTGACCGGTGCCGATTTCGACCCCGAATCGCTGGTGGTCCAGGGCGACCGCCTGTTCATCGGCGAGGAGTTCGGCCCCTATATCCTGGAACTGAGCCGCGACGGCGTGGTCATCGCCGTGCATGAGACGGTGATCGACGGCAAACCGGCCCGCTCGCCCGACCATTACCGCAACAACGGCCTGCCGGCGGTCCCCGGCACCGTCAACTTCGAGGTCCGCCGTTCCCGCGGGTTCGAGCCGATGGGCGTGTCGCCGGACGGCAAGACGCTGTACCCGTCGCTGGAAGGCCCGCTGTGGAATGCCGCCGCCAACGCCTTCGAGAACAAGGACGGCCACGCGTACACCCGCATCCTCGAGTTCGACGTCGCCGGCCGCACGTACACCGGCAAGTCGTGGAAGTACAGGCTGGAGGACA
The DNA here is from genome assembly GCA_966212305.1 of uncultured Azospirillum sp. Taxonomy (GTDB): domain Bacteria; phylum Pseudomonadota; class Alphaproteobacteria; order Azospirillales; family Azospirillaceae; genus Azospirillum. The sequence continues at coordinate 61,683 of CBIHQY010000002.1, forward strand.
ATGCCAACGTCGTCGCCGACATGGCGATGATCGACGCCGGCACCGCCCTGGTGATCGAGCGCGACGACAGCACCGAAGGGGCCAGGACCCAGGCCTGCCAGGGCGAGCCGAAGCCCGACTGCTTCAACGCGCCGGCCGCCTTCAAGCGCATCTACAAGATCGACATCGCCGGGGCCGATGCCGACGGCTTCGTGCGCAAGGTCGGCTACATCGACCTGACCGACATCGCCGACCCCGACCACAAGGCCCGCGCCGGTCAGGCGCCGGAAGGCCGCTTCGTCATGCCCCATCTGGGGCCGGAGGGGGTGAACGTCGTCGACGCCGACCATATCGTCGTCGTCAACGACAACAACCTGCCCTATTCCACCAGCCGCAGCATCGGCAAGGCCGACGGCGACGAGATGGCGCTGCTGTCGGTGGGCGAGCTGCTGCGCGCCCGCTGATCGCCGATCGGCGATCGCGGAAAGGTGATGTCCGGGCAGGCGTTTTGCGCTTGTCCGGACCGGATTGTCGGTCCAGTGTGGACGGCCTTCGGCCCAATTCCCTTCGTGTTTCGGAGACCGCCCGCTCATGCGCCCCGCCCTGCCGTTCCTGCGCTCCGCCCTGCTGGCCCTGCCCGTCGCGGCGCTGGCGCTGTCCGCCGCCGCCCCGGCCCGTGCGCAATCGGCGAGCTTCGACAGCACCCAGAAGACCGCCATCGAGAAGATCGTCCGCGACTATCTGATGGAACATCCGGAGGTGATCCTGCAGGCCGTCGACGCCATGCAGGAGCGCCAGAAGACGGCGGAAGCCGAACAGGCCCGCAAAGCCCTGGTGGAGAACAAGCAGGAACTGACCCGCAGCCCCGCCGATCCGGTCGCCGGCAACCCGCAGGGCGACGTCACGGTGGTGGAGTTCTTCGATTACCAGTGCGGCTACTGCAAGGCGGTCCAGGCCGACACCCAGTCGCTGATCAAGGGCGATCCCAAGCTGCGCTTCGTCCTGAAGGAATTCCCGATCCTGGGTCCGGCCTCGGTGGTCGCCTCCAAGGCGGCGCTCGCGTCGCGTGCGCAGGGCAAATACATGGAATTCCACAATGCCCTGATGGCCCAGCGCGGCCAGCTGGACGAGGCCGTCATCATGCGCCTCGCCAAGTCGGTCGGGCTCGACACCGACCGGCTGAAAAAGGACATGGAATCGCCGGACGTGCTGAAGGTGATCGCCGCCAATCAGGCACTGGCTGAGAAGCTGAACATCCGCGGCACCCCCGCCTTCATCTTCGGCGACGAGCTGGTGCCCGGCGCCATCCGGCTGGACGACATGAAGCGGCTGACCGAAGCCGCCCGTGCCAAGGGCTGAGACGGACCGTTCCATGACCGGAATAACCGAGCAGGCGAAGCCCTCCGTCGTCGTCTTCGACGTCGGACAGGTGCTGATCGAATGGGATCCGCGGCATCTCTACCGCGAGCTGTTCGACGGTTACGAAGACCTGATGGAGGATTTCCTCGACGGGGTCTGCACCCCGGCCTGGAATCTGGAGCAGGACCGCGGCCGTCCCTGGGCGGACGCGGTCGCCCTGCTGACCGAGGAGCATCCGGACTGCGCCGAGTTGATCCGCGCCTATGACGACATGTGGGAACGCATGGTGCCCGGCCCGATCCCCGGCACCCCGGAAATCCTGGCGGAGTTGAAGGCCCGCGGCGTCCCCGTCTATGCGATCACCAACTTCTCGGTCGACAAGTTCGAGCTGACGCGCAAGCGCTTCGATTTCCTGAACGGCTTCGACGGGATCATCGTTTCGGGTCAGGAACGACTGGTGAAGCCGGACCCGGCGATCTACCGGCTGTTGATGGATCGTTACGGTCTCGAACCGAAAGACTGCTACTTCATCGACGACAATCCCGACAATGTCGAGACGGCGCGGTCGGTGGGAATGTCGGCGCACCTGTTCCTGGGCGCCGAGGCCCTGCGGCGCGATCTGGAGACGGCGGGGCTGCTTTGACGCGGCCCCCTACTCCGCCGCAGCCTCGCGATCCGTCGCGGAATTGAACGCGTAGGTCTTCCAGGTCGGCTCATACCCGTCGTCGGCCTGATTGCCCCAGACCGACCAGTTGGGCCGGGCGCCGCGGGCGAACATCTCCAGATAGGGGCCGGGGCTGCAGGACTCGATCAGTTCATACTGCTCGTCCGGCTTGCGGCTGTGCTCGCGCTTGCGGCTCTCGATCAGGTTGACCTGGGTGCGGCCGGGCGGCAGCGTGCGGGCCTTCTTGCCGCGCACGCCGAACAGGATCAGTTCGGTGACGTTGCGGAAGTAGAAGCCGACGCCACGCCCGTCGGAACCGCCGTCCTTGCGCACCTTGTGCCAGATCAGATTGGTCTTGTACTCGAACCCCCAGCTGCGCATCACCTGCAGCCCTTCCGGCAGCAGGGCGTTGGGCACCCAGAGATAGAGATGCGCGGTGGGAGCGGCGATGTCGGCGACGGGCAGGGCGCAGATGTCCTCCACCGTCATGGTGCCGTAGCGCGACAGGCGGCGATGCTCCGGCGCCATCTTGCCGGTGCGGTTGACGAAGCGCCAGGGCGGGTCCGCCATCACGGTGGCGAAGCGCCGGTCACCGGCGAAGGCCACCAGATCCTGTGCCGGATCCGATGCCGTCTCCACCGTCTTGCTGTCGCCCATCGCTGCCTCGAAATCCTGAACAAATGCGGTACCGGGAGGGGTGCAAACTCGCACGGGGGGACAGCGCCGTCAATCGGGTCTGAACCGTCCCGCCGACGCTGTCACAAGGTGCCGCCCCGGCGGCCCGTCACTCCTCCTCGCCGGCCTCGGCCATGGCGCGCAACGAAGCACGTTCGGCGACGCTGACGGTCAGCCCCTGGGTTTCCACGCCCACGGCGCGCAGCTTGGCCAGCGCCCGCGATAAGGTCTCCGGCTGCATGCCCAGGCGACGCGCGATCAGCGCCTTGTCGAAGGGAAGCTGGAACTGCGCCGGCCCCTCGCCCGGCGGGCAGACACGCACCAGGAAGGCAGCGACCCGCTGCGGCGCCGGCTGGACCTGGAGTTGTTCGATCTGCGTCACCAGATGGCGCAAGCGGACCGACAGAGAGCCCAGCATGCCGAAGGCGATTCGGTCGTCCTCGCGCAGGCAGCGGGCGAAGCCGTCGGCGGTCAGGGTCATGACGCGCGCGTCGGTCACCGCCTCGGCGCAAACCGGGAACTTGCCGTCGGCGAACATCGCAGCCTCGGCGAAGCTTTCCGCCGGACCGATGACATGGACCACCGCCTCCGTCCCGTCGCGGGTCAGCCGGTACAGCTTCACCCAGCCGTCGAGCAGAACGAAGAAGCGGTCGGCCAGTTCGTCCTGCAGGAACAGGGTGGTGCCGCGCGACACCGGGCGCACGATGGCGACCCCGCCCAGCAGCGACACCGCACGATCGGTCAGCTTGGCGAACAGCGGGATCGCGCGCAGTGCGGCGGCGTCTTCCGCCGACAGATTGGAATGGTTGACAGTCATGACAGCTTCGCCTCCCCGGCCGCCGGCGGCATTGCTGCTGCAGCCGGTGGCATTGGTGTTGGTGAGGGCGGCGTCAGTCCGGTGCCGCGCAGCAGCATCCAGGCATTGACGGCGATTCCGGTCACGTCCGAGATCATTGCCGGCACCGACCCCACCAGACTGTTGTGCACGAACCAACATGGCAAAGCCACCAGCATGATGCCGCGGAAAGGTGCGACCCGCGTCTGGTAGCGGGCAAGGCTGATCAGCGCCATGCCTCCCGCCGCGAAGACGGACGGCAGCCCGGTCCAGGTGACGGCCATCACCGCGGCGATCACCGGAAGGATCGCCAGATAGACGATTCGGAAGGCCGGCCGCGCGCCGATCGCCAGCGCCACAAGCACCTGCAGCGCCGCAAGCCCGTTCAGCGCCGATGCCGTCGGAGCGCCCATCATAGCGTAATGCACGGCGAAGCAAACGCAGGGCACCAGCTGCACCAGCAGCATGCCGGCCCGGCTGCGGAAGAACGGCCAGAGCATGCCGCCGACGGTGCCACAGAAGCCGATCAGCTGGGCCGCGGACCATCCACCGCCCGCTGCCTCTACCCCACCGGCCCCCCCATTGGCTAATGCGGCGACTAAGTTGGTCAGCACCTCGCTCATGCCGGATCGGACCTTTGGCAGCAAGGGGGCAACAGAGGGGAGACGTGGCGCCGGCCGCCCCGGAGGGCGGCGCAGGAGAACAGGCGTCACGAAGAAGGCAGGAGCGATAGAAAGAGCGGAAGACACACGCAACGAACAGCCGGGCCGAACAGAGCCACGGCCGGATCACTCACGAGCCAGGACCGCAAAAGCAGCAGCATAAAAGACAGGAACGCACGGCGCTCCCCCGAAGGGAGGCGCCGTGCGCTGAAAGTCCGGATTCTCACCGGGAGGCCCGGAGCCGGTACGGCTCAGGGCCTCATGAGGCTATTCAGCCAAGCGGAGCCGGCCGGTATGGCGCGCGTCCGGAGAGGACGAACGCCGCGCGGCCGAGGCCCGGATTTCCCGGAGCCTTACAGGTACTCGACCTTGCCCGCTTCCGGACCCTTCTGGCCCTGGCGAACGGTGACGCGCACCTGATCGCCTTCCTGAAGGGTCTGCATGCCCGAACGGCGCAGCACGTTGACGTGGACGAAGACGTCCTTGCCACCGGTGCTGGGCGTGATGAAGCCAAAGCCCTTGTCGGCATTGAACCACTTCACGGTGCCGTCGACTTCTTCGCCACCGGTGCCGCCGGCATCGTAGCCGCCGCGGTCAAAGCCGCCACGGTCGAAGCCACCGGTCGTCCGCGGACGGGCCGAACGCTGAGCGGTCGACGTATCGACCGTGTGGATGGAGGCCACCTGCGGACCCTTCGGCCCACGGGCCAGGTCACAGGTGATGGTGGTGCCTTCGTCCAGCGCGTCGTAGCCTGCGGCCTGAACCGCAGAGACGTGCAGGAAGGCATCGGGCGAACCGTCCTCAGGCGACACGAAGCCGAACCCCTTGGTGGGGTTGAACCACTTCACGGTGGCGGTGACGTTGGACTTGGTGATCTCGGGAGCGCGGAAGCCCTGGCGGGGCGGGCGGTCGAACATGTGTCTTCAAGCTCATAGAGTGTGCCGAATGTCTTTTGTCACAGGGATCCGGTCCCAGGTCAAGCCTTCCAAAGGAAAGATGACCAAATCGCCTTTAAATGCCTCACCCCTGGCTCACGCTTGCCGCATCCCCGCTGCTTCCGGCCGCCCGAAGCGGCACCGAAGTGCCGCTTCGCCACCCCCGTCCGGCACCCCCTGCCTGCCTGCCCCGGCGCGACTCGGGAGAACTTTTGCACGCCGGCCGTGCGTCGCCGAATCAGGCCGCCGACCGGCTCAGCGTCGGATAGTCGGTGTAGCCATGGCTGTCGCCACCATAGAAGGTCTTCTGGTCCGGCTCGGCCAGCGGGGCGTCGATGCGCAGCCGTTCCACCAAGTCCGGGTTGGCGATGAAGGGCCGGCCGAAGGCGATCATGTCGGCATGGCCGCTCGCCGTCGCCTGGATCGCCATGGCGCGGTCATACACGTTGTTGGCCATGTAGCGGCCCTTGTAGAGCCCGCGCAGCTCGGCGAGATCGCCGCCGAATCCGGGATGCGGGCCGCGGGTCACCCCCTCGATCATGTGCAGATAGGCAAGGCCGTAGTCGTTCAGGCGGCGGATCACCGGGCTGAAGGTGCCGACCGGATTGCTTTCCTGGGCGTCGTTGGCCGGGCTCAGCGGCGACAGGCGGATGCCGACGCGGTCGGCCCCGGCCTCCGCCACCACGGCGTCCAGCACCTCGAACAGGAAGCGGGCGCGATTCTCGACCGAGCCGCCATAGGCGTCGGTGCGCTTGTTGGTGCCGTCGCGCAGGAACTGGTCGATCAGATAACCGTTGGCGGCATGCACCTCCACCATGTCGAACCCGGCGGCCAGCGCGTTGCGGGTGGCGCGGCGGTAATCCTCGACGATGCCCGGCAACTCCGACAGCTCCAGCGCGCGCGGGGTCGGGATGTCCTTGAAGCCGTCGACGGTGAAGGCCTTCATCTCCGGCTTGACCGCGGAGGGCGCCACCGGCAGGGCGCCGCCCGGCTGCAGGTCGGGGTGGGAGATGCGGCCGACATGCCAGAGCTGCAGGCACATGTGCCCGCCCTTGGCGTGGACCGCGTCGGTCACCAGCTTCCAGCCCGCCACCTGTTCGGCGCTGTGGATGCCGGGGGTGTAGGCATAGCCCTTGCCCTGCGGCGAGATCTGCGTCGCCTCGGCGATGATCAGGCCGGCGCCGGCGCGCTGGGCGTAATATTCGGCGTTCATCGCGGTCGGCACGCCGGTGGCGTTGTCGGTGCGGCTGCGGGTCAGCGGCGCCATGGCGATGCGGTTGGGCAGGGTAAGGCGCCCGATCGTCACCGGCTGGAACAGGGGGGCCGCGTCCTGGCTGTCCGTCATGTCCGATCCATCCTGTATGATTGAAGACTGGCTGCTGGTTGGAAACTGGACAGGAAAGTGTGGCCCGGCCGGCGCCATCGGCAAGGCGCCGCGTCGCCGCAGCGGAGGAACGGGCAGCATGGCTGCCATACCCTAACTGGCACGGCGCTGGGACCTTTCGGCCCGCCCGGCGGTTATTTCCAGCAGTTTCGCCTGCCAGGGAATGGGATCGCCGATGCAACAGCGCTGGCCCGACCGATTGTGGATCGTCCGCCATGGCGAGAGCGCCGGGAACGTCGCGCGCGACGCCGCCCACGCCGCCGGACATGTCCGGATCGCCATCGACGAACGCGACGTCGACGTGCCGCTCAGCCCGCTGGGCGAACGGCAGTCGGATGCGCTCGGCCGCTGGTTCGCCGCCATGCCGGCGGTGGAGCGGCCGGACGTGGTGCTGACCTCACCCTACCGGCGGGCGCTGCGCACAGCGGAACGGCTGCACCAGTCGGGCGGACTGCCGATCGATCCGGCCGATTTCGTGATCGACGAGCGGCTGCGCGAGAAGGAGTTCGGCGTGCTCGACCGGCTGACCACCGCCGGCATCCGCCAGGAATTCCCGGAACAGGCCGAATTCCGCCGCCTGCTCGGCAAGTTCTATCACCGGCCGCCGGGGGGTGAGAGCTGGTGCGACGTGATCCTGCGGCTGCGCAGCGCGCTCGACACCGTCAGCCTGCATCACGGCGGCCGGCGGGTGTTGATCGTCGGGCATCAGGTGGTGGTGCTGTGCCTGCGCTATCTGCTGGAAAACATGACGGAGGAGGAAATTCTGGCCGTCGACGCGGCCGGCGACGTCGCCAACTGTTCCGTCACCGAATACCGTTTCGATGCCCAGGCCGGGCCGCGCGGCGGACTGCTGCTGCACCGCTACAACTTCGTCACCCCGCTGGAGGAGGCCGGCGCCCCGGTCACCGCCGAGCCGGATGCCGCCGTTGCCGCCCGATAAATCGCCGCCCACTGAGGGCCGCCCGCCGAGGAGAGCCGATTGGACGCCGAAATCCCCATCACCGCCGGGCTTCTGCGTGGCATGCCCCTGCCCCAGCCGGATGGCGACGGCGACAAGGAAACCCGCGGAAGGGCGCTGGTGGTGGCCGGCAGCGTGCCGGTGCCGGGCGGCGCCCTGCTGGCCGGAATCGGCGTGCTGCGGGCAGGTGCCGGCAAGCTGCAGATCGCCACTGTGGCCAGCGTCGCTCCGCATCTGGGCCTCGTCCTGCCGGAGGCCCTGGTCGCCGGCCTGCCCGAAACGCCGGAGGGCGGTATCGCCGCCGAGTCGGCCCAGGCGCTGGCCGAGCGCGCCTCGCGCTGCGACACGGTGCTGATCGGTCCCGGCATGATGGACGAGCCGGCAACCGCTGCCCTGACCGCCGACCTGCTGAGGCGGCTGGATTCGGGTGGGGACGGCCCACGCTTCGTTTTGGATGCCGGGGCGCTGGCCGGGCTGGGGCAGGACCCGGCGCCGCTGCATCGGCATGAAGGCCGCGTGGTCGTCACCCCCCATGCCGGCGAAATGGCCGGCCTGCTGGGCTGCCCGCGCGAGCGGGTTGACGCCGATCCGCTCGGCAGTGCCAGGCAGGCGGCGGCCGGGCTGAAGGCGGTGGTGGCGCTGAAGGGGGGCTGCACCCGCATCGTCGCACCGGACGGCCGCGCCTGGGCCTATCGCGATGGCACGGTCGGGCTGGCGACCTCCGGTTCCGGCGACACGCTGGCCGGGATCGTCACCGGCCTGCTGGCCCGCGGCGCCAGTCCGGAACAGGCCGCCATCTGGGGGGTCTACCTGCATGGCGAGGCCGGCAACCGGCTGAGCCGCCGAATCGGCCCGCTGGGATTCCTCGCCCGCGAACTGCTGGCGGAAATCCCGGCGGTGATGGCATCGCTGGCGGAGGGGACGGGCGGCTGAGCCTTACTGCGCCGGGGCGGGTGCGGCAGCCGGCGCCGGCGGCAGGGCCGGGGCGGCGGGCGGAATAGCACTGCGGCGCGGCTGGGCAGCGACCACGTCGGGAGACAAGGCGGCGTCGCGGTCGCGGCAGCGGTCGACCACCTTCTGGCCGCAGGCGACGAAGCCCAGATCCTTGTTCAGGCAGACCCGGACCTCCGACACGTCGCGGCGGGAGCAGATGACCGCCACCCCCTCCGCCGTCAGGCCGGGATTGGCCTCCAGGAACAGGCGCTCCACCTGCGTCGCCGGCACGGTCGGGCCGGGAACCTTCAGCTGCTCCGGGATCGCCACCTTGGATGCCGCGGCGCGCAGCTTGGCGAAATAGTCGGTGGCGTTCAGGCCGGAGCAGGTCCCGTGCTTGCGCCATTCATGCATCATCAGCCCGACGCTGGGCATCACCGGCATGGTCTGGTCCACCACCGCCTTGGGCAGGTTGCGGTCGCGGGTGCAGGTGGCGGGATAGCTGCCGTCATTGTATTGCGGCCACAGGCCATGGACGACGAAGCCGTACTTGCGGTCGCCGCACTGGTCGGGATCGGGTCCGTACTTGTCGCGGGCGCAATAGGTCGGCGTCCAGGACAGCGACAGGAGGTAATAGTCGAAGTTGCCCGGCTCCGCCCGCCTCTGCGCCCAGGAGGGGCTTGCGGCGAACAGTCCGGCAACCATGACGGACAGGATGGCGGCAACAGCGCTTCTCATGACGGTATCCCCCGCAGATGTGCTTCCCTGCGTTGCATACCATGGAAGGAGATTGCTGTCGCGGGGTCTCGACACCAGTATCACTCAGCCAAACTTCGGCCGAACGTTTGCGCGTTCCGCCCCATCAGCGGGTATAGTGACCGGCATGTTCACCCTGTCCGCACCGATTTTGCTGCGTGCCTACGCCGCCGGCATCTTCCCGATGGCCGAAAGCGCCGAATCGCGGGAGCTTCACTGGTTCGACCCGGAACTCCGCGGCATCCTGCCGCTGGACGCATTCCATATGCCGCGCAGCCTGCGCAAGACGCTGCGGCGCTGCCCGTTCGAGCTGCGCTTCGACAGCGCCTTCCGCGCGGTGATCGAGGGATGCGCCGAGGCGACGGAGGACCGGCCGAAGACCTGGATCAACGACGACATCATCCGCCTCTACGGCGACCTGTTCGATTCCGGCTTCGCCCACAGCGTGGAATGCTGGCGTGACGGCCGGCTGGTCGGCGGCCTGTACGGGGTGTCGATCGGCGGCGCCTATTTCGGAGAGAGCATGTTCAGCCGCGAGACCGGGGCCAGCAAGGTGGCGCTGGTCCACTTGGTCGCCCGGCTGCGCGCCGCCGGCTTCGCCCTGCTCGACACCCAGTTCGTGACCGAGCATCTGAGCCGCTTCGGCGCCATCGAGATCCCGCGCACCGACTACCGCCGCCGCCTCGCCGCCGCGATGGAGCGGAAGACCGACTTCCGCGGCGTCGACCAGCAGGCGGCGCTTGCGGACCTGCTGGAGTTGGTCGGCACCTCCACGTCCTAACCGGGCAGCCTGCCACCGGGGGTTATGCCGGAAGCGTCGCCCCGTACTCCCCCCTCTACCACGCCCGATCCGTTGTGCGTTGCAGCGGGAGCAGCCATCCTCCGCGCATCCACCGCCATGGCTGGAAGGCGCCCATGCGCTTTTGGAACGCATCTTGGATTTCGCCTGCGCTCACGATCATCCTGGCCGGCCTGCTGATCGGTGCACCGCTGCTGGTGCTGAACGGTTTTCCGCTGACCTTCGACGACACGCCGGGCTATCTGGAACCGGCCTTCAACATCCTGCACCGCGCCGCTCGGCCGGCCTGGACGCCCTCGCCGGACCTGTCGCCACACGGCTCCCCCTCGGCCAATATCTTCTTCCTGCGGCCTTTCGGCTACATGCTGTTCCTGCTTCCCTTCGCCGGCGGCTGGGGCGTGTGTCTGATCCCGCTGGGCCAGGGGATTCTGGCTGCGGCGGTCCTGCGCGCGGCCCTGACCGCGGCGGGAGCGCCGGAAAGGCCGGTGCTGTTTCTCGGCATCGCAGCGGTGCTGGGGCTGACCACCAGCCTGTCGCTACATGCCGCGACGATCATGCCGGATTTCCTCACCGGGCTTGTCATCCTACTGGTCTACGTCGTCGTCGTGCGCTGGCCGGCATTGGCCATCGGGCCGCGGCTGCTGATTGTCGCGGCGCTCACCGGCATGATCGTCTCCCATCTCAGCCATCTGGCGATCCTGGGCGGGATGGTCGTCCTGCTCGGGCTTCGGGCGCTGTGGCACGACCGCGCGACGCTGCGGCCGCTGGCCTGGGGAGTGCTGCTGCCGATGGTGCTGGCGGTCGGCCTGCTGACCGGCTCCAACCTGCTGACCGCCGGCCGGCCGGTGCTGTCCGAAAGCTCTCCCGTCTTCCTGCTGGCCCGGCTGGTCGGCGACGGCCCGGCACGCGACTATCTGGCCGAGGCCTGCCGCAGCCGCGATTACCTGCTGTGCGGCAGCCTGGACAGTCTGGACCGCAGCGCACCCGGCTATGTCACCTCCGATTATTTCCTCTGGCATCCCGACGGCGCCCGCCACCGTTTCGGTGACCAACCTCGCTTCGTGGCGGAGGCGGCGGAGATCGTGCACAACACCATCGCCAGCCGCCCGGTGGCGGTCGTGGAACACGGGCTCGCCAACGCTGCCGGCCAGTTCGTGGAGGTCCAGCCGGACGACACCCTGAACGATCCGGTCAAGCCGCTGACCCGCCGCCTCTTCAGCCGCTTCCCCGCGACGGTCTATGCCGCCTTCGACCAGTCGCTGCAGACACAACGACGCTTTCCCCGCGACGGACTGGCACTGGTCCAGGATCTGTCGCTGTCGCTCGGCGTGCTGGGGCTCGCCGCCCTGGGGCTGGGGCGCTGGCGGCGGATCGACGGGCGGGTGCGACTGCTGCTTCTGGTGATCGGGCTGGGGCTGGCTCTGAACGCCGTCGTGACCGGCGGCCTTTCGGCCGTCCACGACCGTTATCAGAACCGCGTGATCTGGCTGGTTCCCTTCGCGGCATTGGTTCTGCTGGCAACGGCCCGCAGCCGCGACGCGCTGCCCGCCGGCCGGGACGGTCAGCCAACCGGGTGGAACACGCCACCGCTCAGGGGCGCCGGCACGCCGGTGGTCGCCGGCAGGCTGAGCGGCAGTCTCAGCCGGCTGCGCACCGCCAGATAGCCGAAGGCCTGCGCCTCCAGCGCGTCGCCGTCCCAGCCGACGCGGTCGGCCGACTCGACGGGCACGCCCAGCCGGTCGGCCAGCATCGCCATCAGCGTGGCATTGTGCCGCCCGCCGCCGCAGACCAACCAGTGCACCGGCGCGCCCGGCAGGTGGGGCACGACGTGGGCGACCGACAGGGCGGTGAAGGCGGTCAGGGAGGCGGCGCCGTCCTCTGGCGACAATCCCGCCACCGGCGCCGGGTCGAAGGCGTCGCGGTCCAGCGACTTGGGCGCCGGACGGCTGAAATAGGGGTGGGCCATCAGTTGGGCCAGCGCCGCACCGTCCACCCGCCCCGCCGCCGCCAGCGCGCCGCCGGCATCGAAGCGGCCGAGCCCGTGGCGCAACACCCAATCGTCCATCAAGGCGTTGCCGGGACCGGTGTCGCAGGCGACGACATCGGCCTCCCCGTCCGCCGGCTCGGGGCCGATCCAGCTGACATTGGCGACGCCGCCGATGTTGAGGACGGCGAGCGGACGCGGCAGACCATGCGCCAGCGCCCGGTGGAACAGCGGAACCAGCGGCGCCCCCTGCCCGCCCGCGGCGACGTCGGCGCTGCGGAAGTCGTTGACCACGGCGATGCCGGTCGCCGCCGCCAGCCGGGCGCCGTCGCCGATCTGGCGGGTGATGCGCCGATCCGGGTCGTGGTGGATGGTGTGGCCGTGGAAGCCGATCAGCTCGACCGCCGCCGCCGCGACGCCCGCCTTGTCCAGCAGGCGGCGCACCGCGTCGGCATGGGCGTCGGTCAGGTCGCGCTCGACCGCCGCGACCGTCCCACCGTTGTCTGTCCGTCCCAGGCAGCCGCGCAGACGGGCACGGAAGCCGTCGTCATAGGGGATGGTCAGGAAGTCCAGCGCCTCCACCCGGTCGCGGCCGTCGGTGCGCAGCAGGGCGGCGTCGATGCCATCCATCGAGGTGCCGCTCATCAGGCCGACGACCGTGCGCAGCCCGTCCTTCGCTTCCATCATCCGATCCGCATCCCCTCGTTGCGATCCGGCGCAGTCTAGCTCAGCTGATCCAGAGCTGCAGCATCAGCCGCTCGCGGTTGGCCGGCGGGGTGGCGCGGTGGTAGCAGGAGGTGTCCTCGATGAAGCCGGTGCCGGCCGGTCCCTCCACCACCAGGATGCGGTCGCGGGCGAAGCGGGTGAACAGCTCCTCGTCGCGAACATTGGCGGAGCCCAGCAGCATGCGCAGCGACTTGCCGTGATGGCTGCCGCGGACCAGCGCATGCTCCCCCGCTCCCGGCCCGACATCGGTCAGGTAGAACTGCGCCGAGCAGAAATGGAAGTCGTGGACGTCGTAATGCCAGTCGATGGTCTGGCCCAGCTGCCGCCGCTCGTCGTCGGTGGCGTCGGTGACGAAGCTCCAGAACAGGCGCGGGATGATCTTGGTGGCGGGGAAGCCCAGGAACGCCCCGGCACATTGCATCAGCAGCGGATCGCGGCAGACCCGGCGCACCGCCGGGCAGTCCAGCGGATCGGGGACGATGCCCATCACCGCCGGCGACCCATCCTCCAGCCGGCCCTTGCGGACATTGTGGCGATAGAACACGCGGTCGTCGCGCAGCCGCCGCTGCAGGGGGGAGTGGGTGGCGAACTCCACCATCTCCTCCACCATCGACCAGGGCAGATCAAAACCGAGCGCGATCGAGTCGCGGCGCAGGTCGGCCAGCGCGCGGTCGATGGTCTGGCCGGCGAACAGGCTGATCGGAAGGGGAGGCAGCGATATGGGTGGGCCGGCCGGCGCCCGCTGGCGCGACCGGGGAGACAGACGGCGCAGAGCACTGTATCCGCGCCGCACCGACTCGAACCGGCCCAGCGCATAGTGAAGCTCTCCGGCGACCAGGCGCCGGGCAATGTTCGCAACATTCATGGCGTGTGCATCCCTGGGGCAGCCGAAGGACCAAAACCGCGGTGGGTTGCGCGGCCTCTGGTGCGGGAATGCACAAAGTGTAGGCTTGTTTGGGGCAATTCTAAAAATACCCTTCGGGCGTACGCCCACACGCCGGGGAAATAGCCGGGCCGGCAGGGTCCCCTTCCCGTCCGGTCCATACCGGGAGAAAAAGGCGCCCCGCCTTCCCGTTGGAGGTTACAGCGCCTGCACCGCCTTCAGAACCGCGGCGACATGGCCGGTGACCTTCACCTTGCGCCAGACGTTGCGCACCACGCCGTCCTTGTCGATCAGGAAGGTGGCGCGGTCGATACCCATGTACTTACGCCCGTACATGCTCTTTTCGACCCAGGTGCCATAGGCTTCGCACACGGCGCCGTCGGTGTCGGACGCCAGGGTGAAGGTCAGCTCGTGCTTGGCCTTGAACTTGTCGTGGCTGGCGACGCTGTCCTTCGACACGCCGATCACCGCGGCGTCGACGGCGGAGAAATCGGGCAGCTGGTCGCGGAAGCCGCAGGCCTCCGACGTGCAGCCCGACGTGTCGTCCTTCGGGTAGAAATACAGCACCACCGGCTTGCCGCGCAGGGCCGACAGCGTGACGCTGCCCCCGCCGTCGGTCGGCATGGTGAAATTCGGGGCGGGCGATCCGACGTCTACGGTCATGGCTGCTCGACTATCCTTCTTCTTGCCGGCGGGGACTCTGGTCCTCAGGCCGGAGGCGTGGCGGTGTTGGGTGGGGCCAGACGGCCCGCCGGTTCCTCGACCAGGGCCTTGAAATGACCATGGGCGCGGGCGGCGACGGCACGGATTCTGTGATCCAGTTCCGGGAAGTCAACAGTGCCAGGCTCACGCTCGCCAGGAAAGGCGGCTCGGACCAGCCCGCACAGCAGGCTTGGCGACACCTGGTTGGGGTCGAGCACCCCGGCGGTGGTCAGCCGCAGGAAGCCCTGTACCCGTCGCCACAGCCGCAGCGTCGTTTCCAGTTCCTCCGCCACATCCCCTGCCAGCGCGCCGGTACGGGCGGCGCATCCCAGCGCCTTGGCGGTGCCGATGTGCAGGATGTCGGGCCGTTCGTGCCCATGGCGCAGTTGCAGGTACTGGGCGATGAACTCGATGTCGATCAGGCCGCCGCGGGCGTATTTGACGTTCCAGACGTTGGTCGTCCCGAACTCCTTCTCGATTCGCCGCCGCATGTCGGCGACGTCCCACAGCAGCCTGTCGGCGTCGCGCGGGGCGGTCAGCACCGACCGGATCGCCGCCTGCACCCGCCCGGCCAGTTCCGGGTCGCCGCCGATCACGCGGGCGCGGGTCAGGGCCATATGCTCCCAGGTCCAGGCGTCGGTGGCCTGATACTTGACGAAGGCCTCCAGCGCGGTGGCGAGCGGCCCGGCATTGCCCGACGGGCGCAGCCGCATGTCCACCTCGTAGAGCCGCCCGTCGCCCATCGGCGCGGTGATGGCGTTGGTCAGGCGCTGGGTCAGCTTGATGTAATACTCGTTGGGCGACAGCGGCTTGGTGCCGTCCGACAGGCGCGGCCCTTCTCCGGGCGCCACGTCGTAGATGACGATCAGGTCGATGTCGGACGTGATGGTCAGCTGCCGGCTGCCCAGCTTGCCCATCGCCACCACCACCCAGGCGCCGCCGGGAATGCGGCCGTGGCGCTGGGCGAACTCCTCCTCCACCCGGCGGGCGAGGTCGGGGACGACGATGTCGGCCAGATCGGCCAGGAAGGCGCCGCAGCGGTCGCCGTCGGTGATGCCACGCAGGATATGCACCCCGGCGCGGAAGCGCTGGTCGTTGGTCCAGCGCCGCGACAGGGTCAGCGCATCCTCGAAGTCGCGGGCCGGCGCCATCACCCGGGCATGGTCGTCGGCCAGCCCGTCCTCCTTGCCCGGCAGCGGATCGAAGAAGTCCGGCGACAGCACGGCATCCAGCAGCGACGGGTTGCGCGACAACGTCTTCGCCAGCTGCGGCGCGATGCCCATGATCTCCGCCACCAGCTCCAACAGCCAGGGGTTGGCGACGAACAGCGAGAACAGCCCGACGCCGGCCGGCAACTTTCCAAGGAAATCGTCGAAGTTCATCAGCGCCGAATCGGGGGCCGGCGTCTTTGCCAGCGCGCTCAGCAGGGCCGGCGTCATCTCGGTCAGCAGCTCCCGCGCGCGGCCCGACCGGGTGGCGCGGTAGCGGCCGCGGTGCCAGGCCGACACCACGTTGATGACGCGCGCCGGATCGGCGAAACCCATGCCCGTCAGCGTCTCCACCGTGCCGGGATCGGGGTCGGTGCCGGTGAAGACCAGATTGCCGGGACCGGAGAGCGACGGCGCCTCCTCGAACAGCTCGGCATAGCGGTCCTCGACCTGCCCCAGCGTCGCCAGCAGCTCCGCCCGGAAAGCGGCGGGATCGTCATAGCCGAGGAAGGTCGCCAGATGCGCCACCCCGGCGTCGTCGGCAGGAATACGGTGGGTCTGCTGGTCGTCGATCATCTGGATGCGATGTTCGACACGACGCAGGAAATGATAGGCCCCGGCAAGCTCCTCCACCGTCTGCGGCGGCACGCGGCCGACGTCGCGCAACGCCTCGTTCGCCATCAGGGTCGGGGCGATGCGCACGCGCGGGTCGCGCCCGCCGAAGATCAGCTGCTGGGTCTGGGCGAAGAACTCGATCTCGCGGATGCCGCCGCGGCCGACCTTGATGTCGTGGCCGTTGACCGTCACCTCGCGGTGGCCCTTGTGGGCATTGATCTGGCGCTTGATCGAATGGATGTCCTGGATGGCGGCGAAATCCAGGTTGCGGCGCCAGACGAAGGGCTCCAGGAAGCGGACGAAGGCGGCCCCCGCCTCCGGATCGCCGGCGATGGGGCGGGCCTTGATCATCGCCGCGCGTTCCCAGTTCTGGCCGACGCTGCCGTAATAAATTTCGGCCGCCGACACGGACACCGCCAGCGGCGTGGCTCCCGGATCCGGCCTAAGCCGAAGGTCGGTGCGGAAGACGTAGCCGTCCTTGGTCCGTTCATCCATAATGCGGACAAGATCGCGTGCGAGCCTGATGAAGGTTCGCGCGAGGTTGTCCGGCTGGGGCGTCTGCACAACAGCGTCGTCGTACAGGACGATCAGGTCGATGTCGCTGGAATAGTTGAGTTCGCGCCCGCCAAGCTTACCCATGCCCAAAACGATCAGGCCCGAACCGACCCACGGTCGCTGCGGATCCGGCAGCGTCAGCGTCCCCGCCTCCCCGGCGCGGCGCAGCAGGAAATTTGCGGCCAGTTGGACCCCGGTCTCCGCCAGTTCCGACAGGGCGCCGGTCACCTGGAACAGCGGCCACGCCCCTGCGATGTCCGCCAGCGCGATCAGCAGCGCCGCCCGCCGCTTTGCCACGCGCAAGCCCGCCATCAGCCGGTCCATCGACTTTTCCTCGCCATGCTCGGCGTGGAGCGAGGCGATCAGGGCGGCGAAGGTGTCGTCGAACCCGTCCTGCACCGTCTGGGCGACGAAGGGCAGCTCCCGCGTCAGGCTGTGGCCGAGATACGGGCTGTTGCCGCACACCGCCTCGATCAGCGCCCGGCCGGTGTCCGAATTGGCGAAGGCATCGGCCCAGGCGCGGGTCTCCGGCTCCGCCGCGGCGGCCTGCTGGCGCCAGCGCTCCATCCCCAGCGCCGCCTGCGCGGCATCGAAGGGCTTCGGCAAGGGGCTTGAGAACGCGATGGGGCTGGGCATGGCAACCGTCTTTCCTGCTCAAATCATGGGCAGAAAGCTGCACGTGTCGGGCGTGAAGGTCAATCGGACCGATTACCCTTCTTGTTCCGACGGTGCCCGATGATCCGGCGAACCGCGAAGATCCTCGGCCTGACGCTGACCGGGGTCGGCGCCGTGGCGCTTGCCGCCGGCGGGCTGTTCGCGTGGCGGCTGTCGCAGGGGCCGATCGCGCTCGACCCGCTGATCCCCTATGTCGAGCAGGCGCTGAGCGACCGCGACGGCCGATTCCACATCGACATCGGCGAACTGGTGCTGTCGCTGGAGGACGAGGACGGGCTTGAGAACACCGGCCGCCGTCTCGACCTGCGCGCCCGCCGGGTGCAGGCGCTGAATGCGGAGGGGGCGGAGCTGGCGGCGGTGCCGGAGATGGGCATCGGCTTCTCCATTCCGGCCCTGTTCCGCGGCACATTGTCGCCGACGCGCCTGGATCTGGTCCGGCCGCGCCTGACCGTGCTGCGCCGCGCCGACGGCAGCCTCGCCTTCGACGTGCGGGCCGACGCCGAATCCGCCGGCGGTTCCGACAATGCCGGCCCCGACCTGATGGACGAGGCGTTGGACAGCCTGCGCCGCCCACCCGACATCGACCGGCCGCTGGGTCTGCTGCGCCGGCTGTCGGTGGTGGGTGCCGACCTGCGGGTCGAGAACCGCATGCTCGACCTGTCCTGGCACGCGACCCGTGCCGACGTCGTGCTGACCCGCGACGAACGGGGCGCCGAGGGCCGCGCCCGCGTCACGCTGGATCTGGGCCACGGCGGCGGGGGCAACTCCGGTGATAGGGCGACGCCGCAAGCGGTGACCGTCGCCGCCGCCGGGCATTACAACATCGCCGACGCCACCACCGACCTCACCCTGTCGGTCGACGGGCTGGAGCCGGCGGCGCTGGCGGAGGTCGGGCCGGCAATGGCGCCGCTGTCGGCGGTGAAGCTGCCGCTGTCCGGCACGGTCTCGGCGCGGCTCGACCCGCGCTTCGAGCCGATGACGGTCGACCTGGACCTGCGCGGCGGCAGCGGCAGCGTCGCCCTGCCGGCCGACCTGCGGCCGGAGCCGGTCGCGGTGCGGAGCCTGGAGCTGCGCGGAAGCCTGGACGTGCCGGGCCGGCGGCTGCGGATCGACGATCTGTCGCTGGCAGCGTCGGATGGAGGCGAACCGCTGGGCTTGAGCGGCCGGGGCGAACTGGTGGAGTCCGATGGCAAGCGCGACCTCCAGGCCAGCCTGTCGCTGACCGCCGGCGGCCGCACCGCCGGGCTGGAGCTGTCGGGACGGCAGGGACCGGACAAGGACGGTCGGGCGACCGCGCGGCTGACCGGTTTCACCCCCGCCGCCGTCGCCGGCCTCGCCCCGCTGCTGGCGCCGCTGAAGGCCGCCGACCTGCCGCTGTCGGGAACGGTGGAGGTCGCCTTCGACCCGTCGCTTCAGCCGACCGGCGGCAAGGCCGACATCACCGGCGGGCGTGGGCAGTTGCTCCGCCCGGAACTGTTCGATGGGCCGCTGCCGGTCGATTCGGCGCGGCTGCGGCTGCATGGCGACCTCGACCGCATCGAGCTGGACGGGCTGAACGCCGTGCTGGGCGAGACCGGCGGGCCTCAGCCGAAGGTGGAGGCCAGCGGAACCGCGCTCCGCCAAGGCGACCGCATGGCGGTGGAGGTACAGGCGACCGCCCGCGGCGTCGCGCTGGACGAGCTACATCGCTACTGGCCCACCGTCGCCGGTCCCAACGCGCGGGAATGGGTGACCCGGAACCTGTCGCACGGAACGGTGACGGAGGCGCGGGCGGAGGCGGGCCTCTCGGTACCGCTCGACGGGTCGGGACCGCCCGAGCAGACACGCTTCCTCGCCACCATGGCCGGGCAGGACATCAGCGTCCGCTATTTCCACGACCTGACGGCGGTCACCGGCGCCGGGCTGGAGGCGACGACCGACGGCAAGACCTTCACCGTGCTGACCAAGGGCGGTCGGATCGCCGACCCGAAATCCGGCGACATCGAGATCGGCGACGGCAAGGTGGTGATCGGCGGGCTGGACATCGGCAAGGAGACGATGGACATCCGCCTGCCGGTCCAGGGGCCGGTGCGCTCCATCCTGACGCTGATCGACATGCCGCCGCTGGGCTATCCGACCAAGCTGGAGATGGACCCGAAGCGCACGCAGGGTACCGCCGAGGCGCAGCTGCATTTCGCCTTCCCCCTGCTGGCCGACCTGAAGGTGGAGCAGCTGGAGCTGGACGTGACCGGCAAGCTGCGCAAGGTGGCGGTGGAGAAGGTCGCGGCCGGGCTGAACGCCACCGACGGCGAGCTGTCGCTGGCGCTCGACCTCAAGGCGATGCAGATCAAGGGGGCCACCAGGCTGGACGGCATTCCCGTCACCGTCGACTGGAACGAGTCCTTCGACAGCGCCGCCAAGGGTCCGCGCACCCGCATCGCGGTCAAGGGCGACGCCACCGCCGACGATCTGCGCGCCCACGGCATCGATCTGGAGGACCGGGTGCAGGGTCCCTTCGGCGCCGACATCCTGTTCACGGTGGACCGCAAGCACAAGCTGCTGCTGACCGGCAATCTGAACCTGGAGAAGACCCGGCTGTCGATCGAGGAGCTGGGCTGGGCCAAGCCCCCCGGCAAGCCCGGTACCGGCAAGCTGACGCTGGAGTTCGACAAGGACCGCCCCACCCGCATCAGCAACCTGACCATCGACGCCGGCGGGCTGAAGAGCGTCACCAATCTGGAGCTGGCCGACGGCGGCAAGCGGGTGGCGCGGGTGCAGACCCCCAGCTTCAAGCTGGGCCAGACCGACCTGCGCGCCGACCTGACCGTTCTGCCGCCGGCGAAACCCGGCGGTCCCTCCGGCGGCTATGCCGGCACCATCACCGGCGCCAGCCTGGACGCGCGCGGCCTGACCGGCAAGACGCCGTCGGGCGAGGGCGCCGTCGCACCGCCGCCCAAGAAGCCGTCCTCCCCCACCGACGACGGCCGCAAGACGCCGCTGGACGTCGCCATCAAGTTCGATTCGGTGGTGTTCGGCGAGGGACGCCGGCTGCGGCAGGTCTCGGGAACCATGCGGCGGAATGCCACCGCCTGGACCCTGCTGGACCTCACCGGCCGCAGCGAAGGCGGCGGCGTGTCGCTGAAATGGCGACCGGGTCTGCAGGGCGTCTACGAGCTTGCCATCAATGCCGAGGATCTGGGCTCCGCCCTGCAGGCGATGGATCTGAACGACCGCATGCGCGGCGGCCGGCTGACCCTGACCGGCCGCTCGGCCGAGCCGCGGGCCGACGCCGCCATCGTCGGCAAGGCCGAGATCCGCGATTACACGCTGATCGACGTTCCGGCGCTGGCCCGCATCCTGAACGCCATCTCGCCATCGGGCTTCGCCGAGCTGCTGGGCGGCGGCAAAGGCGTCAATTTCGGCCGGATGGTGGCGGATTTCCGCAAGGAGGGCCGGCTGCTGACGCTGAAGGATCTGCGCACCTCCGGGTCGGCGCTCGGCCTGACGCTGGAAGGGCAGATCGACCTGGAGACGGAAACCGCCAACCTGCAGGGCACCATCGTCCCGGTCTATGGCCTGAACCGGCTGATCGGCCAGATCCCGCTGCTGGGCGACATCCTGAGCGGCGGCGAGGGCCAGGGCATCTTCTCCGCCACCTGGCATGTGCAGGGACCGCTGTCCGACCCGGACGTGTCGGTCAACCCGCTGGCGGTGCTGGCTCCGGGCTTCCTGCGCAACCTGTTCTTCCTGGGCGGCGACGGCACGCCGATGCCCGACACCAAGGCGCCACCGGAGGCGCATACGCGCTGAGTCGGCAAGCCGTCATGGCTCCGAAACGGGCAATTCCTACTTCACAGCGCGGGCAGCGATCGCAGTTTCGATAACGGCAAGGGCGTTCCGCAATACCGCCACGCTCTCGGGGCGCGCGAGAGTTGTCGCCGCTTCTTCCGGCGTTTTCCCCATCAGAGGGATGGTAGCGCTGGCTTCATCGATCAATCGGGCTGAAATGACCGTCAGAATCTCGGTCAATGCCTCCCGCGCGTAGGTTGAACGCGATGACGCATGCAGCAGCACAACCGGCTTATCCACCATCTCGCCGCTCGCCACCACCCAATCCAAGGCATTCTTCAAGGCTCCGGGAACACCATGGGCGTATTCCGGACAAGCGATCACCACCGCATCGGCCGCCGCCAGGGCATCGCGAAAGTCTCTCACCGCCGGTAGGACAGGTTCGCCGTCCTCATCCGGATTGAACGGTGGCAGGCTGCCGACACCACATCCATCCAGCCCTGTAAAGACCGTGACCGTCACACCGTCCGGTGCCGCAGCAGCGGCGGCCCGCAGCAACGCGCTGTTGGTGGAGGCGGCGCGCAGGCTGCCGGAGATCGCAAGCACCCGCATGATCGACTCGTCTCCTTCACGTGACCCGAGAGTCGTTAACTTCTTTGCGCGTCGTGGCCGAACGAAAAAAGGGCGGGAGTGTCCACACTCCCGCCCGCATAACACCTACATGCTGTTTGGCAGCCCCAGTCCGCTTACGCCAGAGCGCGCACGTCGGCCAGATGGCCGGTCACCGCCGCCGCCACGGCCATCGCCGGGCTGACGAGGTGGGTACGGCCACCGCGGCCCTGACGGCCTTCGAAGTTGCGGTTGGACGTCGAGGCGCTGCGCTCGCCCGGAGCCAGACGGTCGGCGTTCATCGCCAGGCACATGGAGCAGCCCGGCTCGCGCCACTCGAAGCCGGCCTCGGTGAAGATCTTGTCCAGACCCTCTTCCTCGGCCTGCTCCTTGACCAGACCCGAGCCCGGAACCACCAGGGCGCGAACGCCCTCGGCGACCTTGCGGCCCTTGGCCACCTCGGCGGCGGCGCGCAGGTCTTCGATGCGGCCGTTGGTGCAGGAGCCGATGAAGACGGTGTCCACCTTCACCTCGGTCAGCGGCTGGCCGGGGGTCAGGCCCATGTAGGCGAGCGAGCGCTCGACGGCGGCGCGCTTGCCGGCGTCGGCGATCTCGGCCGGGTTCGGCACGGTCGCGGTGATCGGCAGCACGTCTTCCGGGCTGGTGCCCCAGGTGACCTGCGGGACGATGTCGGCGGCGTTCAGAACGACGGTGGCGTCATAGACCGCACCCTCGTCCGACGGCAGCGTCTTCCAGTACTGGACGGCCTGCTCCCAGGCGCCGGCCTTCGGAGCCAGGGCGCGGCCCTGGACGTAGGCGAAGGTCTTCTCGTCCGGAGCGATCAGGCCGGCGCGGGCGCCGCCTTCGATCGCCATGTTGCAGACGGTCATGCGGCCTTCCATCGACAGGTCGCGGATGGCGTCGCCTGCGAATTCGATGACGTAGCCGGTGCCGCCGGCGGTGCCGATCTTGCCGATGATGGCCAGCACGATGTCCTTGGCGGTGACGCCCGGATTCACCTTGCCGTCCACGCGGATCAGCATGTTCTTGGCCGGCTTCTGCAGCAGGGTCTGGGTGGCCAGCACATGCTCCACCTCCGACGTGCCGATGCCGAAGGCCAGCGCACCGAAGGCGCCATGCGTGGCGGTGTGGCTGTCGCCGCAGACAATGGTGGCGCCGGGCAGGGTGAAGCCCTGTTCCGGACCGACGATGTGGACGATGCCCTGGCGGACGTCGTCCATCGGGAAGTAACGGACGCCGAAGTCGCGGGCGTTCTTGTCCAGCGTCTCCACCTGGATCCGGCTTTCCTCCTCGACGATGCCCTTGGAGCGGTCGGTGGTGGGGACGTTGTGGTCGGGGACGGCGAGAGTGGCTTCCGGACGCCGCACCTTGCGGCCGGCGACGCGCAGTCCTTCGAACGCCTGCGGGCTGGTCACTTCATGGACCAGATGGCGGTCGATATAGAGGATGCAGGTGCCGTCGTCCTGGCGATGCACGACGTGGCTGTCCCAAATCTTGTCGAACAGAGTGCGCGGCTTGGACATCGGAAAAACTCTCTCTCGCGGTACGATAGGCGCAGAACAATCGGAGGCCGCACCATAGCCTTGTGTCGCGCCGGGGACAAGCGCGGCCAAACGTCTTTCGCCGCAAGCCTGTCCCCCGCAATATTATGACGCGGGCGGCCGGTGAGGGGGCTTCAGGGAAGCATCTTGCCCGGGTTCAGCAGGCCCTTGGGGTCGAGCGTCGCCTTGATGGCGCGCAGCATGTCGAACTCCACCGGCCCCTTGATGGCCGGCATCTCGTCCTTCTTGAAGCGGCCGACGCCATGCTCGGCGGAGATGGAGCCGTCGAGCTTGAAGATCACCTCGTTCACGACGTGGCAGATCTCGTCCCAGCGGTCGAGATAGGCCTTGGTGTCGGCGCCTTCAGGCTGGCTGAGGTTGAAGTGGATGTTGCCGTCGCCGACATGGCCGAAGGGGGTCGGGCGGATACCGGGGCAGGCCTGGGCCACCGCGGCCTCGGCCAGTTCGAGGAACTCGGCGACGCGGGAAACCGGGATCGACACGTCGTTCTTGATCGAGCCGCCTTCGAACTTCTGCGCCTCGACGATCGCCTCGCGGATGAACCACAGCTGCTTGGCCTGGGCGTCCGACTGGGCCAGCGTGGCGTCGGTGGCCAGTTCCGCCTCGAACGCCTCGCCCAGCGCGGTCTCCACCGTCTCCTGGAAGGCGTCGGACTTGGTGCCGGCGGTCAGCTCGGTCAGGACATACCAGGGCGACGGCTCCGACAGCGGGTCGATGGTGCCGGCGACATGTTTCAGGGCAAAGTCCAGGCAGCGGCGCGACATCAACTCGAAGGCCGACACGGCGTCGCCCGAGGCGGCGCGCAGGCGGGCCAGCAGCTCGATGGCGGCGGCGGGGCTGGGCACGGCGACGAAGGCGGTGATCGACTGGCGCGGGCGCGGGAACAGCTTCAGCACGGCGGCGGTGATGATGCCCAGCGTGCCTTCGGCGCCGACGAACAGGTTCTTCAGGTCGTAGCCGGTGTTGTTCTTGCGCAGCCGGCGCATGCCGTCCCAGACGCGGCCGTCGGCCAGCACCACCTCCAGCCCCAGAACGAGGTCGCGGGTGTTGCCGTAGCGCAGGACGTTGATGCCGCCGGCGTTGGTGGAGATCAGGCCGCCGATCTGCGCCGTGCCCTCCGCCCCCAGGCTCAGCGGGAACAGGCGGTCGGCGTCGGCCGCGGCCTCCTGCACGCTGGTCAGCACCACGCCGGCCTCCACCGTCATGGTGTAGTTCAGCGTGTCGATGTCGCGGATGCGGTTCATGCGCGACAGGCTCAGCACGATCTCGCGCCCCTCCTCGTAGGGGATGGAGCCGCCGACGAGGCTGGTGTTGCCGCCCTGGGGAACGATGGGGATGCCGGCCTCGGCGCAAATCTTGACGACGGCCGCGACTTCCTCGGTGCTGGCCGGGCGGACCACCGCCGGGCTGTTGCCCTTGAAGCGCCCGCGCCACTCCGCAAGGTACGGGGCCATGTCGGCGGCGTCGGTGAGGATGCCGGACGGGCCGACGATGGCGCGGATCTGGTCGAGGGCGGCGGCAACGGTCATGGCACGGCGTCCAAAGCAGGTTAAGGGGATTGCAATCGAACCCTTCTAACGCCTTCGCCGATCATTTTCTATCCCTTGGCGGCCGATGCGGATCTGCGTTGTCCCAGCCGTGCGAACAGTCTTCCGTCGATGGCCGCGAGGCCGCCGGCGATCAGCACCATGCCGATGCCATGCCTGACGGCGAGACGTTCGCCGAGAAACAGGCTGCCCAGCAGGATGGCGCTGACCGGGATCAGGAAGGTGACGAGCATCAGGTTGGTCGCACCGGCGGAGGCCAGGACACGGAAGAAGATGACATAGGCCAGGGCGGTGGACAGCAAGGCCAGGCCGGCGACCGCGCCCCAGGCGGCGGGGGTGGGCAGCGGCACGGTCCAGGGACGGTCGACCAGCAGCGCCACCGGCACCAGCATCAGGGCGGATGCGGTAACCTGCCCCGTCGCCGTCACCATCGGCGACACTCCCATGCCTTTGAACCGCCGTCCGAAGATGCCGGCAAAGGAATAGGACAGGGCGGCCCCCAGCACCGCGACCTGCGGCAGCAGCCCGTCGCCCACCCCACCCCATGCAGCCGGCCCGATCATCGCCGCCACGCCGGCGAAGCCGACGAGCACCCCCGCCAGCCGGTTGCCCGTCATCCTCTCGTCTCGGGTCAGGACATGCGCCACCACCACGCCGAACAGCGGGGTGGTGGCGTTGAGGACCGAGGCAAGGCCGCTTGCGATCTGCGTCTGCCCCCAGACGATCAGGCAAAAGGGAATCAGGTTGTTCAACGTTCCCATGCCGAAGAATGCCGCCCATGTCCGCCTGTCGCGCGGCATCGGCGTTCCCAGGAGCCGCAGCAGTCCACCGAGCGCCAGCGCCGCCAGCGCGACCCGCATGGCAACGATGGTCAGCGGCGGCAACTCCCGCACGGCGATGCCGACGAAGAAGAACGAACCACCCCACAGGATCGAGAGGAAGGCCAGCAAGCTCCAGTCGGTCAGGCCCATCGGCCTGGGGGACGGCGCGATCATTCTTTGGCTCCTTATGCCCGCAAGCCCTGCGTGCAAGAGTGTGTCCGAAGCATCGCCATCCTGGACGGCGTCACCGCCGCCCGCCATCCGTTTCTTGCTCTGGAATTCCCTGTCGGTGCGTCCAAGTCCCGGTCGGCCGGAGACCGAAAGGAAATCAGCTCCGCGGCGCGGCCGCCCGGCGCAGGCGGTCGTTGATCGCCATGCCCAGCCCGACCTCGGGGATCGGCATCACGGCGATGCGCTTGGCCCCGCTCTGGTCCAGGCTGCGCAGGTGCGAGAACAGGTTGGCCGCCGCCTCGTTCAGGTCGCCTTCCAGGCTCAGGTTCAGGCGGGTGGTGCCGCCGAAGACGAAGCGGTCGGGGCCGAAGGTCAGGAAGGCCTCGTCCTCCTCCGCCGACGATGCGTTTAGGCGCACCGCCGCATTCGGGGCGTAGTGGCTTTCCAACTGGCCGGGCGATTTGGGTGCCGTCGGGTCGCCGGCCGACAGGCGGACCGGGCCGATCAGCCGCTCCATCTCGTCGGGCAGCACGGCGCCGGGACGCAGCAGCGCCGCCTCGGGACCGGTCAGGTCGATGACGGTGGACTCGAGGCCGACCATGCATTTGCCGCCGGTGACGATGGCGTCGACCCGGTCGCCCAGGCTTTCCAGCACATGGTGCGGCGTGGTCGGGCTGACGGCGCCGGAGCGGTTGGCGCTGGGGGCGGCGATCGGCTTGCCGGCGGCGCGCAGGATGGCCTGGGCCACCGGGTGGTTGGGCACGCGGATGGCGATGCTGTCCAGCCCGGCGCTGACCAGCAGCGACAGGGCGGAGTTGGCCGGGCGCGGCACGACCATGGTCAGCGGGCCGGGCCAGAACTGCGTCGCCAGGTCGTGGGCACGGTCGTCGAACAGGCCCCAGGAGTGGGCGGCGACCAGATCGGGGACATGGACGATCAGCGGATTGAACTGCGGTCGGCCCTTGGCGGCGAAGATGGCCGCCACGGCGCGGTCGTCGGTGGCGTCGGCGCCCAGGCCATAGACCGTCTCGGTCGGGAAGGCGACCAGACGGCCGGCGCGCAGCAGTTCGGCCGCGCGGGCGATGCCGGTGGGGGTGGCCGGGATCAGCGCCGGGCGCTTTTCACCGGTATCGGGTGCGGAATGGTCGGTCACGGCGTCTTTCTAGCCCGTGCAGCACCGGTGTCAATTCGCGTGGTTGCACCGGTGCCATGCCCAAGGTTATGAGGGGAGTGCGCAATCACCGAACACAACATGATGGGTACGGGCATGACGGGCAAGGTCTTCACCGTGGCGCAGCAGAAGGGCGGCGCCGGCAAGACCACGCTGGCCGCCCACCTCGCCATCGCCTGGGCGCAGCTTGGATACAAGGTCGCCACCGTCGATATCGACCCGCAGGGCAGCCTGACACGCTGGCATGCCGTGCGGGCCGAGGCAACCGGCGGGCAGCCCGGCTTCACCCATGTGCAGATCACCGGCTGGCGCACCCAGGCCGAGGTGGAGAAGCTCGCGCGCAGCCACGACATCGTGGTGATCGACAGTCCGCCGCACGCCCAGACCGAGGCGCGCATCGCCGTCCGCGCCGCCACGCTGGTGATCGCCCCGGTGCAGCCGAGCCCGATGGATCTGTGGGCGGTGCATCCGACCATCGATCTGGCGGCGCAGGAGAAGCGCCGGCTGCTGCTGGTGCTGAACCGCGTGCCGCCCCGCGCGCGCATCGCCGACGAACTGGTCGCCAAGGTGCATGACCTGGTCGCCCCGCCGGCGGTGGAACTGGCGGCGGCGCAGGTCGGCAACCGCACCGCCTATGCCGGCACGCTGATGACCGGCCTGTCGGTGACGGAGGCCGCGCGCAAGACCCTGGCGGCGGCGGAGATGCAGGCGCTGGCGGAAGAGATTCTGGGGCGGGTTTGAGGGGGCAAGCTGCTCCCGCCCCCCAATCCCACTCAGTCCTTGAACTCGCCCATCGCCGACTGGATGTAGTTGGGCAGGCCGATGTCGTCGATCAGGCTCAGCTGGGTTTCCAGATAGTCGATGCGCTCTTCCGACTCTTCCAGCAGTTCGGACAGCTCGTCGCGCGACACGTAGTCGGCCTTTTGCTCGCACACGGCGATGGCGTTGGCGATGCGGTCGCGGGCCTCGCGCTCGGCGGCGAGGTCGCTGGACAGGATCTCCGGCACATCCTCGCCGATGTGCAGCTTGCCGAGGTCCTGGAGGTTGGGGATCGCCTCGATGAACAGGATGCGTTCGATGATCTCGTCCGCGCTCTTCATCACCTCGATGGAGGCGTGATACTCCCACTTGCCCAGGGCCTTGACGCCCCAGTTCTTCAGCATGCGGGCGTGCAGGAAATACTGGTTGATCTGCGTCAGCTGGTCCTTCAGGACGATCTGAAGCTGGGCGATGACGTCGCTGTTGCCTTTCATGATCCGTCCTCCGCTCAGCTCGGGAAGCCGCCCATGGCCGACTGCAGGTAATTCTGCACGCCGAGCATGTCGATCAGGCCAAGCTGCTGTTCCAGCCAATGCGCATGGTCTTCTTCCGTGTCGACCAGCAGTTCCAGCAGGATGCGGCGGGTGTCGTAATCCTTCACCTGCTCGCAATAGGCGATGGCCTCCTTCAGGGCGGCCACCACCTCATATTCCAGGTTCAGGTCGTTCCGCATCATCTCCGGAACGGTCTTGCCGATGTGAATCGGGTCGCGGCTGGCGACGTCGGGCGTGCCTTCCAGGAACAGGATGCGGCGGATCAGCTTGTCGGCATGCTCCAGTTCCTCTTCCCGCTCGTGCGAGATGCGTTCGCTCAGCGCCTTGAGGCCCATGTCCTCCATCGACCGCGCGTGGGACAGATACTGGTCGGCAGCGCTCAGCTCGCCGGTGAGCAGCTTGTTCAAACGGTCCAGGACCCCTTGATCGCCTTGCATGATGGAATGCTCCTGAATGGATAATTTGTCGCACCTTGTCACAGGCGAAGGACTCGCACAATAAAAATATCCCGCCGAAACAAAGATGTAGTTGATAGTCACTATCAATTGACGCAGGGACGAACTGCCTAAAATACAGACAAGGCGGCAGGCCTGTGTTGCGAATCAATGTCAATTGCGATTGACGAGGAAACTTGCGAATTCCCAGTCTTCATTTGTGGGATTTGACTTGCGGCAGCGCAGCGATGCTTGAGCCGGAGAACAGGCCGACAGCGGCGCCGGTTCCCGCACAGCGATCCGGCGGCGATCCGGCCACCGCATTGAGGCAGGGGCCGTTCCGTGGTAACAGACCGCGGGAATTCTGCCACCCTGCCCCGCCCTTCATTTCAACGACAGCCGGATTGCGGCCATGACGACGACCACCTCCTCGGCTCCCTCTTCGGAGTTCCTGCGCACCCTCCAGGAGCGCGGGTTCATCCATCAGTGCACCGACCTCGCCACGCTGGACGAGCGGGCGCGGAAGGGGCCGATCGTCGCCTATATCGGCTTCGACTGCACCGCCGACTCCTTGCATGTCGGCAGCCTGCTGCCGATCATGATGCTGCGCTGGCTGCAGAAGACAGGCCACAAGCCGATCGTCCTGATGGGCGGCGGCACCACCAAGATCGGCGACCCGTCGGGCAAGGACGAGGCGCGCCAGCTGCTGACCGACGAGGTCATCGGCAACAACATGGCGGGCATCAAGCGCATCTTCGGCCGTTACCTGACCTTTGGGGACGGGCCGACCGACGCGGTGATGGCGAACAACGCCGACTGGCTGGATGAGCTGAAATACATCCCGCTGCTGCGCGACATCGGCCGGCATTTCACCATCAACCGCATGATGAGCTTCGAATCGGTCAAGCTGCGGCTGGACCGCGAGCAGCCGCTGACCTTCCTCGAATTCAACTACATGATCCTCCAGGCCTACGACTTCGTGGAGCTGAAGCGGCGCTACGGCTGCTCCTTGCAGATGGGCGGGTCGGACCAGTGGGGCAACATCGTCAACGGCGTTGAACTCGGCCGCCGCACCGACGGGGCGGAGCTGTTCGGCCTGACCACGCCGCTGCTGACCACGTCCTCCGGCGCCAAGATGGGCAAGACGGCCGCCGGTGCGGTGTGGCTGACCGCCGACAAGCTCGGCAGCTATGATTTCTGGCAGTACTGGCGCAACACCGAGGATGCCGATGTCGGCCGCTTCCTGCGCCTCTACACCGAACTGCCGCTGGACGAGGTCGCCCGGCTGGAAAGCCTGCAGGGCGCCGAGATCAACGAGGCCAAGAAGATCCTCGCCAACGAGGTGACCAGGCTCGCCCACGGCGAGGAAGCCGCGCTGGAGGCCGCCGAGACCGCGCGCCGCGCCTTCGAGGAAGGCGCCGCGGCCGAGGGGCTGCCCAGCATCGAAGTCGCCCGCGCCGATCTGGAGGCCGGATTGCCGGTGGTCGACCTGCTGGTGTCGGCCGGTCTGGCGGCGTCGAAGGGCGAGGCCCGGCGCCTCATCAAGGGCGGCGGGGCCAAGCTGAACGACGGGCCGATCGCCGACGAGACGGCGAAGGCGACGGCGGCGGACCTGAACGCCGACGGCGTGGTCAAGCTCAGCGCCGGCAAGAAGCGCCATGCGCTGGTGAAGGTGGGGTAAGGATGGTCACGGTGCCGGCTGCGTCGCCGGCCGGCACCTCCCGCCTAATCGCCCCTGCCCCGCGCCTGCCCCATCAGTCCCTGCGGCCGATAGATCAGGAACAGCGTCAGCAGCCCGAACGCCACGATGTCCTTGTAGGCGAGCGCGAAATAGGCCGACCAGAAGGTCTCCACCAGCCCCAGCAGGGCGCCGCCCAGCATCGCCCCCGGCACCGAGCCGATGCCGCCGACCACCGCCGCGGCCAGCGCTTTGAAGCCGATCAGGTAGCCGGTGAAGAAATTCACCCCGCCATAATACAGCGCGATCACCGCCCCCGCCGCCGCGGCCAGCCCGCCGCCGATGGCGAAGGTCGTCGCCACCGTGCGGTTGACGTCCACCCCCACCAGTTCCGCCGCCGCGATGTCGTCGGTGCAGGCGCGGTGCGCCCGGCCGAAGGCGGTGCGCTGCATGATTCCCCACAGCGCCGCATAGAGCCCGCCGGTCAGCGCCAGGATCGCCAGCTGCGCGGTCAGCGCGGTGACGGTGAAGGCCCCGTCGCTCAACAGGTCGAAGCGGCCGGTCAGCACCGGCGCCGGCCACCAGTCGCGGGCGCCGTGCAGCAGCCGCACCCCCTCCTGATAGGCGATGGACAGCCCAACCGCGACGATCAGCGGCGTGTGGCTGCGCACCCCGCGCAGGCGGCGGAAGACCAGCCGGTCCATCGTCCAGCCCTGCACCGCGGTGAAGCCCATCACCAGCACCAGCACGCCCAGCAGCGCCGGCGGCCATGTCGCCCAGCCGGCCATGCCCAGCCCGGCCGCCATCATCGCCGTCAGCATGGCGCCGAGCATCGTCAGCTCCCCCATCGCCAGATTGATCTGGCCGAGGATGGCGTAAACCAGCGTGTAGCCAAGGGCGAGCAGTCCATAGACGCAGGCGACCGTAACGGCGTTGATGATTTGCTGGACCAGGAACAGGACGGGCGTCCAGCGCGTCGGCGGCGCCCGGTCGATCTTCACCGACCCGCCGACGGCATCGCGCGGCGGCCTGATGCGCAGCCATTGCTGCAGCATGGCGAAGCGCATCCCGGTCAGCCAGCCGCTGCGGTCGGTGGCTACCGCCGCCAGGGTCCGCCGCCCCTCCTCCATCGACGTGCCGGCGAAGCGGCAGGCGATCCAATGCGCCTGCCCGTCGCTGCGGTAATCGACGCGCAGCACCCGCTTGTCCTCGGCATAGGAGCGGGTGGACAGGTCGGTGACGGGACCATCGTCGAAGGCTGGGATCAGCTTCCGGCACAGCGCATCCTGGTCGGCATCGACGCCGCACCCGGTGAGCAGCAGCAGGACGAGGCACAACAGCGGCAGGATGCGAGGCACGGAACCGCCCGGTCAGGTGGGATGGTTCAGCCTACCGACAATTTGGGAGGGTGGGAAGCGTCTGCGATTTTCCCCCACCCGCACCCTCACTCCACCATGTAGTCCCGCACCAGCAGCTCGGCGATCTGCACGGCGTTCAGCGCCGCGCCCTTGCGCAGGTTGTCGGCGACGCACCAGAAGGACAGGCCGTTCTCCACCGTGAAGTCGTCGCGGATGCGGCTGACGAAGACCGGATTTTCGCCGGCAATCTCGACCGGGGTGACATAGCCGTCGCCGGTCTGCTGGTCGATCACCGACACGCCAGGGGCGGCGCGCAGGACGATGCGGGCCTCTTCCGCGCTGATCGGCTCCTCCGTCTCGATATTGATCGACAGGGCATGGCCGATGAAAGTCGGCACGCGGACGCAGGTGGCGGCGACCTTGATCTTGGGATCGAGGATCTTCTTGGTCTCCACCATCATCTTCCACTCTTCCTTGGTGGAACCGTCCTCCATGAAGGCGTCGATCTGGGGGATGACGTTGAAGGCGATCTGCTTGGGGAAGACGCTCTTGGTGACGGGGTCGTTGACGAAGATGGCACGGGTCTGGGTGAACAGCTCGTCCATCGCCTCCTTGCCGGCGCCCGACACCGACTGGTAGGTCGACACCACGACGCGGCGGATCTTGTAACGGTCGTGCAGCGGCTTCAGCGCCATCACCATCTGGATGGTGGAGCAGTTGGGGTTGGCGATGATGCCGCGCTTGCGATAGCCGACCAGCGTCTCCGGGTTCACCTCCGGCACCACCAGCGGCACGTCGGGGTCCATGCGGAAGTGCGAGGTGTTGTCGATCACCATGGCGCCGGCGGCGGCGGCGCGCGGCACATGGACGGCCGACACCTTGGCGCCGGGCGACGACAGGACGATGTCCACGCCATGGAAGTCGAACTTGTTGAGATCCTGGACCTTGAGGATGTCGTCCTCGCCATAGGACACCTCCTGGCCGATCGATTTTTCCGAGGCCAGAGCGATGACCTTGTCGGCCGGGAACTTCCGCTCGGCCAGCGTTTGCAGGATCTCGCGCCCGACATTGCCGGTGGCGCCGATGACCGCGACGGTATAGCCCATGACGGTGGTTTCCTTCTGCCGAATGTCCGCGAATACAAGAATGGTGCCGGGGGGCGATAGGAGCTAGGCGCTTTCCCCACGAATTGCAACCCGTCCCAAACAGCAAGGGACGGACCGAAACGGAGGGCGCGGCGAAGGACTGCGCAGAAATGGACAACCTGCCGGGTTGACATACCAGGGAAGGCAGCAGGAAGATTCACACTTCAACAGTGCCCGAACGGGCCTCCAGGGAGACTTCACGGATGACCAGCTTCAAGCGCGGCCTTATTGCCCAGACCGTTCTCGGCGCCGCCGCTCTCGCCCTCGTCAGCCTTGCCGGCCCGGCCATCGCCGCCACGCCGAAGGATTCGCTGGTGATGGCGTGGCAGTTCGACGATATCGTCAGCCTCGACCCCGGCGAGATCTTCGAGCTGTCGGGCGCGGAATACAGCGCCCAGGTCTATGACCGCCTGATCCATTTCGACGTCAACGACGTCAGCAAGATCGAGGGCGAGGTCGCCGAAAGCTGGACCGTGTCGCCCGACGGCAAGACCTTCACCTTCAAGATCCGCGACGGCATCAATTTCCATTCCGGCAACCCGCTGACCGCCAACGACGTGGCATGGTCCTTCGCCCGCGCGGTGAAGATGAACAAGGGTCCGGCCTTCATCCTGACCCAGTTCGGCCTGACCCCGGACAATGTCGACCAGATGGTGCGCGCCACCGATCCGAAGACGCTGGTCTTCACCACCGACAAGGCCTACGCTCCCACCTTCGTGCTCTACTGCCTGACCGCCGACGTGGCGTCGGTCATCGATTCCAAGCTGGTGAAGAGCAAGGAGAAGGACGGCGATTTCGGCGCCGGCTGGCTGAAGACCAACTCCGCCGGTTCCGGTCCCTTCATCCTGAAGCAGTGGAAGCCGAGCGAGCTGCTGACCTTCGACGCCAACACGAAATACTGGCGCGGCGCGCCGAAGCTGAAGCGCGTGCTGATCCGCCACATCGCGGAACCGGCGACCCAGCGCCTGCTGCTGGAGAAGGGCGACGTCGACGTCGCGCGCAACCTGAAGCCGGAGCAGTTCGAACCGCTGAAGTCCAGCGACGCCATCCGTCTGGTCCAGGCGCCGAAGGGCACGCTGTGGTATCTCAGCCTGAACCAGAAGGTCCCCGCCCTGGCCAAGCCCGAGGTGCGCGAGGCCTTCAAGTATCTGGTCGACTACGACGGCATGGCCGGTTCGATCATGAACGGCATCGGCGCCGTCCATCAGGCCTTCCTGCCCAAGGGCTTCCTGGGCGCCGTCAACGACAACCCCTACAAGTACGATCCGGCCAAGGCGAAGGAACTGCTGGCGAAGGCCGGCTATCCCGACGGCTTCACCGTCAGCATGGACGTGCGCAACACCAACCCGACCCAGGACATGGCCCAGGCGATCCAGGCCAGCGCCGCCAAGGCCGGCGTGAAGATCGAAATCATCCCCGGCGACGGCAAGCAGGTGCTGACCAAGTTCCGCGCCCGCAACCATGAACTGATGATCCAGCAGTGGGGCGCGGATTACCAGGATCCGAACTCCAACGCCGACACCTTCGCCTCCAACCCGGACAACAGCGACGACGCCAAGTCCAAGCCGTTGGCCTGGCGCAACGCCTGGGACATTCCGGAGCTGACCAAGAAGACCGCCGCCGCTGTCGAGGAACGCGACAGCGCCAAGCGCGCCAAGATGTACGAGGAACTGCAACGCTCGGTCCTGGCCGACTCGCCCTTCGTCATCATGTTCCAGCAGACGGAGATGGTGGCGGAACGCAAGAACGTCACCGGCCTGGTCTGGGGGCCGAGCTTCGACACCAACTATTACTGGAAGGCCGACAAGAAGTAAGAATGCGGCGGGGGCGCCGACCGCGCCCCCTTCTCCCGCTCACCCCCAGGCCCGCGCATCCTCGACCACGGTGGCGAGGCTGTCGGACAGGCCGGTCAGCACGCCGCGCTGGATGTCGGCCGCCGGCACCACCCCGCCCTTGCCGTCCGGCAGGTCGCGGGTGGCGGTGGCCGAGGCCACGACCGTCACCCGCCAGCCATGATCCACCGCCGACCGCGCGGTGCTGCTGACGCAGTTGTGGGTCATGAAGCCGGCGACGATCATCTCCGTCCGCCCGGTATCGCGCGCCACCGTCTGCAGGTCTGTCCCGGCGAAGGCATTGGCGAGTTTCTTGACGATCACCGGCTCGCCATCGCGCGGGGCGACCGCCGGGACGATCTTCGCCATCGGCCCGGTCGGGTCGAACACCGGCGCGCCCGCAGCGGTGTGATGGACGATGTGGATCACCGGCACACCATTGGTCCGGGCGAGGGCCAGCAGCTCCGCCGCCTGCTCCACCGCCGCATCGACGCCCGACAGCCGCAGAGCGCCGTCGGTGTATTCGCGCTGCAGATCGATCAGCACCAGCACCGCCTTGTCGAGCGGGCTGGGCGTGCTCGGCGCGCCGACGATCTGGCGCAGGGTCCGGGCGGGAAGAGTCTTCATCGGGGAATGCTCCGCAGTCGTTGAATGGTGACGGAGGCCATGCTGCCCCGTTCACCGATGCGCAGCCATCCGCTATCCTTGCACGATGACTGTTCAGAAATTCACAGGCCCGCTCGACTGGGACGATTTGCGGGTCTTCCTGGCATTGGCGCGCGCCGGCAGCCTGTCGGCGGCGGCACGCGGCCTGCGGCTGAGCCATGCCACGGTCGGGCGCCGACTGGCCGCGCTGGAGGCGACGCTCGGCCGCAGCCTGATGGAGCGCCGCCCAGACGGCTATGTCCTGACCGCGGAGGGCGAAAGCGTCCGCGCCCTTGCCGAGGCGATGGACGAGCGGGCGCAGGCGATCCGCCGCCGCGAGGGCGACGACGCCGGGCTGACCGGCACCGTGCGGCTGACGATGACCCAGGCGCTGGCCGACATCTTCCTGATCCCCCGGCTCGGACCGTTGCGTGCGGCAAACCCGGCGCTGAACCTGGAGATCATCGTCGACAACCGCACCCTCAGCCTCGCCCGGCGCGAGGCCGATCTGGCGATCCGGTTGGCCCGGCCGCAGCGCGGCGATCTGGTCGGGCGGCGGCTGGCGACGCTGGGCTATGGGCTCTACGCCGCGCCGGACGCGCCCGACACGCTGATCGCCTATGACGAGTCGATGGCCGAACTGCCGGAGGCGCTGTGGCTGGACCGCCATGGCGGCGGCCGGCGCGTCGCCTTCCGCTCCAACAGCGTTCAGGGCCAGCTTGCGGCGGCGGTCGCCGGCTTCGGCACCGCCTTCCTGCCCTGCATGCTGGCGGACGGCGTGCCGGGGCTGGAACGCCGCCCGCTGCCCGGCCCGCCAATAACCCGCGAGGCGTGGCTGCTGGTCCACCGCGACCGCCGCGAGGTGCCGCGGGTGCGGGCGGTGATCGAGCATCTGGTGTCGGTGTTCACCGCGGAGCAGGAGCGGCTGGCGGGGCGCACCGGCCGTCAACCGGAGCCGCCGGGGGCCGCATGACCCCCATCGGCGGACAGACTGCCGTCATTCCGCGACGGACAACATCTCCACGACGGCATTCCGCAGATCGTTGGCCGCGACCGGCTTGTGGAGCAGCGCGTGCCCGCCTGCCCGCACCTCGACCAGGCGTTCAGGCGCGGTATCGCCAGTGATGACCGTTGCGGGTACCGGCATATCCAGGCGTTCGTACACCGCCTTGATCGCATCCAGGCCGGTTTCGCCGCCCCGCAGCCTGTAGTCGGCGAGGATGGCGGCCGGCCATTCACCGCTCTCGACATGCTGGACGGCATCCTGGATGGAACCGGCGGTCAGCACC
This sequence comes from uncultured Azospirillum sp., assembly GCA_966212305.1. Classification (GTDB taxonomy): domain Bacteria; phylum Pseudomonadota; class Alphaproteobacteria; order Azospirillales; family Azospirillaceae; genus Azospirillum. Next base: position 98,334 of record CBIHQY010000002.1, read on the forward strand.
CGGTAGCCCCAGCCCTCCAGCATCGCCTGCAGTCCCATGCGCACCAGAGGTTCGTCATCGATCACCAGGATCAGGCCGCTACGGCCATTCACGGCGGGCACACCGTTCGGTCGGTCGGAGCCGGACGAACGCAGGGCCACGGCCGGTACCTCGACGCGGAAGATCGAGCCGCGCCCAGGCAAGGATCGGAGTTCGATCCGGTGACCGAGCAACCGGGCGAGGCGTCGCACCACCGCCAATCCCAACCCCAGGCCCTTGTTGCGGTCGCGCTCCGGATTGCCGACCTGGAAGAACTCCTCGAAGATCTCCTCGTGCTTGTCGGGTTGGATGCCGATGCCGGTATCGACCACGTCGATCTGCAGGTTGCTGCCCTGCCGCCGGCATCCGATCAGCACACCGCCCCGTTCGGTATAGCGCAACGCGTTCTCGATGAGGTTGCGCAGGATGCGCTCCAGCAATGCCGGGTCGCTGCGGATCGTCGCGCCGCTGGAGACGACCCGCAGGCGCAGCCCCTTGGCCGCGGCCTGGGCATGGTATTCGGCGCCAAGCCGCTCCAGGAGCATCCCGACCGGCATATCCACCGGGGTCGGGACGATCAGTCCGGCATCGAGCTTGGACACGTCGAGCAGGCTGTCGAGCAGCATCCGCAAGCCTCCCATCGCCTCGCCCAGCGACTTCAGCAGGCGGGAGGCTGGATGTCCGTCGAGCCGCTCCTCCAGAGCGCTCTGAAACAGCATCATAGCCTGGACCGGCTGGCGCAGATCATGGCTGGCGGCGGCGAGGAACTTCGACTTGGCGACATTGGCGCGGTCTGCTTCGGCCTTCGACGCGCGCAGGGCATCCTCGGCAGATTTGCGTTCGGTGATGTCGCGGATGATCCCGCTGAAATAGCGCCGCTTGCCGGAGGTCCATTCGGCGATGCCCAGTTCGATCGGGAATGTCGTGCCGTCCTTGCGCCGCCCCATCAGGGCGTGGCCGGCACCATTGCCCCGCCTCTCAGCCGTGGTCAGACAGGTCATGACGTCCGCATCGTTCGCGGAGTGGCACGGTTCCGGCATCAGAATTCTGACGGGCCGCCCGATTGCTTCCTCCGCCTGATAGCCGAAGATGCGCTCCGCCGCCGGGTTGAACGACTGGATGACGCCGGCGTCGTCGATGACCACCATGGCATCCGCCGCGGTCTGGACCATCGCCCGGTTCCTGGCCTCGCTTTCGGCCAAATCCGCTTCGCGCTGATGGATCAGGCCGGCCGCATTCCGGATCGCTTTGGCGACCGCGTCGATTTCCAGAACGCCGCCGGCGTCGGCAGGCGGCAGACGCCCCGCCCCCAATGCTTCCGCGGCCTCGGCCAGTTGCGCAACCGGGCGCATCAGGCGGCGCCCCAGTCCGATGGCGGCGGCGATACCGATCAGAAAGAGGGCGAGCCCGCCACCCACGAACAGCAGGAGCGTCTCACGCGCAGGCCCCGCCATGAGCGATTGGGGAACGCTGGTGGCAACCACCCAACCGGCCGTCCCGGAGCGGCTGTAGGCCTGAAAGGCGGATACCCCCTCCAGATTGATCGCGCGATGGATCCCCTCCGGCGCGTTGCGTATCCCGGCCCACAGTTCCGCCGGCAACGACTGGCCGACGAACTGTTCGGCCTGATGCGAGCGGGCGATGACGGTCCCGTCCTCGTCGATCACTCCAGCCCGCCAGCCGCGGGGGAGGCGCTCGGGAGAGACGATCGTCTGGAGCCGTTCCTGAGTGATGGTCAGGCTCAACAGAAAGCGCACATCGCCGTCGCGGATCACCGGCACCACGACGATCAGCAGCGGCGCACGCGTTACGCCGCCCATGATGAGCCCGGAAACCTGCGGTTTCCGCGTCGCGATCGCCCGCTGATCGGCGATCAGGCCGGAGTTCGCGGGCAGGGGCGTTCCCCAGGGCACGCGGCTGTTGACGAGCTGCTGGTTCGTCAGGTTGCGCAGGACCACGTTGGTGCCGAGATGGTCCCTCACCTCGACGGCGCGCCGGTGGAAGGTGGCGAAATCGCCCACCGCCAGACTCTCGGAGGTGGCAAGGACTTCGGCCGCAGCGATCAGTCGCGCCACTTCCCGGTCCACGTCCTCGGCCAGCAGGTGCGCCCGGTCACGGACCAGCCGCTCGGTTTCCCTGGCCTGGGCCTTCACGTTCCGGACAAGCAGGAAACCCGAAAAAAGGACGAGCGGCACGGCCACGACCGTGACCAGCAGAATGAGCCAGGTCCGCAACCGGTGCGACCGCGGTGACGGCTGAGGATTGAGCCCACTTGACGGCGGCTGCATCATCCAATCCCGGCCGGCAATCGGACATCGGCGGCACAAGCGCGTTGCGTGGTGCCACCCCACAGATCCTTGAACTTGCGAACTTCAGGCCGGACAGGCGACAGGAGCAAAACATCGATCTGAGGGTTGAAAAATGACATTCTCGCAGATCTTCCTTCTACATCTGCCTGCTGATACCGTCACTTCTGGCAAAGCATACCCATTCAGAGCGTCTAATTTTCGAGAAATGCAAAAGCTGTTTCTCGAGTGTTTTTATTAGAAATTCCAAATTTCCGCGCCTCAAGATTGAAGCGCTTTCAGAGGATTTTCATACAGCAATCATTGCCGAGGGGAAATAATTTTGCAGCAAATCCAGCAGTGACTTTCATCAGCGTGGATAGCCCGTCTTTACTATGGCCTTAGTAGCGTGCCGCCACGAAATAGAGCCCATCGGGCGGGCAGGTCGGCCCGGCCTTGGCGCGGTCGCGGGCCTCCAGCGCGCGGCGGATGTCGTCCACGCTCCATTTGCCGGCGCCCACCAGTTCCAGCGTGCCCACCATGTTGCGGACCTGATGGTGCAGGAAGGAGCGCGCGGCGGCATGGATACGGATTTCCTCGCCCTGCCGCTCCACATCCAGCCGGTCCAGCGTCTTCACCGGCGACTTCGCCTGACACAGCGCGGCTCGGAAGCTGGAGAAGTCATGCTGGCCGACCAGCACCTGCGCCGCCGCGTGCATCGCCTCCGCATCCAGCGGGCGGGTGACGTGCCACGCCCGGCCGGAGTCCAGCGCCAGCGGCGCCCGGCGGTTGACGATGCGGTAGACATAGGCGCGGCCGGTCGAGGTCAGCCGGGCATGGAAGTCCTCACTGACCGCCTCCACCTCCAGCACCGCGATGGGGGCCGGCTTCAGGTGGAAGTTCAGGGCGTCGCGCAGCTTCAACCCGGTGAAGGGCTTCTCCAGGTCGAAATGGCAGACCTGCCCCAGCGCATGCACCCCGGCATCGGTGCGGCCGGAGCCATGGACCCGCACCACCTCGCCCGACAGGCGCTGCACCGCCTCCTCCAGGCTCTGCTGGACGGAGGGGCCGTTGTCCTGGCGTTGCCAGCCGACGAAGGGACGGCCGTCATACTCGACGGTCAGTTTCCAGCGCTGCACGGCGGTCAGTCCGCGACGGTTTCGGCGGAGACCGGCTGCCCGATCGCCAGCGCGAAGCCGCGCAGGAAGGCGGCACCATCCACCGGCGCCTTGCCCGGCCGCTGCACCTTGACCAGCCGGACCGCGCCGTCGGCGCAGGCGACCGTCAGCCGGTCGTCGATAAGCGTTCCCGGCGTGCCGGTGCCGGTCGCGGGTTCGGCGGCCAGCACCTTGATGCGCTCGCCATTCGCCGCGTCGAACCAACAGCCGGGCCACGGCGTCAGCGCCCGGACCTGCCGCTCGACATAAGCGGCGGGCCGGGTCCAGTCGAGCCGGCCATCCTCGCGCGTCAGCTTGGCGGCGTAGGTGACGCCGTCTTCCGGCTGCGGCACGGCGGTCAGCGTGCCGGCGGCCAGCCCGTCCAGCGCCGGAACGATCATGCGGGCACCGAGCGCAGCCAGCTCGTCATGCAGGCTGCTGGCGGTGGTGGCGGGGGTGATCGCCACCGCCTCTTTCGACAGCATGGCGCCGGTGTCGAGCCCGATGTCCATCTGCATGATGGTGATCCCGGTCTCGGCATCGCCGGCCAGGATGGAGCGCTGGATCGGCGCCGCCCCGCGCCAGCGCGGCAACAGGGAGCCATGCACGTTGACGCAACCCAGCCGCGGCGCGTCCAGGATCGGCTGCGGCAGGATCAGGCCATAGGCGGCGACCACCGCGGCATCGGCCTTCAGGTCGGCGAACTCCGCCTGGGCCTCGGCGTTGCGCAGGCTCTTGGGCGTGCGCACGGGGATGCCGTGCTCCTCGGCGAAGCGGTGGACGGGCGATTTCTGCACCTGCTGGCCGCGGCCGGCGGGGCGCGGCGGCTGGCTGTAGGCGCAGACGACCTGATGCCCCGCCTCGATCAGCGCGGCAAGGCTGGGCACGGCGAAATCCGGCGTACCCATGAAGACGAGACGGAGCGGGGTGGTCATCTTTGAATCGAGGCGGGTCAGGCCGTCGCCTTCTGCATCTTCTGGACCTTCTTCAGCAGGATGTTCCGCTTCAGAATCGACAGGTAATCGACGAACAGAACGCCGTTCAGATGGTCGATCTCATGCTGGATGCAGGTCGCGAGCATGCCGTCGGCCTCGATCTCCTGCTGCTGGTTCTTTTCGTCCAGATAGCGGACGCGGATGCGCTGGGGACGGGTGACCTCGGCATATTGCTCCGGCACCGACAGGCAACCCTCCTCGCACACCGACTTCTCGTCGGACGACCAGACGATTTCCGGGTTGGCGAGGCGCATCGGGTTCGCCGGCTCGTCCTTCTCATGGACGTCGACGACGATGACGCGGTCGAGCACGCCGACCTGCGGGGCGGCCAGACCGATGCCGTTGGCGTCGTACATGGTCTCCACCATGTCGTCCATCAGCTTGACGACGCGCGCATCCACTTCGGCGACGGGTTGCGCCTTGCGCTTCAGGATCGGATGCGGGGCGACGAGGATCGGAAGACGGGCCATGGGTGCTCGATGCTGGTAGGGGGAGTTCAAACGGACAAGGTAGGCGGACAGGCCGTTTTGGTCAAGGAATCGGACCTGTGCAAAGGGTGGAGAACCACTCGCCGAGCAGGGTTGCGCCGAACGCCGGTTGGGCGTAGTCGATGCCGATCATGCGTGATGCGACCACCGCCCCTCCCCCTCCGCCCAGTTGGACCCAGGACGCCGCCCTGGCGCTGGTGTTCCTGACCCGCCTGCCCTTCCCTCCGCTGGGTCCGCTCAACGGTCCGCTGGCCGAGGGCGCGTCGGCGCGGGCGATGGGGTGGTTCCCGCTGGTCGGCGCGCTGGTCGGGCTGGCGGGCGGTGCCGTCTTCGCGGCGGCGGCGGCGCTGCACCTGCCGCCGCTGGCCGGCGCGCTGCTGGCCCTGGCGGCGACGGTGCGGCTGACCGGCGGGCTGCACGAGGATGGCGCGGCCGACGTCGCCGACGGCTTCGGCGGCGGGCGCGATCTGGCGCGCAAGCTGGAGATCATGCGCGACAGCCGGGTCGGCAGCTATGGCGTGCTGGCGCTGGTCTTCTCCATCGGCATCCGTGCGGCGGCTCTGGCCGCCCTGCCGGTGCCGGCGGCGGTCGCGGGGCTGGTGGCGGCCGGCGCCCTGTCGCGCTGCGGGCTGGCGGCGATGGCGCGCACCCTGTCCCCGGCGCGGCGTGACGGGCTGGCGGCGGCACAGGGCCGGCCGGCGATGGTGACGGTGCTGCTGGCGCTCGTCTCCGGCACGGCGCTGGCCGCGGTCGCCCTCGGCGGCTTGGCCCTGCCGGCGCTGGCGGCCTCGCTTCTGGCGGTGACCGCGGTGGCGGTGCTGGCCCGGCGGCAAATCGGCGGACACACCGGCGACGTCTTCGGCGCCGCGCAGCAGGTGGCGGAGGCCGCGGTGCTGCTGACCCTCTCCGCCTTCATCGGAGCATCGACCCTGGGAGCAGTTGCATGAGCGCGGTGAGTCTCACCCCCCTGTCCGTCACCCGCTGGTGGCTGATCCGCCATGCGCCGGTCCACAACCCCGACAACGTGATCTGCGGAGCGAGCGACCGCGAGGCCGACACCGGCAACCGCGCCACGGCGGCGGCGCTGGCGGCCAGCCTTCCCGCCGACGCCCTGTGGCTGACCAGTCCCCTGCGCCGCAGCCGCCAGACCGCCCAGGCGCTGTGGAACCGCAACCCACGGCTTGCCGACACCGCCGTCGTCGAGCCGGCGCTGGCCGAGCAGGATTTCGGCGAGTGGGAGGGCATCAGCCACGACACCGCGGCCCAGCGCGATGCTGAGGCGGCGGCGCGTTTCTGGCGCAATCCGGCCCGCCACGCCCCGCCCGGCGGCGAGAGCTTCGCCACGGTGATGGAGCGCACGGCGGCGGCGCTGCGGCGGCTGACCGACCTCCATGCCGGGCGCGACGTGGTTGCGGTGATCCATGCCGGCAGCATCCGGGGCGCGCTGGCGCTGGCGCTGGATCTCACGCCGGAGGCGGCGTTGCGGCTGCGGATCGACCCCTGGTCGCTGACCCGGATCGACCACTACCGCGCCGGGACAGGATCCTGGTCTGTCGGGGGAGTGAATCAGCAGGTCGGAACTTTCTGACCACTACAGGCGTTCCCCAGTCTCCGTTGGGCTACCGAACGAGAGGCAGACCATGGTCCATAGCACCACCGCCGGCCACGGCCACAGCCCCGATCAGGGCGAAATAAAGAAGCTCTGGGAGATGATGAAGGGGGTCCAGGTCGCGATGATGACGACGCTGGACGACAACGGCCGGATGAACTCCCGTCCGATGGCGACGCTGTCCCATGCGGGGTTCGAAGACGGCACCTTGTGGTTCTTCACCCGCGCCCATTCCGAAAAGGTGGCGGAGATCGACCGCCACTGGCGCGTCAACCTCGCCTACGCCAACCCCGACAAGCAGGATTACGTGTCCGTCTCCGGCGTCGCCGAAGTGGTGCGCGACCGCGACAAGATCCGCTTCCTGTGGCGCGACATCATGAGCACCTGGTTCCCCCAGGGTCCGGACGATCCGGAGGTGGCGCTGCTGAAGGTGTCGGTCGATCAGGCCGAATACTGGGACAGCCCGTCCAGCACCATGGTCTACGCCTATGGCTATGTGAAGGCGAAGCTGACCGGCCAGTCGCCCGATCCGGGCGACAACGCCAAGATCGCGTTCCAGTAAGGCACGCGGACCAGTAAGGCGCGTGCGATGGGCGCTCCGGCGCCCATCCCTTTCAGAACTTCACGAACCGGTTGAACCACCGCCCCAACGGCCCGGTCAGCCTCAGCCCGCCGATGGTGGTGGCGAGGCACAGGCAGCCTTCCGGATCGGACACCGGCCGATGGACCAGCGATGGATCGCCGATGGCGAGATCGCCGGGCAGGAAAGCGCCGAATTCGTCGGAGAAGCCGCCCTCCAGCACCACGGTCAGCTCGATGCCGCCATGGGTGTGCTGCGGCACGCCGACCCCGCCCTTCATGCGGATCAGCCGTGTCGTCCCGTTCGGACCCGACAGCAGATCCATGCAGCGCATGCCCGGCTGAAGAAAGTGCCAGCCGTCCTCCCCGATCCGCCCGTCGCGGTCGAGCCGCCCGCGCAGATAGCTGCGCAACGGTTCCGGATAGCGCGATTTCTCAGGCGACGGCTTTACCGCCGGGCGGCAGGGTGCCGGCCGCTCATGGTCCAGGCGGGCCATCAGCGCTTCCAGGCAGCCGTCGGACAGCGGTTCCGGCTCCAGATCGTCCAGCAGGGCGCCGCCGATCGCCTCCATCTCCGTCACCGCGTGGCGGCAGGCCGGGCAGAAGGCCATGTGGGTGGCGACGGCCAGCGACGCGCCTTCGCACAGGGCGCCGCCGGCATAGTCGATCAGCAGGGTATCGCCGGGGTGATGGCTCGGCCGGTTCATCGGAAATGCCTCATCCGACATCCTTCAGCGACCGGCGCAGGCGTTCCATCGCCAGACGCAGGCGCGATTTGACTGTGCCGAGCGGGATGCCGTTCTCCGCGGAAATGACGCTGTGCGGCTTGTCCTCGAAATAAGCCATGCGCAGAAGCTCGGCCTGTTCCGGCGGCAGATCCTTCAGCGCGGCGCGCAGGCGCCCGCTGCTTTCCTTCGCCTCGATCCGGCGGTCGGCGGACTCGTCGGGTTCGGGCACCAGGGCGGGATCGTCGGGGTCGATCTCCGGCCGCTGTTCGCGGCGCAACACATCGATTCGCTTGTTGCGGGCGATGGTGAACACCCAGGTGCCGGCCGAGGCGTGCCTCGGATCGTAGGTTTCGGCACGACGCCAGACCAACAGCATGACCTCCTGAACAAGCTCTTCCGCCGCGCCGGAATCGCATCCCAACCGGCGCAGATACGTCTTCAGCCGCGGCGCGAAGTGGCCGAACAGCACCCCGAACGCCTGTTTGTCCCGCTCGCGCCCGACGGCGACGAGCAAGGCTTCCAGGCTGGGGTCCGTATCGGCCGCGGGGGTGTGCTGGTCCTGCATGGTCCCATTCAAGGGGAACATCGGCCGCCGCACAAGCCGGGGATGGCACCCATTCCCGGAATTCGCGGCAGCGCCCCCTTTTTCAAGGCCTCTGCGTCAATCCTGCACCCTGCCCTGCACCCTGACCCGCGCGCCACCGGCAATTACGCCGGGCTGTATGTCGCATCGTGACCTTCGGTACGCAACCACCCGGCCGCCGGATCACAAAAAAACCCGGCTTGCGGCATTTTGTTCGGATTTGCCGAACGATTGGATAAGACGCTATCTGATGAACCCCATGGCGCGCAGGGCCTCCGCCACCTCCGGCGTCTCCAGCGCCTCGACGAAGCGGCGGACGGCCGGGCGGTCGCGGCGGGCGGCGGGGATGACGAAGTCGTAATGCTCCTCCTGCAACGGCAGGAAGCCCAGCCCATAGAGGTTCGCCGCGGTTTCGATGGCGACACCCCAGTCGGCACGGTTCTGCGCCACCGCGACGGCGACGGCGTTGTGCGACTTGGTCTGCGTCCAATAGCCGGTCGGCCGCGCCGCGCCCAGCAGACGGTCGGTCAGGATGCGGGTGCCGCTGCCGGAATTGCGGTTGATCAGGATGCAGTCGGCCAGACCGGCGACCGCGGCCACCGCCTCTGCCGCCGTCCTGCCCTCGAACCGCGGGTCGCCACGGCGGAAGACGATGCCCTGCATGCGGCGGTAACCGGTGACGAGGTCAAGCCCCGGCGCCAGGAAGGGCGTGTTGTAGCTGCCGGTGGCCGGGTCCATCAGATGGACGGGGGCGATGTCGCACTCCCCCCGCCGCGCCGCCGCCAGCCCGCCCATCGAGCCGACATTCAACGCCTTGACACTCATCCCCTCGGCGATCAGGCGCCCGAGCACGGCGTTCAGCCCGATGCACTGGCTGCCGACCACAATCAGGTCGGCCGGCGCCAGCGAGCGGCCGAGCAGCTGGACCGACACCGGTGTGCCGGCCTCAACCGCCTCCGCCTGGGCGTCGATGGCCAGGAAGCCGTCGGCATGGCTGAAGGCGGTGACCGCGCCCGACCCCTTGGACAGCGGATAGGCGACCAGTTCGTCCTCGTTGGCGCCCCCACCGGCTCCATGGACCAGCGAGACCATCACATATTCGGTTCGCCCGCGTTCCGACCCCAGCCGCACCGGCAGGGTGGCCGGCACCTCCTCCGCCAGCGCCGGCGGCAGGCCGGCCAGGGCGCGGATCACCGGCGCCACGAAGCTGTGGAAGGTGAACATGGCCGAGGTCGGGAAGCCCGGCAGGATCACCACCGGCTTGCCGCCGGTCACCGCGAGGCACAGCGGCTTGCCCGGCTTCAGCGCCACGCCATGGGCGACGATGCCGGGATCGGACAGCTGAGCGACGATGCGGTGGGAGCGGTCGCCCGCACCCTTCGAGGTGCCGCCCGACAGCAGCAGCGCGTCGCACTCCAGACCCTGGGCGACCAGCCGTTCCAGCGCCGCATCCTCGTCCGGGGCGATGCCCAGCGGCACCGGCTCGCCGCCCAGTTCGGCCACCGCGGCGGCCAGGATGGCGCCGTTGCTGTCATAGACCGCCCCGGTGCGGATCGGCTGGCCCGGCGCCACGATCTCGTCGCCGGTCGACAGGATGGCGACGCGCGGCCGGCGCACCACCGGCACCTCGGCCAGCCCGATGGCGGCGAGCACGCCGATCTCGCGTGAGGTCAGGGCTTGGCCCTTGCGCAGCACCACCTCGCCCCGCCCGATGTCGGAGCCGGCGGCGGCGACGAAGGCGCCGGGGGTCGCCGGGCGGGTCAAGGTGACGAACAGGCCGTCCGGCCGCTCCGCCGCCTCGGTCGTCTCCACCATCACCACGGCGTCGGCGCCGCGCGGCAGCATGCCGCCGGTGGCGATCACGGTTGCGGTGCCGGGCTCCACCGTCAGTTCGGGGGCATGGCCGGCGGCCAGCACCTCGTCGTTCAGGCGCAGGGCGACCGGACGATCCTCCGCCGCGCCGACCGTATCAGCGGCCCGCACCGCGAAGCCGTCGACCACCGAGCGGTCGAAGCCGGGTACGTCCACCTCCGCCACCACATCGGCGGACAGCACGCGGCCGAGCGCTGCGGACAGCGGCACCCGCTCTTCCCCCCGCGGCGACAGGTCGAGATGGCGGTGGAAGCGGGCGCGCGCCTCCTCTCCGCTGACCACCTCCAGGAACTGGTCCTGGCGGGCGGCCTGGGCGACGAAACGGCGGATGTCCTCACGGCTGCGGTCGGAGCTGTGCACGCGGCAAACCCTTGCGGAAGAAGATCGGGGCGGAAGAAGATCAGGCGAAACGATACATAATGACTGGAGCGCCGTCCGGCACGCCTTCGCTGTCCGCCCCGATCAGGACGAAGCCGTCGGCCCGCGCCGCCGCCGCCAGTCCCGGCCAGCCGGGCGAGGCCACCGGCTCCACTCTGCCACCGTCGTCCAGCCGGACCCGGTGCAGGTCGAAGCTGCCGATCTCCGACACCAGCTTGCGCGCGGTCACCGCTTCGACCTTGGAATGGGGCAGAGCGGCCGGCAAACCGGCGGCACGCCGCACCGCGCGCCCGGCCAGCAGCTCATAGGCGGCCAGCGCCGCCATCGGCTCGCCCGGAAGCAGCAGGACCGGAACGCCGCCGGCAATCCCCAGCCCGGCGCTGCCGCCCGGCCGCATGGCGATGCCATGCAGGTCGAGACTGCCGGCCTGCGCCAGGGCGGGCGGCGCCAAATCGTCGGGACCGGTGCCGGTGCGCCCGGCCGACAGGATCAGGTCGGCGCCCGGCCGGGCAAAAGCCTCGGCGAGGGCGTCGAGGTCGGCGGGCAACTCCTCGACCGCCTCGACCACACCGCCGTCGCGCCCGACCAGCGCCGCCAGCATCGCGCCGAGTTGCTCCGGCGCGCCGGCCTTGGGTCCGCCGGCGATCAGGATGCGCACCCGCGGCGCCGGCAGGACCGCCACCATCCCGTGGCCGGCCCCATGGCCGGCCCCATGACCGATGGCGGCGAGCAGGCCGAGATCGCCGGGGCGCAGGCGCCGCCCGGCCGGCAGCAGCGGGCTTCCGGCCGTGGTCCAGGCGCCGCGCCGCTCCACCCCGCTGCCGGGCGCCACTGAGTCGATCGCCTCGATGAAGGGGCCGACGGCCTGCGCCGCCTCGAACGGGATCACCGCGTCGCAGCCCGGCGGCAGCGGATCACCGGCGCTCACCGCCACCGCCGCCGTCAGCGGCACCGGGTTGTAGGAGCCGGCCCCCAGCGTGTCGGCCGCCGCCACGGCATAGCCGTCCACCGCCGCCCGGTCGGCCGGCGGCCAGTCGCCCACCGCCGCGACCGGATCGGCCAGCCGCAGCCCGGCGCACTCCGCCAGGGTCAGAATCCTTGCAGGCGGCGGGGCAACCCGGCCATCGACCCAGTCCCAGGCGTCCGTCAGCGGGGCGCGGCGGGCGAAGCCGCGACCGCGAACGTCATGGACGGGCGACGGAAGCGGCCGGGCGGTCACAGCGCCGGCACCGTGGCGTCCTGCACGCGGTTCCGGCCAGTGCGCTTGGCGCGGTAGAGCAGCTGGTCGGCCATCTCCGCCAGCTGTTCGGGGCTGCCCTCGGCGGAGGGAATCACGGTGGCGACGCCCAGGCTGATGGTGACATAGGGGGCGACCGGCGACTGCGCATGCGGGATGCGGCGTTCGGCGACGCCGGCCCGGAACCCCTCGGCCACGCGGGTGGCGCCGGGACCGTCGGTCTCCGGCAGCAGGCAGACGAACTCCTCGCCGCCATAGCGGGCGACGAGGTCGCTCGGCCGCCTTGCCCGCTCCGCCAGCACCTCGGCCACGATGCGCAGGCATTCGTCGCCGGCCTGATGTCCGTACTGGTCGTTGTAGGCCTTGAAATGGTCGACATCGAGGATGATGAGCGACAGCGGCAGATGCGACCGGGCGCAGCGCCGCCATTCGCACGCCATCGTCTCGTCGAAGCGGCGGCGGTTGGCGATGCCGGTCAGTCCGTCCAGAAAGGACAGGCTGCGCAGAAGGTCGGTCTGGCGTTTCAGCAGCAGATGATTGCGCACCCGCGCCTTCACGATGGGCGGGCTGATCGGCTTGGTGATGAAGTCGATGGCCCCCACCTCCAACCCGCGGGTCTCGTCCTCCACCTCGCTCTTGGCGGAGATGAAGATGACGGGGATGTCGTGGGTGGTCGGATCGTCCTTGATGCGGCGGCACACCTCGAACCCGTCCATTCCCGGCATCATGATGTCCAGCAGGACGAGGTCCGGCATCCGCGCCTGGACGAGATCCAGCGCCTTTTCGCCATCGGTGGCGAAATAGATGTCGAAATCGTCCTTCAGGATGCGGCTGAGCACATGGACGTTGGACGGGATATCGTCAACCACCAGGATTTTTGGGCGGGCATCGGCCATGGGCGCGTTCAGACCGTCGGTAGCGAGAGGCCGAGGTCGCGTGCGATCCGCTGCACGATTCCAAGCGCCTTAGTGAAGTCCAGAGCGTCGATGGCGGTGGTCAGCCCCTTCATCGTCGAAGGCTCGATCCAGTCCGCCAGCAACGGCGCCAGCATAGCGAACTCTTCCGCCGCTGCGAAGTTGCTGTCCTGCAACAATGTTGCGAATTGCGGAAGCTGCCCGGCCAGCAGCAGCCGGCCTTCCGTCGACCGGGCGGGCGTGGCCGGCTCTCCCGTCCCTCCGTCTGCCGCGGCCCCGCCGGCACCCTCCGCCGCGAGCCGGCGTGCGCTGTCCAGCACCAGCGCCAGCTCGGCGCGCAGCACCGGCACCTCGGCCGCCGCCGCCGCGGCGTCCCCGCGCTGGACCGCGATCTGCACCGCATCGGCGGACTCCGACAGCCGGCGGGCACCGACGTTGCCGGCGACGCTCTTCAACTCATGCGCGACGGATTTCGCCGCCGACAGGTCGCCGCCCTCCAGCGCCCCGGCGATCCGTTCGACGACCTCGCCATAGCTCCCGGCGAACTGGCCGATGAAGCGGCGGAACAGGCCGGCGTCGCCGTCCAGCCGGTTGAGCGCGTCGGCAAGGTCGATGCCCGGCAGCTCGTCGGGCAAATTGGCCCCACGGCCGGCCCGACGGCCGGCCGGCGCGGGCGACGCGGCGGCGATGCCCGATGCGGAAGCGCCGGCGGCCGTCAACATGGCTATCCCCCGTGGCGGGATCGGCCCGGCACCGCAGGGCGTGGAGGGCCGGACCGCCACCAGCGGCGGGCCGATCCAGCGGGCCAGCGTGGCGAACAGTTGCGGCAGATCCAGCGGCTTCGGCACATGGGCGTCCATTCCATTGTCGAGGCAGCGCTGCCGATCGGCCGGCTGGGCGCTTGCGGTCATTGCGATGACCGGCAGCAGCCGCCCGCCCGGCAGCGCACGGATCGCCGCGGTGGCCGCGAAGCCGTCCATGTCCGGCATCTGCACATCCAGCAGCACGGCGTCGAAGGGCTGCACCGCGATCCGCACGCACTCCACCGCCTGCCGTCCGGTGCCGACCGTGGTGACGCTCGCCCCGGCGCGTTCGAGGATCTCCCGCGCCACCTGCCGGCTGATGGCGTTGTCGTCGGCCAGCAGCAGGCGACGGCCATGCAGCGCCCGGCTGGCATCCCAGACCGGCCCGCACAGCCCGCCGCCGGGCGATCCGGCAGCCTGCTCCCCGCCAGGCGCCGGGACCGGAACCGGCAGGCGGAGATCGCCGCCGTCCGAGCCGGCCAGACCCTGACTACCCTCGGCCTGGCCACCTTGGGCATAGGCGACGGTGACGGCGTCGAGCAGGGTGGAGGCGGTGACCGGCTTCACCAGGAAACCGGAGATCCCGGCCTCCTCGAACCGGCTGCCCAGCCGCTCCCGGCCATAGCCGCTGATGACGATGATCATCGGCGTGCCGGACTCGGCATCGGCACGGATGCGGCGTGCCGCCTCAATGCCGTCCATCCCCGGCATCTTCCAGTCCATCAGCACCACGTCATAGGGATGGCCGGCGGCGGCGGAGCGCTCCAGTTCGGCGATGGCGGACTGCCCGTCGCAGCAGGCGCTGACCGTCCAGCCGAAGGCGGAGGCGATCTCGCCCAGCACTTCGCGCGCGGTGGGGTTGTCGTCGACCACCAGCACCGTCAGGTCGCGCGGCACCGGCCGCAACGGCAGCGCAGGCCGTCCCGCCGCGCCGCGCTGGAGGCCGAACTCCGCCTGGAAGCGGAAGACGCTGCCCTTGCCGGGTTCGCTCTCCACATCCATCGCGCCGCTCATCAGCCGGACCAGCCGCGCGCAGATCGCCAGCCCCAGACCTGTGCCGCCGAAGCGCCGCGTGGTGGAGCCGTCGCCCTGGCTGAAGGCCTGGAACAGCCGCTCGCGCTGCTCCGGCGCGATGCCGATGCCGGTGTCGCGCACGGCGAAGTCCAGCACGGCGCACTCGTTGCTCAGCGACCGGACCCGGACCGACACCACCACCTCGCCGGCCTCGGTGAACTTGATGGCGTTGCCGGTCAGGTTGATCAGGACCTGCTGAAGGCGTAGCGGATCGCCGATCAAATCCAGCGGCACGTCCGGCGCGACGGAGAACAGGACGTCGATGTCCTTCTCCTGCGCGGCCGACCCGACGATCACCGCCAGCGTCTGCAAGAGGTCGTCCAGGCGGAAATCGACCCGCTCCAGCTCCAGCTTGCCGGCCTCCACCTTGGAGAAGTCGAGGATGTCGTTCAGGATGCCCAGCAGCGACTGCGCCGAAACCCGCACCTTCTGCACGTAGTCCGCCTGCCGGGCGGTCAGCTCCGTCTGCTGCAGCAGGTGGATCAGCCCCAGGATCGCGTTCATCGGCGTGCGGATCTCGTGGCTCATGTTGGCCAGGAACTCGCTCTTGGCGCGGCTCGCCGCCTCCGCCGCCAGACGGGCGCGCTGCATCGCCACCTCCGCCCGCTTGCGCTCGGCGATCTCGTGGAAGACCACGACGGCGCCTTCCACCCTGCCGTCGGCCAGCATGGGCGAGGCCGTGTATTCGACCAGGAACGGCTTGCCGGCCTTGGTCCAATAGGTGTCCTCCAGCCCCCGGCGGCTCTCCCCGCTCAGCAGCACCTCGGTCACCGGGCATTCCAGCGCCGGGAAATGGCTGCCGTCGGCGCGGCGGGAATGGATCAGCACATGCAGGTTGCCGCCCAGCAACTCCTCGTTGGAATAGCCGGTCAGCGCGGAGGTGGCGGGGTTGGCGAAGGTGATCAGCCCGCCGCGGTCGATGCCGCAGATGCTGTCGGACGCCGAATGCAGGATCAGGTTCAGCCGGCGGTTGGCGCTGGCGAAGGCCTCGTTGGCGACCTCAAGCTCGCGCTTCTTGGCGTCCAGTTCGGCATTGGTGTCGGCCAGCCGGCGGCGGCCGGCGACCTCGCGTTCCAGGCTGCGCAGCGCGGCATAGGCCAGCCCGGCACAGGCCAGCACCGCCAGCCCGACCAGGACGCTGCCACGGAGCGTCCGCTCCCGCCAGGGAGCCAGCTCCGTCCCCTCCGACAAGGCGACGAAGACGACCAGCGGCAGGGTCGGCACCCGCTGGTAGGACAGGATACGCCTGCCCGCAGGCCCGTCGACCTCGAAGACCTCGGTCGCGGCCTCCGCCGCGTGGCGCAGCACCGTCGGCCCTTCCGGCCCGTCCAGCGGTTCGGTGGAGGGGAAGCGCAGCACCGGCTTGCCGTCGGTGCGGTAGAGCGCGACCGCCGATCCGGGGCCGAGATCCAGCCCCTCGAACAGCGTCCGATAGTAGTCGATCTCGATATTGGCGTGGATGACGCCCAGGAAGCGGCCGTCCTGAAGGATGGACCGGCTGACGGTGAAGGACTGGGCGCCGGTCAGCCGGCCGGTGATCCGCTCGCCCACATGGAAATCGGCGCCATCGCGATGGGCCTGGAAATAGGCACGGTCGGACACGTTGCCGGCCGGCGCCGGGAACTGGCGGCTGGACAGGATGTTGTCGCCGGTCGGGCCATGCACCCACAGCGCCGAGATCTCCGGCAGGTTCTCCACCATGTCGCGGATCGGGATCCAGGCTTCGCGGTTGGTGTCCAGGCCGGCCATGCCGTGGTGGTGGATCAGATCCTGCACGCGGCCGACAGCGAGGTCGGCGGTTGCGACCGTTCGCCGCACATGCTCCTGCAGCAGGCGGGCGGTGGATTGGGCCTGTTCCCGGCTGTGGCGCAGAGTCTCTTCCCGATCCGCCCAGACGACATAGCCCCAGAAGCCGGTGCCCAGCAGCGCGATCAGGGCGAAGGCGGCAGCCAGCAGCAGGCGGGTCCGCGTGGGCGATAGCGTGAGAACCGCAGCGTCGATCCCGTGTCTGTCCATCATCGCCGCCCGCCGGCCCTTCCGCCTAGATCGGTCGGAGTATGGTCTTGCGCCGGCTGAGACCGCAAGCAACTTGATAGGTGCAACGATGACGTTGGTGACACCCGGCGCTTGCGGGGGACCCCTCCGGTACAGCCCCCCTTGCACCGCCTGCCTTTCCGTGCGGTCTGCGGCATCGTCCCCATAGTTACGTCCGATATTTGTCTCACCCGTCGTCCGATCCTCCGTTTCGCCGTGAAAGCGCCCGTCCGATGGCCGACCGCCTTACCCCGTCGCTCACGCCTCTTCTGGCCGGCCTGCTCGCATTGGCCGCCGGCACCGCCCTCGCCCAGGCCATGCTGCCGGCCGCCGCCCTGGCCCAGGCGGCGATGACCGGCCCGGTGCGTTCCGATCCGATGCAGACGGTCGGCGCCGAGGTGCATGTACGGATCGAAACGCTGCCGAAGCCCTACGCCACCCCCGCCGTCGCCAACCAGGCGGTGCAGGTGCCGCGTCCCGAGGACCAGCCGTTGCGCGCCCCGCGCGGCTTCACCGTCACCCTATTCCGCGACCATGTGGAGAATGCGCGCAACCTGCTGGTCCTGCCCAACGGCGACGTGCTGGTGGCACAGCAGCGGCCGGGCAGCCTGACCCTGCTGCGCGATGCCGACGGCGACGGCCGGGCGGAGATGGCCCAGGTCTGGGCCGACGGATTCGACCATCCCTTCGGCCTCGCCTTCCATGACGGTGCGGTGCTGGTCGGCGATCTCGCCGGGGTGTGGCGCCTGCCCTGGACCGCCGGCACCGTCCAGGCGGGGGAACGGCGGCGGCTGACGGCCGAGGGCGCCTTCGGCCGGCGCGGCGGCCACAACACGCGCTCCATCGCGGTGGCGCCCGACGGACGGCATTTCTATGTCGGCATCGGATCGGAATCGAACATCGGGATGGAGGCCGAACCGCGCGCCACCATCCAGGAATTCCGCATGGACGGCAGCGGCCAGCGCACCTACGCCGCGGGCCTGCGCAACCCGGTCGGCCTCGCCTTCAAGCCGGGCACCGGCGACCTTTATACCGTGGTGAACGAGCGCGACGGCCTGGGCGACCAGCTGGTGCCCGATTTCCTGACGATGGTGAAGCCGGGCGGCTTCTATGGCTGGCCCTATTCCTACATCGGCGACAATCCGCAGCCGGACTTCGCCGATCGGCGGCCCGATATGGTGAAGGCGGCGCTGGTGCCGGGGCTGCTGTTCCAGGCGCATTCGGCGCCGATCGGGCTGGTCTTCGGCGACGCCACCCATTTCCCGGAGCGCTACCGCATGGGCGCCTTCGTCTCGCTGCACGGCTCCTGGAACCGGTCCCGCCCCACCGGCTATGCCGTCGCCTTCGTACCCTTCGACACCGCGCCCTTCGACAAGAGCAAACCGACGGGCACCTACGAGACCTTCGTCACCGGCTTCCGCGTGACCAGCCCCGCCGGCACAGGAACCGGGAGCGCCGCCGAGGGCGACGAGACACCGAAGGTCTGGGGCCGGCCGAGCGGTTTGGCGGTGACCGCCGACGGCGCCCTGCTGATCGCCGAGGATGAT
This sequence comes from uncultured Azospirillum sp., assembly GCA_966212305.1. Classification (GTDB taxonomy): domain Bacteria; phylum Pseudomonadota; class Alphaproteobacteria; order Azospirillales; family Azospirillaceae; genus Azospirillum. The sequence continues at coordinate 116,635 of CBIHQY010000002.1, forward strand.
TCCGGTTCGGTCTGGCGCGTCGCCTACGCCGCGGCGGACAAGGAAACGGAGAAGGAGCCGGCGGCGGGCCCCAAGCGCTGACTGTTGAGCGCTGACCGCTCAGCAGCACTCGTCCTCCAGTTGGCGGAGCATCGCCAGTCCCTCCTCGTCGTCATGCTCCTCGAACAGGTCGGCGATGTAATAGATGTTGGCGCAGAGCAGGCACAGCCCGTCTGCCTGCCGCTTCAGCGGGTCTTCCGCGACCGCCAGCCTGGCGCGGAACCGCTCCCAGAAGGCGTTGGTCTTGGCGGGATCGTCGATGTGCAGGTACAGCCGGTCGATGATGCGGCGGCTGTTGCCCTCGCAGTCGATTCCCTTGAACGAGACGTAACGGTCGGGCGCGTCGATGCTGTCCACGGAAGCGGTCTCCTCATGCCGGTTGCCGAAGGCGGGGAACATGGCGCCGATGCTCCCCCACCGGCGACCTCGCCATCAAGCCGCACCGCACCAGCGGCGCCCCGCCTGCGCGAACGGCCGGATCGCCGCACGAATGGCGATGCTTACAGCGCCAGCCGCTTCTTCAGCGCGTCGGCCCGATTGCGGCTGACCGGCACGCGGGGCGCGCCGGGGGCGGCCATGACGAAGGCGGCGCGGCCGTCCTGCCGTTCCACCGCGCGGGCATGGCGCAGATTGACGATGTAGCCGCGATGGGTGCGCACGAAGGACCGGGCGTCGAGCCGCGCTTCCAGCTCCGACAGGGGCAGGCCGCAGAAGAAGGCGCCGTCGGCGGTGTGGACCGTGGTGTAATGGCCGTCGGCCTGCAGATAGACGGCATCGACCGGGTCGAGCAGCACGATTCCCTGCCCCTTCTCCACCGGCAGCTTGACCAGCGGTTCAGGTGGCTGCGCTGCGGGTATTTGGGAATCGGTCGCGACAGTCCGCCCGGCCTCCATCAGCATCAGGGCGGTCACCGCACTTCCCTCCGCCGCCGTTGCGGCGGGTGCCAGAGCGGTGGCCTTGACCACCAGCACCCGGCCGGGCAGCGCCACCATCATCGAACAGGCGGACGCCGGGGCGGACGGATCGCCGGCCGCGGCCAGCAGCAGTTCCACCTTGGCCCGGTGCGAGGGCGGGTGCAAATCGTGCAGATAGGCGCCGACCAGCCCGGCCGCCCGTTCCCCCAGCAGCCGCACCGCCGCCGGGTTCAGCGCCAGCACCCGCCGCGCGCCGTCCAGCAGCACCAGCCCGACATCCATGTTCTGCAACGCATAGTCCATGGACGCCCACTATAGCGGTGATTCAGTCCTGGCTCCCGCCTTTCCGCTTGTCGCCCTGGACCAGGGCGGCGACGACGCCGTGGAAGGTGCGCACCTCCTGCTCAGTCATCTCCATCCGCTCGAAGGCGTTGCGCAGGGTGCGGACCATCGACGGGCGCTTCTCCTCGCTGGTGAAGAAGCCGGTGCGGTCCAGCGCCGCCTCCAGCCGCTCGAAGAAGTTCACCCGCTCCGCCATCGTCGCCGGGCGGGTCTGGCCGGTGTGCAGGAAGCGGTCGGGCGTGCGGTCGCCGGCCTGGAACCACTCGTAGCCGATCAGCAGCACCGCCTGCGCCAGGTTGAGCGAGGAGAAGGCCGGGTTCAGCGGCACCGTCACCAGCGTCTGGGCGAAGGTCAGATCGTCGTTGAACAGCCCGGTGCGCTCCGGCCCGAACATCACGCCGACCTTCTGGCCGGCGGCATAGCGTTCCCGCATCTCGCCCGCCGCCACGCGCGGGGTGACGAAGCGCTGGATCATGTCGCGGGTGCGCACCGTGGTGGCGAAGACCGACTCCAGATCGGCGACCGCCTCGGCCGTCGTCTCGAAGATCTTCGCGTTGTCGATGACGAGGTCGGCGCCGGACGCCGCCGCATTGGCCTTCGCGTTCGGCCAGCCGTCGCGCGGCTTGACGAGGCGGAGGTCGGTCAGCCCGCAATTCAGCATCGCGCGCGCACAGGCGCCGATGTTCTCGCCGAGCTGCGGCTGCACCAGGATGACGGCCGGGCCGCCAAGGATGGACTCACGGGTGGGGTTCTGGCCGGAGGTCATTGGAACGATTGTGGTTGAACGTCGGAGGGGTGAAGACGGCCGAACCGCCGCCTATTCCTGCTGCTCCGCCGGCTCCGCCTCGACCTTGACCGGGCCGCCGTCGATGGCGGTCAGGCGCTTCTTCAGGTCGGAGACGTCGGCGAACAGGCGCTTCAGGCGGGCGAGGCCCTTGTATTGTTCGAAGGCGCGGGTGCGCGGCACGGCGGGATAGCCCATCCAAACCGATTTCGGCGGAATGTTCGAACCGACGCCGGAATTGGCGGCGACCACCGCGTCGCTGCCGATCGTCACATGGTCGGCCACGCCCACCTTGCCGGCCAGCACCACGCGGTCGCCGATCACCGTGCTGCCGGCGACGCCGACATGGCCGCACAGCATGCAGTTGGTGCCGACCTGGACGTTGTGGCCGATCTGGACGAGGTTGTCGATCTTGGTTCCGTTGCCGATGCGGGTGGCCGTCACGGTGCCGCGGTCGATGGTGGCGCCGGCGCCGATTTCGACATCGTCGCCGAGGATCACCGTGCCGATGGAGTTCACCCGGCGGATCAGCACGTTGGTGCCGACGACGCGGCCGGTGGTCTTGGCCGATTCGACGCTGCCCGGCTCCGGCGTGACGAAGCTGAAGCCGTCGTTTCCGACCGCGGCGTTGGGATGGATGATGCAGCGGGCGCCCATCTCCACCCGCTCGCCGATGCGCGCACCGGGATGCAGCAGGCAGCCCTCGCCGATCACCGCGTCGGCGCCGACGCTGACATGCGGCAGGATGACGACTCCGGCACCGATCCGGGCGCGCGGGCCGACATAGGCGAAGGGGGCGATGGAGGCGTCGGGCGCCACCACGGCGTCGGGCGCCACATAGGCCTGCGGCGACACGCCCGGTTCGGCATGGACCGGCTTTTCGAAGATGTCGAGCATCCCGGCCATGGCATAGCGCGGACGCTTCACCACGATGCGGCCCTTGATCGTGTCCGGCACCTCGACCCCTTCGGCGACCACGGCGGCGACCGCCTTGCTGCCGGGCAGCAGGGCCATCAGGTCCTTGTCCATCGCCAGCGCCAGATCCTCCGGCCCTTCCGCTTCCGACGGGTGGACGGCGCGGCGGATGGTGAGGGAGCCGTCGCCTTCGACCGCGGCGCCCAGCGCTTCGGCGATCTCGGTGAGGGTCATGGGGTGCTTGGTCATGGTCGGAACACCGGTGTCAGGGTCTTCACGGGCCGCCCTTGCGGACGGCGCGGCGGACCCTAACACGGGCGTCCGGCGGATGGCGAGGCGTCAGAACGCGGCCCCGGTCTGCGCATCGCTGGTCCGACCGCCCTTGGCGCCCGGCCGCAGCCAGCCCTTCACCCGCTCCTTCACCCGGCGCATCAGCGGCTGGCGCGCCTGCACCGCATAGTATTTGCGCACGGTTTCCAGGATCTCCCAGGTGCCGGTGAAGCCCATCGGCAGCACCAGCGCGTCGCCGGCCTTGTATTCGCGCGGGACTCCGCCCTCCGGCGTGATGATGACCCGGCCGGACAGCAGGACGCAGAACTCGTGATAGGGCCAGTCCTTCATGGCAACGAGGCCCGGCGTGCATTGCCACACCCCCGACCGGAAGCGGCTATAGTCGCCTTCGAAGATGTTGCGGTGAATCTCCAGCGGCTGGCCGGACAGGATGGCGCCGAAGACGGCCGGCTTGCCGACCTCGTCGTCGGCGATGCGGCGGCTGTCGATGGGAATGGGGGTGTGGTCGGGCATCGGCTCTCCCGGTCAGAGGATGGAGGGTCGGTGCGCATAGGGCCACAGCCCGTCGGCGCCCCTGCGCAACACCCGACGGCACGGAAGGTTCCCGGCAGATCCGAAAAAAATTCAGCCGCCCAGATTGACGATCTCCACCCTCCGGTTGGCCGCCGCCTTGGGCTGGTCGGGCAGCAGCAGCTCCCGCGCGCCCATGCCCGACGCCTCCAGCCGGTCGCGGCGGATGTGGTGGTGCGACACCAGATACTCGACCACCGCCGCCGCCCGCCGTTTGGACAGGGCAAGATTCGCCCCGTCGCCGCCGACGGCGTCGGTGTGGCCGACGATGCGGAAGCGGGTGTTGCCGGCCGCCGCCATCACCGCCGCCACCTTGTCGAGGATCGTCCGCGATTCCGGCCGGATGCGGGCGGAATTGAAATCGAACTCGACCCGGAAGGCGGCGCGCAGCTCCGGCGCAGGCATCGCCGCCGGTCCCGGCAGAGGCGGCACGGTCACCGGCGCCGGCCGCCCGGTCGAAGGTGAAGCCGGGGGAGTGGCCGGCGGCGGCACGGCCGGCCTCTGCATCGCCACCGGCGGGCAATTGGGGCCGGTGGTGCCGAGCAGCGCCGCCTGGATCTCGCACTCGCTGGGATTCGGCCCCATCGGCATCGCCGCACTTGGCAACCCCTGGGCGCCTGCCGCGACCGGCAAACCCAGCCAGACGCAAGCACCGAGAGCCAAGCCCAGCCGCATGGCCGCATTGTTCGGACCGCGGACGGTCGTTTCAAATTGCTCGTGGAACAGTCCTGCGTGCATCTGTACGATCCCGGTCCGTATCTTTCGTATAGGGCGCTTGGGAGGAAACAAGCATGAAATCGCTGAAGGCTCTGCTCGCCGGCATCGCGCTGGCCGCGCTGACGGTTCCGGCCTTGGTGGCCGGTGCGGCGAACGCTGCCGACTACAAGGCGGAGTACAAGCTTTCCACCGTTCTGGGCAAGCCCTTCCCCTGGGGTGTCGGCGGCGACCGCTGGGCCGAGCTGGTCAAGGAGAAGACCGGCGGCCGCATCAACATCAAGATGTATCCCGGCACTTCGCTGGTGAACGGCGACCAGACCAAGGAATTCACCGCGCTCCGCCAGGGCACCATCGACATGGCGGTCGGCTCCACCATCAACTGGTCGCCGCAGGTGAAGGAGCTGAACCTCTTCTCCCTGCCCTTCCTGATGCCCGACCACAAGGCGCTCGACGCCCTGACCCAGGGCGAAGTCGGCAAGAAGCTGTTCGACCTGCTCGCCACCAAGGACGTGGTGCCGCTGGCCTGGGGCGAGAACGGCTTCCGCGAGATCTCCAACTCCAAGCACCCGATCCGCACGCCGGCCGACCTGAAGGGGATGAAGATCCGCGTCGTCGGCTCTCCGCTCTACCTCGACACCTTCACCGCGCTGGGCGCCAACCCGACGCAGATGAGCTGGGCCGACGCGCAGCCGGCGCTGTCCACCGGCGCCGTCGACGGGCAGGAGAACCCGCTGTCCATCTTCGTCGCCGCCAAGCTCGCCACGCTGGGGCAGAAGAACCTGACCCTGTGGGGCTATGTCGCCGACCCGCTGATCTTCGTCGTCAGCAAGGAAGTCTGGGCCAGCTGGTCGAAGGAAGACCAGGAGGCGGTGCGCGCCGCCGCCGTCCAGGCCGCGGCGGAAGAAGTGGCCCTCTCCCGCAAGGGCATCACCGCCGAGGACGACAGCCTGCTGAAGGAGATCACCGCCCAGGGCGTCGAGGTGGTGCGCCTGACGCCGGAGGAGCAGAAGGCCTTCCAGACCGCCACCCAGCCGGTCTTCGACAAGTGGACCAAGCAGATCGGCCCCGATCTGGTGAAGGCCGCCCAGAGCGCCATCGCCGCGCGGAAGTGATCCTCACCTTCGCCGCTACAAAGAATGACGGCGCCCTTCGGGGCGCCGTTTTTTTGAGTTCGCAAGACACTTGCTTGTGATGCGTGCCTGCGCGGATTGCGCTACAACTCCTTCAACTTGCCGGATGGTTTGCGGAGCGGGCGCCTATGACGTCGGAGATGCTGCTGGCGCTGTTCTGCATCGGCGCCACCCTGCTGTTCCTGGGCATCCGCCGTGCTTTGATCCTGCGGGCCGACCGGCAGATCCGCCGCTGCGGCGCTACCCTGTCCGCCGAACGCGACGCACTGGAAGTCCAGGCCAACGAGCTTGAGGCCATGCAGGCTGAAATCGGGGCGATAAAGGCAAAGCTGGTCGAGCTGTCGACCGAAAAGCTGATCCTCAACCGCCGCGGCGGCAAGCGCGCCGCCACCGCGCGCCGCTTCATCCACGAAATCGGCCGGCCGGAACCGGGACGCAACCGCTTCGTGTTCCGGCTGGCGATGGCGCCCGGCTTCACCGCCCGCCCCGATGCCAAGGCGGTGGTCCACCCCGCCATCTGGCGCTTCGAGAACGAGGCGCAGGTCTGGGCCGGCGATTTCGCCGCCGCCCAGATGCTGACCCGCAACATCTTCCACGACGGTGTGGGTGTGACCGTTTCCAGCGAGGGTGCGGACGAACAGGCAGTTGCCGGAGCCGTCGCGCCATGACCATCGTCTGGCTGCTGGGGGCGGTCACCAGCCTTGGCGTCGGCATGCTGGGCGAACGGATCCTCGGCATCCGCGCCCGCCGCCAGTCGGAGAAGCTGGCCGCCCTGAAGGAACGGCTGGATGTCTACGCCAACTACGCCAAGCTCGCCGCCGTCCGCCGGGTGGAGGCGGAGGAAACGCTGGCCGGCCTGCGCCGCGAGGTGGCGGAGGTCGAGGGCGAGATCCTGTCCCTGCAGTCCGCCGTGACCGACGATGCCGCCCTGGCGCCGATGGAGTTCCACTGCGTCGACCGCATCGCCCGATCCGGCGGTCCGCTGTGGTATGTCGCGGTGGAGGCGCTGGACGCCACCGCCCCTTGGACAGGCGTGCGAACCTACGCCGTCGCCGCAGAGAATGCGGAGGACGCGCGCAAGCGGATCGCCGAACGCCACCCCTCCCCAACCTCCTTCGCCATCTCCCCCGCCGCCCCGCTGGTGCTGCCGGAGGGCTGAGGGCCGACATGACGAAGGCCCCGGAATGCTGTCCGGGGCCTTGCGTGTCACGGTGGAAAAGGGAGGCGCCCCATTCGGAGCGCCCCCCTCTTCCCATCAACCGCCGATCAGGCGTTGTTCATGCGGTTGTCGATCAGGTCGGTCACGACACCCGGATCGGCCAGCGTCGAGGTGTCGCCCAGGCTGTCGTGCTCGTTCGCGGCGATCTTGCGCAGGATGCGGCGCATGATCTTGCCCGAACGGGTCTTCGGCAGGCCGGGAGCCCACTGGATCAGGTCGGGCGAGGCGATCGGGCCGATTTCCTTGCGGACCCAGTTCACCAGCTCCTTGCGCAGCTCTTCCGTCGGGGTCTCGCCGGCGTTGAGCGTGACGTAGGCGTAGATGCCCTGGCCCTTCAGGTCGTGCGGATAGCCGACGACCGCGGCCTCGGCGACCTTCGGGTGGGCGACCAGCGCGCTTTCGACCTCGGCGGTGCCCATGCGGTGGCCGGACACGTTGATGACGTCGTCGACGCGGCCGGTGATCCAGTAATAGCCGTCGGCGTCGCGGCGGCAGCCGTCACCGGTGAAGTACTTGCCGGCGAAGGTCGAGAAGTAGGTCTGGACGAAGCGCTCGTGGTCGCCGTAGACCGTGCGCATCATGCCCGGCCAGGCATCGGCGATGCAGAGGTTGCCCTCGGTCTCGCCTTCCAGGATCTGGCCTTCGTTGTCGACGACGACCGGCTGGACGCCGAAGAACGGCTTGGTCGCCGAACCCGGCTTCTGGCCGATGGCGCCGATCAGCGGGCTGATCAGGATGCCGCCGGTCTCCGTCTGCCACCAAGTGTCGACGATCGGGCAGCGGGCATCGCCGACCACGTTGTAGTACCAAAGCCACGCTTCCGGATTGATCGGCTCGCCGACCGAACCCAGCACGCGCAGGCTGGCGCGCGAGGTCTTCTTGACCGGGCCCTCACCTTCGCGCATCAGCGAGCGGATGGCGGTGGGCGCGGTGTAGAAGATGTTGACCTTGTGCTTGTCGATGACCTGCCAGAAGCGCGAGACGTCCGGATAGGTCGGCACGCCTTCGAACATCAGCGTGGTCGCGCCGTTGGCGAGCGGGCCATAGACGATGTAGCTGTGGCCGGTGACCCAGCCCACGTCGGCCGTGCACCAGTAGACCTCGCCGTCCTTGTAGTCGAAGACATACTGATGGGTCATCGACGCATAGACGAGATAGCCGCCGGTGGTGTGCAGCACGCCCTTCGGCTTGCCGGTAGACCCGGAGGTGTAGAGGATGAACAGCGGATCCTCGGCGCTCATCTCCTCCGGCGGGCAGTCGGCGGAGACGCTCTCCATCTCCTCGTGGTACCAGAGGTCGCGACCCTCGGTCCAGGCGACGTCGCCGCCGGTGTGCTTGACGACCAGCACATGCTTGACCACCGACGCGCCGGCCACCGCCTTGTCGGCGTTGGCCTTCAGCGGCACCTTGCGGCCGCCGCGCAGGCCCTCGTCGGACGTGATGACGAAGTGGCTGTCGCAGTCGACGATGCGGTCCTTCAGGCTGTCGGGCGAGAAGCCGCCGAAGACGATGGAATGGATGGCGCCGATGCGGGTGCAGGCCAGCATCGCATAGGCGGCCTCCGGGATCATCGGCAGGTAGATGGTGACGCGGTCGCCCTTCTTGACGCCGTTCTTCTTCAGGACGTTGGCGAGACGGCAGACCTTCTCGTGCAGCTCCTTATAGGTGATGGCCTTGGAAACGCCGGGGTCGTCGCCTTCGAACAGGATCGCGGTCTGGTCGCCGCGGGTCGCCAGATGGCGGTCGATGCAGTTGGCGGAAACGTTCAGCGTGCCGTCGTGGAACCAGCGGATGTGGACGTCGTCGTTGAAGTTGACATCCTTCACCTTGCTGTAGGGCTTGATCCAGTCGAGCCGCTTGCCCTGCTCGCCCCAGAATGCCTCGGGGTCCTTGACCGACTGCTCGTACATGCGGGCATAAGCTTCCGCATTCACGTGGGCGGTCGCCGCGATCTCGGGCTTCACCGGAAAGAAGCTGTTGTCGGTCATGAGTGCGATTCCCCCGTAGTGCTTCCGAATTGGCCGGAAGATGTTGCAGGGCGGCGGGCCGCCGCCCGGAATTGAGCGGCATTATCCACACAAGTTGCGGGACGAACAAGCAAATCGGCCCCCGCAGGCCCCCCGACCAAAGGAGGATTGTGTCGCTGATTTTGCAGCGCGAGACTGTTTCTTCCTCAAGCATACCAAGGCACGCAGGTTTCGGCGCCGTTCGGGCCCGAAGCATGTGGGGCCGGGTGCCGCGACCATCCGCCGCGCCGCGATGCAGCATGCGCCATGTCGGCCCTGTAACGAACAGTCCCTTGCTTAACCCGACCTTAACCGACCGACAGCTATAGAGTTGCTGCATCACGGTAACGATCATCGGCGGCAAGGATCGCAATGGCCAGCACCACCAACGCGGACGATCTTCCCGAAGCGGGCGACACCGCCGGCCGCCTGACCGCTTTGGCCGACCGCACCAGCCTGACGGCCATCGACGCCACGCTGCGCGCCCTGAGCGCCCCCCTCACCGCCACCTCCGCCACCGGCATGGCCGACATCGCCCGGCGCATGCTGCAGGCGACCAACGACTTCCGCGCGGCGATGCAGGACGCGGCGGAGTAGGTCTTTTTAAGTACGTGGCGGGTGGGGGCAAGTGTCAACTCACCCCATCCCCCTCAAGCCGGCACGCCCACTCCCGCCATATCGCAGACGTGGGCCCATTCCTCCTCGCTGACCGGGCAGACCGACAGGCGGGACTGGCGGACCAGGGCCATCGACTGCAGCAGCGGGTCGGCCTTGATCTGCTTCAGCGTGACGGGCGTCTTCACCGGCATCACCGGGGCCACGTCGACCATGCCGAAGCGGCCGGATTCGTCGCTGGGATCCGGGTAATAGGTGCGGACGATCTCGACGATGCCGACGATCTCCAACCCTTCGTTGGAGTGATAGAAGAAGGCGCGGTCGCCCACCTCCATCGCCTTCAGATTGTTGGACGCCTGGTAATTGCGCACCCCGTCCCAATGGGTCCGGCCGTCGGCGACCATGCGGTCCCAGGAATATTTGAACGGCTCGGATTTCACCAGCCAGTAGGCCATCGCCGGCGCTCTCCCGCTCAGGCCTTGGGATAGACGCGGCGCCAGGGCCGGATCGTCACGCTGTCGAACAGGCCGGCCTTGGCATAGGGGTCGCCGGCGGCGAAATCCTGTGCGGCGGCGGCATCGGCGCACTCGACGATCAGCAGGCTGCCGACCATGCCGCTCTGGTCGTCCGACAGCAGCGGGCCGGCGACGAAGATGCGCTCGGCGTTGGCCTCCAGATAGGCCAGATGCTCGGCACGGTTGGCGGCGCGGATATCGGCGGCACCCGCCTTGTCGACGCAATGGAACATGAACAGCATGCGGCTCGCTCCTTCATACGGTGGAGCGGGAGCCTAGCGCAGCCAGCAGCGGGGGGAAAGCGCCGGCTGAAGCGTCACACCACCACGCGCGGACGCCGCGGCAGCGCCTTGCCGCCCTTGCACGGGGAATAGCCGCCGGGGGCGATGCGGCCCGGATTGATCCCGGTGCGGGATATCTCGCCGAAGCCGCGCAGCCCCAACTCCGCCGCGGCAGCCAGCGCGATGCGGCCGCAGGCCTCGGCATCGCTGCCGGCATGGTGGTGGTCCAGCGCGATGCCCAGGAAGTCGGCAAGATGGTTCAGCCGGTGCGCCGTCAGCGTCGGCCAGGCACGCCGCGCCATCACGACGGTGCAGAGGTAGTCACAGGCCGGCCAGTCCAGACCATAATCGGTCAGGGTGTGGCGCAGCACGCTGATGTCGAAGGCGGCATTGTGGGCCAGGATCAGCCGGCCCTGCACCCGTTCGCGCAAGCTCGCCCACACCTCCGGGAACTCCGGGGCGTCGGCCACGTCCTCTTCCCGGATGCCGTGGATGGCGCTGTTGAAGGAGTTGAAGCGCAGTTCGCGCGGGCGGATCAGATGCTCCTCCATCCCGATCACGCGGCCGTCCTCGATCCAGGCGACGCCGATGGAGCAGGCGCTGGTGCGGGTCTCGTTGGCGGTTTCGAAATCGATGGCGACGGCGTGGCCGGAAATGAGGGTCATTGAGATCCGATGAACAGGCAGGTCACAGGCGCAGAACGCTCGCGAGATCCTCGGGCAGCGCGTCTTCCGCCGCCAGAACCCGCAGCTTCAGCAGGCTGGCGACCGCCATGGCGTCGGTGATGGCGCCGTCCAGCACCAAATCGATCACCTCGGCGAAGGGCAGGCGGCGCACCGCCAGGACCTCGGTCTCGTCGGGAGCGGACTCGCCCTGCTCCAGGCCCCAGGCGACGAAAGTATAAGCCACCTCGTCGGTGATGCAGTTGGACAGGTGCATCTTCATCAGCGGCATCCAGCGCCGCGCCGTCAGGCCGGTCTCCTCGCGCAGTTCGCGCGCCGCGGATTCCTGCGGCTCCAGCCCCTTGCGCCCGCCGCCTTCGGGAATTTCCCAGCTGTATTGCTTCAACGGGAAGCGGTACTGGCCGACCAGAGTCACCGTGCCGTCGTCATGGATCGGCACGACGCCGGTGGCGATGCTGCGGGGATGGACGACGCCGTAGATTCCCGGGGCGCCCTTCGGGGTCAGAACCTTGTGTTCGACCACCTCCATCCAGGCGTTCTCGTATTTCGTCGTGCTGGTCAGCACGGTCCAGGGATTGCCGGTGGAATCACCGGTTTCGATCGGCACGCGAGGCCCCCTCCGTCGGTTGCGACCGGAGTATAGTGAGACAGCACCTCTGCCGCAATGCCCGTACACAGCAGGCACACAGACAAAAGCCGGTAAAATTTTCCAACAATTGAGGAAAACGAAGTCGAAATCGTTAAATAATGGTTTCTTGACAGACAAATGCGTCGCACCTACTTCTAAATCACAGCGTCGAATGCCTATGTCATACCCCACTAGGGTTGGATTGATGTTCCGCCCAACGACCTGGAAAGGGCAGATGCGTGGTTCCGCAGATCAGTCCGCAGGATTTGGAGCGGTGGCGTAACCCCGACTGGCGCATCCGTTTGGCCGCCTGGTGGGAGGGTTATGACCTGTCCCGGCTGCCCCGCGTCTCGCACCGGACTGACCTGTGTAACTTGACGGAGCGGCGCCATCCCGGACCGGTGGAGGCGGTCGGCAGCGCCACCCTGCCCGCGGCATCGTCCGGCCCGGTGGCGGCCGACGGCAATCCGGAGCTGGACCGGCTGGCGTTGATGCAGCTCGACCGTCACGGCGAACCCGTCTGGTCGCCGGCGCGCAGCGAGGGGGCGCAGCTTCTGTGGGGTCAGGACATGACCGGGCCGGAAGAAGCGGCATGGATGGTCGACTCCGTCCGCTCCTTCGGGCTCAACCCTGCCAAGAGCGTGCTGGACTTGTCGGCCGGCCTCGGCGGCACCGCCCGCGCGCTGGTGGAGAGCTGCGACACCTGGGTGACCGGGCTGGAGCCGTCGCCGCTGCTGGCGAAGCTGGCGATGGACCGGTCGAAGGCGCTGGGCCTGTCGAAGAAGGCGCCCATCGCCCATTACGACCCGGAGCATTTCAACCAGGCCGGCAGCTTCGACCTCGTGATGGCCGACCGCATCGTCCACCGGCTGCGCGACAAGGAGCTGTTCCTGGACCGCGTCGGTGACTGCGTGAAGCCCAAGGGCGGCATCGCCCTGTTCGATTACGTGATCGACGGCACCCCCGGTTCCTGGGACGCCTGGAACGGCTGGCGGGAGGAGGAGCCGATGGAGGTCTATCCCTGGACCGCCACCCGCATGGCCGACGAGCTGACCCAGCGCAACCTCGACCTCCGCATTTCGGAGGATCTGACCCAGCTGCACCGCCGCCACATCATCGACCGCGTGCGCAGGCTGGCCGACACGCTGGCGAACGCCGTACCGCCACCGGCCCCGGTGCTGGCGGCGCTGAAGCGGGAGCTTGCGCTGTGGTGGGCCCGGCTGCGGGTGCTGGGCAGCGGCCTGCGCTTCGTCCGCTATGTGGCGATGAAGCCGGCGTGACTTTACTCAATGTTCATATGAGTAAAGAACGAATCCGCAGAGACGTCATAGGATGATGGACGGGGCTGTCCCCGTCGCCGCCCGTCAGCGAGGCGACGGCACGACACCCGTCGACCATGCCCATGCCCGCGCTTTCTTGGAGCCATGCGTTTGATCTGCCGGGGCTCCACCCTACATCTTGCCTGCATGATGTACGGGCGCCCACGTGGCCGCCCCAGTCTTTGGGACGATCTTTAGGGTCATTTGACCGATCGTCCTTTGGACCGTCATCACCTGGACCGTAACCGAAGCGCTCTCCCAAGCGCCGACCAAGGCGCACGCCCGACCCAAACGCCAAGGAGGCTTCCCGTGACCACCTTCACCGGTCAGGACTCGCTCAAGACCCGCCGCTCCCTTACCGCCGGCGGCAAGAGCTACGACTATTTCAGCCTGAAGGCCGCCGAGGAGGCGGGTCTCGGCGATCTGTCGCGGCTGCCGTTCTCCATGAAGGTGCTGCTGGAAAACCTTCTGCGGTTCGAGGACGGGCGCACCGTCTCCGTCGACGACGTGAAGGCGGTGGCCCAATGGCTGGTCGACAAGCGGTCCGACCGTGAAATCGCCTATCGCCCGGCGCGCGTGCTGATGCAGGACTTCACCGGCGTGCCGGCGGTCTGCGATCTGGCGGCGATGCGTGAGGCGATGGCGTCGCTGGGCGGCGACCCGACGAAGATCAACCCGCTGGTTCCGGTCGACCTCGTGATCGACCATTCCGTGATGGTCGATTATTTCGGCGGCAACGACGCCTTCCAGAAGAACGTCGACCTGGAGTTCGAGCGCAATCTGGAGCGCTACGAGTTTCTGCGCTGGGGCCAGAAGGCCTTCGACAATTTCCGCGTCGTACCGCCCGGCACCGGCATCTGCCATCAGGTCAACACCGAATACCTGGCGCAGGTGGTGTGGACCGACGCCGACCCGGCGGGCAAGCCGGTGGCCTATCCCGACACGCTGGTCGGCACCGACAGCCACACCACCATGGTCAATGGCCTGTCCGTCCTGGGCTGGGGCGTCGGCGGCATCGAGGCGGAGGCCGCGATGCTGGGCCAGCCGATCTCCATGGTGATCCCGGAGGTCGTCGGCTTCAAGCTGACCGGCCGGCTGAGGGAGGGCATGACCGCCACCGATCTGGTGCTGACCGTCACCCAGATGCTGCGCAAGAAGGGCGTGGTCGGCAAGTTCGTGGAGTTCTTCGGGCCGGGGCTGGACAGCATGACGCTGCCCGACCGCGCCACCATCGGCAACATGGCGCCGGAATATGGCGCCACCTGCGGCATCTTCCCGATCGATGCCGAGACCATCCGCTACCTGACCTTCACCGGCCGCGACCCCGACCGCGTGGCGCTGGTCGAGGCTTATGCCAAGGCCCAGGGCATGTGGCGCGAACCGAACAGCCCCGACCCGGTCTTCACCGAGGTGCTGGAACTGGACATGGGCACGGTGGAGCCGTCGCTGGCCGGGCCGAAGCGCCCGCAGGACCGCGTCGCCCTGTCGGGCATCGCCCAGGGCTTCGCCAAGGACATGACCGACGCCTACAAGGCCGACGATCCCAAGAAGGCGGTCCCGGTGAAGGGCGCCGACTACAGCCTTGAGCAGGGCGCCGTCGTCATCGCCGCCATCACCTCCTGCACCAACACCTCCAACCCGGCGGTGCTGGTCGCCGCCGGCCTGCTGGCCAAGAAGGCGGTGGAAAAGGGGCTGAAGCAGAAGCCGTGGGTCAAGACCTCGCTGGCGCCGGGATCCCAGGTGGTCACCGACTATCTCGCCAAGGCCGGGCTGCAGCCCTATCTCGACCGCATCGGCTTCAACATCGTCGGCTATGGCTGCACCACCTGCATCGGCAACTCCGGCCCGCTGCCGGAACCGATCGCCGCGGCGGTCGAGGAAGGCAACCTCGTGGTCGGTGCCGTGCTGTCGGGCAACCGCAACTTCGAAGGCCGCGTCAACCCGCACACCCGCGCCAACTATCTGGCCTCGCCGCCGCTGTGCGTCGCCTATGCGCTGGCCGGCAACCTGAACATCGACCTGACCAAGGATCCCATCGGCACCGGCATCGACGGCCCGGTCTATCTGAAGGACATCTGGCCGAGCAACCGTGAGGTGCAGGACGCCATCGACGCCTCGCTGACCGCCGAGATGTTCCGCAGCCGCTATTCCGACGTGTTCAAGGGTCCGGAACAGTGGCAGGCCATCGCCACGGCGGAGGGCCGGACCTACCAGTGGCAGGAAGCCTCCACCTACGTGAAGCTGCCGCCCTTCTTCACCGGCCTGACCAAGACGCCGGACGCGGTGTCGGACGTGCGCGGCGCGCGGGCGCTGGCGGTGCTAGGCGATTCCATCACCACCGACCACATCTCCCCCGCCGGCTCGATCAAGAAGACCAGCCCGGCCGGCGAGTATCTGCTGAGCTATCAGGTGCGGCCGCAGGACTTCAACAGCTACGGCGCCCGCCGCGGCAACCATGAAGTCATGATGCGCGGCACCTTCGCCAACATCCGCATCCGCAACGAGCTGATCCCCGGCGTCGAAGGCGGCGAGACCAAGCATTACCCGTCGGGCGAGCGGCTGCCGATCTACACCGCCGCCATGCGCTACGCCGACGAGGGCGTGCCGCTGGTGGTGGTCGCCGGCAAGGAATACGGCACGGGGTCGAGCCGCGATTGGGCGGCGAAGGGCACCAAGCTGCTGGGCATCCGCGCGGTGATCGCCGAGAGCTTCGAGCGCATCCACCGCTCCAACCTCGTCGGGATGGGCATCCTGCCCCTGCAGTTCAAGGACGGTGTCACCCGCGCCGACCTGAAGCTGGATGGATCGGAGACCTTCGACATCGCCGGCATCGAACAGGACCTGCGCCCGCGCAAGGACGTCACCCTGACCCTGACCCGCGCCAGCGGGACGGTGGAGACCTACCCGCTGCTGCTGCGCATCGATACGCTGGACGAGGTTGAGTATTACAGGAATGGCGGCGTGCTGAACTTCGTGCTGCGAAATCTGGCGAAGTAAGGCTGCCGGGGTTTGGATAAGGAAAGGGCCGCTTCCCGGTGGGGAGCGGCCCTTTGTTCTTTTCAGAGCGGGGCAACCTTAGCAGCCCCTCCCCTCACGCCGCCCCGGCGCTCGCCATCATGCGGCGCAGGTCGTTGGGGAAGACCGGCTTGTGCAGGATGCGGAAACCGCGGCGCTCGGCTTCCTCCTGGCGTTCGGTGCTGGTGTCGCCGGTCAGGATGATGCCGGGAATGGTCTGGCCCAGCATGGTCTGGACGGCACTCACCGCCTCCGGACCGGTACGGCCCTGCTGGAGTTGGTAATCGGCCAGCACGATCTGCGGGCAGCGGCCGTCGGCACGCAGCCGTTCCAGCGCCTGATCGCCCGACTTGGCGGTCAGCACGTCATAGCCCCAGCCTTCCAGGATCGCCTTGAGGCCGAGCAGGATGATCGCCTCGTCGTCGATCACCAGCACCATGCCCTTGGCCGGCGTGGCCGCAGTGGCCGCCGGGGCGGCAATCGTCGTCGCTCCCGACTTCGCGGCCCCGCCGCCGCTCCGCCGGCCGCTGAAGGCGTTGGCGATGGCGCTGATCGCCTGGCCCCGGTCATTGGCGGCGGCGTTGGTCGCGGCATCGTTGGCGGCGGAGTGGCACGCCAGCGTCGCCGTGGCGGCGGCGGTGCCACCGGCCGGACGCGGCGTGCTCCGGGAGTTGCTCTTGGGAGTGCCAAGGATCACCCGCGGCAGTTCGACCGCGAAAGCCGAGCCCCGACCCTCCCACGAGCGTACCGTCACCGGATGGCCGAGCAG
Organism: uncultured Azospirillum sp.; assembly: GCA_966212305.1. Lineage (GTDB taxonomy): Bacteria > Pseudomonadota > Alphaproteobacteria > Azospirillales > Azospirillaceae > Azospirillum. The sequence continues at coordinate 133,387 of CBIHQY010000002.1, forward strand.
GCGCGACAGGCGCTTGACGATCGCCAGACCGAGGCCGAGGCCGCGTTCGCTGCGCTCGCTCAGCTGGGTGAACTCCTCGAAGATGTCCTCCAGCCGGTCGGCGGGGATGCCGCTGCCGGTGTCCCACACCTCCACCCGCATGCCGGACGGGGTGCGGCGGCAGCCCAGCAGCACCTTGCCCTTGGTGGTGTAGCGCAGCGCGTTCTCGACGAGGTTGCGCAGGATGCGTTCCAGATGGGCCGGATCGGTGCGGACCCAGGCGCGGGTCGGCACGGCGCGCAGTTCCAGCCCCTTCTGGGCGGCGCGCGGGCCGTATTCGGCGACCAGCCGGCCGAGCAGCTGGTTCAGCCGCACCTCGACCGGGGTGGCGACGATCTTGCCGGATTCCAGCCGCGACATATCCAGCAGACCGTCCAGCAGGGTCTTCAGCGTGTCCAGCCCCTGGCGGATGTTGTCGAGGATCGGCAGGGCCGGATTGCCCTGCAGCCGGTCGCTCAGCGCCGCGGTGAAGAGGTAGAGCGACTGCACCGGCTGGCGCAGGTCGTGGCTGGCGGCGGCGAGGAACTTCGACTTGCCCTCGTTGGCCTGATCGGCCTCCTCCCGCGCGCGGCGCAGCTCGGCCTCGGCCTTCTTGCGGTCGGTGACCTCGACGGCGGCGCAGGTGACGCCCTCCACCCTGCCGGAGGGATCGCGCAGCGGATCGACGGTCAGGTCGAAGAAGCGGTCCTCGCCCTTGCTGCGGATGCGCACCTCTTCCCGCGCGCCGACGCCGCTGTCCATCACCCGGCGCTTCAGCGCCATCATGCCGTCGGCGTCCTCGCCTTGGTCGAACAGGTCGGCGTCGGTGCGGCCGATCAGCGCGTCGGGAGCGACGCCGAGCCATTCCGAATGCGCCCAGGTGTAGCGCAAATCCTGATCCTGGTTGAACACCACCACGCCGGAATTGCGCAGGCCGGTGCGCACGCGCTCCTCGGCGACGCGCAACGCCTCCTCGGTGCGCTTGCGCTCGGTGATGTCGATGCCCGTCGCGATCAGGTGGGTGACATGACCGTCGGTGTCGACCATCGGGGTCAGGTTGACATCCACCACCATCTCGCGCTGGGCCATTTCCCGCGATGCGGACTCCCTCCCCGGCGCCAACCGCAGTCCGGCGTCGAAGCGGGAGGAGCGGCCGCCCGCCCCCAGCGCCAGCGCCTGCCGCAGCCGCTCGCGGCCGGCCTCGTCGAAGGACAGCCAGCAGATCTCGTCGAAGGGGCGGCCGATGATGCGCGCGGCCGGCAGACCGGCGGCATCGGCCGCAACGCGGTTGACCTGGGCCACCGCCCCGTCCGGCGTCAGCACGCCGACGAAAGCCGGCAGCGCGTCCAGCACGGCGCGGATGTGGCCCTCCGACTGGCGCAGCGCGGCTTCCCGCGCCTCCAGCCGGTCGGCCATCGTGTCGAAGGCGTGGCCGAGCTGGCCGATCTCCGACGAGCGGTCGGACAGCTTGACCCGGGTGGCGGTCTTGCCCTCGCTCCAGTCGCGGGCGGCCGAGACCAGCGCGTCGACCGGGCGGCGGATGAACAGGGTGCCGCCGATCCAGGCGGCGGCGGCGGCGACCAGAAAGCCGAGCAGGGTCATCAGCAGTCCGTCGCGGGTGGCGCGATCCACCACCCCCATGGCGGCTCTGCGGTCGACGCCAACGCCGATGAACAGGTCGCGGATGCCGGCGGACGGCGGGGAGTAGGCCAGGATGCGCGACACGCCGTCCAGTCCGGGCAGCATGGCCACGCCGGTCTCCCTTGCCGACAGCAGCGACAGATAACCGTCGGGCAGCCGTTCGCCGGCGCGGCCCCGGGTGCCGGGCAGCTTCACCAGGACGGTGCCGGAACGGTCGGCGACGGTCAGGATCGTGTTCTCCGGCATCGGGCGGGCGGCGAATATGGCGGCCAACCGCGACACGTCGAGCGACAGGGCGACCACCCCGGCCCGCCGGCCTTCGGCATCGGCATAGGGAGTAGCCACCGGCAATTCTCCGCCGGTGTCGCCGGAGTGGGTGATTGTCCATTCGCCGACGGAAAAGCGCCCCTGGGCCATCGCCCGGCGGAAATGCGGCTGGGCCGCCAGCGAGGCGCCGATGCGCGACGGGTCGGCGCTGCACAGGATGCGGCCTTCGGCATCGGTGATCGACAGGGTGCGGTAATCGGCGGAGCGGGCGGCCAGCCTGTCCAGATAGGATTGGCAGTTTTCGATCTCGCCCCGGCGCAGGAACCGCGTTTCGGTCACCGCGGTGACCATCAGGCGGGCGCTGTCGACGATGCGGAAATGCTCGTTTTCCACCTGACGCAGGAGCCGCTCGGCCTGGAGCGTGACATCCGCTTCGCGTTCCGCCCGCTGTTCGAGCACGCTGTAGATCTGGATCCCGATCGCCGGAAGCACCGCGAGCAGGACCAGGATGAAGAGGCGTGCCAGAAGGGTCATGGCGTAGACGAGGCTCCTCCGCGAAGCCGACCGGATGGAACACCAGATGCGCCACCGTGCCGCGTATCTATCGCTAACGCACTTATGGTTAAGCGCCGGTTAATTTAGAGAACTGCGGCACAGCATAAACGGAAGGACATGAACGAAAGTCGGCAGATTTTCTCTAAAGTGCCGGTAATTGAGCGACATTAATATCTAAACTCCAAACATACCACCATCGGACGGCCATTGTCGAAAGGGGTATGCCCGCGTTTCCGCCTTGATTCCTTACCTGCGCGATGATCCACAACTTTCCCCGCCCCTGAATTTGCGCCAAGGTTTGGGTGAGGGAACAGCGTGCGGAATACGCTGTTGATGGCTTGCAATGACCACACCCTTCCTCCTCCCCCCGCTCCGCACCACTCCCCAGGGCACGCCGCGCCGCGTGGGGGTGGAACTTGAATTCGCCGACCTGGACGCGCCGTCGGCTGCGGCCTGCGTGCACAGGCTGTTCGGCGGAACGGTCGCCGTCGAGAACCCGCACCGATGTCTGGTGACGGGCACTCGGCTCGGCGACTTCACGGTGGAGTTGGACATGCGCTCCGCCCACAGCGGCAAGGGTGGAGCGACGATGCTGGACCCGTTGCGTCCGCTGTGGGGCAACATCGGCAGCCTGGTGATGCCCTTCGAGATCGCCGCGCCGCCGGTGACGGTGGAGCAGTTGCCGGAGCTGGAGGAGATGGTCGCCCGCCTGCGCGCGCTGGGCGCCGCCGGAACGGAGGCCAGCCCGCTCTTCGCCTTCGGCCTGCATTTCAATCCCGAAGTGGCGAGGACCGATGGCGATTACCTGCTGGACACGCTGAAGTCCTTCCTGCTGCTGGCCCCCTGGCTGCGGCGGGAGATCCGCGTCGACGTCACCCGGCGGCTGTCGGGCTTCATCGCCGCCTTCCCGACTCCCTATGCCGCCAAGGTGGTCGATCCCGCCTACCGTCCCGATCTCGGCGGGCTGATCGACGATTATCTGGCCGACAACCCCACCCGCAACCGCGAGCTGGACCTGTTCCCGCTGTTCGCCCATCTCGACCGCGACCGGCTGGCCGCGGCGATGCAGGACCCGCATATCCGCCCGCGCCCGACCTTCCATTACCGGCTGCCGAACGCGCGGCTGAGCGACCCCGGCTGGTCGCTCGCCGCCGACTGGAACCGCTGGGTGACGGTGGAGCGGCTGGCCGCCGATCGCGCCCTGCTGGACAGTCTCGGCACCGACTACCGCCGGGCGGCCGAGGCGCAGCAGATGGACGGCTGGGCCGAGCGCATCGACGCCCTGCTCGCCGGCAATCCGACGCTGCGTGGAGCCGGCGCCGGCCGGGACGGCGCCCTGGACGACTCCGCCCGTCAGGCGGGCTGAAGGAATCGCCATGGCATCCATCGTCGGCAGGTCCCGGCCGCTGGTCGGCATCACCGCCTCGATCCATGGCAGCCGCATCGCCGCCATGGCCAACCGGCTGGCCCTGTGGCGGGCCGGTGCCTCGGCTGTCCGAATCACGGCCGACTCACCCTTTCCCATCGACCGGCTGGACGCGCTGGTGGTCGGCGGCGGCGACGACATCGACGCCTCGCTCTACGGCGAATCCGCCCGCCCGCAAATCCGCATCGATCCCGAACGCGACCGGCTGGAGATGCGGGCGCTGGACTGCGCGGCGAAGATCGCGCTGCCGGTGCTGGGCATCTGCCGCGGTTCGCAGATGATCAACGTCCACCGCGGCGGCTCGCTCCACATCGACATCCACGAGGTGTACGAGGAGGCGCCGCACATGCGCACCGTGCTGCCGCGCAAGCGCATCTGGATCGAGCCCGACAGCCGGCTCTACCGCATCCTCGGCATCGCCGAATGCCGGGTGAACGCCCTGCACCACCAGTCGGTGGACCGTGTCGGCGACGGGATGCGCGTCGTCGCCCGCGAACGCGCGGGCGTCGTCCAGGGCATCGAGGCGCCGAACGAGCCCTTCCTGATTGGCGTGCAGTGGCATCCGGAATATCTCGTCGCCGACAACCGCCAGCAGGCGCTGTTCCGCCGTCTGGTCGCCACCGCCGCCGGCACCGCTCCGCTGGACGATTTCGCGGAATCCCCGCCCCGCCGTTCGGTTCGCGCATCCGGCTGACGGCGGGCGGCTGACGGGCCGCTTACGTCGCATCGCCCTTCACGGCACCCTTCACGGGCCTTCCACGGCGTCCAAAACGACGCGGGCGCCGCCGGAGGGATGGCTCCGGGGCGCCCGCGGGAACTGCCGCGATGCGGAAGGTTACTGGCTGCCGCCCTGGTCCGGGCCGCAGTTCGGGGTGCCCGGCGGGCAGTGGGTGCCGGTGGCGGTCTGGTTGTCGCGCGGGACGGTGCTGCCGGTGTTGTTGCCCATGCCCGACGGCGCGGTGGTCACGCCCGGCATCGAAGAACCCGAGCCGTTGCTGTAGGTGCCGGACGAACCGGACGTGCCCGGCATGTCCGTACCGCCGGTCGAGGAACCCGCCGACGGCGAGGTGGTGGCGCCCGGAGCGGTGCGGACGACACCGTCGGGGCCGGTGTAGCCGCTGCTGCTGCCCGGGGCGGTTTGATAGGCGCCGCTGCTCTTGAGGGCGCCGGGACTCTCTGACTGAACCGTCTGGGCCATGGCCGGTGCGGCCATCAGGAGAACCGCAGAAACGGCGCCGATCATCAGGTTACGCATCCTCGAACTCCTTCATGGTGGCAACGCCTCGCATTCGGGCGTCTTTCAAAACGAGGCTGACGACGCGCCTTGGGCCGCTTCCCAACTTCCGGCGCGTGCCTCGCGTCTTTCACTGGTTTAGAACAGGGCAGCACGAACTTGGTTTCGGTCTTCGCCTTTTCTTTTTTTGAAGAGCCTGCGGCAAAAGCGTACCGCACCGGTCTCCTTCGGCGAGATACCGAAGCCCGGCCGGCCATGCGGGAACAACGGACCTGCACCGGGGTTCAAGCCGCGAGGCGGACGGTCCCAGGCGTTCCTTCCGATGCGCAGTCGTGGCACCCAATGCCGGCCCCGCTGCCGCCTGCAAATCCGCCGCCCACAATGCCGACGTGCCCCGATGAAACTCAACTCCTCCGCCCTTCCCGCCGACGCTCCCGAGTCCGGGCCGCCACCGCCGGCAACCGGCCCGGTGCTCCGCCCCGGCCTTACCTGCTGGCGGACGGAGCAGGCCGGACGGGTGGCGGTGCTGGTCGACGGCGCCGACTATTTCGTCGCCGCCCGTGCCGCGATGGAACGGGCGCGGCAGTCGATCCTGCTGGTCGGCTGGGACATCGACCCGCGCATGCGCCTCGATCCCCACAGCGATGAGACGCTGGGCCGTTTCCTCGCCCGGCTGATGCGCAGGAACGCCGGCCTGCATGTGCGGGCGCTGAAATGGGACATGCCCTTTCCCATCGCGCTGGACCACCCGCACGAACCGCTGGAACGGCTGGACCGCAGCACCGGCCGCCGGCTGACCGCCCGGCTGGACGGTGAGTTGCCGGTCGGCGCCGCCCAGCACCAGAAGCTGCTGGTGATCGACGACGCGCTGGCCTTCTGCGGCGGGATCGACTTCTCCTTCGACCGCTGGGACACGTCGGAGCATCGCGACGACGATCCCCGCCGTCGCTGTCCCAACGGCGACCCCTATGACCCGCGCCACGACGTGATGATGATGGTCGACGGCGATGCCGCCCGCGCGCTCGGCGAACTGGCGCGGGAGCGCTGGCGCGGCGCCACCGGCGAAGCGCTGGAGCCCTGCCCTCCTTCCGATCCAGAGTCCGCCGATCATGATCCCTGGCCGGACTGCCCCTTGTCCGACTGCGCCCACCCGGTTCTGACCGGCGCGCAGGTCGGCGTGTCGCGCACCGTGCCGGCGACCGGCGAGCGACCGGCGATCCGCGAGAGCGAGGCGCTGACCTACGCCGCCATCGCCGCGGCGGAGCGGACGATCTATCTGGAAAACCAGTATTTCGCCTCCGCCCGCGTCGCCGAGGCGCTGGCCCGCCGTCTGGCCGAACCCGACGGGCCGGAGGTGGTGCTGGTCGTGTCGATGGAAAGCCCGAGCTGGTTCGACCGCATGGCGATGGACACGCCGCGTTCGGTCGCCTTGCGCTGCCTGCGCGAGGCCGACCGCTTCGGCCGCCTGCGCGCCCTGACCCCGGTGACGGAGCAGGGCCGGCCGGTGATCGTCCATTCCAAGGTGGTGGCGGTCGACGGCCGGCTGCTGCGCATCGGTTCGTCCAACCTGAACAACCGGTCGATGGGCTACGACAGCGAATGCGACCTTGCCGTCGAGGCGCCGCAGGAGGACGGACCGGAGCGGGACCGGGCGAAGGCCGCCATCGAGGGCGTGCGCAACCGCCTGCTGGCAGAGCATATGGGCATCGGGCAGGACCGGCTGGAGGCGGAGATCGGCAAGACCGGCAGCGTGGTGGCCGCCATCGACCGGCTGTGCCGGCCGGCCGGCCGCCGGCTGGCGGATTTGCCGGCCAGCGATCCCAGCCTGACCGAACAGGCCTTCGCCGCTCTGCGCATCGCCGACCCGGACGACCCCGACGAAGCCTGGGCGCCGTGGAAGCGCCTGCCCTCGCCGCCGCGCTCCGCCCTGCGGGCCGGCGCCGCGGCATTGCTGACGGTCGGTCTGGCCGCCGGGGCCTGGGGCGTCTTCCGGTCCATGCAGGCAACAAAACATCCCCCGCGCGACTGACGCCGGCGCGGGGGGCCTGGGTAGGAGTGTCCGACGGTTAGCGCGTCTCCGCGACCTTGCCGTCGTCGGAGATGACGATTTCGACGCGGCGGTTCTGCTGGCGGCCGGCGTCGTTGCTGTTGCTGGCGACCGGCTGCGCCTCGCCCATGCCCTGGGTGACGATGCGCGACGGCGAGACGCCGCGGGCGGTCAGGGCGTCGCGGACGGCGTTGGCGCGGGCCTCCGACAGGCGCAGGTTGGTGGTGTCGCTGCCGGTGTTGTCGGTGTGGCCTTCGATCCGGATGGTGCGGCCGGGCTGCGCCTGCAGGAAGCTTGCAAGCCGGTCGATGCGGTCGTAGGCGCCGGGGGTCAGTTCCGCCCGGCCGGTGGCGAAGAGGATGTCGCCCAGCGTCATGACCAGCCCGCGCTCGGTCCGCTGCGCCTGCAGGTCGCGCAGCTGCTGCTCAAGCTCCGTGTTGCGGGCCTGGAGACGGTAGGTGTCGGCGTTGGCGACCACGGTCTGGGCGCCCTTCACCCCGGCCGTCTCCTGGGCGATCTGCACCCGGCGGCTGGCGATGTAGGCCTGATGGTCGACCTCGGCGGCGTCGGCGCCCTGGTCGCGCATCGCCTCGGCCCGGCGCAGCGCCTGCTCGGCGTCGCGCAGCTGCAGGGGGGCGTTGCCGGCGATCTGCGGATTGGCGGCGGCGAGGCTGTAATCCTGGCGCGCCTGGGTCAGGGCGGCGCTGTCGGTCGGCTGGGTGGCGCAACCGGCAAGCCCGAGGCCCAGCCCGGCCAGCACGAGGATGGTGCGGGGAGCGAACGCGGTCATTGACGCACCTCCGGATAGCTGTAGCCCCAGCTGTTGCCGCCAACAGTGCCGAGGGAGCCGGCCGGAGCAGGCGGAACGGCGGGCGGAGCCCCGTAGCTGGAGCCGCTCAGGTTGGAATCGCCGTAACCGGACGCGCCATAGCTCGACCCGCTGTAGGCCGGCGCCGCGTTCGGCGCGGCAGCCGACCGCGGGGCGTTGGGAGTCGCGGACTTGCGGACTGCGGTGGCGGCCTGCTGCGTCACCGCGCGCTGCGAGGTCACAGTCGCCAGTTCGGCGTCGACGCGGGCCTCCTCGGCGAGACGGCGGGCGCGGGTGCGTTCGTCGGCACGCATCGCCTTGTCGGCGGCGGCCAGTTTGTCGCGTGCGCCCTGCAGCGCGACGGGAGCGTATTGCAGGGCGTTGGCGCGCTCGGCCTCCTGCACCGCCTGGGAAGCGGCGCCGAGCTGGGCGGTTGGCGGCGGCACGTCGGAAGCGCAGGCGGCCATGCCGAGCGCCGCCGACAGCACGGCGGCGGCTCGCCACCGGATCGGGTTCGCGGATTTGCGGGTCATCGGATCGGTTCCTTTCGGATCGGGCTTCACGCCGGAAACCGGGGTCTGGCCGGAAGGCCACGTCCTTCCGGACAACGTCCGTTCGGGCCATGTCCTTTCGGGGATGTCTCGCGCCTCAAACGCGCAACGGGGGGTGAAGGTTCCGCAGGCACTCAGCCGCCACGCGAAACGCCGCTCTGCGCCGCCCGGCGCCCCTCTCGGCGGCTGTCGCGGCGGTGGCGGACCAGCCGCAGCACATAGGTGCCCAGCAGGACGACGAACAGCACCAGCGTCGCCGGCACCATCCAGTCGGCGATCCAGGGGAAACCCACCCGCACCAGATAGCCGGTGGCGGCCAACACCAGCGACCACAGCGTCGCCCCGGCGGCGGCATAGAGCAGGAACACCCCCATCGGCAGCCCGCAGGCGCCGGCGGGAACCGAGATCAGCGTGCGCAGCCCCGGCAGCGGCTGGCACAGCAGCACGGCGAGGCCGCCGCGCCGGGCGAACCATTCGGTGGCGCGGTGGACCTGCTCCGGCTTCACCGTCAGCCAATGGCCGTGGCGGCGCAGGAAGGCCTCGAACCGTTCGCGCCCCATCCAGTGGGCCGGCAGATACCACACCAGCTCCCCGACGGCGGATCCCGCCCCGGCGGCCAGCGCCACCAGCAGCAGGTTGAACTCCCCCGTCGCAGCGCCCATGCCGGCCAGCGGGATCACCGTCTCCGCCGGCACCGGCGGCAGCACGCGGGCCAGGATCAGCATCAGGAAGATGCCGAGATAGCCGAACTGCTGCACGATCTGGATGATCCACTCGGTCATGGTGTCCACGAGGTTCGGGGAAGGAACGGGCCTCCTCCTGTGAACCGCGCGAGCCTTGCGGGCGTTCCCCAATTCCCGTCTTCTTGATTCCAATCAAGGCGAGAGTCGTTCGTCCAAGGTTTAGTGTCTCCATCATGACCGCATCCCTCACCCTCGCCGCCGCCCTGCTGTTCCTCAGCCATGCCCTGCCGTCCTGGCCGGGGGTGCGGCCCGCCCTGATCGCCCGGCTCGGCCGCGGCGGCTTCGCGACGATCCATTCCGTCGGCTCGCTGGTGACGCTGGCCCTGTTCGTGCTGGCCTACCGTGCCGCCGACGGCGGGGAGGTGGTGTTCACCCCCTTCGACTGGGCGGCGCCGCTGGTCGCCGTGGTGATGCCCATCGTCTTCCTGCTGCTGGTCGCCCGCGTCACCACCCGCTTCGGCAGCCAGAGCGAGCCGAACCCGCCGCGCGGCGTCTATCGCCTGACCCGCGCACCGGGCAGCCTGGCGCTGCTGCTGTGGGCGCTGGCCCATCTGAACGCCACCGGCGATGGGCGCCGCGTGCTGCTGTTCGGCACCATGGCTGCCATCGCCCTGTTCGCGCTGGTGAAGAACGAGGTCGTACTGCGCCGCAGCCCCGGCGGCCGCGCCTTCCGGGCGGAGACCTCGCTGCTGCCGCTGGCGGGGCCGCAGGGCTGGCGGGGGGCGCTGCGCGGACTGGCGGAGATGGGACCGGCGCGTTTGGCCGGCGGGCTTGCCGCCTATGGGGGCATGCTGATGCTGCATCCCCTGCTCTTCGGGGTGGATCCACTCTACTGGGTAGGTTGAGCGGGACGGCGGACCGGCGCATCTGTTGGAGACGGGACAGGAGTACCGCGCCCCTCCACCACCGTGCCCTCCGCCACTGTTCCAGGAAGCTCCCGCATGAAAATCCGCGAGATCATGACCCGCGACGTGCAGACGGTACGGCCCGACGACAGCATCCGCCGGGCCGCGCAATTGATGGACCAGTTGAACGTCGGCATCCTTCCCGTCTGTGACGGGCGGGATCTGATCGGCGTGGTGACCGACCGCGACATCACGGTCCGGGCGATTTCCGCCGGCAAGCAGCCCGACCGCTGCAAGGTGGCGGAGGTGATGACCGCCAACCCGCGCTATTGCTACGAGGACGACCCGGTCGGCAGCGTGACCGAACTGATGGCCGGCCAACAGGTCCGGCGGGTGCCGGTGGTGGACCGCAACGACCGGCTGACCGGCATCGTCTCGCTGGGCGACCTTGCCACCGATGCCAAGAACGACCGCGCGGTTCAGGACGCGCTGGAACGGATTTCCTCCCCCTCCCAGCCGGACCGGACCTGACGGCCTCCTTCGTCACCCTCCCTTCAAGACCGCGACAGGAGCCGACCATCATGGAACACAATCTGGGTCCCAACGACCCACGGGTCCGTGAACGGGCCTATCAGCTTTGGGAACAGGAAGGGCGGCCCGACCACCGCCATCTCGACCATTGGGCGCAGGCCGTGCGCGAGATCGAGGAGGAGGACCGCCGCAACTCCGGCGGCCCCCATGTCAACAGCCCGGAAGCCGGGCTGGCGGTCCCGGATGACGTCGCCGCCCGCAACCAGCGGGAAGCGGCGGCGCATCTGGGCCAGTCCTCCGTGCCGTCGGACAACTGACGGCCGGCATCAAAGCGGGGGAAGCGGTCACTCGACCTTGAGGCTGACCGCTTCCATCCCCTTCTCGCCCTGGCGGACGGTCATGCGCACGCGCTGCCCGTCGTCGAGGCCGCGCAGGCCGGCGCTTTCCAGCGCACGGGCGGGGATGAAGACGTCGCGCCCGCCGTCGTCGGGCTGCGCGAAGCCATAGCCCTTGCCGCCGTTAAACCATTTCACGGTCGCGCCCACCTCGCTGGTCGGGCCGCTGGCCTGCGGCGGGCGCGGGCCGCGATCCTGGCCCCGGCCCTGGAAGCCGCCACGGTCCTGGAACCCACGATCCTGGCCGCGATCCTGGAAACCCCGATCCGGCCCACGGCCCTGGAAGCCGCCGCGATCGCCGCCCCGATCACCGAAGTTGCGCTCACGCGGACCGCCGGCATCGCGGCGCGCCCCAAACCCGCGATCACCGGCCCCGCGATCACCAAACCCGCGATTCCCACGGTCGCCGAAGCTGCGCTCACCGCCCCGGTCGCCGCCCCGATCACCAAAGCCGCGGTCGCGCGCCTGCGGACGGGCGGGAGAGGCGGTGGAGAGGTCGACGGAATGCAGGACGCTGACCTGCTGGCCCTTGCGGTCCTCGACGATGTCGACGACGACGGTGGCGCCGTCCGGCAGGGTGGTGTGGCCGGCGGGAACGACGAGCGAGGCCGGCAGCAAAGCGTCCTTGCCGCTGTCGCCGACCTTGACGAAGCCGTAGCCGCGTTCGGGGTTGAACCATTTCACGGTGGCCGTCACCTGGGTGGCGACGACGTTGGGCTGGCGAAAGACGTGGCTGCGGGGCGGCTGATTGTGCATGGGAAACCCGAACTCCGGCAAACAGAAGCGGCGCCCTTGCCAGCCCATCTATGGACCGGTGGACGCCAACCCCTGACACATCGCCCGTCCGGGCGCTCTTGGCAAGTCGGGACCGCTCCGAATAGGCCGGACGGGCCATGAAATCACACAAGTGGAGGCATACGGGCTGGCCTCAGCCCATCAGGCGGTCCATCAGAGGGTCCGGGGCCAGACGGTCCGGGACCAGACGGTCGGGTGCTGGCGGCGGCTCACGCGGCGGAACGGGGATCGGCCCCGGCGGCTCTCCCAGCGGCGGGCGCGACGGATCGCCCGGCACCGGCATCGGCTCGTCGGGCACGGACGGCTCGCTCGGCGGTGCCGGCGGAAAGGGTCCAAGACTGAATGTCATGCATCGCTCCTTGACGTTCAGAAAACTGTCGGTTCCATCAGCCGCCATGGCCGCCGGGTGCCGTCCGCGACAGGCGGCGGGCGTCGTTCAGGCTGTTCATGCAGCGGGTCTCGTCGCCGTCGCGGGCGGCGCTGCGGGCGGCGGTGACCAGCGATTCCAGCTGGGCGTTCCGCGCCGCCTGCCCCATCAGCCCGTCGCCCCCGCCCGAACCGCCCGGCCCGCTGTCCGGCGTGGTCCGCGAATTGGCCTGGGGACCGACCGAGGGAGCGGTCGGCATGTTGCTGCCGATGGCCGGCGGTTCGATCACCGCCTGATCGCCGACGGCGGGCGGCGCCACCATGCCGCCGGACTGCGCCAGTTCTCCGCTGCTGACGCCCGATCCCTGCTCGTCGCGCGGCGAGGAACCGGACAGGCCCGGCGCGGCGGTGCCTGGAACGGCGACCGGCGGCGGTTCGGTCGACAGGCCCCGGTCGGCGGCGAACTGCTCCACCATCGCGGCACAGCCCGCCGGGGCCGCTCCTCCCGTCTGGGCCGCCGCCGGTCGGGCGGAGAGAAGCCCGGCCGCCACGAGCAGGGCGACGGGGGCGACGGCGCCAAGCCTTCTGAAATCTGTCCGCATCGGTCGCGTGCTCCTCGGATCGGCTATGCCACAAGAGGCGTGTTCCGACCGAATCAACGGCAGGGGGAGGGGCGCGGTTCCGGCGGACGGACGGAAGATCGGTCCGGCCATGCGTCTTGCACATTTCGCGGGCAGCGTGCGTCGGCTGTAGAGTGCGGGTCCTCCACCTCAACCATCGGTCCATTTTTCCATCATGATCGCCAACATGGCCGCGCTCGGCGCGGCGCTGTGCTGGGCCGCGGGCGGCCTGATCGCCATCGGACCGGTGCGGGTTCTCGGCTCCATCGCCTTCAACCGCGTGCGGCTGACCATCGTCGCCACCGCCCTGCTGATCGCCACGACGCTGATGGGCGGCTGGCACACGCTGGATACGGAATCGGCGCTGACGCTGGCTCTGTCGGGGCTGCTGGGGATCGTGGTGGGGGACATGGCGCTGTTCTGGTCGCTCAGCCGGCTGGGACCGCGCCGCAACGTGGTGATCTACGCCGCCAACGCGCCGCTGACCGCCCTGCTCGCCTATGCCCTGCTGGGAGAGGCGCTGGGGCCCTGGACCGTCCTGGGCGTGGCGCTGGTCACGTTGGGGGTGATGCTGGCGGTGGCTCTGCGCTCCGGCTCCACCCACAGTTGGGAGGCGATCCAGGGCAGCCTGCTGGCCGGCGTGTCGGTCTGCCTGCTGGCGGCGGTCGGGCAGGCCGCCGGCTCGATCATCGCCAAGCCGGTGATGGCGGCGGGCGCCGACCCGATCGCCTCGGCCGCGGTGCGGGTCACCACGGCGGCGCTGATGTTCACGGCGATCGGCGCCCTGTCGGCGATCCGCGGCGGTGGTGCGGTGGCGGGCGGCGGGCTGCCCGGTGGAATTTTCGGTGGAATGCTGGGCGGGCTGCTGCTGCCGCGCGGGCTGACGCCGAAGCTGATGCTGCAGGTCGCCGGCAACGGGCTGCTGGGCGTCGGGCTGGGGATGACCTTGCTGCTGGTCGGACTGGCCCATGGCAATGCCGGGGTGGTCGCCACCCTGTCGGCCCTGAGCCCCGTCCTGATCCTGCCGATGATGTGGCTGCTGACGGGCCAGCGCCCGGCGCTGGGCGCCTGGCTCGGCGCAGCGGTCGCGGTGGCCGGCGTCGCCCTGATCGTCAACCGGTAAAGGAAAGCCTCAGCGCGCCGTCTCCACCGCCACGCCCAAGGTGGGCAGCGCCGCCCTAAGCGCGGCGGAGGCGCGGTTGACGGCGTCGCGCAGTTCGGCCTTCAGCATCGGCGCGTCCGGCCGATCCTGCTCGCAGGCATGCTGCAGCTTGCGGGCGATGCGCGACAGGTCCAGCAAGCCGACATTGCCGGCCAACGACACCATGGCGTGGGCGTCGGCCGCCGCGGCCTTCCCCGACTCCGCCTCGCTGATGCGGTCGGCGCGCAGGGCCAATTCGGCCAGCGTTCCGTTGACGAAGCGGGGCAGCACCTCGGCGCCCAGCGTTTGGGCCAGCGTGTCCAGCGTCGCAAGGTTCAGCATCGGCGGACTGTCGGAGACCGGAGCCACTCCGGCCAGCACGGCCGCGTCGTCCAGGGCGTCCTCCGCCCCGGCGTCGAGCCAGCGGTCGACCGCCGACAACAGGGTGTCGCGCTCGATCGGTTTGGTCACATGGTCGTTCATGCCGACATCCAGGCAAAGCTGCAGCTGATCGGTCAGCGCATTGGCGGTCAGCGCGATGATGGGCACGGCACCCCGCCGCCCGCCAAGCTGACGGATCGCCGCGGTCGCCTGCAAGCCGTCCATGCGTGGCATCTGCATGTCCATCAGGACGAGGTCGAACTCGCCCTCGCGCATCGCCTCGACCGCCAGTTCGCCGTCCTCCACCACCTCGACCGTATGGCCGGCCTTGCAGAGGATGGAGGAGGTGACGATCTGGTTCATCGGCACGTCCTCGGCCAGCAGGATGCGGGCGCAGCGCGTCGCCGCGGCCTCCCGGCGTTCGGCTGCCAGCCCCGGTGCGGCGGCGACCGGCAGCGGCAGTTCGAACCAGAAGGTGCTGCCGACGCCCGGACTGCTCTGCACGCCGATCCGCCCGCCCATCAGCTCCGACAGCTGTTTCGAAATGATGAGGCCGAGCCCGGTGCCGCCATAGCGCCGGGTGGTGGAGCGGTCGCCCTGGCTGAAGCGCTGGAACAGGTTGGCCTGTTCGGCCGACGCGATGCCGGGGCCGGTGTCGCTGACGGAGAAGCGCAGCAGGACCGGCGCCCCCTCGCCGTCCTCCGCCGACAGCAGCCCGGCCGATAGCAGAACCGACCCGCGTTCGGTGAACTTCACCGCATTGCCGACGAGGTTCAGCAGGATCTGGCGGATGCGCGCCTCGTCGCCATGGACGAAACGCGGCACGGTGCCGCCCAGCGACAGCTGCAGCAGCAGGCCCTTCTGCGAGGCGGCGTTGCTCATCAGGTCGCGGCAGTCGCGCAGCAGCCGGTGCAGGTCGAAGGCGCGCTCCTCCAACTCCAGCTTGCCGGCCTCGATCTTCGAGTAATCCAGGATGTCGCCGATGATCGCCAGAAGCCCGCGCCCGGCCTCGCGCTGGAGCGCCACATACTGGCGCTGTTCGGCCGACAGGTCGGTGCCCAGCAGCAGGTCGGCGAAACCGATGACACCGTTCAGCGGCGTGCGGATCTCGTGGCTCATCGAGGCCAGGAACTCCGACTTCACGCTGTTGGCCGCCTCCGCCTCGGCGCGGGCGGCGGACAGCTCCTCCTCGTACCGCTTGCGCTCGGTCACGTCGCGGACGACGCCGACCACCACGAACTCGCCGTCGGCCCCCACCGTCGGGCGCATGCTGGACTCGACCCACAGGTAATGGCCGTCGCGGTGGCGCAGCCGATGGGTGAAGGTGACGGGAGGCGATCCCGCCTTCATGCCGGCGAAGGCCGTCGCGGCGCTCTCCACATCATTGGGATGCAGCAGGGTGGCGGGGGCGCGGCCGACGATCTCCACCGGATCATGGCCCAGGATGTCGCGCACCGACGGCGACAGGTAGCGCACCGCTCCGTCCGCCTTCATCTCCAGGATCATGTCGGTGGCGTTGTCGGCCAGCAGGCGGTAACGCGCCTCGCTCTCCCCCAGCCGCCGTTCGGCGTCGTGCTGGCGCTGTTCGCGCAACAGCAGGCCGCCCAGGAACAGGGTGCCGAGCGGGACGATGGCCAGCAGCGGCGGCACGGTGCGCTGTCCCACCTGCAGCGCCAGATCCATCGTCGGCAGCAGCAGCAGGGTCAACAGCGACACCAGCGTCAGCAGCAGGCCGAAGCCCAGCAACGACAGGGCGCCGAGGACCACGCCGCGCCGCTTCACCCACATCGCGAAGCCGACGCCGGTCAGGAAGGACAGCAGCGCGTTGGCGACGCCGGCCTCCATGCCCACCCCGCCCAGATGGATGCGGTAGCCGGCGACCGTGGCGGCGGTGATGGCGGCGGACAGCGGGCCGCCGAACAGGGCACTGAGCCCGATCAGCGGCGTGCGCGCGTCGATGAAGATGCCCGGCCCGATATGGATCGGGTGGACCATGGAGAAAATGGCGGTCAGCGCCATCACCGCGCCGAAGACCATTTGGCGGGTGTTCAGCCCCCAGCCGTCGGAGCGGCGGATCAGGAACGTATAGGCGAGAACGACGAAGGCGCTTGCCGCGATGTTCTCGGCAAGGTCGTACGCCATCGAAGAAAAGTTGCCCAACATCGTCCGGCCGCCGCCCCCACCCGATTCCGGTTACCTCTATACCACGGAAGGGTGTCGCGAAACCGCTAACACCAACGGGCGGGGATGTGATCTGCCGGGGACAAAAGGCGGGCGTGATGCCGGCATGGCGGGCGCCGGATCAGGCCTCCGCGTCCGGCTGGCGGGCGGGCGCGGCGGCGGCGAAGGCCGACAGGGCGCGGCAGGCCTCGTCGATGCGCTGCAGGGTGGGATAGCCGTCCAGCGGGCAATCGAGCCGGCGGGCGTTCGCCATCTGCGGCACCAGCAGGATGTCGGCCAGTCCGGGTTCGTCGCCATGGCAGAAACGCCCGGTGCGCGGATCGGTCGCCAGTTGCGCTTCCAGCGCGGTCAGCCCGACGGCGATCCAGTGCCGGTACCAGCCGTCGACCTCCTCCTGGCTGTGGCCCATCGTCTTCAAATGGTTCAGCACCCGCAGATTGTTCAGCGGATGGACGTCGCAGGCCACCGCCAGCGCCAGTGCCCGCACCCGCGCCCGGCCCAGCGCATCGGCCGGCAGCAGCGCCGGGGTCGGGTGGGTCTCGTCCAGATACTCGATGATGGCGAGCGACTGGGTCAGCACATGGTGCCCGTCCGGCCCGTCGACCTCCAGCGCCGGCACCAGACGTTCCGGGTTGAGGTCGGCATAGGGCGGCTTGGCCTGCTCGCCCTTGCGCAGATGGACGAAGGCCTGTTCCGGCGCCAGCCCCTTCAGGTTCAGGGCGATGCGCACGCGATAGGCGGCGGAGGAACGAAAATAGGTGTAGAGTTTCACGGGTTTGGGTCCGTTGAAGTGTCGCGGCGACAGTGTTGCGTCAGATCCTATCACAGCCCCAGATAAGCCTGCCGCACCCGTTCGTTGCTCAACAGCGCGGAGCCGCTGTCGCTCAGCACGATCTCGCCGGTCTCGATCACATAGCCGCGGTCGGCGATGGCCAGTGCGGCATGGGCGTTCTGCTCCACCAGCAGGATGGTCGTGCCCTCCCGCTTCAGCCGCTGCACCGCGTCGAAGATCTCCGCCACCAGCAGCGGCGCCAGCCCCATGCTGGGTTCGTCGAGCAGCAGCAGGCGCGGCTTCGCCATCAGCGCGCGGCCCAACGCCACGATCTGCTGCTGGCCGCCCGACAGGGTGCCGGCGGGCTGGTCGCGCTTGACCTTCAGCACCGGGAACATCTCGTACAGCCGGTCGATGTCGTCGTCCGGCTTGCCGCTGCCGCGGCGGTAGGCGCCGAGGCGGAGATTGTCCTCCACGCTCTGCGGGCCGAACAGCTGCCGGCCCTCCGGCACCTGCACCACCCCTTCGGCGACGCGGCGCGACGCCTTCATCCGGGTGATGTCGCAGCCGTCGAAGGTGATGCGCCCGCTGCTGGCGGGATGGACGCCGGACAGGGTGCGCAGCAGCGTCGTCTTGCCGGCGCCGTTGGCGCCGACCAGCGCCACCAGTTCGCCCTCCCGCACGGTCAGGCTGGCCGATTTCAGCGCGTGGATGCGGCCGTAATGGCTGTTGAGGCCCTCGATTTCCAGAAGCATGCTCCGCGCCTCCCTCACGGTGCCGCGCCGAGATAGGCGGCGATGACGTCCGCGTTGGCCGCCACCTCCTGCGGGGTGCCTTCGGCCAGCATGCGGCCCTGGTTCAGGGCGGTGATCCGGTGCGAAATGCCCATCACCATCTTCATGTCGTGTTCCACCAGGATGATGGTGACGCCGGACGCCGCGACGGTCTTGATGACCTCGTCGATCTCACGGCTTTCGGTGGCGTTCAGGCCGGCCGCCGGCTCGTCCAGCAGAAGCAGCTTCGGCTCCGACGCCAGCGCGCGGGCGATCTCCAGCCTTTTCAGCGCGCCGTAGGGCATCGCCGCCGCGTCGGCGTCGATGTATTTCTCCAGCCCGACGTCGGTCATCAGCTGCGCCGCCCGGTCCTTCGCCTCGCGGTCCTTGCGCACCAGCGACGGAAAGCGGAACAGCGCCGGCAGAAGCCGCGTGTTCAGGTGCAGGTGCCGCCCCACCATGACGTTCTCCAGCGCCGTCATGTTGAAGAAGATCTGCAGGTTCTGGAAGGTGCGCGACATGCCGCGCGCGGCCAGCTTGTAGGGCGCCATGCCCGACACGTCGGCCCCGTCGAACAGCACCCGGCCGCCCGACGGCTTGTAGACGCCGGTCACCAGGTTGAACAGCGTGGTCTTGCCCGCGCCGTTCGGCCCGATGATCGAATGGATGTCGCCGGCCGCGATGGTGAAGCTGAGATCGCCGATGGCGAGCACGCCGCCGAACTCGCGGCTGAGATGCTCCACCTTCAGGATTGTCGGGCCGACGCGACGGGCCTGGGACGTGGTATCGGGGGAAAGATCAGTGGTCTCCAGCATCTTCATGCCCGCCTCCGCGCCGGGAGCAGCGCCGCCAGGGTGGGGAGAAGGCCCTTGGGCATGAACACCATCGTCGCCATCAGGATGCCGCCCAGCACGATCTGCTGGTAATCCTGGAAGACGGTCAGCGCCTGCGGCAGCAGCGTCAGCACCACGGCCCCAACGACGGCGCCGAAGGTCGATGCCATGCCGCCGAACACCACCATGGTCACCAGCTCGATCGACTTGAAGAAGTCGGCCTTGGCCGGGGTGATCAGGCCGGCGTAATGGGCGAACAAGCTGCCGGCCACGCTGGCGAACACCGCCGAGACCACGAAGACCAGCACCTTGAAGCGGGCGGTGTCGACGCCGACCACCTCGGCCGCCACCTCCGACCCATGGACGGCGCGGAGCGCCCGGCCCATCGGGCTGTCGATCAGGTTCAGCGACAGCCAGACCACGCCGACCAGCAGCACGCCGACCACCCAGTACCAGACCTTTTCGCCATACAGCTCGAAGCCGAAGATCCTGAACGGCTCCACCATCATGCCGTCGGGACCGCCGGTCAGGCCACTTTCGGTGCGCAGCACGATCGACACGATGATGCCGATGCCCAGCGTCGCCATGGCGAGATAGTGCCCCTTCAGCCGCAGGATCGGCTTGGCGACCAGGAAGGCCAGCAGCCCGACCACCACGGCGCCGGTCAGCAGCGCCAGAATCGGCGGCCAGCCATAGACGCCGACCAGCACGCCCGAGGCATAGGCGCCGATGCCGAAGAAGCCGGCATGGCCGAGGCTGATCTGCCCGGCATAGCCGATCAGCAGGTTCAGCCCGACGCAGACCACGGCGTTGAAGCCGGCCAGGATGGCGATGTCGAGATAGAAGTTGTTGGGCAGGAAGGCCGGCAGGACCGCGATCACCGCGCCCAGTGCCAGAAGCCCGGTCAGCCGCCCGTGAAGGAGTGCGTTCATCGGAGATAAGTCCTTACACCCGTTCGGTGCCGCGCTTGCCGAACAGCCCGTTCGGCATGAAGAGAAGGACGGCCAGGATGATGACGAAGGCCACCGCATCCTTGTAGGCCGAGGAGATGTAGCCGGCGCCCAGCGCTTCCGCGACGCCGACGATCAGCCCGCCGGCCACGGCACCCGGCCCATGGCCGAGGCCGCCCAGAACCGCGGCGGTGAAGCCCTTCAGCCCCAGCATGATCCCCATCTCGGTGTAGGAGAAGGTGATGGGGGCGACCACCGCCCCGCCGATGGCGCCCAGCGCCGCCGACAGCGCGAAGGAGGCGAGCACCACCCGCTTCACGTCGATGCCGACCAGCTGTGCGGCCAGCCGGTTGTGCGAGGTGGCGAGGATCGCCTTGCCCGTCAGGGTCCTGTTGAAGAACAGGCCGATGGCGACGATCAGCACCGCGGCGGTGCCCACCACCCACAGCGACTGCGGCTGCATCGAGGCGCCGAGGAACTGGATCGGCGTCTCGCCGGAAAAGGCGTCCAGCCGCTTGAAGTCCTTGCCCCAGACCAGCTCGGCGACGCCGCGCAGGAAGATCGAGGCGCCGATGGTGATGATGATGAGGGTGACGGTCGAGGCGTTGCGCGCCCGTTCGACCGCGAATTTCGCCACCAGCACGCCGACCATCATGGCGCCGCCGCAGCCGATCAGGATCGCCAGCGGCAGCGGCACGCCCGACGCCGTCAGGGTGGCCGACGCCATGCCGCCGATCATGATGAACTCGCCCTGGGCGAAGTTGATGACGTGGCTGGCGTTGTAGATGATCGAAAAGCCGAGCCCCGCCAGCGCATAGATCGCGCCGATGGTCAGCCCCGACAGCATGTATTGCAGCAGTTCCGCGAACATCGTTGGGTTCCTGATGTTCCCCCCGCACACATTCCCCCCTCTCCCCCCTGGGGAGAGGGTCGGGGTGAGGGGGATGCATGGTGTGGATTCAGGGGGATGATCGCGGCGTCACAATTCTTGCGAATCCACGCAGTGCATCCCCCTCACCCTAACCCTCTCCCCGGGGGGGAGAGGGGATCCGAGCGGCGGATCGGCGGTTTACTTCACCAGCGACCAGTCGCCCTGCTTGACCTCCACCATGTGGAAGGCGTCCAGCGTCAGGCCCATGTGGTCCTTCGGGCTCATGGTCACGGTGCCGCCGGTGCCGACATAGCCCTTGGTCTGCTCGATGGCGTCGCGCAGCTTGGCCTTGTCGGTGCCGCCGGCGCGCTTCACCGCGTCCAGCGCGATCATCAGGCCGTCATAGGCATGGCCGGCGAAGGTCGAGACCTCCGAATTGAAGCTGTCCTCGTAGACCTTGGTGAACTCGGTCACGACCTTCTTCTGCGGGTCGCTGTCGGGCAGCTGGGCGGCGACGACCAGACCGGCGGCCGGCAGGCGGACACCCTCGGCGGCGCCACCGGCCAGACGGATGTACTCCTTCGACGCGACGCCGTGCGACTGGTAGAGCGGCAGCGAGATGCCGAGCTGGCGGTAGTTCTTGGTGACCACCGCCGGACCCTGGCCCAGGCCGAACACCAGAACCGCCTGTGCGGACGCGGCGTTCTTGATCTTGGTCAGCTGCGCGGTGACGTCGGTGTCCTTGGCGCCATAGGTCTCGTCGGCGACCAGTTCGATCCCGCGTTCCTTGGCAACCTCGATGGTCTGCTGGCGGCCGGACTTGCCGAAGCCGGAATCCTCCGACAGCAGGGCCAGCTTGGTCAGGCCGCGCTTCTTCATGTCCTCCATCACCTTTTCCGCGGCCATGCGGTCGGTGTGGGGGGTCTTGAACACCCACTTCTTCACCGGATCGACGATGACCACCGCGCCGGCCAGCGAGATGAAGGGCACGCCGGCCCGCTCCACCAGCGGAACCGCCGCCATGGTGGCCGCAGTCGTCGTGCCGCCGACGATCACGTCGACGCCGTCGCTCTCGATCAGTCGCTTGGTGAAGGAAGCCGCCTTGTCGGCGGCGCCGCCGTCGTCATAGACGGTCAGCTGCACCTGACGGCCGTCGACGCCACCCGCCTTGTTGATGCGGTCGGCATACAGCTCCAGCACCTTCTTCTCCGGATCGCCGAGGAAGGAGGCCGGGCCGGTGGCCGAGATGATGGCGCCGACCTTGATCGGGTCCGCGGCCTGCGCCGCCCCGGACAGCAGGCCGGACGCCGCCGTCATGGCGGTCATGGCGGTGAAGGCAATGGTGGCAAGCAAACTTTTGCGCATGATGTCCTCCCGATTGCTGCCCCCCTTTGCACGAGGGACCGGACCGAAGCCCGATCCCTCGTGCTGAGGGACGATTTGTTTCACATAATGTTTCAAACGAAATGATTTCGAAAGACCAATTTCGGTTCCCGCAACCACAATCGAAATACGGATGTTGCGGCCCGCTTCCCCTCCCCTTTGCGATCCTTCCCGCTTCTGGCCGGCAGATCGTCATTTCGTTTTATGACACAAAATTACTTTGAGACGCCAACCTAGTGTATCACGTTATTGATTGTCAAACGGAAAGTCCGGATTGCCTCCTATCGGCCGCCCGCCAGTTCATCCACGCTGTCGGGGCACTGGCCCAACCGGCATCAGGTTTCGTATACAATTCCATTGCGCCGTCTCGTTCCGATCCGCCCGCATCACAAGCCGTACCCATAAGGACGCCCCACCCGCATGGCCCGCCCGCGCCGCCCCGAAGACCTTGCCGCCCAGTTGACCGAAGCCATCGCGCCAAGGGCGAAGTCGCTGATCATCACCGTCTATGGCGACGCGGTGCTGCCGCACGGCGGATCGCTGTGGCTGGGCAGCCTGATCGAGCTGATGGGGCTGTTCGGGATGAGCGAGCGGATCGTCCGCACCTCGGTCTTCCGTCTGGGAAAGGACGACTGGCTGACCAACACCCAGATCGGCCGGCGCAGCTTCTATCGCGTCACCGAAAGCGGGAAGGAGCGCTTCTCCGCGGCGGAACGGCGGATCTACGCGCCGCTGGCCCGCGAATGGGACCGCGGCTGGGACCTGCTGATGGTGCCGCCCAACGCGCTGGAGGCCGAGACGCGCGATGCCCTGCGGCGGGAGCTGACCTGGCAGGGCTTCGGCGCCGCATCGGCCACCGTCTACGCCCATCCCAACTGCGACGAGGCGGCGATGCACCGCTCGCTGGCCGAGTTGGGAGTCGCCGACAAGATCGTCCACATGAAGGCCAGCCTGGACCGGGCGGAAGGGTTCGGCGCGCTGCGCGATCTGGTGCGCGGCTGCTGGGACATCGACCAGCTCGAACACGACTATGCGGCGTTCCTGGATCACTTCCGTCCGGTCTGGACAGCGGTCGATGCCGCCGAGGCACCGGACCCGGCCTCCTGCTTCGTCCTGCGCACGCTGATGATTCATGATTTCCGCCGCATCCTGCTGCGCGACCCGATGCTGCCGCCCGACCTGCTGCCGGCAGACTGGCCGGGCCAGGAATCGCGGATGCTGACCCGCAACCTCTACCGCCGCCTCGCCGGCCCCTCGGAATCCTACCTGATGCAGGCGGCGACCACCGCCAACGGACCGCTGCCCGATGCCCAGCCCGCCTTCCACGGCCGGTTCGGTGGGTTGGAGACCATACCGGCGGGTTGACCAGCGATCTGCGACAATGAGCACTGGCGGATGCCGCTCCCTTGGCCCAAACTTCATACATAAAATGCAACGTATCGCGGTAAGCTGAGAACGCAGCCGTCCGATCCAACCGTTTCCGGGACACCGCCCATGCTGACCATCGTCTACCGCAGCGCGGCCGTCGACCGGCTGCCCTACAGCGCCCTTGCCGACATCTGCCTGTTCAGCGCCCGCAAGAACCGCGAGCTGGGCGTAACCGGTTTCCTGGTGGAGTTCGAGGGCATCTTCCTGCAGGTGCTGGAAGGCGAACCGGATGTGGTGGAGACGCTCTTCGCCCACATCGCCGCCGACACGCGCCACACCAATGTCGAGGTGCTGCTGCGTGAAACCACGGTCGGGCAGCCCAATTTCGGCTTCTGGGCGATGAATTTCGGCCCGCTCGACACCCCGACCTTCTGGCAGGCCGTCTTTGGCTCTCCGGTTCGGATCGAGGAGTTCCGCCGCCGCTCGCACGATGCCGATTTCGCGCTGGACGTCCTGGCGCGGGCCTACATGCACGCCTGCATCGCCGCCGACGTCGATGCCGCGACACGCGAGCTGGTGCGCGGCAACATCCCCTGCTTCGAAGCCGCCTGACCCCGGCGGGCCCCCAGGCCTTCCGATACCGCATCGTCGGATAAAATCAGCTTGACGAACGAATTGATCTGGATCAATTCGGCGCATTCGCATGCATTCCCTTTTGGAATCAGGAGGTTAACATCATTTTCCGGGCTGGTTAACGTGATACAGATACCGTTGATGATAGCAAATTTCTGTGTCATATAAAGACCACAGGGCGCCGATGGTAATGTGAGCGCCCGCGGAATGCCCCCCGGAGGAAACGCCCCCATGTCCAAGGACTACACACCCATCGCCAACACGATGGAGCTGCCCCCCGCCACGCCGCAGCCGAACGTCTATCCGCTGTCCTGGGTGTCGCAGACCAAGAAGCTGGAAGAGGTCTACGCCGCCGCCCAGCGCGAGAACTGGGACCCGGCCAAGCTGCCCTGGGACAGCTTCGACGTGTCGCGCTACAGCTGGGAGGAGCGGGAGGCCATCGCCTATTGGTGGACCATCCTGTCGGTGTTCGACGCATCGGCCCCGCCGGTCTTCGCCCATGCCCTGATCAAGACCTACGAGGTGCATGAGGAGGACCCCGTCCGCCGCTGCTTCTTCTCCGTCACCCGCGACGAGCAGAACCACGAGCAGATGTGCGGTCTGGCCATCACCAAGCTGCTGGAGGCCACCAGCCCGCTGACCTACGAGCCGAAGACCGATCTCGGCCGCCGGCTGCAGAAGAACGCCCACTGGCTGTACTACAATGGCGGGCGTTATTGGGACGGCTACAAGAAGGCGGTTCCGAAATACTCGCTGGCCGTGCTGTTCAGCTCCTTCCTGATGGGCGAGATCGCTGCGGCGACCATCTTCCACCAAATGGCGGCCGGCTGCAGCGAGCCGGTGTTCAAGGAGGCCTTCCGCAACATCGGCCGCGACGAGGGCCGCCACATGGCGATCTGCATGTCGGTGATGGAGCGCGACTATCCGCATCTGGCGGTGGAGGACCGGTCGGTCATCACCAAGCAGATCCGCGCCGGCTACCTGTTCCTGTCCGCCGTCCTGTTCGAGCCGCCGCCCCAGTTCTGGGACCTGCCCGACGACTTCATCGCCACCCAGCGCGAGGCCGAGGCCATCGCCCGCAACGCCGGTTTCCACATCCCGGATTACGAGGCGAAGAAGGAGAACTGGCGCAACGCCATGCTGAACCTGAAGGGCGTGCTGGACCGGTACAACATCCCGTTCCCGGCGATCCCGGAGGTCGGCATCACCGGCGAGGAAGTCCGGGACGTCGACATGGACGAGATCATCCCGGTGTTCTGAGGCGCTTCGTCAGAGCGCCGGCCCGGTTGCCCCCACCCTAACCCTCCCCCGCTCTCGGCCGACCAGAGGTCGGTCCGATGCAGGGGAGGGAACTGCCGCCACTCTCCCGAACAAGCACTAGCTCCCTCCACCGCCCAGCTCTCGCACAAAGCTTTGCTTTGTGCTGACGCGGCAGGCGGACCGTAGGTCCGCTGAGAGCGGGGGAGGGTCGGGGTGGGGGCAAGAGTCTTTCCGTAAATCCTCCCCGCCCAAGGATCCCCCCGGTGAGCCGCATCCGCCTCCACCCCTCGGGCCGCACGGTCGAGTGCCGTGACGGCGAGACCGTCCTGTCGGCGCTGGAACAGGCCGGCTACGCCCTGCCCAACAACTGCCGCGCCGGCGCCTGCGGCGAATGCAAGGTCAAGGTCCTCAGCGGCCAGTTCGACCAGGGCATGGTCCTGGACATGGCGCTGTCCCAGCCCGAGCGGAAGGACGGCTATGGCCTGATGTGCATGGCCAAGCCGATCTCGGACGAGCTGGTGATCGAATACGGCACCGCCGATGCCCAGCCCAAGCTGTTCCCGCCGCGCGAGAATGTGCTGTTCATCGTCACCGACCGCATCCCACGCACCCCGCGCATCGTGGAGCTGCGCCTGCGCCCGCTGGGCCAGCCGCTGCGCTACTGGCCGGGGCAGTATGTGATGCTGGGCGATGCCGCGGCCGGCGCTCCGCCACGCTGCTATTCCATCGCCAACGCGCCCCGCCCGGACGGCGAAATCGTGCTGCAGGTGACCCGCGTCGATGGCGGCCCGACCAGCGGCTGGATTCACGACACGCTCACCGTCGGCAGCATGGTCAAGCTGTCCGGCCCCTACGGCACCTTCATCGGCGACCCGTCGGTCGACAGTCCGGTGCTGTGCATGGCCGCCGGCTCCGGCCTCGCCCCCATCCTGGCGCTGACCGACGCGGCGCTGCGCCGCGGCTACCGTCCGCCGGTGACGCTGCTGTTCTCCGCCTGCACCCAGGCCGATGTTTACGAGTCGGGGCTGCTCAGCTACTGGCAGGCCAAATATCGCAACTTCAAGGTCAAGGTGACCCTGACGCGCGAGGATGCTCCCAGCCATCTGAAGGGCCGCATCCCCACCATCCTGCCGGACCTGTTCCCCGACCTGTCCGGCCACGCCATCTTCACCGCCGGCAGCCCCGCCTTCGTCGAGTCCTGCGTCGCCGCCGCCCGCGCGCTGGGTGCCAGGGACGACCAGATCCACAGCGAAGGCTACGTCTCGCAGCACATCCCGGAGACGCTGCCGGCCGACCGGCTGATGGCGGTCGGCTGAGACGGACGGACCAGCCTCACGCCTTGTGGACGCCGGCGATGAAGCCGTCGATCTCGCGGCTCAGGTCCTTCGACTGGCCGGCAAGCGCGGCGGCGGCGGCGAGAAGCTGATCGGCCGCCGCCCCGGTCTCCCCGGCGCCGGCCCGGATGTCGCCCATGCCGCCGCTGACCTCCTGCGCGCCGTCAGCGGCCTGGATCACGCTGCGGGCGATCTCCTGGGTCGCCGCCGCCTGCTGGTCCACCGCCGCGGCGATGCCGGACGCGATGCGGCTGACCTGGGCGATGGTTTCGCTGATGCCCTGGACGGCAGTGACCGCCTCCTGGGTGGCGTCGCGGATGCCCTTGATCTGGCCGACGATGTCCTCGGTGGCCTTGGCGGTCTGGTTGGCGAGGTTCTTGACCTCCGACGCCACCACGGCGAATCCCTTGCCCGCCTCCCCCGCGCGCGCCGCTTCGATGGTGGCGTTCAGCGCCAGCAGGTTCGTCTGCCCGGCAATGGAGTTGATGAGTTCCACCACCGCGCCGATCCGCTCGGCGCTTTCCGCCAGCACGACGACGGCCTCGTCGGCCCGCTTGACGTCGGTCACCGCAGCGTCGGCGATGCGGGCGGATTCCCCGACCTGCCGGCCGATGTCCTGGACGGAAGCCGACAACTCCTCCGTCGCGGCGGCGGCGGTCTGCACATTCTCCGCGGCGGCGCGGGCGGAAGCCGCCACCTGCTCCGACCGGCCCAGGCTCTGGTCGGCGATGCCGGTCAGGCCGCGCGCGGTCGATTCCAGTTGGTGCGCGGCCGACGCCAGCGCGCCGGTCAGGCCGCCGACCCGCTCCTCGAACCCTTTCTGCAGATCGGCGAGCGCCGCGGCGCGGGCCTCCTTGGCCTGCCAATCGGCCTTCTGCTGACGGTCCAGTTCGCGGGCGCGGACCAATCCCTCCTTGAACACCTCGACCGCGCGGGCCATGCCACCGGCCTCGTCGTCGCGGCCCGCCCCCGGCACCACCGTTTCCAGATCGCCGGCCGCCAGCCGCGTCATCGCCCCGGTCAGCGACGCCACCGGACGGGCGATGCCGTCGCCGACCTTCCACGCCACCAGACAGCCGAGCGCGACGCAGCCCAGGCTGACCAGCACGGTCAGCAGGGTCAGCCGGTTGGCGTCGGCCATCACACTGGACTGCGGCGCCGCCACCATGAAGGACCAGACGCCGTCGGCGCCGGCGAATTGGATCGGCGCCAGACGCAGATAATGCGGCGCGCCGTTCAGCGCCACGATCCCGTCGAAGGCCCGCCCTTCGGCCACGGCGCGGCGGGCGGCCTCCGGCAGATCGTCGTCCGGCTTGGACAGCCGGCCGCCGTCGGGATGGGCGACATAGAGGCCGGAGCCGGTCAGCACCGCGGCGTAACCGTCGCCATAGGGCTTCACCGCGCGCACCAGATCGGTCAGGCCGGTCAGCGCCATATCGACGCCGGCCACGCCGATGACGCGCCCGTCCTTGGCGCCATCCATCACCGGGGCGGCGGCGCTGGTCATCAGCCGCTTGGTGAAATCATCGAGATAGGGTTCGGTCAGCACCGCTTTCCGCGCGGTGGCCGCCGCCTTGTAATACTCCTTCTCCTGCACGTCGGAGAAGGGATAGCCCTCGCTGTCGTCGGCCTGAACCCCTTTGTCCCCCGGCAGCCACAGCAGGCTCATCCGCCCGGTCTTCGGCAGCCCGAGGATCTCGGTCGTCCGGTCATGGGCGGCGAAATCCCGGTCGCGCCCGTCGAACCCGTCGTCGGCCATGTCCACCCACACACCGGCATAGAGCGGATTGACCTCCGCCGTCCGGCGCAGATAGCGGTTCACCGTTTCGCGCCGCGGGCTTCCGGTGGAGCGCTCCACCTCCACCAGCGCCGCGGTGGCACGGGCGGCGTTCAGGGCGGTGGACAAATCGGCGGCCACCCGGGCGCCATGACGGTCGGCCGTCTCGGCGGCGAGCAGCACAGCCGCGTTGTGCGCGGCGTCGCGCGTCAGAACCAGCGACACCGCCGTAACCGCCGCGGCCCCCGCCGCCAGAACGGCGGCCACACCGATGATGATCTTCGTCCTGAAATTGGCCTTCATCGCGACACCGTGGTCCGGTCCGCCCAAAGTTCCGGGATAAACGGAAAGGCGGCACCAAATGGGAAAAGGGGGCCACCTTATATTTGATAATGAGCGGCTGACATGCCGATTTTTGCGATTCGATGACGGATTGTTCAATTGGTCGGACAACTGTGGATCGCGATACAAACGGAAGGACGAATTGCTGCGAACGCGAAAAGGGCGTCGGCGGAATGCTTGCGCACCCCGCCGACGCCCTTATCCCGGCCTGCAGACCGGGCCGCAGTTCGGGCAGCCGCGACCTTACGGTCCCTCGTACCGCACCACCTGCTGGTCGATGGCGCCAAACACGCTGGCACCGTCCCTGCCGAACAGCTCGATCCGCACCCGGTCGCCGAAGCGCATGAAGGGGGTCTTCGGCGCGCCGTGGTCGATGGTCTCGATCATCCGCAGCTCGGCGAGGCAGGAATAGCCGACGCCGCCGGCCGCGACCGGCTTGCCGGGGCCGCCGTCCAGCTTGTTCGACACAGTGCCCGAGCCGATGATGCTGCCGGCCGCCAGATGGCGGGTCTTGGCGGCATGCGCGATCAGCGTCGGGAAGTCGAAGGTCATGTCGACCCCGGCATCCGGCGTGCCGAAGGCTTCGCCGTTCAGCGTCGTCACCAGCGGCCGGTGCAGCTTGCCGCCGTCCCAGGCGTCGCCCAGTTCGTCCGGCGTCACCGCGACGGGGGAGAAGCTGGAGGCCGGCTTGGACTGGAAGAAGCCAAAGCCCTTGCCCAGTTCCGCCGGGATCAGGTTGCGCAAGCTGACGTCGTTGACCAGCATCAGCAGCCGGATCTGGCCGCGCGCGGCCTCGGCCGAAATGCCCATCGGCACGTCGCCGGTGATGACGGCGATCTCCGCCTCGAAATCGATGCCCCAGGCCTCGGTCGCCGCCGGGATCGGATCGGTCGGCGCCAGGAAGCTGTCGGAACAACCCTGATACATCAACGGATCGGTCCAGAAGCTGGGCGGCATCTCCGCCCCGCGCGCCTTGCGGACCAGCTCCACATGGTTGACGTAGGCCGATCCGTCCGCCCACTGGTAGGCGCGCGGCAGCGGCGAGGCCGCCTGCGCCGGGTCGAAGGGCTGCCCCGCCGCCGGATCGGCGTTCAGCGCGCGATAGGCCTCCTCCAGCTTCGGCGCCAGCGTTGTCCAGTCGTCCAGCGCCGCCTGCAGCGTGCGGGCGATCTCCGGCACCGGGGTGGCGCGGGTCAGGTCGCGCGACACCACGACCAGGGTGCCGTCGCGCCCGCCCGCCTTCAAACTTGCCAGCTTCATTCGTCTCTTCCCTTCCTCAGAATTCAGCGTCCGGCGACCTTATGGCCGCTCATTTCGCCTTCCAGCTGTCGGCGTAGCCGCCCCACTCGACGCCTTCCATCGCCTGATAGACGTCCAGCGGATCGCGGGTGTCGATCATCACCGCGACCTCGTCGGTCTCCTTGCGCTCGAACTTCTGCGCCACCTCGTAGGCCTTCGGATGCGGCCCATGCGGGAAGCCCGAGGGATGGTAGGTGACCATGCCGGGATGGATGTTGTCGCGCGAGAAGAACTGGCCGCGGTGATAGAACAGCACCTCGTCGAAATCCTCGTTGGAGTGATAATAGGGCAGCTTCAGCGCCTCCGGGTCCGACTCGATGGGCCGCGGCACGAAGGTGCAGATGATGAAGCGCCCGGCGATCCAGGTGCTGTGCGCCGAGGGCGGCAGGTGGTAGCGGTGGCTCATCAGCGGCCGGATGTCGCGCCAGTTCAGCCGCACCGGTGCCAGATCGCCGTGCCAGCCCACCGCGTCCAGCGGGTTGAACGGATAGGTCATGGCGCAGATCTGGCCGCGCTTCTTCACCCGGACCAGGGTCTCGCGCTCGTTCTTCTGCGCCTGGAAGGCGTCGTCCAGAGCCGGGACGTCCAGCACCGCCGGGTCGAAGATGGCGTGGGTGCCGACCAGCCCCTTGTCCGGCAGCTTGTAGGCGTCGTTGGTGGCCTCCACCATCAGCACCATCACCGCCTCGTCCGTCTCCAGCCGCCAGCAGGTGTTGCGCGGCAGCACGACATAGTCGCCCTCGCGCACTTCCAGATGGCCGTAGTCGCAATAGAGATGGCCGCCGCCCTGGTGGAAGAACAGCAGGTCGTCGCCGTCGGCGTTGCGGACCAGATGCTCCATCTTGCCCGTGAAGCGCCACAGCCGCACCTGGGTCGCCCCGTTGCCCATCAGGGCCGGCGCCTCCAGCGGGCAGCCGAGCATGGAATCGACATGGTTCAGGTCGAAGGCGCGCGGGCGCAGCGGCCCGTCGAAGCTGGTCCAGCCGGTCGGCGGATGGGCATGGTGCATCTGGGTCGCCGGGCCGAAGAAGCCCTCGCGCCCCATCTCGCGCTCGTAGGTGCCGGCGGGAAGCCGGACATGGGCCTGACGCGACGCGGTGCCCTCGACCTTCGGAAACGAAATCCAGTTCTTCATGGCGCTTCCCCCTCACTGCCGCCGGCCCCGTCCGCGACGGGCACCGGCAGGCTTGTTCCGTTGCCGCCATTTTAGTTTCGTTTGAAACTGTTGCAAGAGCCAAATTACAGCGCAGGATGGGGCCACCCGCGACCTTCATCACAGACGACACCCTGCCGATGCCGCCCGTCCGCCGTTCCAGCACCGCCTCAACGAAATCCGCGGCCAAGCCCGCTGCCATGCCGGCCGACATCCCGGCGCTGCACCTGACGCGCTTCCTGCCCTATCGGCTGTCGGTGCTGGCCAACACGGTCAGCCACACGCTGGCCAAGCTGTACGAAAAGCGGTTCGGCATCACGATCCCGGAATGGCGGATCATCGCCGTGCTGGGCGGCGGCGAGACGATGAGCGCGGGAGAGATCGCGCAGCGCACCGCGATGGACAAGGTGCAGGTCAGCCGCGCCATCAGCCGAATGCTCGATTCGGCGCTGATCCTGCGCGAATCGGGCGACACCGACCGGCGCAAGGCCCTGCTGACCCTGACGCCGAAGGCGCTGGCGATCTATGCCGAGATCGTGCCGATGGCCCTGACCTATGAGGAAGAGGTCACCGACGCCCTGTCGATTGACGAACGGGCGCAGCTCGACACCCTGCTGTCCAAGCTGCAGGCCCGCGCCGACCAGTTGGCCACCCGCCCGGCGCCGGTCAGCGCACAGGTGGAAGAAGCGCAGAGCGAGGGACATTGAGCGGCAGGACCCTTGTGACGTAAGGCCGCATCGATCCGGAACGACCATCCCCTTCACACGCTTTGGTGGAATCATTAACGTCGCCTCCACACCATCACGCGCTGGAGGCTGCATGACTGCGCCCACCATCAGCATCCGACCTCTCGACCTGCACAGCGCATCGGCGGCGGAATGGATGGCCTTCCACGAGTTTCGCCACATCCGCCACGCCGAATCCTGCCGCGACGACCCGCTGCATCCCGATGCGACGATCGAGGCGGAGCATCGCCAGCGGAGCCCTTATTGGCGGCATGTGGGCTGGGCGGCCTGGGAGGATACCGGGGCCGGCGAGCGGATCGTCGGATACATCCATGCCGATCTGCCGGACGGGAACCATCCGGAAATGGCATCCAATGGCCACCAGATGTTCGTTCACGGCAGCGTCTGCAAGGAATTTCGCCGCCGGGGCATCGGCACCCGTCTTCTCGGCAAGGTCGGCACCCTGGCGGCGACGGCTGGGCGCAGTCTCGTGACGTCCACCACCGAACAGGAGGATGGCCACGCCTTCCTGCGTCACTTCGGTGGGGAGGAAAAGATGCGCTACGAAGAAAATCACCTGCGCCTCGACCGGGTCGATTGGGCGATGGTGGAGCGCTGGTATGCCGCCCGTCCTGCCGATCTGTCGCTCACCACCTATGCCGACCGCGTGCCGATGGCGGCGTTCGAGCGGATGCTGCCGGCCATCAACGCGCTGATCACCGACATCCCGCGCGACCGTCTGAGCATCCCGGTTATCGAAAGCTCTGCTTCGATGATCGAGGACTGGTACGGACGGATCGGCCAACAGGATGGTCGGCATCATCTGCTGGCGCTGACGGACGCGAACGGCGAGCTTGCCGCCATGGCGGACATGCTCTAGTTCCCCGACACCCCCGACCGCGCCGGCCACAATCTGATGGGGGTTCGGCGGGACCGGCGTGGACAGGGGCTTGGCAAGGCGATCAAGGCCGCCGCACTGCTGCACGTCCGCAAGTTGCTGCCGACCGTGGAACTGATGACCACGGGCAACAATCAGGTGAACGCGCCGATGCTGGCGATCAACCGCCAACTGGGCTTCTTCACCCACCGCAGCGGCGGCTTCTACGAGATCCCGGCGGAGGCCCTGCCCCGAGGCTGACGGATCAGCCCCCCTTCACCTTGTGCAGTGGCTGGCTCGTCCCGGCATCGACGCGGCCCCGGCCCAGCTCCTCCTCCTCCAGGGGCGCGCAGGCGACCATGGTGGCGAGCGAGCGGCGGGTCAGGCGCTGGTATTCCTCCGTTCCCTCCGACTTCCAGGCGACCTCGTCGGGGCGCAGATCGCGCATCACCTTGGCCGGCAGGCCGGCGACCAGCGTGCGCGGCGGCACGACGAAGCCGGCCTTGACGAAGGCCATGGCGGCGACGATCGACTCCTCGCCGATCTCCGCCCCGTCCATCACCACCACATTCATGCCGACCAGTGCGTTGCGGCGGACGATGCAGCCATGCAGCACGGCGCCATGGCCGACATGCCCGTCCTCCTCGACGATGGCGTCATGGCCGGGGAAGGCGTGGATCGTGCAGTTGTCCTGCACGTTGCTGCCCCGCTGCAGAACGATCCGGCCGAAATCGCCGCGCAGGCTGGCGCAGGGACCGACATAGCAGCCCGGCCCCACCACCACGTCGCCGATCAGCACGGCGGAGGGATGGACGAAGGCGGTCGGGTCGATGACGGGGATCACGCCGTCGATGGCGTAGACGGTGGGGCGCGGCAGGGTGGGGGCGGTCATGGTCGGCGTTCCTTGGTGTCTCTATTCGGTCTTTTGCCGCAAGGCTACACCGCCGCACGCTGTACGCGATACTGATTTTCCGTCATAGTGAGCGTGTCTGTATCGCTTCACCGGCGGCTCCGTCGATGATGAAGCGGGGGCTTGATTGGTATCAAATGAAACTGTATCGTTGGCAACAATAACAATCCGCCAACGCGTCCTGTCATTGTTTCCGGGGGAGGAAACGCCCAATGCACGCGACTTTCAGCTATCCGAAATACAGCTTCGTCCCGTCGGAGGAACAGCGCACCGGCACCGTCCGGCGCCATCCGGTGGTGGTCATCGGCGCCGGCCCGGTCGGGTTGACCGCCGCGCTCGACTTCGCGCGCAAGGGTGTGCCGGTGGTGGTGCTCGACGCCGAGGACACCGTCAGCGTCGGCAGCCGCGCCGTCTGCTATGCCAAGCGCGCGCTGGAGGTGTGGGACCGGCTGGGCGTCGGCCAGGGCATGATCGACAAGGGTGTCGTGTGGAAGATCGGCAAGGTCTTCAACGGCGACAGCATGGTCTACCAGTTCGACCTGCTGCCGGAGCCGGACCACAAGATCCCCGCCTTCATCAACCTCCAGCAATATTACCTGGAGGATTTCCTGGTCACCGAGGCGCGCAAGAGCGAGCTGATCGACCTGCGCTGGCTCTCCCGCGTCATCTCGGCCAAGCAGGAGGCCGACCATGTCGTGCTTCAGGTCGAGACGCCCGACGGCGTCCATGCGGTGGAGGCCGATTGGGTCATCGCCTGCGACGGCGCCAAGTCGTCGGTGCGCAAGATGCTGGGGCTGGAGTTCCAGGGCGAGGTGTTCAGGGACCGCTTCCTGATCGCCGACGTGGTGATGAAGGCCGATTTCCCGGCGGAACGCTGGTTCTGGTTCGACCCGCCCTTCCACCGCAAGCAGTCGGCCCTGCTGCACATGCAGCCCGACAATGTCTGGCGCCTGGATTTCCAGCTGGGCTGGGACGCCGACCCGGAGGAGGAGAAGAAGCCGGAGCGCGTCATCCCCCGCGTGCAGGCGATGCTGGGCGCCGACACGCCGTTCGAACTGGAATGGGTGTCGGTCTACACCTTCCAGTGCCGCCGGCTGGAGCGCTTCCGCCATGGCCGCATCCTGTTCGCCGGCGATTCGGCGCATCAGGTCTCGCCCTTCGGTGCCCGCGGCGCCAACAGTGGCGTCCCCGACGCCGACAATCTGGTGTGGAAGCTGGCGCTGGTGCTGGACGGCAAGGCACCGGACTCGCTGCTGGACAGCTACAG
Organism: uncultured Azospirillum sp.; assembly: GCA_966212305.1. Classification (GTDB taxonomy): domain Bacteria; phylum Pseudomonadota; class Alphaproteobacteria; order Azospirillales; family Azospirillaceae; genus Azospirillum. The sequence goes on from CBIHQY010000002.1 coordinate 168,459, forward strand.
CGACGAACGGGTGGCGGCGGCGAAGGAGAACATCCTGAACTCCACCCGCTCCACCGACTTCATCACGCCCAAGAGCGAGATGAGCCGCGTCTTCCGCGACGCCGTGCTGGAGCTTGCGGTCGACCAGCCCTTCGCCCGCTCGCTGGTCAATTCCGGGCGGCTGTCGACTCCCACCACCTACACCGACAGCCCGCTGAACACGCCCGACGGCGACGCCTTCGCCGGCAGGATGGTGCCGGGCGCCCCCGCCACCGATGCGCCGGTGGAACGCGACGGCCATCCCGGCTGGCTGATGGAGGCGCTGGACGGCCGCTTCACCGTGCTCTACGCCGCCGGTGACGGAGCGGTTCCGGCCGAGGTGGCGGAGGCGCTGGACGGTCTCGCCGCCGGGCCGCTGCCGCTGGCCTGGCACGCGGTGACCGAGCGGCGTCGCGGCATCGCCGGGGAGCTGGTCGACAGCGCCGGCCGCCTGCGCGAACGCTATGACCTGACACCGGGCAGCGTCTATCTGATCCGCCCCGACCAGCACATCGCCGCCCGCTGGCGCCGCTTCGACGCCGTGGCTCTCTCCGCCGCGCTGAACCGCGCCACTGGCCGTTGACCGCCGCTGACCGCCGCCGATCCCCCGATTTTCCGGAGTTCCACCAATGGCCAAACTGATGACCGAGCAGCGTTTCGCCAGCCCGGACGACGTGTACCAGTTGCTGATCGACAGCCACCGCGACCTGACCCCCGACCAGAGCACCCGTCTGAACGCCAAGCTGATCCTGCTGCTCGCCAACCACATCGGCGACGCGGAGGTGCTGGCCGAGGCGCTGCGCGTGGCGCGGCAGAAGGTGGAGTAACGACGGTGGGGGGAGGTGGCCCGCCCCCACCTCCCCCCTGACGCCAAGCCAAAGTTGGCGTACAAGAGCGCAGCCCCTTCCCGTCGCGGAGACTGCGCCGACCATGACCCTGCGCCGCCTGCTCCCCCTGCTGTTCATGCTGCTGTGCTGCGGCTCCGCCCTGGCGGAGGGGCTGACGCAGACGGCGCTGTCGATCCCCGCGCGCTTCCCCGACGGCAGTTCCGCCACGCTGGAGGCGATGCTGCTGCGGCCGGACGGCCCCGGCCCCTATCCCATCGTCCTGCTCAGCCATGGCACGCCGCGCAACCCGGCCGACCGGGCGCAGATGACGCCGCTGCGCTATCTGCCGGAAGCCCGCGAATTCGCGCGGCGCGGCTGGGCGGTGGTGGCGGTGATGCGGCGCGGCTATGGCGGATCGGACGGCCCCTACAGCGAGACGACCGGCGCCTGCAGCAACCCCGACTACCTGCACTCCGCCCGCCAGAGCGCCGAGGACCTGCGTCAGGCCATCCGCTATGTCGCAGCCCAACCCTTCGCCGATGCCAGCCGCATCGTCGCGGTGGGCGTGTCGGCCGGCGGGCTGGCCAGCATCGCGCTCAGCGCCGATCCGCCGCCGGGACTGAAGGCCGCCGTCAGCTTCGCCGGTGGCCGTGGCTCGATCGCCGACAACGAGGTCTGCCAGGAGAACCGGCTGGTCGCCGCCTTCGGCACGCTGGGCCGCAGCTCGCGGGTTCCCACCCTGTGGATCTATGCCGAGAACGACCTGTTCTTCGGTCCCGACCTCGCCCGGCGCCTGTGGGAGGCCTTCACCCACGAGGGCGGACGGGCGGAGTTCATCGCCGCCCCGCCCACCGGAAAGGACGGGCATGGCTTTTTCAGCACCGCCATCCCGCAATGGACGCCGATGGTCGACCGGTTCCTGGCGAAGAACGGGCTGGTTCTGCGCGACACGCCGATGGCGCTGTCGCTGCCGGCGCCTCCCCCGCCGTCGGAGCTGTCCGCCGCCAACCGGGCCAAGTTCCCCGCCTATGTCGAGGCCGGCGGCAACAAGGCCTTCGCCGTGTCGCCCGACGGCGCCTATGGCTGGAAGTCCGGCATGCGCAGCCTGGACGAGGCGCAGAAGGGCGCGCTGGAGAATTGCGCGTCCCACACCCAGAAGGGCTGCCGCATCGCCTATCTCAACGACCGCCCGGCCGGCGCCGCCTCCGCCGATGCAGCCGATGCCGCCGTCCCGGCGGAACAGCCGCGCGGCACCCGCGTCAGGCTGGAGCCGCCGCAGGAACTGTCGGCCTCCGGCCGCGACAAGTTCGGCGCCTATGTCGCGGCCGCCGGGCGCAAGGCTTTCGCGGTGTCGCAGGACGGCGCCTTCGGCTGGAAGTCCGGCATGCCCAGCGAGGATGCCGCCCGCCGCGGCGCGCTCGACAACTGCGCCAAATTCACCCGCCACACCTGCTATGTCGTGATTGTCGACGACCGGCCCCTGCGCTGAGGCGTCGTAGTTCCCAAAAGAAAAAGGCCCGTCCGGCATCCCGGACGGGCCTTTTCCGCAACCTTACCCCGCGTCAGCGCGGAGCCAGCACCATGACCATCTGGCGGCCTTCGAGCTTCGGCATCTGCTCGACCTTCGCCAGTTCTGTCAGTTCGTCGCGGACGCGGACAAGCACATTCATACCCAGATCCTGGTGCGCCATTTCACGGCCGCGGAAGCGCAGGGTCACCTTGACCTTGTCACCTTCCTCGAGGAAACGGCGCGCCGAACGCATCTTCACGTCATAGTCGTTGTCATCGATGTTCGGCCGGAGCTTGATCTCCTTGACCTCGATGATCTTCTGCTTCTTGCGGGCCTCGTTCGCCTTCTTCTGCGCCTCGTACTTGAACTTGCCATAGTCGAGGATTTTGCAGACGGGCGGTTCCGCCTGGGGAGCGATCTCGACCAGATCGAGACCGGCATCCTCAGCGGCCAGCAGAGCATCACGCAACGACACCACCCCGATCATCTCGCCGTCGGCACCGACGAGACGAACGGAACGAGCCGAGATCTCCCGGTTAACCCGCGGGCCATCGCGGGTCGGGGCGGCTTCGGACGGGATCCTGGCTATGGACGCTTCTCCATGGTCTGAAACCACGCGGAAGCCGGCCGTCCAGAGGAACAGCCGGCGGCGTCGCGCGGTCGGTTAAAACGGTGAATCGGTCGCGATCTCGCCCGCCGGCGATTTCGCTTCCTCAACCAGTTTAGCAACCGCGGCGTCGAGGGCAAGAATTTCCTGATCCTTGCCGCCCAGCACGCGGAGCGCGACCGTCCGTTCGTCCGCCTCCCGCTTTCCGACAACCAGCATCAGCGGCACCTTCTGCAGGCTGTGCTCGCGGACCTTCAGGTTGATCTTCTCGTTGCGGGTGTCGAGTTCGACGCGCAGGCCCTTGCGCTTCAACAGCTTGGCCACTTCCTCGGCATAGCCGTCGGCCTCGCTGGTGATGGTGGCGACGGTGACCTGCACCGGCGACAGCCACAGCGGGAACTTGCCGGCGTAATGCTCGATCAGCATGCCGATGAAGCGCTCCATCGACCCCAGGATCGCGCGGTGCAGCATGATCGGCCGATGACGGGCGCCATCCTCGCCGATATAGCTGGCATCGAGTCGTTCCGGCAGGTTCGGGTCGTACTGCAGCGTGCCGCACTGCCAGGTCCGGCCGATGGCGTCGGTCAGGTGGAACTCCACCTTCGGGCCATAGAAGGCGCCCTCGCCCGGCAGTTCCTCATACTCCAGCCCGGCGTCGCGCAACGCCTGGGCCAGCGCCCCTTCGGCCCGGTCCCACAGATCGTCGGCGCCGGTACGGACGTCCGGACGCAGTGCCAGCTTCACCGAGATCTTGTCGAAGCCCAGGTCCTTGTAGACGCCGAGCTGCAGTTTGAAATACTCGGCCGCCTCGCCCTGCACCTGATCCTCGGTGCAGAAGATGTGGGCGTCGTCCTGGGTGAAGGCGCGGACGCGCATGATGCCGTGCAGCGCCCCCGACGGCTCGTTGCGGTGGCAGGCGCCGAACTCCGCCATGCGGATCGGCAGGTCGCGGTAGGAGCGCAGGCCGTGGCGGAAGATCTGCACATGGCCGGGGCAGTTCATCGGCTTGATGCCCAGCAGCTTCTCGCCGCCGTCCGCCTCCACCTTGAACATGTTGTCGCCATACATGTCCCAGTGGCCCGACGCCTTGAACAGCGAGCTGTCGATCAGCTGCGGCGTCTTGACCTCGACATAGCCGGCGGCCTTCAGCTTGGTGCGGATGTAGGTTTCCAGCGTCTGGTAGAGCGTCCAGCCCTTCGGATGCCAGAAGACCGAGCCGACCGCCTCTTCCTGCACATGGAACAGGTCCAGTTCCTTGCCCAGCTTGCGGTGGTCGCGCTTCTCCGCCTCCTCGATCTGGTGCAGGTAGGCCTTCAACTCCTTCTCGTCGCGCCAGGCGGTGCCATAGATGCGCTGGAGCATGGGGTTGCGGCTGTCGCCGCGCCAATAGGCGCCGGCCACCTTCATCAGCTTGAAGCCCTGCCCGACCTTGGCCGTCGTCATGGCGTGGGGTCCGCGGCACAGATCCAGCCAGTCGCCCTGGCGGTAGATCGACACCGGCTCGCCCTGCGGGATCGCCTCGATCAGCTCGGCCTTGTAATGCTCGCCGAGCTTCTTGAAGTAGGCGACCGCCTCGTCGCGGTCCCAGACCTCGCGCACGATCGGGATGTCGGCCCCGACGATCTCGCGCATCTTCGCCTCGATCTTCTCCAGATCCTCGGGCGTGAACGGCTCGTCGCGCGCGAAGTCATAGTAGAAGCCGGTGGCGATCGACGGGCCGATGGTGACCTGCGTGCCGGGATACAGCTTCTGCACCGCGTCGGCCAGCACATGGGCGGCGTCGTGGCGGATGACCTCGAGGGCGTCGGCGTGGTTGCGCGTGACGATCTCGATCTTGGCGTTGGTAGTGACGGTGGTGGTGAGGTCCTTCACCGTGCCGTCGACCTTGACGGCAAGCGCATCTTTGGCCAGGCGCGAACCGATGGACTGGGCAATCTCAAGCCCCGTCACCGGCCGGTCGAACTCCCGCACGCTGCCGTCGGGCAGCGTGATGGCGATGTTGGACGTCACCGAAGTCACCATTTACTAGTGTTGGTCTCACCCGCATCGGGTGCCCGGACTTGGCCGGGAACGCGAAATTTCCATCGCCGCGTGGGGGAATGTCAAGCGCGGTGGCGGAAATCAAGGGCTCCAAGCAATTCATGGCTTTATTTTTGCCACGCTCACCGTATATCCTATGGATATCCGATCAACAGCCATCGCAGCGGCAAGGAGGCCACGCGCATGCAGGTCCAACTCGCACGATGGGGCAACAGCCTGGGCATCCGCATTCCCAAGGACATCGCCAGTCAGGTAGGGCTGCGCGACGGCGCAAGGGTGGACATTCACGCCGAAGGCGACCGGATCGTCATCACCGCAGATCGCCCCCGCTACAGCCTCGATGAACTCATGAAAGGCGTCACGCCGGAGGCGATGCGGGAGGCGTTCGACTGGGGTCCCGATGTTGGTCGTGAGGTCGTTGAGGAATGACGGAAGAGGAGTGGGAGCCGGAGGCCGGCGATCTCATCTGGACTGACTTCGATCCACGGACGGGGCGTGAACAGGGCGGGCGCAGACCGGCACTGATCGTGTCACCCCATGCTTTTTGGCAGGCGACGCGCTTTGCAATCATATGCCCGATTACCACGCGCGTTCGTCCGTTTCCCAGCAGTGCCGTATTGCCGCCGGGTCCACCGATTTCCGGCGAGATTCTGACCAGCCATGTTCGCAGCATCGACACCATGGCCCGACCGCTGCTGTTTTCCGGCGCACGCGTTCCGTCGGCAATCTTGGCTGAAGTGCGCGGAAAGCTCGCGGCACTGATCGGGCTTTAAAACCTCACCCTCACTCCGGCTTCCGGCTCAGCCGCGGTTCGCCGAACAGGTAGCCCTGACCGAAGTCGAAGCCGGTGTCGAGCACCTCGACCAGTTGGTTCTCCGTTTCGATCTTCTCGACGATCAGGTCGATGCCCTCGGCGGCGCAGCGGTGGCGCAGCTCGCGGATGCGCCCGGCATTGGCGGGGTCGAGCACCAGGGCGCGGTCCAGCTTGATGCAGCGGAACTCGTGGCGCAGCAGCCGGTCCAGGTCGATGGCGAGGTCCGTCACCTGATCCATCGAGAAGCGGAAGCCCAGCCGCGCCAGTTGCGACAGGATGCCCATCGTCACCGCCCCGCCGACGCGCAGGTCATGCTGGCTCAACTCGAACACCAGCTTCGGCACCAGGGCATGGTTCTGCGCCATCATGTTCAGGAACTGGCGCATGAACTCCGCATCGGCCAGCGTCGCGGCGGAGATGTTGGCGAAGAAGCCGATGGCGTGCTGGCGCCGCTCCGTCTCGCGGATCAGTTGGACGCAGCGGACCAGCAGCAGGTTGTCGATGGTGGCGATCAGCCCCTCGCGCTCGGCGATGTCGAGATAGCGGTCGGGCATGATCTGCTGCCCGTCGGCGGCCCGCACGCGCGAGAACACCTCGTAGAAGCGGTGCTTGCGCTGCGGCAGGCTGACGATGGGCTGGAGATAGACGTCGATGCGGTCGGCCTTCAGCGCGTCGCGCACCGCCTCCAGCACCGCGGCGTCGTCCATCGGCGCCGCCACCGGCGCGGCCGGCGCAGTGGCGGAGGGAGCGGCGGCGGACGGGGCCGGCGCGGGGCGACGCTCGGCACTGGCGGCCGGCGGACGGGGTGCGCGCCGTTCGGTCAGGCGGGCGACCAGCGACTGCAGAAGCCTCACCTCCTGCATCACCGCATCGTAGCGTCCCCCGCCATCGGGCTGGGGGCCGGAATCGGCGGCGAGCCGCTGCTCCAGCAGATGGGCCAACTCCTCCACCCGGTCGTTCAGGCGGGCGATGCGGCGTGCGGCCTTGCGCTCGCGCTCCAGCCGCGTCACCACGTCATGGACCAGGGCGCCCGCCAGCGCCACCAGCGCGCCGGCCAGCCACGCCACCAGCGGATCGGCCTCCGGGCGCAGCGCCCACAACGCCGCACCGGCCGAAACCCCGGCGATCAGATAGGCCAGCGCATAGACGACGTGCGTCAGCAGGGTCATCGCGGGAACCAGGGTGAAGGGAACGGCTGCGGATGAGGCGGCGGTTCCGGGGCGGAGGTCGGCGGTCAGGGCCTTCACGGGTGCGCAGCCTCTGGCAGGAGCATGACACGGAACCGCGCGGGTGTCCCAACCCTGGGACCAACTGTCGGGACACCCGCTTGACGATCCGTTAATGCTACGCCCCTGCCCGCCGCATCCTGCGCGGCCTCAGCGGTGATCGGCCCCCACTGCCTCGGCGACAGACCGGAAGCCGTCGCGGCGCAGCAGTTCCGCCAGTTCGCGGCGGATGCGGTGGACCACCGCCGGCCCGGCATAGACCATCGCCGAATAGAGCTGCACCAGCGAGGCGCCGGCCCGGATCTTGGCATAGGCGTCCTCGCCGGTCGCCACGCCGCCCACCCCGACGATCGGCAGCTTGCCGCCGGTCAGCGCGTAGATCTCGCGCAGGACGGAGGTCGAGGTCTCGAACAGCGGCGCTCCGGACAGGCCGCCGGCCTCGCCGCGCATCGCCGCCGGAATGCCGTCGGGCCGGGCGATGGTGGTGTTGGAGACGATCAGCCCGTCGATGCCGGACTCCAGCGCCACCGCGGCGATGTCGCTCTTGTCCTCCACCGTCAGGTCGGGGGCGATCTTCAGCAGCAGCGGCGGGTTGCGGCTCAGGCCGCAGGCGGCCCGCGCCTCCAGCACCCGTTCCAGCAGGGCGCGCAGCGGATCGCGGCCCTGCAGCGCGCGCAGCCCCGGCGTGTTGGGGGAGGAGACGTTGACGACCAGATAATCGGCCAGCGGCGCCAGCCGGCGCACGCCGATCACGTAATCGTCGGCGGCATCCGCCGTATCCTTGTTCTTGCCCAGGTTGGCGCCGACGATGCCGGGCGCGCGTTTGCCCGACTCGCGGCGGCGCTCCAGCCGTTGGGCGAAAGCCTCCAACCCCTCGTTGTTGAAGCCCATGCGGTTGATGACCGCGCGCTGCTCCACCAGCCGGAACAGGCGGGGGCGCGGGTTGCCGGGCTGGGGCCGCGGAGTGACGCTGCCGGGCTCGACGAAGCCGAAGCCCTGGTTCAGCATGGCGTCCACCACCTCGGCGTTCTTGTCGAAGCCGGCGGCCAGCCCGACCGGGTTGGTGAAGTCCAGCCCCCAGACGCGGGTGTGCAGCGCCGGCTCGTCCTTGCCGCGGGCCGGCGGGACCAGTCCGGTCTTCAGCATCCTGATTGTCAGGCCATGCGCGGTCTCAGGGTCGAAGCGGAACAGCAGCGGCCCGGCAAGCGGATAGAGGTCGATCACGGAACGAGGTCCTGATGGGTGAAGGGAAAGCCGGCCGGGAAGACGTGGCGCCCGTCCGGCCCCAGCGGCAGCGGATCGACGCGCAGCACGGCATCCACCGGCAGCGGCCCATAGAGATGCGGGAACAGCTGCCCGCCGCGCGACGGCTCCCAGCGCAGGGCGTCGCCCAGCCGGCCGGCGTCCACCGTCAGCAGCAGCAGGCCGTCCTGGCCCGCGCGGTGCTTGGCGGCGCTCTCCACCACCTGCGCGGCGGTCGAGAAATGGATGAAGCCGTCCTGGACATCCTGGGACGAGCCGGGATAGCGGCCGGCCGGGCGGGCGGCGTCCCACTCGTCCGCGCGGCACATGTGATGAATGATGCGGTCGGTCATGACGGTGGGACACTAACGCAACGCGCGGCCAGCGGCCAGAGACCTCGAAGCCGCAGCGTCGCAGCGCCCTGGAAACGCCCCGCTCTGCTCATCCCGACACAACGCAAGATCGACTCCCCGAATGCAATTCCGCACGCTTCGCGCGTTGCATTTTGCAAAGCACACTCGAAACTATTCGGCATTTTGCGGGTATTTTTGAAATTCGCCGGTGTCCTTCGCCGCCGGATCGGCCGCGTCGCCCTCTCAACCTCCGCGATTCCCTGACTTCAGGCCGTTCGCACCGGTTGGCACCGCTTTTGCTGTGACGGTTCCAAGTCAACGGAGGACCCGCCATGAACGCGATTTCCATGAGCCTGATGAAGAAGACCCAGCCCTGCGACGCGGAACTGGGCGGCTCGGTCACCGCCATGGGCGCGCTGTGCGAACCGGGTCAGACCGCGGTCCCGCTGAAGCCGAGCGCCACCATGCTGGCGGCCGGCGCGCGGGCCGGCGGCGTGTCGGTCGAGGTCGCCTGGAAGATCTACCAGGCGATGATCCACCACGCCGACTGAGCCGGCCCGCCCGTCAACGTCAGCGCCGCCCGCCCTCGAACGGCATGAAGCCCGAATCGAGCTTGGTCTCGATCCGCAGCAGATGGTCGGTCAGGCGCTGCTCCACGTCCTTGAGCGTCGCAAAGGAGACATAGGTCTTCGCGACCTCCAGCTTGTAGGCGGCAAGGCTCTCGCGCACCTGCGCCTGGGCCTCCTCCGCGCGGTTCCGCAGATCGTCCAGCGCGCTGTCGGCATCCTTGCGCACCCGCGCGATCAGCCAGAACAGCCCGCCCATCGCCGGCAGTTCGACCGCGGTGATCCACCAGGCGAGATCCAGGCCTCCAGTCAGGGCATCATGCATCGGGGTCTCCCATTCGTGTGGTGAGGAATCGATTCAAAGCTCCCAATCCGCCTCGGCCATCACCGCACCGGCACCGCGCCAGTCGGCGCGGCGGTCGGGCGGGGCGGTGCTGCGGTCGAAGCGGAAGGGTTCGGCGCCCAGGCAGCCGGCGACCGCGTCCAGCCCGTCGTCGGGGCCGCGATAGCGGCCGTCCGGCCGCCAGTCGCGCATCTCGCGGATCAGCGGGGTTTCCCAGACCAGCCGGTGGGCCACCAGGCGGCGGTCGGCCAGCAGCGCGTCGAAGGCTTCCAAAATGCGCCGGACCTTGGGCGTGTGGCTGAACTCCTCCACCACCCCGGCGGCCAGCCGGTCGTTGCGCAGCCGTTCACGCAGCAATCCGGGCAGGAAGCGGCCGATGCCGTTGATCTCGATGTGGATCGCCGGCAAATGGTTGTCGGCCAGAAAGCGGGAAACCTGCCGGCATTGCTGGTCGGCCTCCGTCTCCGGCGCCTTGGGATCGACCGCGAGATACCGCACCCGGTGCAGGTAGAGGCGCTTGTCCTCCCCGGCGAAGACCGCGGCCACCACGCTGCCGTCGCCGCTCTTCACCCTGCCGTCCCCCTCCCCCGCCGGCCGGGCGAAGGCCGGATCCCACCAGCAGGTAGCGGAGACCAGCTTCACCCCGTCCAGCGTCAGCACCGCGCGGCCCAACGCCTCGCGATACTCCAGCTCCGCGTCGTAGCGGCCGAGCTTCTCGACATCCAGCACCCCGTCGGCGACGCTGACCGGGCGCAGCAGCATCTGGCTGGTGAATTTGTTCGGGCCGGTGGATTTGCGGATGCGGGCGACATGCGCCTCGCCGAAGCGCTCCTTCCAGGTGTAGGTGCGGCGGCCCTGCTCATCCTCGGTATAGACCGGCAGGACCAGCCGCTCGAATCCGTCGAGAAAGGGCGGGCTGCCGTCGTCGGTCTCCTCGGCATAGAGGCTGTCCTGCGCGTGCGGCGTGCCGACATAAAGCTGCGCCCCGCCCGGAACCAGCACATACTCCATCTCCGACAGACGTTCGCGCAATGCCGCGCGCTTCACCGCGGTGTCGGCATTGCGCGGCACCTCCACGTCGTCGCAGATCACCACGTCGGCACGGCTGCCGGTGATGTTGCCGGCGATGCCCGCCGCCGCCATTGACGGGTCGCGCAGTTCCATCGGCCGCACCACGGTGAAGCGGTCGGCCGCCCATTGGTCGCGCTCCCTGGTCGGCGGCTTCAGATGGCTGCAATCGGGATGGCGTTCCAGGATGCGCTTGACGTTGCGCACCATCTTCATCGCCAGCTTCAAATCGGCGGCCAGCACCAGCAGCCGGCGGTTGGGATCACGCAGCAGCAGCCAGGCCGCGAACAGCCCGACCAGCGTCGATTTGCCCGACCCACGGAAGGCCATCAGCAGCATCCGCCGGTTCGGCCCGGCCATGTGCTCCTCCAGCCACCCCGCCATCCGGGCGTGATGGGCGGGGGTTTTCAATTCCACCATGGCGTTCCAGCCCTGGACGAAGCCGGCAAAGCTGTCGTCGTCCTTCCCCGTCATGGATTCCGCCCCAGGATGTGCCAGCCGGCGCCGTTCGACATCGCCGTCACCGCATGGCCCTGCGCGGTCAGCGCGATGGCCTCGCTGTCCGGTCCGCCGCCGCCGGCCTGGGTGACGGTGACGCGGTTGCCGCCGGTGTCGGACTTCTTGACGGTGACCGTCCGCCCGACCGCATGCGGGGCCGACGGCGCCGGCAGCCGCACCTCCACCGCCCCGCTCCAGGCGCTGACCAGATAGAGCTGCTGGTTCAGGTCCGGTTCGAACAGGCCGGGGGTGTCGTGATAGTGGACATTGCCGGGCTGGCTGTTGCCGGCGACGATCCACCAGCCAGCGCCGTTCGACACCAGCGTGACGAAATCATACCGGTTGCCCAGCGACAGCGTCCGTCCGTCCGGCCCCGGTCCACCGGTTTCCGTCACCGTCAGCGGGTGGGTGGACGCATCGGTGCGCTTGATCGTCACCGCATGACCGTTGGCGTCCCCGGACTTGGGTAGCCGCAACTCCACCGCCCCGCCATAGGCGCTGACCAGATAGACCGAGCTGGTCAGGTCCAGCGCCACCACCCCGCCATTCGCCGGCTCCACATACTCGGTGTCGTAGCGCAGCGCCTCCACCACCAGTTCGGTGATGCGGCTGCGTTGAAATCGGTTCTTCTCCGGATAGCCGGCGTTGACCGCCGTGTACTGCCCGCCGGAGCGGTCGAGGATCGCCGGCCCGGCGGCGGCGGAGAACAGGTTGACGATCGCCGTCTCCACCGACCCGGCATCCAGCTGCAGGTTCGGCAAAGCGCCCAGCGACTCCGCATAGAAATTCACGATCAGCGTCTTGTCGGTGACGGCGCCGACACGGAAGCAGGCCTCCGCCTGCGGCCACAGATTGGCCTCGCAGTCGAAGAAGGCGTTGTTGAAGCGCCCCTGCTCGACGAAGAAGCCGCAGCCGGTCATCGGTGCCGACAGCGAATAGATCCGCACGGCGTGGAACCGGTTGGCGTTCGGCGTGTCGCCCGCCCCCGTCCGCGTCAGCCACACCCCATGGCGCGACGGCCGTGCCACCAGCACGCGGGCGATGTTGTTCCAATAGCAGGGCAGGTTCGGGTCGATGTAGCCGTCGAAGACCAGCCCGACTTCCGGCTCCCACAGGGTCAGGTCGGTCAGGCTGTTCTGCACGCAAGGCCCGTCGCGCCCGAACAGCCGCACCCCCGCCTTGCCCTGTTCAAGCCGCAGCCCCGACAGGGTGGCGTAGCCGTCCGGCAGATGGATCAGGTCGAAGCCATTCGACGCGCCACGGATCACCGACGCCTGCCCCACCCCGTACAGCGTCCGCCCATGGCCGAGCGTCAGCGTGTTGACGATGCGGTAGGTCCCCGGCGGCACGAACACCGCGCGGGCGGAGGTCAGCGCCGTCTGCAAGGCCAGCGTGTCGTCGACCAGACCGTCGCCCACCGCGCCGAAATCCTTCACGGACGCGAGGTCGGCCAGCTTGTCGCGCACCGGCCGGGCGGTGGCCCCGGCCCCCGGCGGCACATAGGTCGCCAGCGCCTCCTCGTCCACCGGCGGGCGGATCGTGGGATTGCCGGCGCCGTCGAAGGCCAGCAGCTTGCCCTGGCGCAAGGCCCGCTCCGGCAGCAGGGGGGAGGCCGGCAGGTCGCTGTCGCCATAGCGCAGCATCAGTTCCTGGTCGCCCGCCACCTGCTGGAGCATCGCCGTCAGCCGGTCCAGTTCGCCATTGAGGGCGGAGGCCGGCAGAGGCCCGCTCTCGCCGAAGTCGCTGCGCCGTTCGATGGGAAGCCGGCGGCGCAGCAGGACGACGGTCCCCTCCGCCGGCGCGGTGGCGAAGGTCACCGCCCCGCCCGCGCCGGCCCCGGCCCCGCCGACGGCATAACCGGTGCTCTGGAGTGCTGCGCCCAGGAAGACCTGCAGATCCTCGTCGGCGAAGATCGGGAACGGGTAGGTGAAGACCCGCTGCATGCCGTCGGCGAGATACTGCACGCGCGGGGTCCCGCGCGGAATGAGAAGCGACGTGGTCATCGGGGGTCTCCGCGAAAACGGACACAAGCGCGCTCAGAAGAACTTGCTCATGTATTCCAGCCGCTGACGGTCGGCGAGTTGCGACAACTCCAGCAGGTTGCGGCGCTTGGCCTCGTCCAGGCTCTGCTGGATGGCGGCGCGCTTGAGCTGGTCGGTCGCCTTGGCGTCCTTGCTCTCGGTCTCGCTGGAGTTGGTCAGCCCCAGCAGAATCGCCTCGCCCGAGCCGTCCTGCGCGGTCACCCCCCGCGCCCCCAGCCCGGCGCGGGTCTTGCTGACCGCCTGCCGCAACGCCGCCAGCCGGCGCTGTTCGGCGGCATCCGCCGCGGCGGTCAGTTGGGCCAGCTGGGTCTGCGCGTCGGTTTCCCTGGTGCGGACCGCCTCCTCCTGGCTGGCGCGCAGCTGGGCCAGCGTCTGTTCCTGGGATCCGCGGTAATCCTCCATCTCCTTGGCCCGCGCCGCCGCCGCGGCCGCAGCGGCGGCCTCGTCCTTCTGGCGCTGCAGTTCCTCCTCCCGTTGCCGCAACTCGGCGTCGTGGCTCCACTGGCGGGCCTGCGCCTCGGCCTCCAGCTGGGCCTGCTGCTGGCGGGCGACGGCGGCGGCCTGGGCATTGCGTTCGGCCGCCGCCGCTTCCTCGCGGTATTTCTGCTCCAGCGACGCCTGGGCGGCGGCGGCCTGCGCCGCATCCTGCTGGCGCTTGTATTCCAGTTCGGCAGCCGCTTGCTGGGCTGCGGCCTGTTGCGCGGCGGTGCCGGATTGGCCGGCGCCGGCGTTGCGCACGGTGCCGATGACGGAGTTCGCCAGCGGCAGCGCCGTGGTCACGAGGGGAGTGAGTCCACCCATCAGTCATTCACCTTCAATTCCATGGTCACGGAAAGCAGCGTGAAGGGCAGCGGCGCATCCTGTTCGATGCGCCACAGCGGGACGTCGGTGTCATGGCGCCAGCCGAGCGCCCGCAGCCGTCGGTCGCCGGACACGCGCGGCGGCACCCCGCCGGCCGGTTGCGGCCCCAGCCGGTGAAGCGGAAGTTCCTGCAACCCGCGTCCCAGGTCGACGCGCAGCGCCGCCGTCTCCTCCAGCCGGAAGGTGACGGCGACCAGCCGGACGATGTCGGCCCCGGTCGCCTGCCCCAGCAGGTTGGGCGGCAGCGGTTCGACCCGGTGGGTGTAGGGCAGCCCGATCTCCACCTTGCGCGCCGGCGGGTCGAGCGTGACGCTGCCGGCCTGCACGATCGTGGGGTTGCGGATCACCCCATCGGCGACGATGGCGACCGTTCTCCCCTCCAGATGCGCCAGCCCGCCCCACACCGCGGTTGCCTCACCCCTTTCGCCGGTGATCGCGGCGTCGAGATTCAGCGCGTCGTCGAACCGCTCGACGGTCCAGACACCGCGCCGCTCCACCAGCGCATAGACCTCGTCCCCCACCGCGGCGACGGAACGCACCGCCCCGTCGGTCTCCAGCAGGGTCCAGGCGGTGACATTCTCCGCCCGGTAGGCGGTCAGCGCGCCCAGCGTGCCGTCCTCCATCGCCACGAACAGCAGCCGGCGGTTCTGGTCGTAATCCTGGTCGCGCGGGCTCGCCACCAGATGGCGGGCCAGCAGCGCCAGATCGTTGGCTTGATAGGCCGCCTCGGTGTCGGTATAGAGGAACTCGCGGATTTCGCGCCGGTTGCGCGGCACGAACAGCGTCGCCCCCTCCACGTCGCGCGGCGGGATGGCGCGGTCCATCGGCGAACCGATGCGCGTCTGCCGGTTGACCTGCATGCTCTGCGGGGTCAGCGGATCGCCGGTCACCATATATTCGGCACCGGAGGTGAAGACCTGCAGATGCCGGCCGGAGAAGACGGCGCGCACCGCGTTCACCTGATCGGACAGGATGCCGAACTCGATGGCCTGATCGTCCAGCCCCTCCCC
Organism: uncultured Azospirillum sp.; assembly: GCA_966212305.1. Classification (GTDB taxonomy): domain Bacteria; phylum Pseudomonadota; class Alphaproteobacteria; order Azospirillales; family Azospirillaceae; genus Azospirillum. The sequence goes on from CBIHQY010000002.1 coordinate 183,484, forward strand.
CAGATCGAAGTTCCAGATCTGGGCGGAGCGCGACAGCCACAGCCGGTTGGGCAGGTCGCGCGACCCACCGATGACCAGCCGGTCCTGATGAAAGGCCGCCGACACCGGCCAGCCGCGCAATGCCGAGAAGGCCTGCTCCTCCCATTGCGTCGTCGCCTGGGTGTCGGCCAGCGCCTCCTTCACCGTCGCATTCACCTGCGTAGCCGACACCACGCCGGTCACCTGCAACTGCTTGCCCGTGATGCGGATGCGGGTGCCGTCATGGCGCGGGTCGAACACCGGGGCCGAGGCGGTGACATTAATCGCCCCGCTGGTCCCCGACGGCGTCAGCGTCACCGCCGGGTCGCCGAAGCGATGGAAAGGCGTGCGCACCAGCTCCCCCTCGATCGCGAAGGCCCACTCCGACAGCGTCCACCCGCCATCGTCGCCGCGCGTCAGCTTGCGCGGCGGCAGGTCGGGGTGGCAGACCAGCAGCGTGTCGGCGCTCTGCGTCCAGGTGATCTGCGCCAGTTGCGTCAACGTCCAGGGTGCGGCAACCGAGGCCAGCTTGGTCCCGCCCTGGAACACGTCGATCCAGCCATCGGTGAACACCAACAGATAGGTCTGTTCGCTGTTGCGCTCGAACGCCACCAGCCGCCCGTCGCCGCGGGCCAGCGCAGTGAAGGCTAGCCCCGAGCGCCGGGTCACCCCGCCGGTGGGGTCGATGAACAGGTTGCGCAGCGCCAGCGCGCCGTTGTCATAGGCCTTGAGGTCGCCGCGCCCGAGCAGGCGGCGCGACACCTCGCCGGCGGTGAAGTTGGTCTTGACCTGATGCAGCCGTCCCATCACGCCCTCCCCATCATGCCCGCGCATCGATCAGGGTGAAGTCCTCGAAGCCGGGCTGGCTGTCCTGCTGGGCGTCGATCTGGCGGGCGCGGCGGAACTCGCTCTCGGCCAGCTGGGCCAGCAACTCCGCCCGCGTCGAGCTTTCGGTCAGCGGCAGGCAGAACTCGGCGGCGAGCCGGGCGATCAGCACCTGGTCGAAAAAGGCGGGAAACTCCTCCTCCGCCGGGCGGCCGATGTAGGACAGGGTGACGGCGCCGGCATCGCACAGCAGCGTCCGGCCGATGATGCGATAGGACAGGCCGCGCCCCCGCCCGTCGCCGCCCGCCCCCAGAGCCCGAAGGAAGTCGGCCGGCAGTTGGAAGGCGCAGGCATAATCGGCGACCGGAGGCTCGGCCAACCGCGGCAGCGTGGCCTGGACGCTGGCGAAGCTCCAGGCGTTGGCCGACAACAGGGCGTCGCGCGTCGGCCCATAGAGGGCGGCGGCGACCTCCGCCTCGGCGGAGCCGTCGTCGAAGGAAGCGATGGCGGTGGCGCCGAGCTTGATCAGCGCCCGGCCGCACAGGCCGATGGCGGTCAGGGCCATGGACGCTCTCCCTTTCCGGATTTCCGGAGAGGCGCCGGTGAAGCGGCGCCTCTCTCCTCGATGGATCAGTCGCTGTTGGCGCTGCCGAACGGCGTCAGGTTGGTGACATCCACCGCCCCATTGGCGCTGGCCGCCACCACCAGCACGCCGGTGGCCGGCGTGGCGGCGCCGACCGCGCAGTTGGCCAGCAGCATGTCGCCCACCCGCAGCAGGTCGGCCGCGCCGTTGAAATAGCCGGCGTTGTCGACGTCGGCCGCCACATCGGCCGTGGTGTAGTGCCAGAGCGTGAAGCCGTTCGCATAGGCGAGCACGCTCAAATCCTTGGACGCATAGGCCATGGATCGAAGACTCCGGAATTTATTGGGGGGATGCGGGAGAAGGGGAGGATCACCCTCCCCCGCTCAGCTCTCCAGGCAGCGCAGGGTCACCACGCCGGTGGTGTCGATCAGCGCCGCGCCCTGGCTCATCATGTTGTTGACGAAATGCGCCGCGCGGTCGCCGTGCCAGGTGATGTCGGTCTTCACGTCGGCGCCCGCTGCGTGGCCGACCGCCGTCTTGTGGTACCAGTGGCAGAGCCGCACGCCGCCGTTCAGCGTCAGGCCGGAATGCGGCAGCCACAGCGTGCCGAGCCAGCGCTTGGCCTGGGTACCGCGCCAGGGCAGCTCGTCGGTGCCGACATAATCGGAACTGGCGAACTCCTCGATGCCCAGCAGCTGGCTCCACTGCTTCCAGCCGACGACGGCGAAGCGCTGGCCGTCGTCCGGCACGTCGGCCTCGCCCATCATTTCGAAGGCGGTCAGGATCTTCGCCTTGGTCAGCCCGTCGGCGGCGCTGCCGGCATAATTGACGGACTTGTTCAGCTCGGCGATCAGCAGTTCGTCGGTCTTACGGCCCAGCGCATAGGCGCCGGCATTGGCGATGATCTGGCGCTCGTCGATGTTGGTCTTCAGCTCGTCCAGCCGGTCGACCCAGTCGCCGGCATAGAAATCGTACAGCGCGCATTCCACCGGCGTGTGGTCCAGGTTCATCACCGGAACCGCGCCGTGGCGCGACTTGGTGGAGGCGGCGCCCTTGCCCACCTTCTGGAAGACGGTGGAGGCGCCCTGCACATTGTTCTTGCTGCGCACCGTGTTGCGCAGCTTGGAGCCCATGCGCTGATAGGCCTCGTGGACCTCGCGCTCGAACTGCTTGACGAAAGCCTGGGCGATGCTGGTCGACATGGGGATGTTTTCCTTTCGCGTTCCTGCGGCTCCCGCTCGGGTGACGGCGGGAGGGATCGTTCCGCCATCCGGTTGTCGGGATGCGTGCGGGACGCAGCGCCGGCCGCGGGCGAAACGCGAAAACGAAAAAGGCCGGCCGGACCTTCGAGTGTCCGACCGGCCCTTTTCGGACCGAAGCGAGGGGAGAGCTTTGGTGCTGTCGGGCTTAAGGTCCGTGGAGCGGACCTGTCGCCTTGACAGGATTGGTTCTAGGATTTTATGCAGCAGCGGTCAAGGACTATTTTCGCAACTCAGTGCCGAACCGGCCCCGCCACCCAATGGCTGACGATGGTCTCCGCCTGGGCCGGCGGGATCTCCGGATGGTGGTAGCGATACACGGTCACCGCCGCCTCCAGCGCATAGCGCTCCGGCTGGCCGCAGCGGCACAGGCCGGAATAGCAGCGCTGCACGGCGTCGCGGCAGGCGATGGCGTCGGCGATAGGCTGATCGGCTTCAAGGAAACGGGGATCGGTCATGGACGCTCCTCCTCATCCCGGGCGTCGTCCAGCGGCACGCCATAGATTTCCAGCCGGTGGCCGACGATCTTGTAGCCGAGTTCGTGGGCGATCCGCTCCTTCATCGCCTCCAACTCCGGACTGGCGAATTCGATGATCCGGCCGGTGCGGGTGTCGATCAGGTGATGGTGGTGGTCCGCCGTCGCCTCCTCATACCGCGCGCGCCCGTCGCCCAGATCGACGCGCTCGATCACCTGCGCGTCCTCCAGCAGCCGCATGGTGCGGTAGACGGTGGCGATGGAGATGCGCGGGTCGATCTGCACGGCGCGGCGATGCACCTCCTCGACGTCGGGGTGGTCGTCCGCCTCCGACAACACCTGGGAGATGACACGGCGCTGCCCGGTCATCTTCAGCCCCTTCTCCATGCACAACGCTTCCAGACGCGACGTCATAACCCCAACCCTGGTCTTTGCTTGCCGATACCCCCATCATACTGAAAACCGTTCGCAATCCCAGAGCGGTTTCGCAGCGACGCGAAGTCGCGACCCCGCCGGCCGCTCACCCGCGCCGGCCAATATGGAGGACCCACCGGAATGCCCCGCACCTTGTTCCGCTCCTCGTTGACTCCGGCCCTGCTGCTCGCCGGCCTGTCGCTGGCGACCGCCCCCGCTCTCGCCCAGCAATCCGCCCCGGCACCCGCTCCGGCCGCCCAGGCCGCCATCGCCGATGCGCAAGGCAAGCCGCTGGGCACCGTCACCTTCACCAAGTTCCCGCACGGCATCCTGGTGCATGGCCAGTTGGAAGGACTGCCGCCGGGCTGGCACGGCATCCACATTCATGAAAACGGCGCCTGCACCCCCGATTTCAAGGCCGCCGGCGGCCATTTCGGCGCCCAGGGCTCCAAGCACGGGCTCGAGTCCGAGCACATGCATTACGGCGAGCTTCCCAACATCTGGGCCGACGAGGCCGGCAAGGCCGGGTTCGAGGCGATCACCCACATGGTCAGCCTGACCGACGGCGCCGACGGCCTGTTCAAGCAGGGCGGCACCTCGATCATCATCCACGCCCAGCCCGACGATTACCTCAGCCAGCCGGCGGGCAACTCCGGCGACCGCCTCGCCTGCGGCGTCATCAAGAAGCCGTAACCGCCGACCGACAGCACCGGGGCGCGACTATATGCCGCAGCATCGCGGCGTGGATTCGCGCCCCTTCCCCTCCTGCCACGTCTCCGCTCTACCCCGCGCAATACTCCGCGCACCCCTGCCGCGCGACGAGTTTGCTTGCCAAATCAAGCCACCGGCCCTATCTGTCCGGGGTCGGACGGCGCCCGGCGCCGCGCAGGACTTGCGCGCGCCTGATCGCCCGCCGCCCGACGGCTCCGCGCCAACCCGCCGCGGAGCGCGCAAGCCCGGCCGCTCCCTCCTGGCGCGGCCCCCATTTTGGTGACCAGGACCATCACTTCCATGACCGAATTTTCCGGCCTCGGCCTGATCGAGCCTCTTCTGCGCGCCGTCGCGGAGGAGGGATACTCCACGGCCACGCCGATCCAGGCCGGCGCCATCCCGATTCTGCTGGCCGGCCGCGACGTGCTGGGCCTCGCCCAGACCGGCACCGGCAAGACCGCGGCCTTCACGCTGCCGATGCTGCAGCGGCTGTTCCAGAACAAGAAGCGCGTCGCCGCCAAGTCGCCGCGCGCCCTGATCCTGACCCCGACGCGTGAACTGGCGCTGCAGATCGGCGACAGCTTCACCACCTACGGCCGCCATCTGCCGATCCGCCGCACCGTCATCCATGGCGGCGTCGGCCAGAGCCCGCAGGTCGCCGCCATCGCCCGCGGGACGGAGGTGCTGATCGCCACCCCCGGCCGTCTGCTCGACCTGATGGCGCAGAACCACGTCAATCTCGGCGGCATCGAGCTGTTCGTGCTGGACGAGGCCGACCGCATGCTCGACATGGGCTTCATCCGCGACGTGCGGAAGGTGGTGGCGGTTCTGCCGAAGGAACGGCAGACCCTGCTGTTCTCCGCCACCATGCCCGACGCGGTGGTGGACCTCGCGAACAGCATCCTGACCGATGCCGAGCGCATCGAGGTGACGCCGCAGTCGACGACGGTGGAGCGCATCAACCAGCGCGTCCTGTTCGTCGAGCGCAGCGACAAGCGCCGCCTGCTGGCCGACCTGCTGGAAGACAGCGCGATGGCCCGCACCATCGTCTTCGCCCGCACCAAGCATGGCGCCGACCGCATCGCCGACCATCTGAAGAAGGCCGGCATCGCCGCCGACGCCATCCATGGCGACAAGTCGCAGTCGGCCCGCGTCCGCGCGCTGGAAAGCTTCCGCGCCGGCGAACTGCGGGCGCTGGTGGCGACCGACATCGCCGCGCGCGGCATCGACATCGACGGCATCAGCCACGTCATCAACTTCGACCTGCCGAACGAGCCGGAAAGCTACGTCCACCGCATCGGCCGGACCGCCCGCGCCGGCACCGACGGCAGCGCGGTGTCGTTCTGCGACCATGAAGAGGTCGGCTATCTGAAGGACATCGAGAAGACGATCCGTCAGCCGATCCCGTCCGACACCACCCACCCCTACCATGCGGTAGACGTGGCGCAGATCCACGCCTCGTCCAAGCCGCCGCCCCGCCCCAAGGCGCCGGGCAGCAACCGCAACCAGAACAACCGCAACCAGCAGCAGGCCCGCCCGGCGAACGCCGCGCCGAAGGCCGCCCCCAAGGCGGTGCAACAGCCCGGCAAGGCCCCGCAGAAAGCCGGCAAGCCGGCTGGCGCGCCGCGTCCGGACGCCGCCCGCAACGACCAGAACCGCCACGACCGCCGCCCGGCTCCGCACGCGGTGTCGCACGGCAACCACGGCGGCAACGGTAGCGGCAAGCAGGCGCCACGCGCCGCCGGCACCCCCGGCGGCAACACCCCGCTGCGCCGCAAGCCCAGCGCCGCCTGATCCACGCGACGCCGACAAAGAAAAGGGCCCCGCCTCACCGAGACGGGGCCTTCTTCATTATTCCGACCGGCTGGCCGTCAGCCCTGGGCTTCCGCGGCGTGCGCCGCCTGCACCGCGGGACGCGCGGCGACGCGCTCGGCGAAGGCCACCAGATTAGGCCAGGGCGACAGGTCGAAGCCGATGCGCGGCATCCAGCTCAGCACCGTATAGGCATAGGCGTCGGCGACGGTAAAGACCTCGCCGGTCAGATAGGCCTTGCCCTCCAGCTGCTGGTTCAGCACCGACAGCTTGGCCCCCAGCACCTTGGTGGCGAAGTCGCGATAGCTGTCGGGCACCACCTCCTTCAGCATCGGGAACAGCGGGACGACGCCCTTGTGCAGTTCCGACCCGATGAAGTTCAGCAGCTCCTGAACGCGGTAGCGCTCCATCGTGCCGGCCGCCGGGACCAGCCCGCTGCCCGGCACCTTGTCGGCGATGTACTGCACGATCACGGCGCCCTCGGTCAGGATCCCGCCCTCGTCGAGCGCCAGGGTCGGCACCTGCCCCTTCGGGTTCACCGCACGGAAATCGCTGCCGTCGGGCAGCGTCTTGGCCGCCAGATCGACCTTGACCAGATCGAAGGGCAGCCCGGCCTCGCGCAGGACGATGTGCGGCGACAGCGAGCAGGCGCCGGGCTTGTAATAGAGCTTCATGTCTCCGAAACCCTCTTTGGGTGGTTTACGCCGTCATGGCTACTCCAAAGAGGCCGCCGCCGCCAGCATCGCGGAGGGGATCAGACCGCCTGCGCCGCCAGCTTCCTGGCCTGACGGTCGATGAACCACCAGGCGCCGCTCGAAGCCACTTGGCACAGGCGCGTGTGCGGCTTCAGCCCGCAGGCCTTGAACACCATGGCGATGGCGCGGTCGACATGCTTGCGGCGATAACGGCCGAAGGCGCGGCGTTTGTAGGCGGCGTTGTAGAGCTTGTGCTCGTACGCGGCGTCGGCCGGGGCGTTGGCGGCGTAGTAGGCATAGGCCAGCTCGTCGTCCTCGGACTCGCCGATGCGCGACAGCGCCACCTTCAGCCGCTGCACCTTGTTCAGCCCTTCGCGGTCGAGATACTTCTTGGCGTAGGTGTAGAAGATCTTGTAGTGGCGCAACTCGTCGGCGGCGATGTTGCGGCAGATCTCCTTCAGCACCGGCTCATCGGTCGAATCGCCGATGGCGGCGTAGTAGGAGCTGGTGCCGGTCTCCACCATGCAGCGGGCGATCATCTCGCCGGTGCGCGAGCCGCGGACCGAGGCGTCGAGGTCGATGGGCACGCGGTAGCCGGCACGGAAACGCTCGACCGCCGCACGGAAGTCGAAGGTCGGATCGACCAACTCGGCCCAGCGGCCCAGCGCCTCGCCATGCTGGACCTCCTCAACCGCCCAGCCGTGGGCGACCTGCTGGAACTCCGGATCGTCCTTGAAGACGTTGCATAGATAGGCGGTGTAGTCGTCGGCGTTGAATTCTACCAGTGCCGCCGCCTTGATCAGCGGGACCAGATCGGGGTCGATCTTGCCGGCGTCGAAACGGTCCCAGGGAAGCTCGTCGATCCGCCAATGCGCACGCGCCATGTCCGCTCTACCGCCTCGTTCTGGGCCGCGCTGCCGTAGCGGCCGGTTCATATCGGAAAAGGGTTCGCCGCTCCGTGTCCCCGCCTCTATGCCGTCGGGTACGGTGGGGTTCGCGGTTCAGGCCTTCGAATGTAATCGCTCTTTTTCGCGATGCAACCAAGTCGCAATGCAAACGGGCGGCCTGGATGTCCAAGCCGCCCGTTCGACCGAAGAGATATATGCCGTTGGCTCCGGGATCCCGCACGGACGGGAACCGGGCCGACGACTTCCGCTCAGTGAGCGGAGGACTGGGTCAGCGCGTCCAGCTTGGCGCGCGCGACGGCCAGCTTGGACTCGGCGGCGGCGCGCTCGGCGTCCGACTTGCTGTCGTCCACATCCTCGGACAGATCCTTGATCTGCTTCTCGACCGTGGCGCGGTCCAGGTCGGTCAGCGCCACCGCTTCCTCGGCCAGCACGGTGCAGCGGGCCTCGGTGACCTCGGCGAAGCCGCCGGCGACGAAGACGCGGTCGACCACGCGGTCGCCCTCATAGACGTCGATGACACCCGGACGCACGGTCGAGATCATCGGCGAATGACCGGCGAGAACGCCGAAATCGCCTTCCGAACCCGGCACCACGACCATGTCCACGGGCTGCGACTTCAGCAGCTTTTCCGGCGAGACCAGCTCGAATTCGACTTTATCGGCCATGGGTTTCCTGGTGCCTCTTCATAGGAACCCCCTCCCCCGATGACGGGGGGAGGGGGTGTGCTGATGTCGATTTCCGCCCGGCTTTCTCAGGCCCTTCACAGGGCCGATGGAGCCGGGTCGGAATGCCGCGATCCCGGATGAGGATCAGGCGGCGGCCAGCTTCTTGGCCTTGGCGATCGCCTCGTCGATGGTGCCGACCATGTAGAAGGCGGCCTCCGGCAGGTGATCGTAGTCGCCGTTCACGATGCCCTTGAAGCCCTTGATGGTGTCTTCCAGGCTGACCAGCACGCCCGGCGTGCCGGTGAACACCTCGGCGACGTGGAACGGCTGCGACAGGAAGCGCTGGATCTTGCGGGCGCGGGCCACGACCAGCTTGTCCTCTTCCGACAGCTCGTCCATGCCCAGGATGGCGATGATGTCCTGCAGCGACTTGTAGGTCTGCAGAACCTTCTGGACCGAACGGGCGACCTGGTAGTGCTCCTCACCGACGACGCGCGGGTCGAGGATGCGGCTGGTCGAGTCGAGCGGGTCCACGGCCGGGAAAATGGCCATTTCGGCGATCGAGCGCGACAGCACCGTGGTGGCGTCCAGGTGGGCGAAGGAGGCGGCCGGGGCCGGGTCGGTCAGATCGTCGGCGGGCACGTAAATGGCCTGCACCGAGGTGATCGAACCCTTCTTCGTCGAGGTGATGCGCTCCTGCAGGGCGCCCATGTCGGTGCCCAGCGTCGGCTGGTAACCCACCGCCGACGGGATGCGGCCCAGCAGAGCCGACACTTCCGAACCGGCCTGGGTGAAGCGGAAGATGTTGTCCACGAAGAACAGCACGTCCTGGCCTTCCTCGTCGCGGAAATATTCCGCGAGCGTCAGGCCGCTCAGCGCGACGCGGGCGCGGGCGCCCGGCGGCTCGTTCATCTGGCCGTACACCAGGGCCACCTTGGAACCCGGGCCGTCGAGCTTGATGACGCCCGACTCGATCATCTCGTGGTAGAGGTCGTTGCCCTCACGGGTACGCTCACCCACGCCGGCGAACACCGACACGCCGCCGTGCGCCTTGGCGACGTTGTTGATCAGCTCCATGATCGTCACGGTCTTGCCGACGCCGGCGCCGCCGAACAGGCCAATCTTGCCGCCCTTGGCGTAGGGGGCCAGCAGGTCGATGACCTTGATGCCGGTGATCAGCACTTCGGCGTCCGTCGACTGGTCGACGAAGTCCGGGGCCTGACGGTGGATCGGCAGGGAGCGGGCGGCATTGACCGCGCCGCGCTCGTCGATCGGCTCGCCGATGACGTTGATGATGCGGCCGAGCGTCTCGGGGCCGACCGGCACGGCGATCGGGGCGCCGGTGTCCGACACCTCGGCGCCACGCACCAGACCGTCGGTGCTGTCCATGGCGATGGTGCGGACCGTGCTCTCGCCCAGGTGCTGCGCCACTTCCAGAACGAGGGTCTTGCCGTCGTTCTGGGTGTGCAGCGCGTTCAGGATCGCCGGCAGCTCGCCGTCGAACTGCACGTCCACGACGGCGCCCGTGACCTGCGTGATCTTGCCGACAGAATTGGTGGTGGCCATGGAGTAAAGCTCCCTAGGAACTCGGTAAGTGTCGGTATGCCGTCGCCGGCGCAAATAGGCTGGACGCTACGTGTCGGATGCGGCCGTTACAGGGCCTCGGCACCGGAGATGATCTCGATCAGCTCCTTGGTGATGTAGGCCTGGCGCGTCCGGTTGTAGGTGATCGTCAGCTTGTTGATCATGTCGCCGGCGTTGCGCGTCGCGTTGTCCATCGCGGTCATCCGAGCGCCCTGTTCGGACGCTGCGCTCTCCAGGAGGGCGCGGTAGATCTGGATGGACAGGTTGCGCGGCAGCAGTTCGGCGAGGATCTGCTCCTCGTCCGGCTCGAACTCGTACATCGCCTTGGCTTCCGAGCCGGCGGCCTCGGCGGCCTCGGCGGCGACGGCGAAGGGGATGAGCTGCTGAACCGTGACGACCTGCGAGATCGCCGACTTGAACTTGTTGAAGATGACCGAGCAGACGTCGAACTCGCCGGCGTCGAACATCGACAGCACCTTCGTCGCCACCATGTCGGCGTCGCTGAAGCCGAGCCGGCGGCGGCCGACATCCTCATAGCTCTCGACGATCAGGGAGGCGAACTCGCGCTTCAGCTGGTCGCGGCCCTTGCGGCCGACGGTCAGCAGCTTCACGGTCTTGCCCTCGCCCTGCAGGCGGACGATCTGGCGCTTGGCCTCGCGGACGATGGAGCCGTTGAAGGCGCCGCACAGACCGCGGTCGGAGCTGATGACGACCAGCAGATGCACCTGATCGGCGCCCGTACCGGTCATCAGCTTCGGGCCGTTGCCGCTGTCCTGCACGTTGGAGGCCAGGGAGGACAGCATGCGGCCCATACGCTCCGCGTAGGGACCGCTGGCTTCCGCCTGCTCCTGAGCGCGGCGCAGCTTGGAGGCCGCGACCATCTTCATGGCCGAGGTGATCTTGCGCGTCGACTGGACGCTCGCGATCCGGTTCTTTAGGTCCTTGAGGTTAGGCATGCCGGCCCTTCAATTCCGCTCGAGGTCGTTCCGTGCCCGTCTCTACAAGACGGTGGGGGGCGGTTTCCCGCCCCCGCGCGCGGTCGGTCAGGCGAAGACCTTGGCGAAGCCGTCGAGGAACGCCTTCAGCTTCTCTTCGGTCGCCGAGGTGATCTGCTTGTCGGTGCGGATCGCCGCCAGGATATCGGCGCCCTTGGCGCGGATTTCCGACAGGAACTTCGCCTCGAAGCGGTTCACGTCCTCGACGCGGATGGCGTCCAGGTAGCCCTTCACGCCGGCGAAGATCGACACGACCTGCTCTTCGACGGGCAGCGGCTGGAACTGGCCCTGCTTCAGCAGTTCGGTCAGACGGGCGCCGCGGGCCAGCAGGCGCTGGGTCGAGGCGTCGAGGTCCGAGGCGAACTGGGCGAAGGCGGCCATCTCGCGGTACTGCGCGAGTTCCATCTTGATGGTGCCGGCGACCTGCTTCATCGCCTTGATCTGGGCGGCGGAGCCGACGCGGCTCACCGACAGACCGACGTTGATGGCGGGGCGGATGCCCTTATAGAACAGGCCGGTTTCCAGGAAGATCTGACCGTCGGTGATCGAGATCACGTTGGTCGGGATGTAGGCGGACACGTCGCCGGCCTGGGTTTCGATGACCGGCAGGGCGGTCAGCGAGCCGTTGCCGTGGGCGTCGCCCATCTTGGCGGCGCGCTCCAGCAGGCGGCTGTGGAGATAGAACACGTCGCCCGGATAGGCTTCGCGGCCCGGCGGACGGCGGAGCAGCAGCGACATCTGGCGGTAGGCGACGGCCTGCTTGGACAGATCGTCGTACACGATCAGGGCGTGCATGCCGTTGTCGCGGAAATACTCGCCCATCGTGCAGCCGGTGTACGGCGCCAGGAACTGCAGCGGAGCCGGCTCCGACGCGGTGGCGGCGACGACGATGGAGTATTCCATGGCGCCGGCGTCTTCCAGGGTCTTGACGATCTGGGCGACGGTGGAGCGCTTCTGGCCGACGGCGACGTAGATGCAGTAGAGCTTCTTGCTCTCGTCGTCGCCCTGGTTGATCGGCTTCTGGTTCAGGAAGGTGTCGATGACGACGGCGGTCTTGCCGGTCTGACGGTCACCGATGATCAGCTCGCGCTGGCCGCGCCCGATCGGAACCAGGCTGTCGACGGCCTTCAGGCCGGTCTGCATCGGCTCGTGCACCGACTTGCGCGGGATGATGCCGGGGGCCTTCACCTCGACGCGCTTGCGCTCGACGTCGACCAGCGGACCCTTGCCGTCGATCGGGTTGCCGAGGCCGTCGACCACGCGGCCCAGCAGGCCACGGCCGACCGGAACGTCGACGATGGTGCCGGTGCGCTTGACGGTGTCGCCTTCCTTGATGCCGCGGTCGTCGCCGAAGATCACGATGCCGACATTGTCGGTTTCGAGGTTCAGCGCCATGCCCTGCAGGCCACCCGGGAACTCGACCATTTCGCCGGCGCGGACGTTGTCCAGGCCGTGCACGCGGGCGACGCCGTCACCCACCGACAGGACCTGACCAACCTCGGCGACATCCGCCTCGGTCCCGAAATTCGCGATCTGCTGCTTGAGGATCGCAGAGATTTCTGCGGCGCGGATATCCATCAGACTGATCCCCCTGAGGCCTTCATGGCGAGTTGCAATTTGTTCAGCTTCGTGCGCACCGAGGTATCGACCATGCGCGAGCCGAACTTAACGATCATGCCGCCGATCAGCTCCGGATCGACGGAGGTGTTCACCAACACCTTGGAACCGATGGACGCCTTGAGCGCGTCGATGACGGCGTTGCGCTGGGCGTCGTTCAGCGGCTGGGCCGTCGTGACCTGCGCCGTGACCTCGCCGCGGCGCCGGGCCAGCTCGGCCAGGAAGCCTTCGATCATCCCGTCGATCGAGAACAGGCGGCGGTTGGCCGCCACCAGCCCGATGAAGCGCTTGGTCAGATCGGACACGCCGGCGCTGTCCAGGACAGCGGCCATGGCCTTGCCCTGATCGGCGCGGCTGATGACGGGGCTGCGGACGAGGCGACGGAGGTCAGCGCTCTCGGCCAGGATCTGCTTCAGCGTGGCCAGATCGCTCGCGACCGTGTCCAACGCCTGGTTTTCGTCCGCAAGCTCGAACAGCGCGGTGGAGTAACGCGCGGCGAGTTCGGATACGCCTGTTCCTTCGGATGCCACCTGATCCCTCGAATTGAGTTAGGTAGACGGTGAATTCAGCGGCCTTATAGGGTGTCAACCCGAGGCACAAACACCCCGGCCGCGAAAGCGAGCGGTCCAATATCACAGGAATCGCCACCACGCAACGGGGTCTGGACAATTTGGCTGCGGCGTTTTGAGCAACTGCGGAATCATTGGTCGCTACTGCGTTCGCCGAGGACTCGGGCAACGCTCGACTGGTCATACCGGCTGTGACTTCGTTGTGGCCCTATTCCCGGTTTAATTCAAGGTTAACCAATCTGATCCACGGTCGGCCGAAACCGTGCGGGCGGCCGATCCGACCTTGGTATTGCTGTCGTTTTGCCCCGCCGCAGCCGGTCCCGAGCGACCAGAGGCCTTATCCGCCATGACCATCCTGCCGACGACCGACACCCCTGCGGACAGCGACGCCGGCGCCGGCACCCGGCTGGAGGAGCGCGCGCCCAACGTCATCCAGTTCAGCCGCGCCCGCTTTACCCCGGACGATCTGGATGCCTTCGCCGCGGTGGCCGAACCGAAGATTCGCGACGGTCATTGGGTCGGCGTGCTGCGCGAGTCGGGACGGACCCACGACCGGCTTCTGGTGCTGCTGCCGGAGGTCGACCGCCCGGTCTTCCGCTTCGAACGCGACGCCAAGGGACGCTACAGCCTGTCCTTCCACGACCGCTCGGGCTGGTACGGCATCGGGGCCGGTGACAACGCCGCCGAATGCCTGTCGATCTGGCGCCCGCGCCGCCCGCGGTCGCTCTGACCTCCTTTGGATTTGGCCGCGCCTTGGATTTGGCCGCGGTAATTTTCACCATGTAAAAAAGCAAACTGCGGCATCCCGCCGCAGCAGTTTCATAAACACCTCACCGATAGACGCCGACCGCCAGCATGTAGGGCTTGCCGTTCAGAACCAGACGGCGGGCATGCATCGTCTTGCGCGTGACCTGCCCGGTCAGCGGGTCGATCCATTGATAGGTGACGTCGGTGCGGCCGTCACGCGCCACCCCGTCCAGCGCCTCTCGGATGAAGGGCTTGCCATCGACGTCGCGCAGCTCGTTCAGGTTCGACCCGTTCAGCGTGGCGGTCCAGCCATGGGCGACCATCACTCCCTTGTCGTCCAGCAGCATCGGGTAGAGGTCGCGGTCGGTGAAAGCGCTATCATGGGCGGCAAAGGCTTCGGCCGCCGCGTCCGGACCGATCCGCTCCAGCAGCTGCTCGGCCCGGTCGATCATCGTCAGCGCTTCGGCATCGGTGCCGCGGGTGCGGGCCGGGGCGCCGGCGGCAAAGGCGATGACCACCAGCAGCAGAAGAACCGGCAGCACGGTCAACAGGGTTTGCCGCTGAACGCGCAGACGAAGCTTGGAGATCATACCGACCATCAGCCTGAACCTGTGCCTGTGATGTTTGGGTCCGGGAAGGAAGTTTGGATTCGGAACCATCCCGACCGTGGTAATACCATGCCCGGCGCCGCGCAATGGACCAAACGTCACAGGTGCCATGCCCGCCCCTCCCACGACCGGATCGTGTCAATTCGCCGCAGCCTGCGCTGCCCGCCCTAACGGCAGCTAAAGGAAGCTGTAAGGGTCGACATCGATCTGCACCCGGATGGCCGGAGGGATCTCCACCCTGTCCAGCCACTCCGCGATCAGCGGCTGCACCTGTGTGCTGCGCGGAGCCTTCAGCAGCAGGCGGCGGCGGTGCCGTCCGCGCAGCAGGGCCAGCGGCGCCGGGGCCGGCCCCAATATGTGGACCGAGTCGCTGCGCGGAGCGGCCCGGCCCAGCGCCATCGCCACCCGCTCCACCAGCGTCGGATCCTCGCCGGACACGATCAGCGCCGCCAACCGGCCGAAGGGCGGCATGCCGGCCTCCAGCCGCATCTCCGCCTCCAGCTGATAGAAGCCGTCGCGGTCGCCGGCGGCCAGCGCCTGCATCACCGGATGTTCGGGCATGAAGGTCTGCAGCATCACCCGCCCCGGCCGCTCGCCGCGCCCGGCGCGCCCGGCCACCTGATGCAGCAACTGATAGGTGCGCTCCGCCGCCCGCAGGTCGCCGCCGTTCAGCCCCAGATCGGCATCGACCACCCCCACCAGCGTCAGCATCGGGAAATGGTGGCCCTTCGCCATCACCTGGGTGCCGATGATGATGTCCAGCTCGTGCCGGCCGATGCTCTCCACCATCTCCTGGATGGCGCGCGGGCCGTGCAGGGTGTCGGACGCCATGATGGCGGCGCGGGCGTCGGGGAACAGCTCCGCCACCTCCTCGGCGATGCGCTCCACCCCGGGACCGCAGGCGGCCATCGTCCCCTCCTCCCCGCATTCCGGGCAGGCATGGGGCAAGGGCTGCTGCAAACCGCAATGGTGGCATTGCAGCTTGCGGGCGAGCCGGTGCTCGACCAGCCACGCCGTGCAGTTCGGGCATTGCATGCGGTGGCCGCAGGCCCGGCACAGGGTCAACGGGGCATAGCCGCGGCGGTTCAGGAACAGCATCGCCTGCTCGCCCGCCGCCAGCGTGTCGGTCAGCGCCTTGCGCAGGCTGGGCGCCAGCCAATGCCGGGCGGGAGGACGGTCGCGCCGCAGGTCGATCAGTTCGACGTCGGGCAGCACGGCGCCGCCATGGCGGGCCGGCAGTTCGATGCGGGCATAGCGGTGGCTGTCGGCATTCACCTTGGTCTCCAGCGACGGCGTGGCGGAGACCAGCGCGATCGGCAGCCCGCCGAGATGCGCCCGCGCCACCGCCATGTCGCGGGCATGGTAGATCGCCCCCTCCTCCTGCTTGTAGGCGGAGTCGTGCTCCTCATCGACGATGATGACACCCAGGTCCGGGTAAGGCAGGAACAGCGCCGACCGCGCACCGACCACCACCGGCACCTCGCCCTTCGCCACCGCGCGCCACGTGTCTCGGCGCTGCGCCCCGGTCAGCTCCGAATGCCATTCCGCTGGCGGCGCGCCGAAACGGCGGGCGAAGCGGTCGAGCCACTGCGCCGACAGCGCGATCTCCGGCAGCAGCACCAGCGCCTGTTTGCCCTGTTCCAGCGCCGCCGAGATCGCCTCGTAATAGACCTCCGTCTTGCCCGACCCGGTGACACCGTCGAGCAGCACGGTGGAATAGCTGCCGGACGCCACCCGCGCGCGCAGATCGTCGGCCGCCGCCCGCTGGTCGGCCGACAGGCTGGGTCCGGGCCGCTTCCAGTCCGGCCGGCCGAGCCGGGTCGGCTGCAGCATCACCGGCTCCAGCAGCCCGGCCTCGGCCAGCCCGCGCACCACCGTCACGCCGCAGCCGGCCTCGTCGGCCAGTTCCGCCGGAGTACGGGGAGGCCCCCCGGATAGGGTATCCTCCAGCAGCGCCAGGACGCGCTTGCGCGGGTCGGTCATCTTGAAGCCGGGCGGCGGCTCCGCCCCCTGCTTGCGCAGATAGGCCAGCATCGGCTTGGCCGGTTCCAGCGCCGCCGGAACGCTGACCGCCATGCGCAGGACGAAGCCCGGCGGCGTCATGGTGTAGGCGGCGACCCATTCGACGAAGCGGCGGCCGACCTCGGTCATCGGCGGCACGTCGAACCGGCGCACCACCGGCTTCAGCCGGCCGGACTCCAGCGTCCCGGCGCCTGGCCCCCAGACGACGCCGATCACCCGGCGCGGCCCCAGCGGCACCTCGACGAAATCGCCGGGGACCAGTTCCATCCCGTCCGGCACGCGGTAGTCATACGCCTCGCGCAGCGGCAGCGGCAGCAGGACGGCGACGCGGCGATCCGATCCGCGAGGCTGCGACTTCGCCGGAAAATCTGCGGAAATCGCCGCGGAATCGCCTTCGGGCTGCCCCGTTTCGGGCGTGTCCCCAAGAAGATCCCCCTGGAAGCCCGGGGCGGAACTGGCGGAAGTCGAACGCATCGGCTAGAGTGGCCTCATGTCCCGGGCACCGGGCGGAACGGCGCGTCGGTCAGCTTTCCGGCGCGGCCGGTTCCGGTCAACATCAGCAAGCATGGACCCTTCGTCATGAAGTTCTTCGTCGACACCGCCGACATCGCCGAGATCCGCGATCTGGCCGATACCGGTCTGCTGGACGGTGTTACCACCAACCCCTCCCTGATCGCCAAGTCCGGCCGTCAATTCCTCGACCTCGTGGCCGAGATTTGCGACGTCGTCAACGGTCCGGTCAGCGCCGAGGTGGCGTCCACCGACTTCGAGACCATGCTCGCCGAAGCCCACAAGATCGCCAAGATCTCCCACCGCGTCGCGGTGAAGGTGCCGCTGACCCCGGCGGGCCTGAAGGTCTGCAAGATCATCTCGTCCGAAGGCACGATGGTCAACGTCACGCTGTGCTTCTCCCCCGCGCAGGCGATCCTGGCGGCCAAGGCCGGTGCCAGCTTCGTGTCGCCCTTCGTCGGCCGCCTGGACGACATCGGCCAGGATGGTATGGGCATCATCAAGGACATCTGCGAGATCTATAACAATTACGACGCCTTCAAGACCGAGGTGCTGGTCGCCTCGATCCGCAACCCGATGCACATCGTCAAGGCCGCCCGCCTGGGCGCCCATGTCGTGACCGCCCCGGCGTCGGTGCTGAAGCAGCTGTTCAACCACCCGCTGACCGACAAGGGTCTCTCCCAGTTCGTCGACGACTGGAAGAAGACCGGCCAGTCGATCCTGTAAGGCGGGCCGGAGCGATCATGGCCGACAGGGGCCGCGAACCGGGTCACAGCCCGCACCGGACGTCGACGCTCTCTTCGGAGGATGTGCGCGCCTATCTGCGGACCCACCCGGACTTCCTGGCCCAGAACGCCGATCTGGTCCACCACCTGACCCCGCCGTCGCTCGACCGCGGGCGTGGGGTGGTGGACCTCCAGGCCTTCATGGTCGACCGGCTGCGCGCCGAGGTCCGCACCCTCAAGGACCAGCAGCGCGAGCTGATCGGCACCAGCCGGGCCAACCTGAACAGCCAGAACCGCATCCATGCCGCGGTGCTGTTCCTGCTC
The DNA here is from genome assembly GCA_966212305.1 of uncultured Azospirillum sp. Taxonomy (GTDB): domain Bacteria; phylum Pseudomonadota; class Alphaproteobacteria; order Azospirillales; family Azospirillaceae; genus Azospirillum. Next base: position 201,550 of record CBIHQY010000002.1, read on the forward strand.
GACGCACAGAGCTTCGAGCAGCTGATCCAGACCATCACCACCGACCTCGCGGTCCTTCTCGACCTCGATGTCGCCTGTCTGGTCATCGAATCCAACGGCAACGACATTCCCCACGTCCACCGCTCCGGCGTGCGGGTGGTGGAGCCGGGCGCCATCGCCGAGCGGCTGGGCCGCGCCGACGTGGTGCTGAACACCGACATCCAGGGCGATCCCGAGATCTACGGCCCCGGCGCCGGCCTCGTCCGGTCTGAGGCGCTGATCCGCATCCAGGTCTCCAGCGAGACGCCCGACGGCCTGCTCGCCTTCGGCAGCCGCGAACCCGACACCTTCCACAGCGGCCAGGGCACCGAGCTTGTCGGCTTCCTTGCCCGCGTCATCGAACGGGTGATCCGCGGCTGGCTGGAGCTGCCGGCGTGACCGAGCCTGTATTGGGTTTCTCCGCCAGGCCCGACGTTCAGGATGTACTCGCCCACTGGCGGCGCTGGATGGAGAGCGAGAAGGCGGTGTCCCGCCACACCCTGTCGGCCTACACCGCCGACGTGGGAGAGTTCCTGCGCTTCCTCACCGAATTCCGCGGCGGCTCGCTCCCCTCGCTGAACGACCTGGGCGACCTGAAGGCGGCGGATTTCCGCGCCTGGATGTCCAGGCTGGCAATGGACGGTCTGGTCGGGGCCAGCCGGGCGCGCAAGCTAGCGGCGGTGCGCAACCTGTTCCGCTGGATGGACCGCAGCGGCCGGCTGCACAACCCCGCCGTCGCCACCCTTGCCACGCCGAAGGTCAAGCGCCCCGCCCCGCGCCCGCTGACGGAAATCGACGCCGACCGCCTGCTGGAGGAGGCCGAGCGCGACCGCGACGAACCGTGGATCGGCAAGCGCGACCGCGCCCTGTTCACCCTGCTCTACGGCTGCGGCCTGCGCATTTCCGAAGCGCTGGGTCTGGCCCGAAAGGATGCGCCGCTGACCGACACGCTGCGCGTCACCGGCAAGGGGCGCAAGGACCGCATGATCCCCGTCCTGCCGGCGGTGACGGAGGCGGTGCGCGCCTATGTCGAGTCGTGCCCCTTTACGCTGGCGCCGGACGGCCCGCTGTTCGTCGGCACCCGCGGGGGCCGGCTGAACGCCAGCGTCGCCCAGCATCAGATGCAGAAGCTGCGCGCCCTGATGGGCATGCCGGACAGCGCCACCCCGCACGCCCTGCGGCATAGTTTCGCGACCCATCTTTTGGCGGACGGCGGCGACCTGCGCGCCATCCAGGACCTGCTCGGCCACGCTTCGCTCTCCACAACCCAACGTTATACGGACGTCGAGAACGAACAGCTGATGAACGTGTACCGCAACGCCCATCCTCGGGCGCGCAAGGGCTGACGCGGACCCGCTTCCGCAATCATCGAATGCATATTCGGGTATTCATCTGCCTATTCTCCGAACTGGCGAAAAAAGCTTTCGCATGCAGGACGCAAACTGCCGATAATTCGTTCACAAACATGATTACCGAATCCAATATCCGCGCCTTCGGTCATCACCACACTTTTCTGTAGGTATTGCTTCAATAACTGACGAACATCATACTTTCGACTGAAAGACTAGCGCTCACCCCTTATTTGACTTTAACAATTCGTTAATCTGCGAAAATCACAGTCATCCCAGCGCAGGATTTAAGCGGGGGATATCGTCATGCAGATAAAATCGATCCAGACCAAGATAGCCATGCTGTCTGGGCTCTGTCTGGCGGGCACCGTGGCAGTGCTCGTCGGCTTCGCCGTCCTGTCGACGCGCTCCAGCAACGAGTTCGTGACCGACAACGTCGAACGAATCATCGAAAGCAAGACGACAGAATCCCTGCAGAACCTCGCGGCCACCCAGGCGGGCCTGCTGCGGTCGGAATTCGACACCGCGCTGAACGCCGCGCGGACGATGGCCGGCAGCTTCGCCAGCCTCGCCGACGATGGAATGCCCGGCCACGTCCCACCGGAAAAGCGGCGCGAGGCCTTCAACGGTGTCCTGCTGTCGGTGCTGAAAAACAACCCGCTGTTCAACGGCACCTATTCGGCGTGGGAACCCGACGCGCTCGACGGCCGGGACGAGGAGTTCCGCAACCGCCGCGAAACCGGCACCGACGCCACCGGCCGCTTCATCCCCTACTGGAACCGCGACCAGAACGGCCGCATCGCCATGCAGCCGCTGGTCGAGTATGACAGCCGCGACCGTCACCCCAACGGCGTGATGAAGGGCGGCTGGTACATCGGCCCGCAGGAGAATGGCCGCGAAAGCGTGCTCGACCCCCTGCCCTACATCGTGCAGGGCAAGCAGGTGTTCCTGGCGACCCTGTCGGTGCCTGTGGTCATCGGCGGCAAGTTCCGCGGCGTCGCCGGTGCCGACTTCAACCTCGACTTCGTGCAGAAGCTGTCGACCAAGGTCAGCGCCGCCGTGTTCGACGGCCGCAGCCAGGTGGTCATCATCAGCAACATGGGCCTGATCGTCGCCCACAGCGCGCGGCCCGACCTGATCGGCCAGTCGATCTCCACCTTCGATGCCTCGTGGCAGGCCGATCTTACGAGCGTCCAGGCGGGCAAGCCGCATGTCGACATCGAAGCCTCCACCAACATGCTGCGCAGCTTCGCCCCGATCACGCTCGGCAACACCGAGAAGCCGTGGGCCGTGCTGGTCCAGGTGCCGAAGGACATCGTGCTGGCCGACAGCATGGCCCTGGCCTCGCACCTGGGCGAGCGAGCCAACTCCAACATCCTGTGGCAGGTCACCGTCGGCGCCCTGGTCGCCCTTGGCGCCGTCGCGATCATGTGGGTGGTGGCCGGCGGCGTCGCCCGGCCGATCCGCGCCAGCGTCGCCTTCGCCGAAGGCATCGCCGCCGGCCGCTTCGACCAGACGCTGGACATCCGGCAGGCCGACGAAATCGGCGCGCTCGCCGACGCCCTGCGCAAGATGCTGGCCGACCTGAAGCGGATGATCGACCAGCGCGCCGAGGATCAGGCCAAGGCCGACGCCGAGCGCCGCAAGGCCATGCTGCAATTGGCGGACAACCTGGAAGCCCAGGTGATGAATGTGGTGGACGGCGTCGACCGCGCCGCCCAGTCGATGACCGGCACCGCCCAGACCATGACCGCCACCGCGACCCAGACCAGCCAACAGGCCGGCGTCGTCGCCAACGCCTCGCAGGATGCCAGCAGCAACGTGCAGACCGTCGCCAGCGCCACCGAGGAGCTGTCGGCGTCGATCCAGGAGATCGGCGAGCAGGTCAACCGCTCCGCCCAGATCGCCCGCGAGGCGGTGGGGGCGGCCCAGCAGGCCAATGGACAGGTGCTCAGCCTGACCGAGGCGGCGGAGAAGATCGGCACGGTGGTGCAACTGATCCAGGACATCGCCAGCCAGACCAACCTTCTCGCGCTGAACGCCACCATCGAGGCCGCCCGCGCCGGAGAGGCCGGCAAGGGCTTCGCCGTGGTGGCGCAGGAGGTGAAGAGCCTCGCCAGCCAGACCGCCCGCGCGACGGAGGAGATCGCCGGCCACGTCACCGGCATGCAGCGCGTCACCGACGAGACCGCAAGCGCCATCAAGGGCATCGGCGGCATCATTGCCCAGATCGACGAGATCTCCACCGCCATCGCCGCCGCGGTGGAGGAACAGGGCTCCGCCACCGCCGAGATCGCCCGCAACGTCCAGCAGGCCGCCAGCGGCACCCAGGAGGTGACGAAGACCATCGCCGACGTCCGCAGCGCCGCGGTCGAGGCCGGCCATTCCGCCGAGACCGTCCTGTCGGTCTCCGGCCAGCTCGCCGGCGACGCCGGCCGCCTGCGCACCGCGGTGAACGGCTTCCTGTCGACCATCCGCGCGGCCTGACCGCCCGAGCGGGGCCGCGCAAACGAAAAGGCTCCCCCGCCGGACAGCGGGGGAGCCTTTCGTCGTTGCGGACCTCGCGGACCGCCGATCAGGTCCGCGGAGGATCAGATGTGCAGCGGACGACCGTCCACCGCCAGCGCCGCTTCCTTGACCGCTTCCGACAAAGTCGGGTGGGCGTGGCAGGTGCGGGCGACGTCCTCGGCGGACGCACTGAACTCCATGGCCAGCACCAGTTCGCCGATCATTTCCGACACGTTCGGGCCGATCATGTGGACGCCCAGCACCTGATCGGTGGAGGCATCCGACAGGATCTTCACGAAGCCGTCGGTGTTGCCGCCGGCACGCGCGCGGCCGTTGGCGGTGAACGGGAACTTGCCGGTCTTGTAAGCGACGCCCGCGGCCTTCAGCTGCTCCTCGGTCTTGCCGACGGCGGCGACTTCCGGCCAGGTGTAGACGACGCCGGGGACGAGGTCGTGGTTGACGTGGCTCTTCTGGCCGGCCAGCTGCTCGGCCAGCGCCACGCCCTCTTCCTCGGCCTTGTGGGCCAGCATCGGGCCTTCCACCACGTCGCCGATGGCATAGATGCCCGGCACGTTGGTCTGGAAATGGCCGTCGATCTTCACGCGGCCGCGCTCCAGCTCGACGCCCACCGTCTCCAGGCCCAGGCCTTCGGTGTAGGGGCGGCGGCCGATGGCGACCAGCACGGTGTCGGCGTCGATGGTCTGCGCCTCGCCGCCGGCGGCGGGCTCGACCGTCAGGGTCACGCCGGTCTCGCTCACCGATGCGCCGGTCACCTTGGTGCTCAGCTTGAAGTCCATGCCCTGCTTGGCGAAGATGCGCTGGGCCTGCTTCGACAGCTCGTTGTCCATGGTCGGCAGCACGCGTTCGAGATACTCGACCACCGTCACCTTGGCGCCCAGGCGGCCCCAGACGGAGCCCAGCTCCAGGCCGATGACGCCGCCTCCGATGACGACCAGATGCTTCGGCACCTCCGGCAGCGACAGGGCGCCGGTGGAGGACACCACGCGCTTCTCGTCGATGGCGATGCCCGGCAGCGGGGTCACGTCCGAACCGGTGGCGATGACGATCGCCTTCGACGCGGTGATCGTGCCGACGCCTTCGACCTCGACGGTGTTCGGGGCGGTGATCTTGCCCGCGCCCTTCAGCCAGGCGATCTTGTTCTTCTTGAACAGGAACTCGATGCCGGTGACGTTGTCCTTGACGACCTTGTCCTTGTGGGACTGCATGCCCGGCAGGTCGAGTTCGACGCCGCCGACCTTGATGCCGAACTTGGCAAGGCCGTGGGCCGCTTCCTCGAACTTCTCCGACGCCGCCAGCAGAGCCTTGGACGGGATGCAGCCGACGTTCAGGCAGGTGCCGCCCAGGGTCCCGCGCTTTTCCACGCAGGCAACCTTGAAGCCGAGCTGCGCCGCGCGGATCGCGCAGACATACCCGCCGGGACCGCCGCCGATCACAACGACGTCAAAAGTGCTTTCAGCCATGAGAGGCTTTCCTTTCGCCATTCTTGCTCGTTGCCAAAAGCCGTCCCATCCAGCGGGGAGGGCCGCGAGATATTCCGCGGGGCGATTTATGCCCGCGCTCACGCCCCGTGGCAACGGGACACTTCGTCTCTGGGTGCAGGGTTGCCTAATGAAGGAGGTCAGAACCCGAGGTCGCGGTACAGCTCCGCCAAGGGCATGTCGAGACCGGCGGTTTCCAGCACCAGCCGCCCGTCCTCCTCCAGCACCTCGGGCGCGGCGGGCCAGAGATTGTCCGAATCGCGGCGGTGCAGCTCCGCCCGGATGGTCCGGGAGTCGACGAACAGGATCTCCCGCACCGACGGCATGGCGGCATAGGCATGCAGCTTGGCCCGCTGCGCCTTCTCTTCGGTCGGCGACAGGATCTCCACCAGCAACACCGGAGCGGTGGTTTAGGGGATCTCCGGATCGAACGGCTCGCAGGTCACGGCAAGGTCGGCGACTCGGTAATTGTGCGTCAGGTCGAAATGCGGTCGGACGCCGGCCTCCGACGAAGTCCGGCAACGACTTCCGTCACGCTTGCCCTTCTCCCGCAGGGCATCGCGCAACGCGGCGCCCAAAGCGATCTGCAAGGTGCTGTGTGCGGGGCTCGGATGTGCCTGCCCGACGATCTCGCCATCGACAAGTTCATACGGGGCATCGTCCCGGAACTCCATCGCCAGGAATTCATCGAGGGTCGTCAGCGGGCTGAAGCGACGGGCGCGCGGCATGACGGTCTCCGGTCCGGACGGGACGTTCGGCAACAGCCCCGATGTCGTCCATTCCCACGCCGCAGCGAAGGGCACCACCTTTGCGCAAGCCCCCTCCCCCTTCGGTTCCGGAAACCTTTACGGCCCCGCTTGCGTTCCAGTCGGCATCACACTGCCACCGCAACGGAGACCACCATGACCACCGTCAAGAAGTTCGCCCTGCTCGCCGTCCTGGGCACGCTGCTGGGCACCACGCTGGCCGCCTGCAACACCATGGAGGGCGCCGGCCAGGACGTGCAGGCCGGTGGCCGCGCCATCGAACGGGGCGCCGACAACGTCCAGAAGAAGATGTAAGTCAACAGTCAGCGCGGCCTTGGAAATCCATCCTTCCAAGGCCGACGGCAAAACAGCCATGGAGCCTGATGCGGTTCGGATCGAACGCATGAGGCTTCATGGCTGTTTTGGTTTGACGACCGGAGCGGCGCGTCACGTCGACTCAGGCATCCCGCGATACGGGTCAGCGGCTCCTGGCCTTGCGCGCCGCATAGCGGGCGTCGCGGGCGGCCTTCGCCTCGGCTGCCGTCGCCACCTGGCGCTTGGCCTGTTCGGCGACCTCCTGGGCGGCCAGCGCCTCGCGGGCGGCCAGTTCGGCCTGTTCCGCCTTCAACGCTTCCTGTTCGGCGGCCTTGCGGGCTTCGCGCACCGCATTGCGTTCGGCCTCGCGCGCCTCACGGGCGACGCGGACGGCCAACCGGGCCTCTTCGCGCTCCACAAAGACCGGATCGTTCACACCGGGTTGCGCCTTGAACTTGTCCAGCAGTGCCTTCTTCGCGCCGGCGGCGGCGCTCAGACGCTCCGAAAGCCCTGCATTTTTAAAGCCGTTCATTTCCATCCATTTCGTGAATTTCGCCTTGCCCTCGGAAAGGGCATCGGGCCGGTCGGGCCGGGCATCTTCAACCGAGGGTGCGGGTACAAAAAAAGGCGGCCGGAGCCGCCCTTTCTCTTCGAACCTGCTGCGCTCAGAGAGCGCGGAGGTTCTCGGCAGCAACCTTGCCGCGGCGCGGATCGCGGATCGCGTCGAAGGACAGCTTCTGGCCTTCGCCGAGATTGCTGATCCCGGCGCGCTCGACGGCGGAGATGTGGACGAACACGTCGGCCGTGCCGTCTTCCGGCTGAATGAAGCCGAAGCCCTTGGTGGAGTTGAAAAACTTGACGGTTCCGATAGCCATGGGTCAGTTCCCTTTCCTGGCGTTGCGCCGCACGAGTTTGCGCAGGCGCATCAATTTCACTTCGGGGAAGAGACCCAATCCGTGTAGCGGATCAGAATAACAAAGCCCAGAGCAACGTCGACCATCCATAGATGGGACATGCCTCGGCGGTTTACAAGCGACAATAATTGCCCTGGGCTGAAATCAGGCGGCGATGCCCGCCTTTTCGTCTCAGCCCTTCATGCGTTTGATGGTGTTGGTCGTGCTCTGGCCCTGCACCAGATCGGCCAAAACCACTTTCCCGCCATAGCTCTGGACGAAATCCGCCCCCACCACCGTGGCGATGGTGTAGTCCGCGCCCTTGACCAGCACGTCGGGGCGCAGGGCGTGGATCAACGTTTCCGGCGTGTCCTCGCCGAAGATCACCACCAGATCGACGCAGCCCAGCGACGCCAGCACGGTGGCGCGCGCCGTCTCGTTCTGCACCGGCCGGCTGTCGCCCTTCAGCCGCTTCACCGAGGCGTCGCTGTTCAGCCCGACCACCAGCACGTCGCAGGCCGCGCGGGCCTGTTTCAGCAGCGAGATATGGCCGGGGTGCAGCAGGTCGAAGCAGCCGTTGGTGAAGCCCACCCGCTTGCCGCGCAGCCGCCAGCGCTCCGCCCGTTCCGCCGCGGCGTCGCGGGTCAGCACCTTTTCCTCGCCGTGACGCCATTCCTGCTCGTGCAGGCCGGACAGCAGCTCGGCCGAGCGCACCACCGCGGTGCCGACCTTGCCCACCACGATGCCGGCCGCCAGATTGGCCAGCCGCGCCGAATCGACCAGATCGATCCCCACCGACAGCGCGGCGGTCAGCGTCGCCACCACCGTGTCGCCGGCGCCCGACACGTCGAACACCTCGCGCGCCTCGGCCGGCAGATGCACCGCGTCCTCGGCCGTCACCACCGACATGCCCTGTTCGCTGCGGGTGGCGACGACGGCGCCGATGCCGCAGGTGGCGATCAGGTGACGCGCGGCGGCGATCACCTCCTCGTCGGTGCGGGCCGGCAGGCCGGTGGCCTCCATCAGCTCCTTGCGGTTGGGCGTGACGATGTCGGCCCCGCGATAACGGCTGTAGTCACGCCCCTTCGGGTCCACCACGACCGTGCGCCCGGCGTTCCGCGCGGCGGCGATCACCGCCACCACCAGCTCGTCGGTCAGCACGCCCTTGCCGTAATCGGACAGGATGACGCCGCCCACCTCGGGCAGCAGGTCGCGCACGCGCTCCAGCACGCGGTCGGCGACGGTGATCGGCACCACGGTCTCAATGTCGGTGCGCAGAAGCTGCTGCTGGCCGGCGATGAAGCGGGTCTTGACCGTGGTCTGGCGTCCGTCCTCCATCACGATGGCGCCGTCGCTGACGCCCTCGCGCCGCAGCAGGGCCAAGAGATCGCTGCCGATGCCGTCGCGCCCCACCACCGAGACGAAGCGGCAGTCCGCCTCCAGCGCCACCAGATTGGCGGCGACGTTGCCGGCGCCGCCCAGCTTTGGCACGTCGCGGTCCACGCGCAGGACGGGGATCGGCGCCTCCGGCGACACCCGGTCCACCGAACCATAGACGAAACGGTCGAGCATCACGTCGCCAATGCACAGCACGTTGGCGCGCGACAGGGTGTCGATGTGACGGGCAAGGTCGCTCATGGCGCCTGTCTTACCAATGCCAAAGCGGTAACGCCAGAGGACAAGTTTGCGCTCTTGGGCCGCAGGCACCAGGGGAGCACCAGGGGGACGGCGAATCAGGAGAAGGCGGGTACGTCCCGGCGCAGGTCGCCGGTTCCTTTGGCGAAGGTCAGGGTGATCGCCCCGTTCAGCTCCTCCGCAGTGGCATCCCCCACCGCCGCCGGATCGACCGTAAGGCCGGCCTCGGCCAGCGCGCCTTCAAAAACGGCTGTCCGGTCGCCCGGCAGCGCAAAACGGATGGTCGCCATGACGTCGGAGAACAGCGTGTGGTCGACGATCCAGCCACCGGCCGCCCCCAAAGCGTCCGTGACCGCGCCCAGCGCGGCATTGCGGTCCATCGCGACCACCGCCTCGTATTTCAGAAACGTCCGCATCGCACGGTCTCCGGTTCCGTCGTTCCGCAACATCCGAGCCGCGGAAACGGGCTTAGTGTAGTAGATGAATGCCCGTTGCGTAAGGGCCACAGCCTTGCGCGTCCGCCACCCGGCAGAGTGTGAGCCACCATGTCCCGCCCCACCGTCGCGACCAGCCTGTCGGCCAAGCTGCTGCTGCTCACCATCCTGTTCGTGCTGCTGGCGGAGGTGCTGATCTACGCCCCCTCCATCGCCCGCTTCCGCATGAGCTACCTGGAGGAGCGGCTGGCCGCCGCCCACATCGCGGCATTGTCGGTGGAGGCCGCGCCCGATCTGATGGTGACGAAGGAGCTTCAGGCGAAGCTGCTGGCCTACACCGGCACCCACGTCATCGACCTGATCCAGCCCGGCGCGCGGGTCTACATGCTGTCCAGCCCGATGCCGCCGCGGGTCGATGCGGTGTACGACCTGCGCGGCACCGGCATGGGCATGCAGTTCGTCGATGCCGGCAACGCCCTGTGGCTCGCCCTGGAAGGTGCCCTGGGGGGCGCTCTCGGGCCGCAGCACGACCGGGTGATCCGGGTGATCGACCGCTCGCCCAACGATCCGGCCCAGCGGGTCGAGGTGACGATGGACGAACGGCCGCTGATCGACGCCATGCTGGACTTCTCCCGCCGCATCCTGGCGGTGTCGGTCGCCATCTCGCTGATCGCGGCGATCCTGGTCTATCTCACGCTGCATGCCCTGCTGGTGCGGCCGATGCGCCGCCTGACCGCTGGGGTCGTCGCCTTCCGCCGCGATCCCGACGGCGCTCCGCCGCTGGTGCCGAGCGCCCGCGCCGACGAGATCGGCGTGGCGGAGCGCGAGCTTGCCGCCATGCAGGGCACGGTGCGCGCGGCGCTGCGCCAGCGCGAGCGGCTCGCCACGCTCGGCACCGCGGTGGCGAAGATCAACCACGACCTGCGCGGCATCCTCTCCACCGCCTCCCTCCTGTCGGAGCGGCTGACCGAGAGCGCCGATCCGGAGGTGCGGCGGGTGACGCCGCGGCTGGTCGCCTCGCTCGACCGCGCGGTGGAACTGTGCAGCCAGACCCTGTCCTTCACCCGCGACGGCGTCTTGCCGCTCACTCCCGCGTCCACCGACCTGCACCGGCTGGCGGAGGAGGCGGGGGCCGAGGTGCTCGCCACCGCCCGCCCAGACGGCGGCCGGGTGGAGGCGGAGTGGATCAACGACATCCCCGCCGGCATGCTGGCCCGGGTCGATGCCGCCCAGCTCGGCCGCGCCGTGGTCAATCTCGGCCGCAACGCGGTGCAGGCCGGAGCCGACCGGGTGCGCCTCTCCGCCCAGGCCGGGCGCGCAGGCGCGCTCACCCTGACCATCGCCGACAACGGCCCCGGCCTTGCGCCCCGCGCGCGGGAAAACCTGTTCCAGCCCTTCGCCGGATCGGCGCGGGCCGGCGGGATCGGCCTTGGCCTCGCCATCGCGCGCGAGGTGCTGCGCGCCCATGGCGGCGATCTCAGGCTAGTGGCGAGCGGCGCCGAAGGAACGGCCTTCGCCCTTGACATACCGCAATGCAACGCGGACACCGGTCCTGTAGCTGTTGCAGGGCACAAGTCGTTTGTGTCGCATTGATTCCGCGGGCTCCCTCCCGCAGAATTCCTTCAACAGCGAAGCGTTCGCGGGCAGCCCGGCGGGGCGGGAGGCGGGCGCTTCCACCCTGACAACGCCTTGTTCTGAAAGGACTCCGGGACGTGACAGCCTTCTCCTTCTGGATCAACCCCATCCTCGCCGGCATCATGGCCTTTGTCGGCCTGCTCGCCTCATCGCGCGCGGCGGACGAAGCCTTCGCGGCCGGCGGTCTGATCGTTTTCCTCGGCTGCGTGCTCTTCATCTTCGCGTCGATCGGCCGCTATTTCGACCGCATGGGCTCTGCCCACTGACCGTCCACACAGGCGACCGGTAACGCGATGGCCGGGAGAAAGACCCCGGAGGGCAGGCGCCCAACATAAGCGGGTGCCACATGGCTCTGAACATGGCATGGGACCCCAACGCCTTCGCGACGATTGACGTCCTGCGCCGTCGTCCCGTCATGGACCTGACGGCGGCGCTTCCCTTCTCCCTGGCTCCGAACACCATTGTCGATCTCGGCTGCGGTGCCGGTCAGCTGTCCCGGCTGATGGCGACGCGCTGGCCGCTGGCCGACGTGCTGGCGGTCGACCAGTCTCCGTCGATGCTGCGCTGGGCCGCCGACACGCCGTCGCGCGTGCGCTACCAGCAGGCCGACCTGACCGTCTGGCGCCCGCATTGGCCGGCGGATCTCGTCATCTCCGCGGGTGGGCTGCAGCATGTCGCCGGGCACGAGCGGCTGTTCCCCGACCTGCTGCAATCGCTCGGCACCGGCGGCGTGCTCGCCGTCGCCCTGGCCCGCCCGCAGGACCAGACCGCCCACCGCCTGCTGCTGGAAACCGCCGCCGACGGCCCCTGGTCCGACCGGCTGCACGGCTCCTGGCCCGCCGCCCCGCCAAACGGCGGCCGCAGCTATGGCCCGCAGGATTACTATGACTGGCTCAGCCCCCAGGCCGCCGCCATCGATCTGTGGGAGACCGAGTATTTCCACGCGCTGGACGGCGACGTCCCGCTTCTGCAATGGCTGCATCAGTCGGCGCTGGTCCCGGTGATGGATCGCCTGACCGGCCCCGAACTCGACCGCTTCCTCGCCGCCTACCGCCGCCGGCTGGAAACCGTCTATCCCGAGCATTCCAGCGGCAGCGCGCTGATCCCGACCAAATGGCTGTTCATGGTGGTGCGGGTTTAGGGGGGCACCCGCCCCGCTTCAAACCCCGTCGATGTAGCTCAACAGCGGCTGCCAGTCGCCACGATGCTCGGCGGCGCGCTTGCCCGGCATGTCGAACAGGCTGAGACCACTTTCCGCCGAGTCGGCATAGATCTGGCTGTCGCGCAGCCGGGTCACCACCTGATGGCCGATGCCGCCCAGGAAGCGGTCCAGCCGGTCGGCGGCCTTGGTGCGGGCGCGCATGCGGTTGCCGACCACCGCCACAATGGTCTTCTTCTTGGCGATCCGCTTCAGCTCGTCGAGCTTGGTGAGGAAGCGCTGGGTCGCCTGCTCGTCGAAGGCGCCGGGCAGCACCGGCAGCACGACGACGTCGGCCATCTTCACCAGATCTTCGATCTGCTTGGTCTTCAGCGCGGCGGGCGCGTCGATCACCAGCCGCTTGGTCCCGCGCGGCGTGTCGGTGAAGTCCTTGGCCCAGTCCAGCCCAACCAGCGGCGGCGCCTTCTCCGGCCGGCGCTCCAGCCAGCCGAGCGAGGAGCGCTGACGGTCGACGTCGGCCAGCACGGTGGGCAGGCCCGCCGCGGCGGACGCGGCGGCGAGGTGGGTGGCGACGGTCGTCTTGCCGCAGCCGCCCTTGATGTTGGCGACGAGGATCGTGAGCATGGCCGTGGACTCTACACCGCGGCGTCCGGCTTCGACCAGAAATGCTTGGTGTCGATGAAATCATGCCACAGGGCGACCAGCGCCGCCTCGGTGTCGGCCACCCCGCGGGCGTGCCAGCCGATGACGATGCCGGCGGCGCGCGGCTCGCCGGGGGCCGACCGGCTGCCGTCGTCGTGCAGTTCGTGCAGAAGCCGCGTCGCCGTCGCCACGTCGTTCAGATGCCCCAGCGCATCCTGGAAGGCGGCAAGCTGCTGGATGTAGCGGCGCACCGGCTTGTCGTCGTACAGGCTGCGGAAGAACTCCACGGCATAGCGCAGCTTCTTCAGGGCGATGCGCAGCTGGTGGCGCTGGGCCACCGGCAGATGGGCGAAGCCGTGGCCGGCCCGCTTGGCCTTCTTGTGGCGCTTGTTCAGCAGATGGTCGGCCAGCCCGATCACCGGCTGGAACAGCCGCACCGATTCCTCGCTGACCGGCTGGTCGCGCCAGCCGCGCTTCTCCACCCAGCTGCCGACGCCCAGCAGGAAGGCGGTGTAGCGCTCCGAGCGGATCGCCTCGCGCACGCCCTCATAGGCGCGCAGCCGCTTGGCCTCGGCCGCCGCCGCCAGCGTGTCGAGATCCTCCACCGCCGAGCGGCCATGGCCGTCGGCCTTGTGGAAGGCGTCGCGCACCGGGGCCAGCAGCTCCTCGCCGAACACGTCCCAGTCGCGCGCCGGCCCCAGGCTGCCGGCCAGCCACTTGATCTCGCCGACCAGCCACAGATATTGCGCGGCCGGAATGAAAGGCCGGAACAGCGCGGTGGCCGAGCGCAGCCGACGCAGCGCGACGCGCATCTGGTGCACGCCCTCCGGATCCTCGCCGGCCAGCGTCACCGCCTCGTTCGCCACCATATGGGCGAGGCAGGCGCGGACGATGCGGGCGACCGCCCCCTCCACCGTCGTCTCGGGGTCGAGCAGCAGCTTTTCCGCCTTCAACGCCTTGTCGGCGGCACCGTTCGCCAGCGCATGGCCGCGTTCCGCCTTGGTCCGCATCTCCAGCCGCAGCGGGGCGGACCTGGTCAGCTCCTGCGCCAGATCGTAGAGCGCGGCGGGCGTGCCGCTTTTCAGTTCGAGTTCGACCTCGCACAGGTCGCGCGACCGGCCGTCGGGCAGTTCGATCCGGCCGCGGTCGAAGGCGACCTCGATCAGCGCGTCATCCTCGCCATCGCCCAGCGTCACGTCCTGCGTGGTCCGTTCGACGATGGAGGTGAAGACCGGCCGCAGCTCCCTGTCGCTGAGCGACCCCAGCAGCTCGATGGCGGCGCCATCGGCGATCAGCGTCAGGTCAGGAGCGGCGGAGGTCACCGGGCATTCCCACTCGCCGCGCCCCAGCCCGTCGTCGTCCGGCGCGGACTTGACCGTCTGGACATAGCCGTCGCCGGTCTTGCGCACCCGCAGCGTCACCTTGCGCGCGGCGAGCCGGCGGTCCTCGGTGTCGTAATAGGTGCTTTCCAGGGTTCGCGTCACCGCCGGCCCAGCCGTCCGGTCTGCGATGGCGGAAGCGGCGCGAAGCCTGTCGAAGTCTTCCGGCTTCGCCGCCAGCTTCAGTTCCGTCTCGCGGTTGATCTCGGCCTCAGCCATCGCCTGCGCTTCAACCCCCGTTTTGCGGCCCATTGGCCTACAGTTGGGTGTTTGCACAGCCAATGGACAGGGTCAAGTTACGGAAATGTTGCAGTAACCTGCAGCTGCGTCACCCGCCGCCCAGCATCCGTTCCGTTTTGGGGCAATCGGAACAATGCGTCGCCGATGCGGTTGGGCAGACGCTGTTCCAGGGTCATTATGCCCCATTTCACCCCACCCCTGGGGCGTTGCAAAGCGTGCAGGGCTGTGGTTGGGTTCCCGCAAACTGAAACGGCCTATCCCCGATGGGGAGGGGCCATAATTGGGGAAGTGTGACGATGACCGATTTCAACACGATCGACGACCTCGAGGTGAGCGGCAAGACGGTGCTGGTCCGCGCCGACCTGAACGTTCCGATGCAGGACGGCAAGGTGTCCGACACCACCCGCATCGACCGCCTCGCCCCCACCCTGAAGGAGCTGTCCTCCAAGGGCGCCAAGGTCGTGGTCCTGTCGCATTTCGGTCGCCCGAAGAACGGCCCGGACGCCAAGAACTCCCTGCGCAACGTGCTGGACGCTCTCAGCGCCGCCGTCGGCCAGAAGGTCGCCTTCGCCGAGGATTGCGTCGGCGACAAGGCCAAGGAGGCCATCGCCAAGGTGCATGACGGCGCCATCGTGCTGCTGGAGAACACCCGCTTCCACGCCGAAGAGGAAAAGAACGACCCGGCTTTCGCCAAGCAGATGGCCGAGCTGGGCGACCTCTACGTCAACGACGCCTTCTCCGCCGCCCACCGCGCCCATGCCTCGACCGAGGGCGTCGCCCGCCTGCTGCCCAGCGCCGCCGGCCGCCTGATGGAAGCCGAGCTGAAGGCCCTGACGCTCGCGCTGGAGAAGCCGGAGCGTCCGGTCGCCGCCGTCGTCGGCGGTGCGAAGATCTCCACCAAGCTGGAGCTGCTCGGCAACATGGTCCGCAAGGTGGACCTGCTGGTGCTGGGCGGCGGCATGGCCAACACCTTCCTGTTCGCCCAGGGCACCGACGTCGGCGCCTCGCTGTGCGAGAAGGACATGGCCGACCAGGCCCGCGCCATCATGGCGACCGCCAAGGAAGCCAACTGCGAGATCCTGCTGCCGAAGGACTTCGTCGTCGCCAAGGAGTTCAAGGCCGGCGCCGCCAACCGCGTCGTCGCCTTCGACTCCATCGGCGCGGATGAGATGGCGCTGGACATCGGCCCTGCCACCGTCGAGTTCCTCGGCGTGAAGCTGCAGGGCGCCAAGACCGTCGTTTGGAACGGCCCGCTCGGCGCCTTCGAGATCCAGCCCTTCGACGCCGGCACCAACGCGGTTGCCGGTCTGGTCGCCGCCCGCACCGAATCGGGCGGCCTGCTGTCGGTGGCCGGCGGCGGCGACACCGTGGCGGCGATGGCCCATGCCGGGGTCGAGGACAAGTTCACCTACGTGTCCGCCGCCGGCGGCGCCTTCCTGGAATGGCTGGAAGGCAAGGAACTGCCGGGCGTCGCGGCGCTGAAGAAGTAAGCGGTTCCAAGCGACAGCGAACGAAAAAGGCTCCGGGTTTCGGCCCGGAGCCTTTTTGTTTTGTCACCCCTGTCCAGCCCCTTCGGACCGCAGCTTCAGCCACTCCGCCATCCCCTGGTCGTCCAGCGCATATTGCCCGCGCGCTGACCGCCACAGGATGTTCTTCTGCCGCAGCGCCTCGATGGCCGCCTGCACGGCTGGCGGCTCCACCGCCTCGCCAACCGCATCGGCATAGGCTTGCAGCGCCGGGGCGGAGAAGGGCGCCGATTGCGGCCCCTCCACCGCCAGCCGTTCGACCACCGCCTGCTGCAAGGGCGACAGTCCCGACCACGCATTCTCGTAATCGTCCCACACCCGCTGGCGAATCTCGGTCGCCCCATCCGCCAGCGCCCGCTTCAGGTCGCCGGCATCGCCGACCAGCAGCGCCGCGTCCGACAGGATCCGCATCAGGATTTCCGGCTGCCGCCCCACCGCGTCGAAGGCCGCGAAGACGTCGTCGGCGTCGAACCGGTTGCCCTCGGCCAGCCGGGCGTTGATCCAGGCCGTGTAGGCGTCGGTATAGGTGCGGTCGAGCAGCGGAAAACTGCGCACACTGGTCCCGAAGAAGGGCTGGTCGCGGTTCAGCACCAGCCGGCTCAGCTTGTCGCGGTGGGATCCGGTTAGCACGATCATCAGGTTCGGCCCGTCGCGGGCATCATCCCGGGTATTCAGCCGGTCGCGCGCCGCTTTCAGCGCGAACATGGCATTCAGCCCGGCTTCCGTCGTCAGCGCGTGCTGTGCTTCGTCCACCAGTAGGGCGATGCGCTTGTGCGTGCGTTCCAGCAGGGCTTCCAGCGCGTCGGCCAGCGTGGTCCCCTGCGCCTGCCCGATCCGGTCGATATCGACCGAAACGCCACCCATGCCCAACTTGCTGAGCCCGACCGCCCGCGCCGCCTTCACCGGCAGACTGTCGGCCCGGCGAAGCTCGGCCTTCAACGCCTCCGCGATCAGATGGGCGGGATCGGCCGCCATGTCCGACCACAGATCGACATAGACCGACAGGATGCCGCGATCCTCCAGCTCCGGCCCCAGATCGTGGCGAAGAAATGTGCTCTTCCCGGTGCGCCGCGGCGCCGCCAGACACAGCGTCGGCTCCGCCCCGATCGGCGCGTCCCCGGTCACGATGTCGGCCAGCGACGCCGCCAGCTTCGGCCGGTGGAACAGGAACTTCTGCGCAGCTGCGGAGGTGGGGGCGGACGGCACGGGCGGCCTCATTAGGACCAATTATATTCCGGACCATAATTTATAGTCTGAAAAATAATCGTCAATAGTCCGCTGCGGACTGTCTAACGCCCCCCGCTCGCGATCCGTTTCCCCTTGCATCCGCCTGCACGAATCTCCATAACAGCGGCGGGAGGCTGGCGTCGGACGAGTCCCTCGCCAACCCGGTCAGGTCCGGAAGGAAGCAGCCGCAACGAGTTACGGCTCGGGTCGTTCGTCCAGTCTCCCACCCTTCCCGAAAATTGCCAGCACGAAACAGACGGCGACAGCGTGGCGCCGGGACGCTATTCTGCGGCCCGCAAATCCCCTCCCGTCGTTTCGACAGGCCAGCCGCGTGACCGATACCACCGCCGACATCACCGCCGTTTCCGCCCCCGCCGCGGCTCCCGCCACCGGGCAGGCCTATCGGGTGCTGGCGCGCAAATACCGGCCGAAGACCTTCGACGAGCTGATCGGGCAGGATGCGCTGGTCCGCACCCTGACCAATGCCATCCAGTCCGGCCGCATCGCCCAGGCCTTCATGCTGACCGGCGTGCGCGGCGTCGGCAAGACCACCACCGCCCGCATCATCGCCCGCGCGCTGAACTGCACCGGCCCGGACGGCACCGGCGGGCCGACGGTCAGCCCCTGCGGCGTCTGCGACAATTGCCGCGCCATCGCCGAGGACCGCCACGTCGACGTGATGGAGATGGACGCCGCCAGCCACACCGGCGTCGACGACATCCGCGAGATCATCGACGGCGTGCGCTACTCGCCCGTCTCGGCCCGCTACAAGCTCTACATCATCGACGAGGTCCACATGCTGTCGAAGAGCGCGTTCAACGCGCTCCTGAAGACGCTTGAGGAACCGCCGAGCCATGTGAAGTTCGTCTTCGCCACCACCGAGATCCGCAAGGTCCCGGTCACGGTGCTGTCGCGCTGCCAGCGCTTCGACCTGCGTCGCGTCGACGCCCAGGTGCTGAAGGAGCATTTCACCCGCATCACCGCCCTGGAAGGCGCGGCGATCGAGGGTGACGCCGCCGCCCTGATCGCGCGGGCCGCCGACGGGTCGGTGCGCGACGGGCTGTCGCTGCTCGATCAGGCCATTGCGCTGGCCGCCGGCACCGTCACCGCGCAGCAGGTGCGCGACATGCTGGGTCTGGCCGACCGCACCCGCGTCATCGACCTGTTCGAGGCCGCCGTCTCCGCCCGTCCGGCCGAGGCGATGGACATCCTGGCCGACCTGCACCGCGTCGGCGCCGATCCGGTGGTGATCCTGCAGGACCTGCTCGACCTCGTCCACAATCTGACCCGCCTGAAGGTGGTGCCCGACAGCGCCAACGACCCGTCCCTGCCGGAGGCGGAGCGCACACGCGGATCCGTCCTGTCGACCAAGCTCGGCATGCCGGCGCTGACCCGCGCGTGGCAGCTTCTGTTGAAGGGGCTGAACGAGGTGCAGGCCGCCCCGGTGCCGCAGCAGGCGCTGGAGATGGTGATCGTCCGCCTGTCCTACGCCGCCGACCTGCCGACTCCGGGCGAGCTGATCCGCCAGTTCCAGGCCCAGCAGGCCAATGCCGGAGCCGGCGCGCCGATGGGCCGCGGCCCCGGTGGTGGTGGCGGACCGGTCGCGGTCGCAACTCAGTCCACCCACGCCGTTGCCCGTTCCATGGGTTCGGCCCAGCCGCAGAGCGCCCCCATGGCGCAGGCTGCCCCCGCCCCCGCCGCCACCCCGGCCGGTGAAGAGCTGTCGCCGATGCCGCACGACTTCCGTGCGCTGGTGCAGCTGTTCTCCGAGCAGCGCGAGGGCGCGCTTTACGGCTACCTGATGGAGACGGTTCAGTTGGTCCGCATGGAGCCGGGCCGGCTCGAGCTGAAGCTCCGCCCCGCCGCGCCACCGACCCTGCCGGCCAAGGTCGGGCAGTTCCTGACCGAATGGACCGGCCATCGCTGGATCGTCGCGCTGTCCGAAGGCCCGGCCCAGCCGACGCTGGCGGAGCAGGATCAGGCCGAGAAGCGCCGCGCCTGGTCGGAGGCCGAAACCAACCCGGTGGTGCGCGCCGTGCTCGACGCCTTCAGCGGCGCGAAGATCATCGACGTCCGCGACCTCGCCGAAGTTGCCGCGGCGGAGAGCGCGGCGGTTGCGGATGACGGCGAGACACCCGATTTCATGGTTCAGCAGCAGGACGATGGGGTCTATTACCCCCTCGACGACGAAGGAGAGTACTGACCGATGAAGAATATCGGCAACATGATGAAGCAGGCCCAGCAGATGCAGGCCAAGATGCAGGAAATGCAGGCGAGCCTGGAGCAGGTCGAAGTGACCGGCCAGAGCGCCGCCGGCATGGTCGTCGTGACCGTCAACGGTAAGAGCGAGATGAAGAAGGTCAAGCTCGACAAGTCCGTCGTCGATCCCGAGGACGTCGAGGTGCTGGAGGACCTGATCGTCGCCGCCTTCAACGACGCGAAGAAGAAGGTCGAACAGCACGTCGCCGAGGAAACCTCGAAGATGATGGGCGGCCTGAAGCTGCCGCCCGGCATGAAGCTGCCGTTCTGATCCTACGGTATCTGTGAAAATCCCCTCTCCCCGGAGGGGAGAGGCGGATTTGCACATCGATGATCGGACCTGAAATCGAACGCCTGATCCAGTTGCTGTCCAAGCTGCCGGGACTCGGTCCCCGGTCGGCCCGGCGGGCGGCGCTGCATCTGATGAAACGGCGGGACAGCCTGCTGGTGCCGTTGTCGGAAGCGATGGCGGCGGCCGGCGAGTCGATCCGCGCCTGCTCCATCTGCGGCAATCTCGACAGCCGCGATCCCTGCACCGTCTGCTCCGACCCCACACGCGACCGTTCGGCCATCTGCGTGGTGGAGGATGCCGGCGATTTGTGGGCGCTGGAACGCACCCGCGCCTTCCGCGGCACCTACCATGTGCTGGGCGGCCTGCTGTCGGCCCTGCAGGGTGTCGGCCCCGACGACCTCAACATCGCCGGCCTCGCCGAACGCGCCAAGGACCCGGCGGTGCGCGAGATCATCCTGGCGCTCAACGCCACCGTCGACGGACAGACCACCGCCCATGTGGTGACCGACCGCCTGACCGACTCCGACGTCTCGGTCTCCCGACTCGCCCACGGTGTCCCCATCGGCGGCGAGCTGGACTATCTCGACGACGGAACGCTCACCGCGGCGTTGAAGGCACGGCGGCCGTTGTAAGCGTTGTCGTCGATGCCCCCACCCTAACCCTCTCCCGCTGGGCGGGAGAGTAAGGCGGGGATCTAACCTCTCCACACACGTACACCCTCCCGAAAACGTACGCCCCCGCACTTCACGCATCGCGAACCGCCGTACGCCGCAGTTCACGAAGCCACGCCCACCTCCCACGCACCCGCGCTGGCACGTACACCCGCCTGCCGACGATGGTCCTTCGCAAACCACTTCCCCCGCGAAGGCACCCTCCCAATGCGCAAGCCCGCCAAGCTCCCAATCGTCATCCGCATCCTGCTGGGCTTCTCTCCCTGGCTGCTGTTCGGCGCCGTCCTGCCGCTCGCCGGGCTGCTGCCGGCCTCGCTCGCGGCACTGGCGGCTAGCCTCGCCCTCTGCGTCCTCGACCGGCTGCGCGGTTCCTACAAGGCGCCGGAGTTGGTCGCCGCTGCCTTCTTCGTCGCCCTGCCGCTCAGCGGGCCGCTGGGCTGGGACTGGCCGGTGCGCAATCTCGGCCTCGCCATCCATCTGGCGCTGTCGGCCATGGCCTTCGGCAGCATCGCCGTCGGCAGCCCCTTCACCCTGCAATATGCCCGCGACGACTGGCCGCGCGAGTTCTGGCACCTGCCGCAGTTCGTCGCCGTCAACCGGCTGATGACGGCGGTCTGGGGCGTGCTGTTCCTGGTCGGCGGTCTCGGCTTCGCCGCCCTGCCCGGCTGGGAGGCCCCGGTCTCCATCGGCGCCAGCGCGCTGGGCGTGCTCGCCAACCGGCTGTTGCCGAACTGGCTGGTCACCACGGGGATGCGCCGCCGGTTGGCCCAGTACGACCCGCACCCCTGGCCGGCCCCGGCGATCCTGAACCGCAAGCGCACCGCGCCTGACGAGCACGATGTGGTGGTGGTCGGCTCCGGCATCGGCGGGCTGACGGCGGCGGCGCTGCTGGCGCGGGCCGGGGCACGGGTCACGGGTCACGGTTCTGGAGTCGCATGACCGCCCCGGCGGCTTCTGCACCTCCTGGCTGGTCAAGGCGCGCAACCGGAGCGAAGCGGGGGCCGAGCCCTTCCGCTACACCTTCGATGCCGGCGTCCACGACATCAGCGGCGCCCAGCCCGGCGGCCCGGTCGATCATCTGCTGCGTACGCTCGGCGTCCACGACCGGGTGGACTGGCAACCGGTGAACCGCGGCGTGGTGATGAACGGCAGGTTGCTCCAACTGGCCGACGATGCCGACGGACTGGCAACCCAGATCGCCGCCGACCACCCGCCCAGCGCCGCCGGAGCCGCCGCCTTCCTGGCGGAGATGCGGGCGATCCATGACGAGATGTATCGCGGCTGCGCCGAGCGCGGCCTGCCCAACATCCCCGATTCGGTGGCGGCGATGCGCCGCTATTCGGCCGACTGCCCGCATTCCATGCGCTGGATGGGCCGTCCCTTCCAGGACATGCTGGACCATTACATCCCCGACCGCGCCGGCCAGCGCCTGCTGACCGTGCTGACCGGCTATCTCAGCGACCGCGCGGATCTGCTGACCGCTGGTCAGATGGCGCCGATCTTCGGCTATTGGTTCTCCGGCGGCCGCTATCCCGCCGGCGGATCGCAGGCCCTGGCCGATGCGCTGGCCCAGTCGATCCGCGCCGACGGCGGCGAAATCCGCCTGCGCACCCCCGTCACCCGTATCCTGATCGAGAACGGCCACGCCGCCGGTGTCGAGACCGCCGATGGCCGCGTCATCCGCGCCCCCGCCGTCATCTCCAACGCCGACGTGCGGCGGACCATGTTGGAACTGGTGGGGGCGGAGCATCTGCCGGCCGCCTACGCCGCCCGCTGCGCTGCGCTGCGCCCCTCGACCTCGGCCTTCATGGTCACGCTGGGGCTGGACACCGTCCCCGACCTGCCGGCGATTACCTTCCTGCCGTCCGACGAAGCGGGCTTCGGCATGGCCATCGCCGTCCCCTCCGTCCACGACCGCAGCCTCGCCCCCGCCGGCCATGCCGCGGTGACCCTGCTGCGGCTGGCCCCGGCCGATGCCGGCTGGAACCGCGCCGATCCCGCCTACAAGGCGCGCAAGCGGGCGGAGGGCGACGCGATGATCGCCGCCGCCGCCCGCCTGATCCCCGATCTTGACCGTCACATCACCACCCGGCAGGAGGCGAGCGCCGCCACCTTCGCCCGCTATGCCCACACCAGCGCCGGTAGCATCTACGGCACCGCCCCCGACCAGCAACGGCTGACCCGCCGCAGCCCGATCCCCGGCCTGTGCCTGACCGGCGCCGGCGTCTTCCCCGGTCCCGGCATCGAGGCCTGCGTCATCTCCGGCCGGCTGGCGGCCGAAGCCCTGCTGGGCAAGGAAAGCCTGACGCCGGAGGCCCTGCGCGGCACCGCCGGGCAGGCCGCCCGCTCCCCCGCCCTGCCGGTGGCGCTGATGGGCTGAGTCCTAATCCGCAAACCCCGCCAGCGCCCGCACCGCGGCCGGGCTGAGTCCTTCGTCGCGGAGCGAGCGCAGGGACTGGGCGCGGTCGCGCTTGGCCAGCCGTTCGCCCGCCGCGTTCCGCAGCAGGCCGTGGTGGTGATAGTCCGGCGGATCGTAGCCCAGCAGCGCCTGCAACAGCCGGTGCAGGTGGGTGGCGAAGAACAGGTCCTCGCCACGGGTGACCAGCGTCACGCCCTGCAGATGGTCGTCGACGGTGACGCTGAGGTGATAGCTGGTCGGCGTGTCCTTGCGCGCCAGCACCACGTCGCCCAGCAGTTCCGGCGTCGCATCCTGCCAGCCCCGCGCCCGGTCGTGCCAGCGTAGCGGCCCGGTCAGCCGCCGGGCGGCCTCCACGTCGAGTCGCAGCGCCCAACTGTCGCCACGCCCGATCCGCTCCGCCCGCTCATCGGCGGAGCGATGACGGCAGGTGCCGGGATAAAGCGGTCCATCGGGGCCGTGCGGAGCCGCACCGGCCCGCGCGATCTCGGCGGCGATGTCCTTGCGGGTGCAGAAACAGGGATAGACCACGCCCAGCGACTCGAGCCGGGCCAGCGCAGCGTGGAAATCGTCGAAATGGTCGGACTGGCGCCGGATCGGGCCGTCCCAGTCGAGGCCGAGCCACCCCAGATCCTCGATCAGGTCGCGCTCGTACTCGGGGCGGCAGCGGTTGGGGTCGATGTCCTCGATCCGCAACAGGAAGCGGGCGGCGGCGCTACGGGGGGCGCTGCGGGCGGTGGTCCAGCCGAACAGCGCGGAATGGGCATGGCCCAGATGCAGGTGCCCGGTGGGGCTGGGGGCGAAGCGGGTGACGAGATCGCTCATCCCCGCTTTATAGCGGATCGCGCGCCGGACCGGGCGCGGGATGTGTCGGGCAGGCGGGACTTAGATGTAGGGGTCCATCAAATATAAGGATTGTCGCGGATCGGCTCGACCGGGATCTCTTCGCCTTCCAGATACAGCGCCAGACGGCGGCGCAGCTCGCGATCGAACGCGTCAATGCGGATCTGGCGCTCACGCTCCTCGCGTTCACGGCGCTTCTGGGCGAGGTCGATGATGACGGCGGTCATGGCGAACTTTCCTCGGGGTCGCTTCCGGCCGGCTCGAACCGGCGGGATTGGCTTGGATCAACGAGACCCACCATGGCGCGGTCATGGTTAACGAGGGGTAAGCGCGCAAGGGAAGCGGCCGGACTTTCTGCCGATGTCGTTGTCGATGTCACAGCCCCCGCGCGAAGGTCCGGATGGCGCTCCGCCGCCTTTCCAGGCATGTCCACAACGCAAAAAAGGTTACACATCGGTGAAGAAATTCGGCCGCACCGGGTCAAGATGTTGAGTCCGGCTCCCTGATCCACTATGTATTTGGTTGTCCCGGATCGCCATCCGGCCGCCGGGGCGGAGCAGAGACGACCCCGCGCACAAGCCGCACCAGTGTCGCGTGCCGGGATCCAGACACGTCAGACAACGGTTTCAGATAAGGGAGTGGCCATTGGCTCCACCACCCGATCACTGTCCGGCTCTGGTGCTGAACGCGGATTTCCGCCCGCTCAGTTACTTCCCCTTGTCGCTATGGTCCTGGCAGGAAGCGGTCAAGGCGGTCTTTCTGGAACGGGTCAACATCGTATCGCACTATGACCGGGTCGTCCGATCCCCAAGTTTCGAAGTCCGGTTGCCCAGCGTCATCTCGCTGAAAGAGTTCATCCCGGCCACGCGCCGCCCGGCCTTCACCCGCTTCAACGTCTTCCTGCGCGACCGCTTCACCTGCCAGTATTGCGGCCGCCCCTTCCCTACCCACGATCTGACCTTCGACCATGTGATCCCGCGGTCCCGCGGCGGTCGGACGACGTGGGAAAACGTCATCACATCCTGTTCGGCCTGCAATCTGGCGAAGGGCGACCGCCTTCCCCACGTCTGCGGCATGATCCCCCTCAGTCCGCCCTTCCAGCCCAGTGCCTACGAGCTGCAAGAGAACGGACGCGCCTTCCCGCCAAACTTCCTCCATGAAAGTTGGCGGGATTTTCTTTATTGGGACTCGGAACTGGACCCGATGTAGTGCGGTGCGGATTGGGGGACGGTGTCGCCCCCCTGCGCACGCCCGCTACACCCTCTCGGCCACCCAGATCACCGCCCGGGTGCCGGCCTTGATCGCCGCCGACAGGATCGGATAGCCCGCCGCGCGCTCCGCCTCGTTCTGCAGCCCGATGTCGCGGTGCTCGACCTCCTCCGCCTGGAACTTGCGGATGCTGTCGGTCAGTTCCTGCTCCTCGGGGCCGAGCTGTTTCAGCTGCGCCTCGTAATGCTCCTCGATCACCTCTTCCACCGCGACGGTGCAGGCCATCGCGGCGCGCTCGCCCAGGATCGCGGTGCCGGCGCCCAGCAGGAAGCCGGTGACGTGCCACAGGGGCTGCAACAGGGTTGGCCGCACCCGGCGCCGGTTCAGCTGCTTTTCGAAATATTCCAGATGGACCAGTTCCTGCTCCGCCATGTGGCGCAGGGTCTTGCCGTGGCGCCCCTTGCCCATGACGGCGATCTGGCCCTCATAGATGCGCTTGGCGCCGTACTCGCCGGCATGATCGACGCGGACGATGCGGGCCAGCCGTTTGCGCCGCGGCAGATCGCCGGGAAGCGAACCGGGAAGCGAGCCGCGGCCCGAATCGGGGCGGGAAACAGCGGTGGCAGACGTCGTTTCACTCACAATGCGGTCCTCGACACCGGGGTGCGGGTGTAGGCGATGCGTGCCGCGACGAAGGCGTAGGCCGCCAGCGCCAGCGAGATCACCACGTTGTAGCCCGCCATAGAGATCCCGAACAGTGACCACGCCACTTCGTCACAGCGGGTGACCGGGGCGGCCATCACTTGGGCGCGCAACGCCTCCAGCGAATTGGCCGGGGCCGACCCGCCGCAGGACGAGGTGCCGGCCCACCAATGCTGCTCCACCCCGACATGATAGGCGGCGATGCCGGCGCCGGCCAGCAGGGCCAGCCCGCTCGCCACCAGCAGCGCGTCGCCCAGCCCCTTCCAGCGGCGGAACAGCCAGGTCACCAGCCCCAGCACCATCACCGCCACATAGGGCCAGCGCTGCAGGATGCACAGCACGCAGGGTTGGTAATCCAGCACGAACTGGAAGAACAGGGCCGACAGCAGCACCCCGGCGCTGGCCAGCGCCAGCAGCAGGGCGGCCACGCGGGGATCGTCAAAGACGCGGGACATGAGGGGCTTGGTCGTCATGGCCGACAAGGTAGCGCGTACTGGGCCATTCGGCCAGCCGTCCGCAACACCCGCGGCGCCCCTGCGACGGCATGGCAGGGGCCACGGCCGCTGCGGGGAATAAGCGGCACCGCGGCGGCGTCCCACACGCTTGGCGATGTCCGGACGGGGATGCCCGGACGCCCCGTTCTTTTGCACTTTCCGTTTCCGGACTGTTGCGTTAGAAGAGGCGTCGCTGCGGGCGTGGTGAAATTGGTAGACGCGCCGGACTCAAAATCCGGTTCCGCAAGGAGTGTCGGTTCGAGTCCGACCGCCCGCACCACCTGATCCCCTCACTTGGGATCACGCTTTCAGGTCAGCCGGCCACCTTTTCGGCGAACTGGTCGAACGCCTCGACCGCCTGGGCGGCATACATCACCGACGGCCCGGCGCCCATATAGACCGCCATCCCCATCGTCTCCATCACCTCGTCGCGGCTGGCCCCCTGCTTCATCGCCGCTTCGGCATGGAACGCGACACAGCCGTCGCAGCGGATCGCCACCGCAATGGCAAGCGCGATCAGTTCCTTGGTCTTGGTGTCGAGCGCATTCGCCTTCAGCGCCGCCTGGGCCATTCCGGAAAAGGCCTTCATGACATCGGGCGCACCGCCGCGCAATTCACGGATGGCGCCGGACAGCTCGCCGGTCATCTGCGGCCAGTTCTTATGCATGGTCGTCTCCTGTTTTTGAAAGGCGCCCGCCGGACCATCCGAGCCCAGGCGGCATCGTCATTCATTGACAATAAATTAGAATATACTAATCTATAGGTCAAGGGCCGTCCGCGGCCGCCCCCTCTCCCCTTTGCAAGGACCACGAACCATGTCGCTGTGCTCGCTCTTCCGCCGCCTGATTCCCGCCGCTCCTTCGGATGGACAGGGCGCCGCCGGCCGTATCCAGCAGATAGACGCCGCGACCGCGATCCAATGGCAGTCCAAGGGCGAGGCGGTGATCGTCGACGTCCGCGAACCGCACGAGCACGCCGCCGGCCACATTCCGGGCGCGATCCTGAACCCGCTGTCGCGGTTCGACCCGTCGCGCGTGCCCACCGACTCGGGCAAGCATCTGGTCTTCCACTGCCAGGGCGGCATGCGCTGCGGCCCGGCGGCGGAGCGCATGATGGCCGCCGGCTACACCGGCACCATCAACCGCCTGCGCGGCGGCTTCGCCGCCTGGGCCAATGCCGGCGGCAAGGTGGAACGCTGATCGGGCGGCGGGCTCGTCGAAGCCGCTGGCCTGCGCGTAGCCGGGGACGTATGAATCCTTACGCCGCAGGCAAGACGCAGAGACCGCCGCATGAAGCCCGCCTCCCCCTCGACTGCCCCTTCCTCGATCATGGTCGATGAAGTCGCCCCGCAGAGCTTCACCCTGACGGTGATGTTCAACGGCCAGCGCTTCGACTGCGGCAGCTACATCAACCGTGCAGCCGCGATGCAGGCCGGCCGCCTGTTCCTCCAGCGCAAGGAGGGCGAGGCGGTCAACGGCCGGACCAAGCGGAAGCCGGGCAAGACGTGATGCCCGACATGATGCCTGACGACGACCGCCCCCGAATGGCCGCCAATATCGGCGCCGCCATCGCCATCATGATCGTCCTCGTGCTGGGCTATTGGCTGATGGATGCCTTGATGCGGCAGTCGAAGACCGAAGACTGCCTGCTTGCCCACCACCGTACCTGCGGCCAAGTCGAGGCGCGTTGAGCGACAGCCGGTGCGGAGTCGCATGGGTGGGGTCTGGGTGGGTTCCCGACCGCTCCGCATCCGTGGGGCAGCTCCCACATCGGCCAGGAAATCCGGCCAGGAAAGCCATCGTTCAGCAAGATGGTGCGGGCGGCGGGACTCGAACCCGCATACCAAGAGGTGAGGGATTTTAAGTCCCTTGCGTCTACCGGTTTCGCCACGCCCGCGCCCCGGACTCTGCCGCCGCAATCCAGTCGATGCGACCGGATCCGTAGGGCAAAGCTCATGTCCACGGAGCGGTCCTGCGCTGCCCGCGCAGATTGCATACCTCGATATGCAACGCACCGTTCCGTGGTCATGACTTAGACAATCGCGGGGCTGCGGGTCAAGAGGCCTTCGCATTACCGCAGGCATTCCCATATCGAAGGAAGCGCAACTGGGAGACAGGCCCGGAACAGGGCCGACATAGGGAAGGAGGCGGCGTGAGCGAGACGCAATGGATGTCGCTGGTGGCGCTGCTGATGGTCGCGGTCCTGGTCGTGCCGGCCGCCCTTCGCCGGAACCGCGGAGTCGTGCTGCGCAATGCCGCGCTCTGGCTGGCGCTGATCGTCGCCCTGGTCTGGGTCTATAACCGATTCGGGCCGTTCGGCATCTGATTTAAGGACGGGTGTCCTCGTTCATCGTCATGATGCCGATTCCCATCGACACGCTGCCGAAGGTCAGCATCAGGCCGGCATAGAGCATCACCGTGGCGGTGATGCCGTAGTCACTGTTGCCGATCAGCGTCGCCAGCTTGGCGACGTCGAACCACAAGAGACCGGTCGCCAGCACCACGGCGCCGACGATGCCGGCGAACAGATGGCGGAGAAGAAACAGCAGCGCTGCTTTCTCGAAGCTCTTCATGGCGGGACTCCCGCGGCAAAGCTGATTTGGATGACAGCTTGTTAATGTAGGACCGAATCGGTCCGGGACAATCGACCCACCGACATACCAGCGGTCATAGCCCGATTACCCTTTCGTCCCAACCGTGACGATGGGCGTGCCGCCCAGACGGCGGACGATCTCCGCCAACTCGTCGGTCGCGGCCGCCAGTTCCTGCTCGTCGGTGCCGCGCAGGACCAAGCTGACGCCGAAGAAGCCGGCGCGGAAGTAAGGATAGCTGCCGATCTCCAGGGCCGGATGGCGGTCCTGCAGAGCCGACAGCTCGGCGGCGATCACCCCCTCCGCCAGCTCGCAGGCGACCGTGCGGGCATGCAGGGCCGGTCCGCCGGCCAGCCGCGGCAGAATGCCGTCCAGCATCGCCCGCATGATGTTGGGCACGCCGGCCATGACGAAGACGTTGCCGATCTGGAAGCCCGGCGCCTGGCTGATCGGGTTGTCGATCAGGATGCCGCCGGCCGGGACGTTGGCCATGCGCAGCCGCGCCTCGTTCAGCTGGCCGGCGGCGTAATGGCGCTCCAGCCGGGCGACCGCCTCCGGGTTGCGCTCCAGCGCCACGCCGAAGGCCTTGGCGACGCAAGAGGCGGTGATGTCGTCGTGGGTCGGACCGATGCCCCCGGTGGTGAAGACATAGGTGTAGCGGGCGCGCAGCGCGTTGACGGCGGCGACGACCTCCTCCTCCACGTCCGGCACCACGCGGGCCTCGCGCAGCCGCACGCCGATCTCCGTCAGCTTCTCGGCGATGTGGCCAAGATTGGCGTCCTTGGTGCGTCCCGACAGGATCTCGTTGCCGATCACCAGGACGGCGGCAGTGGGATTTGCAGCGGTCGGGTTTGCGGTGCTCTCGGACGTCATGGCGGCGGGGGTCTCCGTGGAACGCTCTTGTCGAGCGGGAAGGCCAAGGGTAGCGTCGCCGCCAAGATGCGCTTTCCCACCCCCCTTCTTCAAGGCCGCCTGATCCGCCGCTACAAGCGGTTCCTCGCCGATGTCCTATTGGACGGGGCCGACGCCCTGCTGGACGGGGTGGAGGTGACGGCGCATGTCCCCAATTCCGGCAGCATGATCGGGCTGGACATCCCCGGTTCCGCCGTCTGGCTGTCGCGCTCCGACAACCCCAAGCGCAAGCTGGCCTACACGCTGGAGCTGGTGGAGGCCGCCGCCCCCTGGGGCGAGGGGCTGGTCGGCGTCAACACCGGCCACCCGAACGCGCTGGTCGCCGCCGCCATCGCCGCCGGCACCATCCCGGAGCTGGCCGGCTACGACCGGCTGCGGCGCGAGGTGAAATACGGCCGCAACAGCCGCATCGACGTGCTGCTGGAGGACGATCCGACCAAGCCCGCGCCCCGGCCTCCCGCCTATGTCGAGGTCAAGAACGTCCACCTCCTCCGCCCCGACGGCCCCCATGGAGACGCCGCCGAATTCCCCGACTGCGTCACTGCCCGCGGCGCCAAGCATCTGGAGGAGATGGCGGCGATGGTGGCCCAGGGCTGCCGCGCGGTCATGTTCTACCTTGTCCAGCGCGGCGATTGTTCCCATTTCCGCACGGCGGCCGATCTCGATCCGACGTATCATGACGGTCTGCGCCGCGCATTGGATTCGGGGGTGGAGGCGCTGTGTTGGTCTTGCGCGATCACGCCCGAAGCGATTGAATTGGACCGGCCGCTGCCGATCCGGCTTTAGGGCTGCGGCGGGCTTCGGCATCCGGCTTTTGGTTACTTGGCATAGGGGCTTTCGTCTTGGAACAGGATCACGTCGAATCCAACCGCGTCCGCCTTCATGGTCCGGAGGGATTCGAAGGCATGCGCAAGGCCGGCCATCTGGCCGCGCTGGCACTGGACTACATCGTCCCCTATGTGCAGCCGGGCGTCACCACGGGCGAGCTCGACCGCCTGCTGGAGCAGTTCATCCGCGACCATGGCGGCATCCCCGCCCCGCTGGGCTATCGCGGCTTCCCGCGCGCCAACTGCATTTCGGTCAACCATGTCGTCTGCCACGGCATCCCCGGCGACAAGCGGCTGGTCGACGGCGACATCCTGAACATCGACGTCACCCCAATCGTCGACGGCTGGTACGGCGACAGCAGCCGCATGTATCTGTGCGGCGATGTCGGCGTAAAGGCGCGCAAGCTGGTCGAGGTCACCTATGACGCGCTGATGATCGGCATCGCCGCGGTGAAGCCGGGCGCCACGCTGGGCGACATCGGCCACGCCATCCAGACCTTCGCCGAATCCCACCGCTTCTCGGTGGTGCGCGATTTCTGCGGCCACGGCGTCGGCCGCGTCTTCCACGAGCCGCCGTCGGTCCTGCATTACGGCAAGCCGGGCGAGGGGTTGGTGTTGAAGGAAGGCATGATCTTCACCATCGAGCCGATGATCAACACCGGCCGCCCCGACGTGAAGATCCTGGGCGACGGCTGGACCGCCGTGACCAAGGACAAGTCGCTGTCCGCCCAGTTCGAGCATTCCATCGGCGTGACCGCCGACGGCGCGGAGATCTTCACCCTATCGCCGGCGGGGTTCACGAAGCCGCCTTACGCGGTGGAGTGAGGTTGAGGGGTTTTGCAGGGTAGTGGCGGGCGCCGTGTCGGGGGATGCGGCGCCCGAGTTGTTTTTGGCAACTGCTAAGCACTCGATTGATCAATGCCCCTACGGCCAACACCACAACAGCCCTGAAACGACCAAGGGCCCGGCAATTGCTTGCCGAGCCCTCGAAGAAACTGGTGCCGCAACAGGGATTTGAACCCCGGACCTACTGATTACGAATCAGTTGCTCTACCCCTGAGCTACTGCGGCGTCGTTGTGGCGCGGAACATAGCGAGGTGCTTCGCGGGATGCAAGCGGTGAATTTCGGAAAAATCGACCGCTCCTCCTCAAGCCTGCCATGCACCCGAACGCCTCATCCGTGCTGCCGGATCACCTCCAGGAAGGCGTCGGCGTAGCGTTCCAGCTTGCGCCCGCCCACCCCCGGCAGATGGGCGAAGGCGGCGTGGTCGCGGGGGCGCTGGGCCACCATCTCCAACAGCGTGCTGTCGTGGAAGATCACATAGGGCGGCACGCTCTGCGCCTTGGCCAGCGCCGTCCGGCAGTCCTTCAGCGCATGCCACAGCGCGTCGTCGGCCGCCGACAGCGCACCGCGGGCGCCGGAGCGCGACACGCCCTCCCCGCTTGATCCGCCGCCGATCGACCCGCCCCGCGCGGTGTGGCGGCGCAGGGCGTCGTGGACGCCGCGGCGGCGTTCCAGCACCGGGTCCTTGCGCAGCTTCACCACCCGCTGCCCCTTGATGACGGCCACCCCGGCATCGGTCAGGCGGAAGCCGCCATAGCCTTCCAGATCGACGGTCAGCAGTCCGGTCGCCACCAGCTGGCGGTAGACCGACTGCCATTCGACCTTGGTCAAATCCTTGCCGACGGCGAAGGTCTTCAACTGGTCATGCTGCTGCTGCACCACCTTCTCGGTGGCATTGCCGACCAGCACATCGATCAGGTGACCGGCGCCATAGCGCTGTCCGGTGCGGTAAACCGCCGACAGCGCCTTCTGCGCGGCGATGGTGCCGTCCCAGGTCTCGATCGGGTCGAGGCAGGTGTCGCAGTTGCCGCAGGGCTCCGGCAGCGTCTCGTTGAAATAGTTCAGCAGCACCTGACGGCGGCAGTCCGGCGTCTCGCAGAAGCCCAGCAGGGCCTCCAGCTTGCCGCGCTCCACCCGGCGGTGGCTGTCGCCGGCCTCCGACTGCTCCAGCATCTGGCGCAGCATCACCACGTCGGCCATGCCGTAGGCCATCCAGGCATTGGCGGGCAGGCCATCGCGGCCGGCGCGGCCGGTCTCCTGGTAGTAGGCTTCCAGACTCTTGGGCGGGTCGAGGTGGCAGACGAAGCGGACGTTCGGCTTGTCGATGCCCATGCCGAAGGCGACGGTGGCGACCATCACCAGACCTTCGCTCTTGATGAAGCGGTCCTGGTTGGCCTCGCGCGTCTCGGCGGGCAGCCCGGCATGGTAGGGCAGAGCCTCGCGGCCCTGGCTGTTCAGCCAGGCGGCGACGTCCTCCACCTTGTTGCGCGACATGCAATAGATGATGCCGGCGTCTTCCGGATGGTTCTCGCGCAGGAAGGCCAGCATCTGCTGGCGCTCGCTCTTCTTCGGCACCACGCGGTAGGTGATGTTGGGCCGGTCGAAGCTGG
Source organism: uncultured Azospirillum sp. (assembly GCA_966212305.1). Lineage (GTDB taxonomy): Bacteria > Pseudomonadota > Alphaproteobacteria > Azospirillales > Azospirillaceae > Azospirillum. Next base: position 234,424 of record CBIHQY010000002.1, read on the forward strand.
ACAGGAAGACGCGGGCGTCGGTCAGCCCCAGTTTGTCCTTGATCTCGGCGCGGGTCTGCACGTCGGCGGTGGCGGTCAGCGCGATGCGCGGCACCATCGGGTGGCGTTCGTGCAGGATCGACAGCTGCAGATATTCGGGGCGGAAGTCATGCCCCCACTGCGACACGCAATGCGCCTCGTCCAGCGCGAACAGCGCCAGCCGGGTGCGGTCGAGCAGGTCGAGGAAGCGCGGCGTCACCAGCCGTTCGGGGGCGACATAGACGAGGTCGATCTCGCCCTGCACCATCGCCCGCTCGACCTCCCGCGCCTCCGCCGGGCCGAGGGAGGAGTTGAGGAAGGCGGCGCGCACGCCAAGCTCCCGCAACGCGGTCACCTGATCGCGCATCAGGGCGATCAGCGGCGAGACCACCACCGTCACCCCGTCGCGCACCAGCGCCGGGATTTGGTAGCACAGCGACTTGCCGCCGCCGGTCGGCATCAGCACCAGCGCGTCGCCGCCGTGCACCACATGGTCGATGATGTCGGCCTGCTGGCCGCGGAAGGAGTCGTAGCCGAACACCGTCCGCAGCGCGTCGAGCGCCGTGGCCGGCCGTTGACCGAGGGCATCGTCCGACGCACCCGGGTTGCTGTAGGAAAACAACGAATCCACGCCGATGCGGTTCAGGAAAGTGGTGCCGGAGATCCGGCTTGTCGTCTCAACGCCCCATCATGTGGCACAGATCGCCCCCGGGGCAAAGCCGCAAAGGGACACGCCCGGGAACAAAGGTCGGACCTGCCCAGGCACCACCACACATTGGTGTGAAACAGTGGCGCCCACTCATCGTCCGCGTGTAAACTGAAAACGGCGGATGGGGGGTCCATCCGCCGTTTCAGAAGGAGGAAGGTGGCATGAAGAAGATGCTGTTCTTCCTGGTGCTCCGGTGGAGGAGATGGCGGATCGAAATCCGCTTGATCCACCGCTAAGCATCGGGAGCGTGCCGGCGGGTGTAGCAGCACCTGCCGGCCACCTCCGAAAAATATACAGCCGCGCGGCCCGATTTTCAACGCGCGGTATCGGCCGCTACAGCAAATCGCGCAGCATCGCCACCAGCGGCACGTCGGCCGGCGGCATCGGGTAATCGCCCATCCGGTTCGGGTAGACCCAGGCGAGCTTCTGCCCCTCCTGCGGCCTCACGTCGCCCTCCCAAACCCGGCAGACATAGAGCGGCATCAGCAGGTGGAAGCTCTCGTAGCTGTGCGAGGCGAAGGTGAAAGGCGCGAGGCAGCTCGCCGCCGTGTCGATGCCCAGTTCCTCCTTCAGTTCGCGCACCAGCGCGGCCTCCGGCGTCTCCCCGGCATCGACCTTGCCGCCGGGGAATTCCCACAGGCCCGCCAGCGACTTGCCGGGCGGGCGCTGGGCCAGCAGCACGCGCCCGTCGGCATCGACGAGCGCCACCGCGACGACCATCAACACCGGCAGCGAACCGCGAGCGGGGGTGGAGCTGGGATCGAAACAGGCGGTCATGCGGAACCCTCTTGGCGGGCCAGCCACTCGGCGGCGGTGATTTCGAAATATGGCGCCAGCACGCTTCGCCCCCGGGCGGGGAATTCGTACCGGCGTTCACCCCGCTGCCTCAAACCGGCATTGCGCAGCAAGGCCTGGGACGGCCGGTTGTCGGGATCGGCGGCGGCCCAGATCCGCGACAGGCCGAGCGGGCCGAAACCGGTCGCCAGCATGGCGGTCACCATCTCCAGCCCGTAGCCGGCGCGCTGGTACGGAGTGCCGACCCAATAGCCGATCTCTCCACCATCCGGCCGGTCATCGTCGGGCTGCAACCCGGCGCTGCCGACAGGGACGCCGTCGGCGGTCCGCACCGCCAGAAAGGCGAGAGCGGCATGATCGGCACGGTTCCGTGCCGCCAGCTCCACCCAATCATGGCCATCGGCCGCCGTGTAGGGATGCGGGACCCGGGCGAGCCAGCGCGCGACCTGCCAGTCGCCGATCAGCGGCAGGAATGCCGGAACGTCGTCATGCCGGAAGGCGCGGAGCAGGAGCCGCGGCGTCGTCACGCTGTCGGGCCAGGACTCCGCTCCGCCGTCCGCCAACCCGTCAGCTCCGATAGCTGCCGTTGATGTCGATGTAGCCGTGCGTCAGGTCGCAGGTCCACACCTTCGCCGTCCCCTTGCCGAGGCCCAGGTCGATGTCGATGTCGATCTCCTTGCCCTTCATGTGGGCGGCGACCGGCGTCTCGTCGTAGCCCGGAACCTCCATCCCATCGGCGCAGATCAGGGTGCCGCCGACGGTGATCTTGATCAGGTCGCGGTCGGCGCGCTCGCCGGCGCGGCCGATGGCGGCGACGATGCGGCCCCAGTTGGCGTCCTCGCCGGCCACCGCGGTCTTGACCAGCGGCGAGTTCGCCACCGTCATGCCGATCCGCTTGGCGGCGGCGTCGCTGTCGGCGCCGCGCACGGTGATGGCGATGAACTTCGTCGCCCCCTCGCCGTCACGCACCACCTGCAGCGCCAGATCGAGCAGCAGATCCTCCAGCGCGGCGCGGAATTCCGCCAGCTCGGCGGCATCGGCGCTCGACACCGTGGCGTTGCCGGCCTTGCCCGTCGCGAACAGCAGCAGCGTGTCGCTGGTCGAGGTGTCGCCGTCGACCGTGACGGCATTGAAGGTGCGCTCGGTGAATTCCGACAGCATGTCCTGCAGCGCGGTGGCGGCGATGGCGGCGTCGGTGAAGACGAAGCCCAGCATCGTCGCCATGTCCGGCGCGATCATGCCGGAGCCCTTGGCGAAGCCGGCGATGGTCACCGTCGTCCCGCCGATGGTCGCGGTGCGCACCGCGCCCTTCGGGAAGGTGTCGGTGGTCATGATGGCGCGGGCGGCTTTCTCCCACGCTGCCGAATCGGCTTTGAGGGTCGGTGCCATCGGCGCCAGGCACTTGCCGATGGCGTCGGCGGCCAGCGGGATGCCGATCACGCCGGTCGACGCGATATAGACCTCGTCGGGGGCGCAGCCCGCCAGATCGGCGGCGGCGGTGACGGTCGCCTGCACGGTGGCGTCGCCCGCCTTGCCGGTGAAGGCGTTGGCGTTGCCGGCATTCACCACCACGGCGCGGGCCTGGCCCTTGGGCAGGCTGTCGCGGCACCAGATCACCGGGGCCGAGCAGGTCAGCGACCGGGTCAGCACGCCCGCCACGCTGGTGCCGGGATCCAGCACGGCCAGCAGCAGATCGTCGCGGCCCTTGTATCGGATGCCGCTGTTCGCCGTGGCGATGCGCACGCCCGCGATGGGCGGCAGCGTCGGGAAGCTTGCGGGAGCCAAGGGGGAGAGGGTCGTGGCCATGAAGGAAATTCCCGTGGTGGGGAGTGGTGGTGGCGTGTGGGCGGTGGGGGTGGAGGCGAACCCCCACCCCCTTACCGTCTTCCTTACTTCTTCGCCGGCTCCGCCGGAGCGGCGGGAGCGGCCGGGGTCGCCGGAGCGGCGGCCGGCTCTTCCTTCGGCATCGGCGAGCCGTCGATCTGGAAGGTCTCGATCTTCGCCTTGCCGCGCAGCTCTTCGACCAGAGCGGTGACGATGTCCTTCGACAGCGCCTGCTCCAGCTGCGGCTTCACTTCCTCAAGCGTCGGCTGCGGCTGGGTCCGCTTGTCCTCGACCTTGATGATGTGCCAGCCGAACTGGGTCTTGACCGGCTCCTTGCTGACCTCGCCCGGCTTCATCGCGAAGGCGGCCTTGGCGAAGGGCTCGACCATCGCGTCCTTGGTGAAGTAGCCAAGGTCGCCGCCCTGGGCCGCGGCGGCGGCGTCCTTGGACTTCTCCTTGGCCAGCTTGGCGAAATCGGCGCCCTTCTTCAGCTGGGCGATGATGGCCTTGGCCTCGTCTTCCTTCTCGACCAGGATGTGGGCGGCCTTGACCTCCTCCTGCGCCGGGTTCTCCTTCAGGTAATCCTGATAGGCCTTGTCCAGCGCCTCGGGCGTGACGCGGGCCTTGATTTCCTTCTGGATGTAGGCGCGCTGCACCGCGCGCTCCTCGGCGCGCTTCAGCTCCTCCTTCACCTCGGGGGAATCGGCCAGACCGGCCTTCTGGCCGGCCGACGCGACCAGCTTGCCGCTGATCAGCTGGTCGATCACCGCCGGATAGATCATCTCGATCGGCATCTGCTGCACCTGGGGCGGCAGCTGCGAGACCATGCGGGTGACGTCCGACTTGTGCAGCTCCTCGCCATTGACGCGGGCGACCACCGGATCGGCCGGAGTGGCCGGGGTGGTCGTGGCCGGGGCGGCCGGAGCCGAAGCGGCCGGAGCGGTAGTGGCGGGCGCCGGCGTCTGTGGGGCAGGCGTCTGGGCGTGGGCGGCCAGCGCGATGCCGCAGGCGGCAACCGACAGGAGCGCGGTGCGGAACACTCGTTGAACCATGGCGTGTCTGTTTCCTTCCGGCGGATGCTTCGCAACAAGTGGGCGGCGGCAGGGTCGCCACCCGTTTAGCATGGCCTGCGGCATCGGAGCCATCCGCCGCTCCGCGCCCGATTCCGCAGGGGATTAAGCATGGCTACGCCGCGCGGGGCAAGGGTCCCCGTCGCCCCATGGCCCGGCAATCGCCCTATAGCTGTGTGCCCCGCCAGGGGATACCAGTCCCGGCCGGCGCCAGCCAACCGCCTCGGCGCTTTCTGGACGCGAATTCATGAATCGGTCATGCCCGCACAGGGCGGCGGACGTCATGGATGGTCCATGCCCCCGCCCCCATCCGCTTACCCGCCCGCTTTCCTGCCCATCCCCCGCCCGAACCGGCCGCGCAAATGCCGCAACCGGCGCCCCACCGGCCCGGTCTCGTTGACAGGGCCTTGCCATAGTCCTATGTGAGACCCGTCGAT
>CBIHQY010000003.1:0-234773 GCA_966212305.1 uncultured Azospirillum sp.
GATCTCCTCGACCGAGGTGGCGCGCTTGGACGTGAACTTGAAGTCGACGACCGACACGTTCGGGGTCGGAACGCGCATGGCGGTGCCGTCCAGCTTGCCCTTCAGCTCCGGCAGCACCTTGCCGACGGCCTTGGCGGCGCCGGTCGAGGTCGGGATCATGTTCAGGGCCGCGGCGCGGGCGCGGTGCAGGTCCTTGTGGTTGGTGTCGACGATCCGCTGGTCACCCGTGTAGGAGTGGATCGTGGTCATGAAGCCCTTCTCGATGCCGACAAGGTTGTTCAGCACGAAGGCCACCGGGGCCAGGCAGTTGGTGGTGCAGGAGGCGTTGGAAACGATCTTGTGCTCGGCGGTCAGCTTGTCGTGGTTGACGCCGTAGACGACGGTGATGTCCTCGTCGGTGGCCGGGGCCGAGATCAGCACCTTCTCGGCGCCGGCTTCCAGATGCTTGGCGGCATCGGCGCGCTTGGTGAAGATGCCCGAGCATTCCATGGCGATCTGGACGCCCAGATCCTTCCACGGCAGCTTGGCCGGGTCACGCTCCTGCACGACCTTGATGGAGTGGCCGTTGACGATCAGCACGCCGTCGCCGGTCTCGATGGTGCCGGGGAAGCGGCCGTGGACGCTGTCGTACTTCAGCAGGTGCGCATTGGCCTTCAGATCGGCGAGGTCGTTGATCGCCACGACCTCCACGTCCTTGCGGCCGCTCTCGTAGATGGCGCGCAGAACCAGACGGCCGATGCGGCCAAAACCGTTGATCGCTACCCGTACAGCCATGATGTGCTCCAGTCGTTCCGTTGCGGTCTCGTGCCGATTGGGGCGGAGACTCGTGTTAACCAGGGAAAGCGGGTTTCAACCCGCAGAGATTGCAATTTCCGTTCAGGCGGGAACGGCGCGCGGCGATGCCGCATCCAGCCATGCCGGCAGGGCGTCGCGGGTGGTCAGCTCGCTGAAGCGGTCCTCCACCCCGGCCGCGGCCAGCGCCGCGATGGTGTCCTCGCCGGCCGCCACCGAGCGCAGGCCGGCGTCGCGGGTGCGCCGGGCGATGAACCACGCCAGCGCGTCGGTGCCGCCGTCGAAGGGGGCGATCTCGCAGACGCCGAGCGGGCCGGTCCAGACGACCGTCCGGGCGGCTTCGACGCAGGCGGTCAGCCGGGCCGCCGTCGCCGGGCCGATGTCGAGGACCATGTCCTCCGGCCCGATGGCGGCGCAGGAAACGATGCGGTCCTCCGCCCCCTTCCGCGCCTCGGTCGCCACCACCACGTCGACCGGCAGCAGCACCTCGCAGCCGCAGGCCTTTGCCCGGTCCAGCAGTTTGCGCGCCTCGTCGACCTGTTCGTAGTCGCACAGCGAGGCGCCCATGTCGGTGCCGGTCGCCGCCAGGACGCTGTTGGCGATGCCGCCGCCCAGCGCCAGCACGTCGACCCGCGTCACCAGCCGGACCAGCAGGTCCAGCTTGGCCGACAGGTTCACGCCGCCGACGATGGCGCAGATCCCGTTGTCGGGCCGTCCCGTCCTGCGGGCCGGAGTCCTGCCTCCCATGTCGCGGCCACCCGCGATCAGGCGAAGCCGGCCGGTCAGGTGCGGAGCCGGGCCGCCTTGGGCATCGGTCGTAAGCATGATGCCAATCCTTTCCTTCAAACCAGTCTCGTTGTCGGTGCCGCCCGTCGCGGTGGGAGGGGGGATGCCGCCCGCCGGGTCTCGCGGTAGAGGATCAGCAGCCCGCTGCCGATCACCACCGTGGCGCCGATCACCACATGCGGGGCCGGCACGTCGCCCCAGACCAGCCAGCCGAGAACCGACGCATAGATCAGGCTGGCGTAGCTGAAGGGTCCGACCACCACCGCCCGCGCCAGCGCATAGGCCCGCGTGCTGAAATACTGCGCGCCGCCGCCGGCGATCCCCATCGCCACCATCAGGGCCAGCGCATGGCCGTCCGGTGTCGTCCAGCCGAAGGGCAGGGCCAGCGCGCTGAGCAGGGTGGAGATCACGGTGAAGTAGAAGACCGTGGTCACCGGCCGTTCCGTGCGGCCCAGCTGGCGCATGGCGATCATCGCCAGGGCGTAGCAGACCGCGGCGACCAGTGCGACCAGCGCCCCGCGGTCGAGCATGCCGGCGCCGGGCTGCACCATGATGAGCACGCCGGCGAAGCCGACCACCACCGCCCCCCAGCGGAAGGCGCCGACCCTCTCCCCCAGCAGCGGAACCGACAGCGCGGTCAGGAACAGCGGCGCCGAGTAGGAGATCGCCACGGCATTGGCTAGCGGCATCAGGTGATAGGCCCAGAACAGCAGCACCATCGATGCCAGACCGATGACCGCCCGCCACAGATGTCCCTGCCAATGGTCGGTGTGCAGGCAGCTCCGCCCGCCCGCCGCGGCGACCATGGCGACCGCCGGCAGCAGGGCGAACAGGTTGCGGAAGAAGGTGACCTCGCCCAGCGGATAGCTCTCCGCCAGCAGCTTGGCCAGCGCGTTCATGACGGTCATCAGGACCATCGCCAGCAGCATCGACAGGATGCCGAGTCGGACGTTTTCCGGAGGGGTGGCGATGGGGGATGTGGGGGGCTGTTCCATGGTGATGTTTCCCTTGCCGCCCTTCCCGGGACGATCTCCCTCTCCCCCCCCCCGGGAGAGGGGATTCTCCGGGGGGAGAAGGAAATCAGGCCGCCCGGCTCAATTGCTCCGCGGCGATGACGCCCAGTGTGTGGCGGGCGATCATCCGTTCCTCGTCGGTCGGGATGATGAACACCGGCACGCGGCTTTCCTGGGCGGAGATGCGGGTCGCCTTGGCGCGGTTGGCCGCCGGGTCGATGGCGACGCCGAGCCAGGACAGCTTCTCCGCCACCCGCGACCGCACCCACGTGGAGTTCTCGCCGACGCCGGCGGTGAAGACCACCGCGTCCAGCCCGCCCATCGAGCCGGCCAGCGCCGCCACCTGCTTGGCGACGTTGTGGCAGAACAGCTCCACCGCCTCGGCGGCGGCCGGCAGGTCGGAGTTCTCCAGGTCGCGCATGTCGTTGGAAATGCCCGAGACGCCCAGCATGCCCGACTTGTGGTAGAGCAGCTTTTCCAGCTCGTCGGCGCCGTAGCCCTTCTCGCGCATCAGGTAGATCAGCACGCCGGGATCGATGGCGCCCGGCCGGGTGCCCATCGGCACGCCGTCCAGCGCGGTGAAGCCCATGGTGGTGTCGACGCTGTGCCCGGCGCGCATGGCGCACAGGCTGGCGCCGCTGCCGAGATGGCAGACCACCACATGGGCGTTCGCCAGCTCCGGCGCCACCTGGGGCAGGCGGTGGGCGATGTACTCGTAGCTCAGGCCGTGGAAGCCGTAGCGGCGGATGCCCTCCGCCGTCAGTTCGCGCGGGATGGCGAAGGTCTGCGACTGCCAGGGCTGGGTCTGGTGGAAGGCGGTGTCGAAGCAGGCGACCTGCGGCAGCGACGGGTAGACCTGGGCCAGCGCCCGCATGGCGGCGATGTTGTGCGGCTCGTGCAGGGGAGCGAGCGGGATCAGCTCCTCCAGCTGGTCGAGCACCGTCGGGGTGACGCGCACAGGCGCGGAGAAACGGGTGCCGCCATGGACGACGCGATGGCCGGCGGCCACCAGCGTGGCGCCCTTCAGCGTGTCGCCGATCCAGTCGAGCAGATGGTGCAGAAGCTCCGGACGGGCGGGATTCTCACCGGCGGCCCAGCTGTGGTCGGCGATCTTGTGGCGGGCGGCGTCCTTCGCCTCGAAGCGGGGGGCGGTGCCGATGCCGGAGATCTGGCCGGTGACGACCGGTTCGATCTCGGCGGCGCTGCCACCCTGGAAGACGCAGAATTTGAGGCTGGAGGAGCCTGCGTTGATGACGAGGCAGGCGTCCTCGCTGGAGTTCGACAGTGCGGCCATGACGGTAACGTCCTATTCGGCGGCCAGCGCGAGCTTGGGCTGGCGTTGAGCGGCGGCGACCAGCGAGGCGACGGCGCAGGAAGCGAGCCGGGCCCGCACATTGTCGGCGCGGCTGGTGAGGATGACGGGGACCTTGGCGCCCAGCACGATGCCGGCGAGGTCGGCGTTGGCCAGGAAGGACAGCTGCTTGACCAGCATGTTGCCGGCTTCCAGATCGGGAGCGAGCAGGATGTCCGGCTGGCCGGCGACGGGGGAGGTGATGCCCTTGGTGCGCGCCGCCTCGGCGGAAATGGCGTTGTCGAAGGCGAGCGGGCCGTCGAGGATGCCGCCGGTGATCTGGCCGCGGTCGGCCATCTTGCACAGCGCGGCGGCTTCCAGCGTGGTGTTGATCTTCGGGTTGATCGTCTCGACCGCCGACAGGATGGCGACGCGCGGGGTGGCGACGCCCAGCACCTTGGCGAGGTCGATGGCATTCTGGACGATGTGGACCTTGTCCTCCAGCGTCGGGTGGATGTTGATCGCCGCGTCGGTGATCAGCAGCGTCTTGGAATATGTCGGCACATTCATCAGGAAGACGTGGCTGATGCGGCTGGCGGTGCGCAGGCCGGTCTCCTTCTTCACCACCTCGCCCATCAGCTCGTCGGTGTGCAGGCTGCCCTTCATCACCGCCTCTGCCTCGCCGGTGCGGGCCAGCGCCACGGCGGCGGCCGCGGCGGCGCGGCTGTGGGCGGCGTCGACGATGCGGTAGCGGGCGATGTCGAGGCCGTTGGTAGCGGCGATCTTGCGGATGAGGGCTTCCGGCCCGACCAGGATCGGCTCGATCAGCCCGGCCTGGGCGGCTTCGACGGCACCCTGGAGCGAGCTGGCGTCGCAGGGATAGGCGACGGCGGTGACGACCGGCGGCAGCTCGTCGCATTTGGCGAGCAGGGCGTCGTGCTTGTCGTGGCGGATCATCTGGATCTGCGGCAGCTCATGCGCCGGGCGGGCGACCTTCTGGGTCGGCGCGATCACCTCGGCGGTGCCGAGCACGACGATCTCGCCATCCTGGTTGGTGCAGACGCAGTCGAAGACGACGACGTTCCTGGCCGGGCGCTTCTCGATCACGGTGACGGTGGCGGTGACGATGTCGCCCAGACCGACCGGACGGCGGAACTGCAGGCTCTGGCCGGCATAGAGCGAGCCGGCGCCCGGCAGATAGGTGCCCAGCACGCCGGAGATCAGCGAGCCCGACCACATGCCGGGGCCGATCACCTTCTGGAACCGGCTGTCGGCGGCGAATTTGGGGTCGAGATGGGCCGGGTTGATGTTGCCCGACACCGTGGCGAACAGCTCCACATCCATCAGCGTCAGCTGACGGGAAAGGCTGGCCGACTGGCCGATCTGGATTTCGTCGAAGGTCACATTCTCGACCACGGCGCAGGCGCCATTGCCGGAAGCTTCACCACTGGCACGCATTTTTGAACACTCCGGTTGACCGGGTCGAGCAAGCGGCCCGTTTTTACGGTCCGATGGGGCGGCGTCGGGAAGGGACGGAAAGGGGACCGTCCAGTGTTTCATCCGAGGGCGTCGCCCGTTTTGCGCCGGCGTTCTGCGCCGCGCGGGGAACCGTAGATATATTAATATATTAACTGTGCATCGCAACATGGAACCGTCGAAAAGCCCGGCCCTTGACACTTTGCCGCAGGGGGCGGCCGGTCTGCTGGGGCGGGGCTTCCCCCTCCCCCCGGGGAGAGACGGGAGGAGGGGGTACAACGGCGGGACGTCTCAGCGATCATGACGCCCGCCGCCCGTCCGTGAAGTCCCTTCAGGTGCGTTCCCGGCCGCCGTGATGCCCCTCCGGGGGCGGGAGAGGGCGGGCGGTGGGATCGCCGGGCAGGGGACTTCAGGAGCTCGGTAACTCAGGCCTTCAGGATGCCGCGGCCGGCGAAGCGGGCGGCGACGCCGAGCTGCTCCTCGATGCGGATCAGCTGGTTGTACTTGGCCAGACGGTCGGACCGGCTGAGCGAGCCGGTCTTGATCTGGCCGCAGTTGGTGGCGACCGCCAGATCGGCGATGGTGCTGTCCTCGGTCTCGCCCGAGCGGTGCGACAGAACGGCGGTGTAGCCGGCCTTGTGCGCCATATCGACCGCTTCCAGCGTCTCCGACAGCGTGCCGATCTGGTTGACCTTCACCAGGATCGAGTTGGCGACACCTTGGCGGATGCCCTGGGCCAGACGCTTGGGGTTGGTGACGAAAAGATCGTCGCCGACCAGCTGCACCTTGTTGCCGATGGCGTCGGTCAGCGCCTTCCAGCCCTCCCAGTCGTCCTCGGCCATGCCGTCCTCGATCGAGATGATCGGGAAGCGGCCGACCAGATCGGACCAGTAGGACACCATCTGCTCCGGCGACAGCGACTTGCCTTCACCGGCCAGCTCGTACTTGCCGTTCTTGAAGAACTCGGTCGAGGCGGCGTCGAGCGCCAGCATGACGTCGTCGCCCGGCTTGTAGCCGGCGGCCTCGATCGCCTTCATGACGAAGCCGAGCGCCTCGTCGGTCGAGCCGATGTTGGGGGCGAAGCCGCCCTCGTCGCCGACATTGGTGTTGTGGCCGGCGTCCTTCAGCTTCTTCTTCAGCGACTGGAAGATCTCGGAGCCCATGCGGATGGCGTCGGCGCCGGTCTCGGCGCCCACCGGCATGATCATGAATTCCTGGATGTCGATGGGGTTGTCGGCATGGGCGCCGCCGTTGATGATGTTCATCATCGGCACCGGCAGCAGCGAGGCGAAGGCGCCGCCGACATAGCGGTAGAGCGGCAGGCCGGCATCCTCGGCGGCGGCGCGGGCGACGGCCAGCGACACGCCCAGGATGGCGTTGGCGCCCAGGCGGCTCTTGTTCTCGGTGCCGTCCAGGTCGATCATGGCGAGGTCGATGGCGCGCTGGTCGTCGGCGTCCAGGCCGGCGAGCGCGTCGTAGATCTCGCCGTTGACGGATTCGACCGCCTTCAGCACGCCCTTGCCGCCGAAGCGGGACTTGTCGCCGTCGCGCAGCTCGACCGCCTCATGGGCGCCGGTGGAGGCACCCGACGGCACCGCGGCGCGGCCGAAGGCGCCGGTCTCGAGGGTGACGTCGACTTCGACGGTCGGGTTGCCGCGGCTGTCGAGGATTTCGCGGGCGCGGATTTCGGTGATGGCGCTCATGGGAAGGGATGTCCCGTTTCTTGAGGGATGGCGTTTTGGGAAATGTCGGGAGACGTTTGGAGGGCGCGGCGCTCAGCGCAGCTTGGGGCGCCGGTAGATGAACCAGTAGACGGCACCCACCATCACCGCTCCGCCGATCCAGTTGCCGAGCGTGACGGCGGCGAGGTTGATCAGATAATGGCCGACCGGGATCGCCGGCGCCGCCCGGCCGAGGTCGTGCCAGAAGCTGTCCGGCGCACCCCATTCGATCAGCAGGCCGAGCGGGACGAAATACATGTTGGCGACGCAGTGCTCGAAGCCGGCTGCGACGAAGGCGGCGACCGGGAAGGTGATCGCCAGGATCTTGTCGCCGACGCTGCGGGCGCCGAGCGCCAGCCAGACGGCGAGGCAGACCAGCACGTTGCAGAGGATGCCCAGGAAGAAGGCCTGATCGGTCGGGTACGAACTCTTGGCCGCGGCGAAATACAGCGCGGTGGCCCCGACGGCGCCATGGCCGAAGGTGTATTGCCCGGACAGGAAGACCAGCAGCGCCGTGCCGGCGGCGCCGACGAAGTTGCCGATCCACACCGTGGTCCACACCCGCAGCATCTCGCGGGCATGGAGCCGGCCGCTGGCCCAGGCCATCACCATCAGCGCGTCGCCGGTGAACAGCTGCGCGCCGCCGACGATCACCAGGATCAGCCCCATGGAAAAGACCAGACCGCCCAGCAGCCGGGTCACCCCATAGGGCAGCATGCCTTCGGCGCCCGCCATGGTGACGGTGGCGAACAGGCCGCCCATGGCGATGAAGGCGCCGGCCAGCACCGCCAGGGCGAACAGGGTGGGGGTGTCGTAATGGGCCTTCTTGACGCCCAGATTCTCGGCGGCGAGCGCGATGGCGTCGGGCATCAGCGCGTCGAGTGATTGCGGGGTGGGCTGGCTCCAGCCGCCCACATCCTTGCTGTCCATGTTCATCGGTCGATGTCCTCGCTGCCGCGCATCGGTGCTGGCCCGTCGGCGGAAATGCCGCCGGCTCCCGCCGCTTTCAACCTTGCGACCGGGGCCGGGTTTCGCTCCCGCCGTGTAGCTTTACTACATACTCCGGTCGGGACGGCGCTGGCAAGCGCACCGCCTGGGCCATTCGGTCGCAGGGGGCGGACGCATATCGAAGAGAACGGCACAAGAAAACGGCGGATTTTCAAGGGAATTGCAAGGGGCGCCGCACCGTTCTTGCACCGGCTGCGCTTCTGTAGTGTTGCTACATCATGCCCGGTGGGCGTCGCAGACGACGAAGCGGCCCCGGCCGGCATGCTTGGCCCGGTAAAGCGCATCGTCGGCGGCCTTCAGCAGGTCATGCGCATCGCCCGCGTCGCGCGGGAAGAGCGCGATACCGATGCTGGCGCCCACCGACAGCGTCCGGCGGCCGATCGTGATCTCCGCCGACAGCGCATGGATCAGCTTGCCGGCGATGCGGTCGACGTCGGCGACGGACCCGGCGCCCTCCAGCAGGACGATGAACTCGTCGCCGCCGATCCGCGCCACGAGGTCGGAGGCGCGCAGGCAACCGGCCAGCCGCTCCGCCGTCACCCGCAGCACCTGATCGCCGGCATCATGGCCGAACCGGTCGTTCACCGGCTTGAAGCCGTCCAGATCGATGAACAGCAGGGCGAGCGGCTGGCCGATGCTCCGTGCATGGTCGAGCGCCCTGTCGGTGCGGGCGAAGAACAGCCGGCGGTTGGGCAGGCCGGTCAGCGGATCATGGTTGGCGAGATGGTCCTTTTCCGCCTCGCTGCGCCGAAGCATCTCCTCCATCTGGCGGCGGTCGGTGATGTCGCGGGAGATGCCGACGACGCCCAGGATGCTGCCTTCCGGATCGCGGCAGGCGGTCTTGACGGTCTCCATCAGGCGCCGCCGGCCATCGGGGTAGACAAACCACTCATCACCGCGCGTCATTCCCTCCCGCATGGTGCGCAGGTCGGCCTGCCGGCGGCGCTCGGCCGTTTCGGCATCGACCATGTCGAGGTCGCGCAGCGGGCGATCCGCATCCGGCTTCCAGCCGACATAGTCGAGGGCTGCATGGTTGTAGTTCAGATAGGTGCCGTCGCGGTCCTTGAAGAAGACGATGTCCGGCATCGAATCGATCAGGCTTTGCAGGACGGCCCGATCATGGTGCAAGGCCTCCAGCGTGGCGCGGTGGTCGGTCACGTTCTCCATCAGCCACACTTCCCCGCCCTGGGTGAGATAGGCGAAGAAGCGGATCCAGCGCCGGGTGCCGTCCTTGCAGGTGACCTGCAATTCGGTCAGCACCGAGGCTTCCTCCAGGCGTGCCGCGTCGTAGCGCCGGCGGACCTCATGGTCGCGGCCGGGGTAGGCGACCGCGAACCATGCGTCCATCGAGGGAAGATCCTCCTGCCGGTAGCCGGTCAGCCGTTCCGCCGCGCGGTTGATGAAGATCCGCTCGCCCTCGACATAGGCGGCGGCCATCGGCAGATGCTCCACCATCCGCGACAGCCGCATCTCCGGTGACGGTGACGGTGACGCGGCGTTGGCGGGAAGCGGCCTGGCATGGACGAGCATCGCCAACCGCCCGTCCGTCAGGTGAAGTCCGCTGCAATCGCAGGACAGGATCGTCTGCGCGCCGCCGGCCGCGACCGTCCAGCACTCGCCGATCCGCTCGCCGGCCGACAGGCGCCGGGCATGATCGGGCAGCCGCTGCCGGATCGCATCGGGAAGGCCGCCGCCGCTCGCCGCGAGGTCCCGGCCGGACCGGGCGCCCCAAAGCGCGCAGGCCGCCGCGTTCGCCCACAGGGTACGGCCCGTCTGCAGATCGACCAGCCAGACCGGATCGGCGATCAGGTCGAAGGCCGATAGATCATTCGAAGACCAACATTGATCGGCCGTATGGCTGGTGCAGGCTGCGACGCCCATGGTGGGAAAAGCCCAAGGTGAGACCTTTGAGCATATTATCGGGCTGAAACGTTAAGTTCACGCAAATGTAACATTGCAGGACAACCCTGATTGATTCAGGCAAAGAAAATCGCGTGCCAGCGACAGTAATATTCGCTCGCGATACCGATTAAATATTTCAACGCCGCGTTCAGCCAGCCAGCCAGCCGCCCAGTCAGGACAAGTCCAGTTCCTGGATGTAACGGGTCAGCGCGCAGCTGGCGTTCAGCATGTGGGCGCGCATGCAGCGGGCGGCCTCTTCCCCGTCGCCGCGCGCCATGGCGGCCAGGATCTCGCCATGTTCGGCGTGGGAGGTCGCCAGCCGGTTGCCGTGGCGAAGTTGGGTGCGGCGGAAGGCGGCGAGGCGGGCGCGGACGCCGACCGCCTGTTCGGCCATGAACTGGTTGTGGGTGGCGTGATAGATCGCCTCGTGGAAGCGGCGGTTGAAGTCGTCATAGGCGCCGAGATCGCCGCCCGCGACCATCTCCTCCGCCGATTCATGCATGGTCTGCAGCCGGCTGCGCTCCACCGGCGTGATGCGGTAGGTGGCGAGACGGACGCACATCGCCTCCATCTCCGCCGTCATTTCGAACATGTCCATGATGCGCTCTGCCGTCATGGTGGCGACGACCACGCCCCGGCGCGGCCGGACCTCCACCATGCCGGTGGTGGCGAGCTGGCGCAGGGCCTCGCGAACGGGCGTGCGGGAGGCGCCGAACCGCTGGCCGATCTGCTGTTCGTCGAGCGGGGTGCCCGGCTTCAGCCGTCCGGTCGCGATCTCGTCGGCCAGCGCCACCCGGATCTGGTCCGACAGCAGGCCCTTTTCCTCGGCGACGATGTCGGTCTCGGACGCGGGGAACTGGGGGTCGAACTGGTCCAAGGCAGGAACTCCGGAGCGGCATCGCCAGCGGTCAGGATAGCGGGGCGGCGCCGCTGGTGGAAGGATGGTCCCGTCAGCCGCCCATCAGGGCGCGGGTGGCGATGAACAGGACCGACGGACCCATCAGGCAGCCGAGCCCGGTGTAGAAGGTCGCGGTCATCGCGCCATAGGGGACCAGCTTCGGATCGGTGGCGGCCAGCCCGCCGGCCACGCCGCTGGTCGTGCCCATCAGCCCGCCGAAGACCATGGCGCTGCGCGGGTTGTCCAGGCCGATATAGGGCGCCATGAAGGGCGTGGAGATCATCACCAGCACCGACTTCACCAGCCCGGCGGCGATGCTGAGCGCCATCACGTCGGAACTCGCCCCCAGCGCCGCGCCGGTCACCGGGCCGACGATGTAGGTGACGGCGCCGGCGCCGATGGTGGTCATGGCAACCGGGTCGGAATAGCCGAAGGCCAATGCCACCGCGGCGCCGACGACGAAGGACAGCAGCACGCCGGTGAACAGCGACACCACGCCGCTCAGCCCCGCCTTGCGGATCTCGCCGAAGCTGACGCCGAAGGCAGTGGAGACGATGGCGAAGTCGCGCAGCATCGCCCCGCCCATGAAGCCGATGCCGGACAGCAGCTTGATGTCGGCCAGCCCCTTGTGCCCGCCTGTGGATACGCCGCCGGCATAGGCGAGCGCCAGCCCGATCATGATGGCGATGGCGGAGCCGTGCAGCCGCCCGTTGGTCAGGAGGCGCGACAGCCAGTAGGACACCCAGATGGTGGCACCGACGATGGCGAAGGCGGTCAGCAGGCCGTTCTTGACGAGAACATCGGTCAGGACGTCGAACATGGCGGTCACTCCCCGCTCTTCAGGGGCACCGCGCAGGCGGCATCGGCTTGGCTAATGTCATTGCGCCCGTCGGTGGGCTGGCCGATGCGGGCGATCACCGGGACCAGGGCAAAGCTGAGCACCACCGCCAGAACTCCGGCGATCAGCGCGGCCGGACCGCCCTTCACCGCCGCGACCACGTCCTGCTGCGCGGCCATGGCGACGACGATGGGGATGTACATCGCGCTCCAGAACAGGATGCCCTGTTCGGCCAGCGCGTTCATGCGCAGCGTCCGCTTCAGATGGTCGGAGAACAGGATCAGCAGCAGCATGGCGATGCCGACGCCGCCGACATTCGCCTTCACCCCGATCAGGATGCCCAGCAGATCGCCGACCACCAGCCCCGCAAGCATGCAGGCCGACAGCAGGGCGACACCATAGACGACCATGGTCCTTCTCCTCTCCGTTGCTCAAGCCCGCCAAGGGGGCGTGGTGACAGTTTGCCGAGAGCGCGGCAGCCGGCGCCCGGCCGCGGCTTTCGCCTTCGGGCGCGGATTGCTCGATTTAAAGATTGTTTGTGTCGCCACGGTATACGGAAATCCGATCTTCTCCGCAACGCGTATTCCGCGACGGTCGAATTTTTCCACCTGTATACAAAATTGGCCTTCACGGGCCGGTTTGGATACGGCAAGCTGGCATTCACATCGCAAGCGAGAGGGAGGGACAGCATGTCCGCACAGGTCAACCGCCAGCCTGTCGGGCGCGGAGTGTGCGCGCCGACGGCCCGCCGGCATCGCGGGGGCTGACCGCCATGCGCGATTGGAATCTGCAGGGCCGCAACCGGGACGCCCGGCTGGCCCGCGCCGCCGGGCTGGCTGATGGAAAGCGCGTCGCCACCGCGAACGCCCGTGCGCTGCTGGAAGCGGTGCTGGAACCGGGCGACCGCGTCTGCCTGGAGGGCAACAACCAGAAGCAGGCCGATTTCCTGGCCCGCACCCTCGCCTCGGTCGATCCGGCGCGGGTGAACGGCCTGCACATGGTGCAGTCGGTTCTGGCCCTGCCGGAGCATCTAGACGTGTTCGAGCGCGGCATCGCGTCGAAGCTCGACTTCTCCTTCTCCGGCCCGCAGGGCGCGCGGCTGGCGCGCATGGTGGCGGACGGGCGGATCGCCATCGGCGCCATCCACACCTATCTGGAGCTGTTCGGCCGCTATTTCGTCGATCTGACCCCCAGGGTCAGCCTCGTCGCCGCCCAGTCGGCCGACGCCGCCGGCAATCTCTACACCGGTCCCAACACCGAGGACACGCCGGTCATCGTCGAGGCCACCGCCTTCAAGCGCGGCATCGTCATCGCCCAGGTGAACGAGCTGGTGGACAGTGTTCCGCGCGTCGACATTCCCGGCGGATGGGTCGATTTCGTCATCCAAAGCCCGACGCCGCATTATATCGAACCGCTGTTCACCCGCGACCCGGCGCAGATTTCGGAAATCCAGGTGCTGATGGCGATGATGGCCATCAAGGGCATCTATGCGGAATACGGCGTGCAGCGGCTGAACCACGGCATCGGCTTCGACACCGCCGCGATCGAGCTGCTGCTGCCGACCTATGCGGAGTCGCTGGGGCTGAAGGGGAAGATCTGCCGGCACTGGGCGCTGAACCCGCACCCGGCGCTGATCCCCGCCATCGAGGCCGGCTTCGTCGAGAGCGTCCATTCCTTCGGCTCGGAGCTGGGGATGGAGGCCTACATCCAGGCGCGGCCGGACGTGTTCTTCACCGGGGCCGACGGCAGCATGCGCTCCAACCGCGCGCTGTGTCAGGCGGCCGGCCATTACGCCTGCGACCTGTTCATCGGTTCGACGTTGCAGATCGACCTCGCCGGCAACAGCTCCACCGCCACGCTGGGGCGCATCGCCGGTTTCGGCGGCGCCCCCAACATGGGGGCCGACGCGCGCGGACGGCGCCATGCCAGCCCGGCGTGGCTGAAGGCCGGGCGGGAGTCGCGGGAGGGCAGCGGCCAGATGCCGCGCGGCCAGAAGCTGGTCGTCCAGATGGTGGAGACCTTCCGCGAGCATATGCAGCCGGCCTTCGTAGATCGGCTCGACGCCTGGGAGCTGGCGGAGAGCGCGGGCATGGAGCTGCCGCCGGTGATGATCTACGGCGACGACGTCACCCACATCCTGACGGAGGAGGGCATCGCCAACCTGCTGCTCTGCCGCAATGCGGAGGAACGGGAACAGGCGATCCGCGGCGTCGCCGGCTACACCCCGGTCGGGCGCGGGCGCGACCGCCGCATGGTGGAGAATCTCCGCGACCGCGGCGTCATCCGCCGGGCGGAGGATCTGGGCATCGACAAGCGGATGGCGACCCGCGACCTGCTGGCCGCGCGGTCGGTCAAGGACCTCGTGCGTGCATCGGGCGGCCTGTACGACCCGCCCAAGCGCTTCCGCAACTGGTGAGCCGAAACCCATGGAAACCCTGACTTACGATTATCGCGGCGGCCGTCCGGTGGCCTCCCCGCTGCCGTCCGTCCTGGTGGGCGTCGTCGGCTCCGGCAATCTGGAAGTGCTGGTGGAACCGGCGGCGCTCGGCGGCCTCTGCCGCGTCGAGGTGCAGACCGCAGCGGTCGGCTTCGGCGCGACGTGGCAGGCGGTGCTGGACGACGTCTTCGCCCGCCATCCGCTGGCCGACGTCCGCATCTCCATCAACGATGTCGGCGCCACCCCGGCCGTGGTCGGGCTGCGGCTGGACCAGGCGCTGGACGCCTTCGCCGGAGGATCGCAACCATGACCAGCTATTACGAGGACAGCGCGCGCGGCCGGCTGGACGGGCTGCTCGATCCCGGCAGCTTTCGTGAGATCCTGCCGCCGACCGAACGCATGGTCAGCCCGCATCTGCGCCAGCTCGACACCCCGGCCGCCTTCGACGACGGCATCGTGGTGGGCGAGGGGCGGCTGGACGGCCGCCGCGTGCTGGTCGCGGCGCAGGAGGGCGGCTTCATGGGCGGCGCGGTGGGCGAGGTGCATGGCGCCAAGCTGACCGGCCTGCTGGAACGCGCGCTCGACAGCCGCCCCGACGGCGTGTTGCTGCTGGTGGAATCCGGTGGTGTCAGGCTGCATGAGGCCAATGCCGGGCTGATCGCGGTGTCGGAGGTGATGCGGGCGGTGCTCGCCGTGCGGGCCGCCGGCATCCCGGTGATCGTGCTGGACGGCGGCACTTTCGGCTGTTTCGGCGGCATGGGCATCGTGTCCCGCCTGTGCGACGCGGTGGTGATAAGCGAGGAGGGGCGGCTCGGCCTGTCCGGTCCCGAGGTGATCGAGACCACCATGGGGGTGGAGGAGTTCGACAGCCGCGACCGCGCGCTGGTCTGGCGCACCGTCGGCGGCAAGCACCGCTATCTGCTGGGCGAGGCGGCCGGTCTGGTCGAGGACGACGTCGCCGCCTTCCGCGCCGCAGCATTGGCGTTGCTGGACGGCAAGCCGGACCTGTCGCTGGCGGCGCTGGAGGCTGAGCATGGGGCGCTCGGCAGCCGGCTGGAGCGGTTCGGCGATTGCCGCGACGCGCTCGACATCTGGGAAAAGCTGGGGGTGGCGGAGCCGGAAAAGCTGCCGATCCTCGACACCACCGACTTCCTCGCCACCGTCCGTGACCGGAGGGCCTGAGCCATGGATTTGACCATTCTTCTGGACCGGCTGTTCCCGGACGGGCACGAGATCGCCGCGGATGGCGTCTATTTCGACGGCAGCGGCCGGGTCTATGGCGCCGAGGTCGCGGTGATCGGCACCATCGACAACACGCCGATCGGCATCGAGCTGGCCTTCCGCATGGCCGGCGCGGTGCTGGAGGTGGTGCGCCGCCATCCCGGCCGGCCGATCCTGCTGCTGGTCGACACCCAGGGCCAGCGGCTGAGCCATCGCGACGAGCTGCTGGGCATCAACGGCTACATGGCGCATCTGGCCAAATGCATCGATCTGGCCCGGCGCAATGGGCATCGGGTGCTGGGGCTGGTCTATGGGCAGGCGGTCAGCGGCGGCTTCCTCGCCACCAGCCTGCTGGCCGACCGCTGCTATGCCCTGCCGGATGCCGAGATCCGGGTGATGAACCTGCCGGCGATGGCGCGCGTCACCAAGATCCCGCTGGAGCGGCTGACGGAACTGAGCGCCTCCTCGCCGGTGTTCGCGCCGGGCGTGGAGAATTACCGCCGCATGGGCGCCATCACCGCCCTGTGGGACGGCGACCTCGCCAGCTGCCTTGCCGAGGCGCTGGCCGCGCCGGTGGACGGCGATCCGCGCCGGGAGTTGGGCGAGGAACGCGGGGGGCGGTTGCTGGCCCGCAAGGTGGCCGACCGGGTGCGGCATGATGCCGCCTGAAATGGTCGGCTGGCCGCGCCACGGCTGGGTCCGGCTGAGGGAGGGCTGGGCGGCACACCTGCGCTCCCCTTTGGCCGAGGCGGAGCGGGCGGAGGTGGCGGACTGGTGCCGGGCCGGCCGGCCGCTGGTGATCGCGCGCGGCCGGCCGGAGGATGGGGCGGGGGAGCTTCGGCTGGGCCTCGCAACCCCGGACAAGCGGCGGATCGGCCTGCATGTAACGGCCGACGCGGTGGCCGCCCGGCTGGACCCGCTGCCGCTGGCCGAGGCGGTGGGGGCTGCGCCGGAGGCTTGGCGGCCGATACTGGCGGAACTGGTGCGGCGGGCGCAGGACGTGGGGGTGACGCCGGCGGTGTATGGCTCGCTGGCTTGGCAGCATCGGACGGGCCTGGCCTATGTCCGGCCGGAGTCCGATATCGACCTGCTGTTCGCTCCGCGCGAGCGGTGGCAGTTGGACCGGCTGCTGAATTTGCTGACGACGGTCGGTGACGGGACGCCGAGGCTGGACGGGGAGATCCTGCTGCCGGACGGCGCGGCTGTGGCATGGCGGGAGTTGGCCGGACGGCCCGCCCGCCTGCTGGTGAAGGGGCCGGCGGCGGTCAGCCTGCGCGACCTGCAGTCCGTGCTGGCGCTGTTCGACAGGGAGGTTGCCGCATGACCCGCAGCACGGCCGCGGTTTCCTTTGTCCCGTTCGATGTCTCCAGCCCGCTTGCGGCAATGGTCGGACGCACGGCGGTTCGCGCCCTTTATGCCGAGCTGGCGCTGCACCCGAAGCCGGGGTTGGTCAGCCCGCTCGACAGCGGCAGCCATGACGACATGGACATGGGCACCTTCCTGCGCAGCCTGTTCGCCCTGCGCGGCTATTTCCGCGCCATCGCCGCCGCGGGTGCGGAGGGGGCCGGGTTCGCCACGTTGCGCGACCTCGGCATCGCTGCCGAACGCCGAATGCTTGCGGCGACCGGCGGGATCAACACGCATCGAGGAGCGGTGTTCGGCATCGGCTTTCTCGCCGCTGCCGCCGGCTGGCGGATGCGGCGGGGCCTGCCGTTGCGGGGGGAGGCGCTGGGCGAGACCGTCGCGGAACTGTGGGGTGGCGGGATTCTGGGTGCTGCACCGCAGGCGCCGGACAGCCACGGCGCGCGGGCGGTTCGGCGCTATGGCGCCCGTGGTGCCCGGCAGGAGGCGGCGGAGGGGTTTCCGACGCTGTTCACGCTGGCCCTGCCGGCGCTGGACCGCGCGCTGGCCGGCGGCGCCGATCCGGAACGGGCGCTGGTGCAGACCCTGTTCACGCTGATGGCGGAGTTGGAGGACACCAACCTGTTGCATCGCGGCGGGGCGGGCGGGCTGGCGTTCGTCCAGGGCGAGGCGCGCCGCTTTCTCGACCAAGGCGGGGTGTTCCGCGACGATTGGCGCGCGGAGGCCCTGGCTCTGCACCGCGCTTGCGTCGCCCGCCGGCTGTCCCCCGGCGGCAGCGCCGACATGCTGGCGGCGGCGCATTTCGTCCACGCCCTGCGGGTGGGCTGGGCATGAGCCTGGGGATTCTCTGCTCCGGCCAGGGCGGACAGGGTCCGGGCATGCTCGACCTGCTGCGGCGGGAGCCGGCGGCCCAGGCGGTGCTCGACCGCGCCGCCGGCGTCATGGGGAGTGATCCGCGCGCGCTGGTTGCCGGGCCGGAGGCCGAGATGCAGCGCAACGCCGTCGCCCAGCCGCTGCTTTGCGCGGTCCAGGCGGCGACCTGGGCGTCGCTGCGGCCGCATCTGCCGCCGGTTCGGGCGGTCGCCGGCTACAGCCTGGGGGAGCTGTCGGCCTACCATGTCGCGGGAGGGCTCGACGCGGACGAGCTGTTGCGGCTGGCGATGCGGCGGGCCGAGGCGATGGACCGAGCCGATTCCGAACCGGGCGGGCTGTTGGCCGTGCGGGGATTGGATCGGGCGCGATTGGCGGCGGTCTGCCGCGACTGCGGTGCCGACATCGCCATCGAGAACGGCGCCGACCGGTTCGTGGTTGGTGGACACCGGACGGTGCTGGCGGTGGTGGAGGCGGCGGCGCTGGCGCTGGGCGCCTCGGTGACGCCGCTGCCGGTCACTGTGGCCTCGCACACGCGGCTGATGGCGCCCGCCGCGGCGGAGTTCTCACCGATTCTGGCGGCGAGCGGCTTGCAGGCTCCACCGCTGCCGGTGCTGGCCGGCATTGATGGCACCCCGGTCTACACGCGCGAGCGGGCGGTGGCGGCGCTGACCCGCCAGATGACGGAAACGGTCGCCTGGGCGGCCTGCCTGGACGGGCTGGTCGAGATGGGCTGCACCGTCCTGCTGGAAACCGGTCCCTGCAACGCGCTGGCGCGGATGGCGGCCGAGCGGTTTCCCGATTTGGCGGTTCGTGCCGTGGCCGATTTCCGCAGCCTGTCCGGTGCCGTGGCCTGGGTCGAGCGGCAGCTTGGGTGAATGGGCTGTAGGTCGCGGGTATATCCCCTCTCCCCCCCGGGGAGAGGGTTAGGGTTAGGGTGAGGGGGGCGCGTGGCGAGGATTTTCAAGGAAGTCCGGCATGTGCATCCCCCTCACCCCGACCCTCTCCCCAGGGGGGGAGAGGGGGATCTCCCGGTCTGGAAAGTGTCACCTGCGCCCAGCCGGCTTCGGACCCAGCACGCAGGCGACGGCGGCGAGGATCAGCACCAGGGCCGCTGCCAGCCGCGCCGTTACCGGGTCGCCCAGCAGCAGCACCGCGCCGCTCACCCCGACGACCGGGATCAGCAGCGTGCTGACCGCCGCCTCGCCCACCGTCAGGCGGCGGACGGTGACGTACCACAAAGCCTGCGCCGCGCAGAGCGAACAGAAAATGTGCCAGGTGAAGCCGATCCACACCTCGGGGTGAAGCTCGGTCAGCGCCGGCCTCGTCTCTGTCGTCGCCAGCAGGATCATCGGCGGGGCGCACAGCACATACTGCCAGCCGGTGATGACCATCGGATGGGTGCGCCACACCCGCCGCTTCATCACGATGGTGCCGAGCGCCCAGGCCATCGCCGCCACCAGCATCACCGCCGGACCCAGCAGGTCGGAGGGCGGCGCCGACAGGGCGGACGGTCCCAGCAGGACCAGCAGGCCGGCCAAGCCGCAGACCAGCCCGAGGATCTGGCGCGGTCCTGGCCGCTCGCCCAGCAGCGGGATCGCCAGCAGTGTCGCCCACACCGGCATGGTGAAGGCGACGATGGCCGCCTGCGAGGTCGCCATCAGGCTTTGCCCGAGCGCCGTGCACAGGTTGAAGACCAGCACATTGCACAGCCCCGCCGCCGCCAGCGACGGCCATTCCCCCCGCTCCACCCGCAGCCGGTGCCCGGCCAGACGCGCCGCCCCCAGCAGCAGCACCGCCCCGGCGGTGAAGCCGATGGCGCGCAGGCTGAAGATCGGCACCTGCGTCAGGATCGTCTTCACCGCCGGCCAGTTCAGGCCCCAGAACAGGCTGATGACGGCGATCAGCAGGTATTTGACCGGGTCGCGGCCGGCTCCGGTGGCGGCGATGGCGGTCATGCCGCTGTCTTGCCTTCGAAGCCGTCAAGGAAGCTCGACAGGTTGGCCGACAGGTCGTCGATGGCGTAACCGCCCTCCTGCACCAGCACGGTCGGCAGGCCGGCGGCGGCGATCAACGCGCCCATGCGGGCGAAGCCGGGCGTGGTGACGCCGAAGGCTGCCAGCGGGTCGTTGATGAAGGTGTCGAAGCCCAGCGAGACGAACAGCATCTCCGGCGCGAACCGGCGGATCGCGTCAAGTCCACGCCCGATGGTCGCCAGAACGGTGGCCTCGTCGCTGCCGATGGGCAGCGGCAGGTTCAGGTTATAGCCCTCGCCGCGGCCGATGCCGCGCTCCTGCGCGTAGCCGGCCATGTGCGGATAGAACTCCGCCGGGTCGCCATGGACCGAGACGAAGAACACGTCGTCGCGCTCATAGAAGATGTCCTGCGTGCCGTTGCCGTGGTGCACGTCCACGTCGATGATGGCGACGCGCGCCGGCCGGCCCTGGGCGCGCAGCATCGGCAGCACCGATTCCGCCGCGACGGCGACATGGTTCAGATAGCAGAAGCCGCCGGCCATATCGCGGGTGGCATGGTGCCCCGGCGGCCGGCACAGGGCGTAGGCCGCGCTGTCCGCCCCGGTGGCGACCAGCTTCGCCGCATGGATGGCGGCATTGGTCGCGGCGCAGGTGGCGGCCCAGGTGCCTTCGCCGATCGGGCAGGCGGTGTCGAACATGTGCCAGCCGGCCTGCCCGACGATGCTGGTCGGGTAGTTGGGGGCGGCCTGCATGCGGTGGACGTTGGGCAGCACCACGTCGCCCATGTCGCCCTCCGCCACCCAGCGCGCATGCGCCGTCTCCAAGAAGGCGAGATAGGCCGGCGTGTGTACCGCCGCGCGCGGGGCGGAGCCGTAATCGTCGGGCCGGATCAGCGTCTCGCCCCGCTTCTCGATCAGCGAGGCCAGCGCGCCGACCCGCTCCGGCTTCTCCGGCAGGGCGCGCAGCAGGCCCTTGTTGAAGTAGGTGGCGGGGCGGTGCAGGGCGGCGTCGGGGTGATGGACGAACTTCATGGGGAGACTCTCCGGAGAGCGGACGTGCTCAGGGCCGTCCGGCCGTGGCGACCAGTGTTTCGAACAGCACGGCGGCGCCGCGGGCGCCGTCGGCGGGGGAGATGTTCTCGACCTCGTTGTGGCTGATGCCGTCCTCGCAGGGGATGAAGATCATTGCCGTCGGCACCTTGCCCGCCACATAGACCGCGTCATGGCCGGCGCCGGACACGATGTCGCGGTGGCTGAAGCCGAAGCCGGCGGCGGCGTCGCGCACGCTGTCGACCAGCGGCTTGGCGAAGGGCGTCGGCGGGAAATGCCAGAAATCGGCGATCTCGGCGCTCACCCCCTGCTGCTCGGCGATTTCGGCGACGGCGGCGCGGAAACGGCGGTCCATGTCGGCCAGCGTGTCGGCATTCGGGTGGCGCAGGTCGACGGTGAAGAAGACGCGGCCGGGGATGACGTTGCGCGAATGCGGATGAACGTCGAGGATGCCGACGGTGGCGCAGGGATCACCGGCGGTCTCCAGCCCGACGCGCTGCACCGCCTGCACCATGGCGGATGCCGCGACCAGCGCGTCGCGGCGCAGGCGCATCGGCGTCGGGCCGGCATGCGCCTCCACCCCCGTCACCGTCACCTCGTACCAGCGCTGGCCCTGGGCGCCGGTGACGACGCCGATCTCCTTGCCCTCGACCTCCAGCACCGGACCCTGTTCGATGTGGGCCTCCAGATAGGCGTGCATCGGGTGATCGACGGGTGCTTCGCCGGCATAGCCGGTGCGGACCAGCTCGTCGCCGAGACGGGCGCCGTCCTGCGCCACCTTGTCGAGGATCTCGTCCAGCGTGAAGACGCCGGTGACGACGCCCGACCCCATCATCGGCGGCGAGAAGCGGGAGCCTTCCTCGTTGGTCCACACCGCGACCTCGACCGGGCGCAGGGTCTCCACCCCGCGGTCGTTGAGCGAGCGCACCACCTCCAGCGCCGCCAGCACACCGAACACGCCGTCGAAGCGCCCGCCGGTCGGCTGGGTGTCGAGATGGCTGCCCATCACCACCGGAGGCAGGCTGTCGTCGCGGCCCCTGCGGCGGGCGAAGATGTTGCCGATGCGGTCGACGGTCACGGTGCAGCCGGCGGCCTCGCACCAGGAGACGAACAGGTCGCGGCCGGCCTTGTCCTCGTCCGACAGGGCGAGGCGGCAGCTGCCACCCTTCGCGGTGGCGCCGATCTTCGCCATCTCGGCGAGGCTGTCCCACAGGCGCTGGCCGTCGATGGGCAGGTTGGAGGGGAGGGACATGGGGAGACTCCAGGGGTGTTTTCTATGGTTGGGCGGGGACGGGGGGCTGGCTTAGGCCGCCACTTCCCGCCGCTCCCGCGCCCGCAGGTCGACCATCGCCAAGACCGCGCGCAGCATCGGCACATGCACGCCGGTGCGCTCCGCCAATTCGATCACCGAGCCGAGGATCGCCTCCAGCTCCAGCCGGCGGCCGGCCTCGTAGTCCTGCAGCATCGAAGTCTTGAAGTCGCCGACGCCGGCGGCCATGGCGATGCGTTCGTCGACGCTGGTGGTGAAGACCACGCCCAGCTTTTCGGCCACCGCCTTGGCCTCCAGCATCATGGCGCGGCCGGTCTCCCGCGTGCCGGGATCATTGCACAGGCGGCCAAGCGTCGATCCGGTCAGCACGCTCAGGGGATTGAAGGCGAGGTTGCCCCACAGCTTCACCCAGATCGCCTGGCGGATGTCGGCGGTCTTCGCCGGCTGGAACCCGGCCTGCCCGAACAGCGTCACGATGCGGTCCACCGCCGGGTTGTCGCGGCCGGCCACATCGCCGAAAACAAAGCGCTGGTCGCTGACATGGCGCAGGCGGCAGGGGCCGTCGCCCTCCACCGCGACGAAGGTCGTCGCGCCGACCACCCGGTCGGGGTCGATGGAGCGCCAGAGCAGCCCGTCGGGATCGATGCTGGCGAGCGGCCGGTCGGCCAAAGGCTCCGGCTGGCGGTGCGGATACCACCAGGGGATGCCGTTGACCATGGGGACGATGGCGGTCTCCGGTCCCAACAGCGGGGTCAGCGTGTCGATGGTGCCGCGCAGGGCATGGGACTTGACGCAGAGGAACACCAGATCCTGATGCCCGAGCGACAGGCTGTCGTCGGTGACGCGGGGGTTCAGGCGGGCGACGCGATTCAGCGGCGTCACCATGGTCAGGCCGTTGCGGCGGATGGCGGCGGCGGAGTTCGGCCGGGCGACCAGCGTCACCTCCGCCTCCGTGGCGCCCAGCCGGGCGGTCAGCAATCCGCCGACCGCGCCGGCGCCGATGATGGCGACCTTCATTCAGTGCGCTCCCGCCGGGGCTTGCTGCAGGTCGTCCGGGATGTGCCAGCCCTTGCCGGGAATGGCTTCGAGCAGGCTACGGGTGTAGGCGTCGCGCGGATGGGTGAACACCTCCCGCGCCGTGCCCAGCTCGACGATCTTGCCGCGGCGCATCACCGCGATGGTGTCGCAGACCTGGGCGGCCACCCGCAGATCGTGGGTGATGAACAGCATGGCGAGGTTCAGCCGCTTGCGGATGTCGTCCAGCAGTTCCAGCACCTGCCCCTGCACCGAGACGTCCAGCGCCGACACCGGCTCGTCGGCGACCAGCAGCTTCGGCTCCATGGCGAGCGCGCGGGCGATGCCGATGCGCTGGCGCTGGCCGCCGGAGAACTCGTGCGGGAAGCGGTCGGCGGCCGAGCCGTCGAGGCCGACCATCGCCAGCAACTCCCGCGCGCGGGTCAGCGCCTTGCTCCGGTCCTCGCCATAGGCGACCGGCCCCTGGGCCACGATGTCGCCGACGCGGTGGCGCGGGTTCAGCGAGGCGTAGGGGTCCTGGAACACCATCTGCACCGCCCGGCGGTAGGGCCGGAAGCCCTTGCGGTCGAGCGACAGCAGGTCGGTGCCCTGGAACAGGATGCGGCCCGAATCCGGCTTGATCAGGCCGACGATGGAGCGGCCGAGCGTCGATTTGCCGGACCCGGATTCGCCGACCAGACCGACGGTCTCGCCGGGATGGATGGTCAGCGACAGGTCGTCGCCGGCAACCACCTCCTTGGACTTCTTGAACAGCCCGCCGCCGACATGGAAGACCTTGCGCACCTTGTCGGCGACCAGCAGCGGGGCGCCCGCCTTGATGTGGTCGTCGCGGTGTTCGATGTAATGCGGGACGGAGGCGATCAGCTGGCGGGTGTAGGGATGCTGCGGCCGGTTCAGCACGTCCGCCGCCGGACCGTATTCCACCAGCTTGCCGTGGCGCATCACCGCCACCCGGTGCGCGATCTCCGCCACCACGCCGAAGTCGTGGGTGATGAACATCATGCCCATGTGGCGTTCGGCCTGGATCGCGCGGATCAGGTCGAGGATCTGCTTCTGGGTGGTGACGTCCAGCGCCGTGGTCGGTTCGTCGGCGATCAGGATGTCGGGCTGGCAGGCCAATGCCATGGCGATCATCACGCGCTGGCGCTGGCCGCCCGACAGGCGGAAGGGATAGGCCTCGGCCAATTCGGCCGGGTTGGGCAGGCCGACCTGGGCCAGCAGCTCCACCACGCGGGCGCGGCGGGCGGCGGCGGGCAGGTCGGTGTGCTCGCGCAAGCTCTCGCCGATCTGGCGGCCGACCCGCATCAGCGGGTTCAGCGCGGTCATCGGCTCCTGGAACACCATGGCGATGCGGCCGCCGCGAAGGGCGCGCTGCTCCGTCTCCGGCATGGTCAGCACGTCCTTGCCCTTGAACAGCAGGCTGCCGCCGGCGACGCGGACATGGGGGGCGGGCAGCAGGCCCATCATCGCATGCGCGGTCATCGACTTGCCGGAGCCGGACTCGCCGACCACGCAGAGGATTTCGTCGGGGTTCAGGGTGAAGGTCAGATCGTCCACCGCCAGCGGACGGTCGGCGCCCGGCGGCAGCGCGATGCTGAGGCCGCGCACATCGAGAAGAGGCGTGGGCGTCATGGCTGCGGTCTCCGTCGCGGTGCGGGTCAGTTCGGACAGGCTCATCGGGTCACCCGCGCGACCGGGCGAGCTTCGGGTTCAGGGCGTCGTTCAGCCCCTCGCCGACGAGGTTCAGCGCCAGCACCGTCAGCACGATGGCGAGGCCGGGGAAGACGCTCATCCACCAGGCCTGCCGGATCACCGTGCGGGCGGCGCCGATCATGTAGCCCCAGCTCATGGCGTTGGGATCGCCGAGGCCGAGGAAGCTCAACGAGCTTTCCAGCAGGATGGCGGTCGCCACCATCAGCGAGGCCGAAACGATGATCGGCGACAGGCTGTTGGGCAGGATCTGGCGCAGGATGATGCTGGTGTTGCTCTGCCCCGTGGTGATGGCGGCCTGGACGAACTCGCGGGTGCGCAGGCTGAGGAACTCGGCGCGGGCGAGGCGCGCCAGCGGCGGCCAGCTGACGATGGCGATGGCGAGCACGATGGTGGTCAGGCTGGGGGTGAAGATGGCGACCAGCACCACGGCCAGCACGAAGTTGGGAATGGTCTGGAACAGCTCGGTGAAGCGCATGATGGCGTCGTCCACCTTACCGCCATGGAAGCCGGCGAGCGCCCCCAGCGTGACGCCGATGGCCAGCGCCGCGGCGGTGGAGGTCAGGCCGATCAGCAGCGACACCCGCGCCCCGTGGGCGATGCCGGACGCGATGTCGCGCCCCAGCATGTCGGATCCCAGAAGCGCGTCGGCGGACAGCGGCGGCTGGAAGGGCGCCGTCGCCATGTCCCACGGGTCGCCGGGGAACAGGACGGAGGCGAAGACGGCCAGCACGACGATGGCGAGCAGGATCACCAGCCCCAGGACCGCGCCCTTGTTGCGGGCGAAGGCCCGCCAGAAATCGGATTTCATCATTGCGACACCTGGATGCGCGGATCGACGAGGCCGTAGAGGATGTCGGTCAGGATGTTGAACAGGATCACCATGATCGACGTGACCAGGAAGATGCCCAGCAGCACCTGATAGTCGCGCTGCAGCACCGCCTCGAAGGCCAGGCGGCCGATACCGGGCCAGGCGAACACCGTCTCGATCAGGATCGAGCCGCCGACCAGCTGTCCGGCCTGGATGCCCGCCACGGTGATGACCGGCAGGATGGCGTTGCGCAGGACGTGGCGGGTGACGATGCGGCTCTGCGACAGGCCCTTGGCCTTGGCGGTCTTGACGAAGTCGAGGCTGCGCACCTCCAGCATCGAGGCGCGGGTCAGGCGGGCGTAGCTCGCCATGTAGAACAGCGCCAGCGTGATGACCGGCAGGATCAGGTGGACCGCCACGTCGGCGACATGGGCGAGGCCGGTATAGCCGGCACCGATGGTCTCGTAGCCGAAGGCCGGCAGCCAACCGAGCTGGATGGAGAAGAACAGGCTCAGCATCAGGCCAATCCAGTAGATCGGCGTGGCGTAGGCCAGGAGTGCCACGACGGTGATGGCGCTGTCGGCCCAGGTGCCGACGGTGACCGCCGCCAGCGTGCCGAGCGCCACCCCGGCGGCGAGCGCCAGGATGAAGGCGGTCAGCGTCAGCACCAGCGTGGCCGGCAGCCGTTCCGCCAGGATGTCCCAGACCGGCCGCTGTTGCCGGTAGGAGAAGCCGAGATCGCCCTGTACGACCTTGCCGACATAGGTGCCGAGCTGTTCGTAGAGCGGCCGGTCGAGCCCGAACTGCTCGCGAAGCTGCGTCACGAACTTTTCGTCGGCGGCCCCCGCCTCGCCCGCCATCACCATGGCCGGGTCACCGGGGGCGGCGTGGACGAGGAAGAAGTTCATCACCACGATGGCGATCAGGATCGCGGCGGCCTTGACCAGGCGGCTCGCGAAGAGTTGGGCGAATCCCAGCATGGGCGTGGTCCTATTTCAATTGCCGCGCTTTCGCTCCCTCTCCCCCCGCTCACGCGCAAACTTTGTTTGCGCTGACGCGACAGGCGGACCTCCGGTCCGCCGAAAGCGGGGAGAGGGTCGGGGTGAGGGGGACGCATAGCGTGGATTCTTGGGGAGGGGCCGCCGCGCGTCCCCCTCACCCTAACCCTCTCCCCGGGGGGGAGAGGGGATACTTGAGAAAATCGGGCGACTACTTCGCCAGCCAGACGCTTTCATAGGTGTCGTTGACACCGATGGCCGTCGTATTGGCGTTCTTCACCCGCTTGTCGAGGAAGGTCGGGAATTCCATCTCCAGCAGCCAGACGACCGGCAGATCGTCGGACAGGATGCGCTGGACCTCGCTGTACTGCTCCTGGCGCTTGGCCGGGTCGATCTCCTGCGAGGCCTTGGCGAACAACTCGTCCACCTTCGGGTTGGAATAGCCCATGGTGTTGGTGAACAGAACGCCCTTGCGGATGTTCGAGGAGATGTAGGTGCGGGCGACGCCCAGCGCCGGGTCGCCGTACTGGTAGAGGAAGTTGGTGGTGATCTCGTAATCCCAGTTGGCGACGCGCTGCGCCCAGCCGGCGGCGTCGGTGCTCTCCAGAACCACGGCGATGCCGACCTTGCCGAGCGCCTGCTTCAGATACTCGCCGAGACGGGTCCAGGTCTCGCCATAGGGCATCGGCATGACCTTGACGGTGGCGCGCACGCCCTGGCCGTTGGGCTTCAGGCCCATCTCGTCCAGCAGGGCCTTGGCCTTTTCCGGGCTCGGCTCGTAGGTCGTCACCTTGGGGTCGTAGAACTTGACCACCGAGTTGATCGGGCCGGTCGGCACGCGGCCCAGGCCGAACCAGATCTTGTCGCGGATGAACTTGCGGTCGATGGCGTAGGCGATGGCCTTGCGGAAGCGCTTGTCGTCCAGCGGCTTGACGCGGTGGTTGATCTCCAGCCACGCCATCGGCGCCACGAACTCGTAGCCGGCGGTGGTCATGGTCAGGTTGGGCAGCGTCTTCATGCGCGGAACCTCGAAGGGCTCCAGATCGCTGTACTGGGTCTGCTGCACCTGACCGCTTTCCAGCGCCAGCGAGCGGCTGGCGGCGTCCGGGATCACGCGGAAGGTGATGCCGTCGAGATAGGGCAGGCCTTCCTTATAGTAATCCTCGTTGCGGACGAGCTGGATATAGCTGCCCTTCACCCATTCCTTCAGCTTGAACGGGCCGGTGCCGATGGGGGTGTTGTTGGCCGGGTTGGCGCGGTAATCGCTGCCCTCGTAGATGTGGGCCGGGACCATCGGCGCCGACGACACCTCGAAGGCCTGGATGAAGGCCGGGAACGGCTCCTTCAGCTTGAATTCGACGGTGTGGTCGTCCAGTGCCGTGATCGACTCGCAGCGGCTGAACACGGCGCGGGCGCGCGGGTGGACCTCCATCAGGAACTTGGAGGTGGTGAAGACCACGTCATTGGCGGTGAAGGGCTTGCCGTCGTGCCACTTGACGTTCTCGAACAGCTTGAAGGTGTAGGTCAGGCCGTCCGGCGAAATCGTCCAGCTCTTGGCCAGCGACGGCATCGGGTTGAGCTTCTGATCGTAGGTCAGCAGGCCCTGATAGATCTTGCCGGCGACGGTCTGGGTCGGACCCTGCTGGTTCAGGCCCAGCATCAGGGTCGGCGGCTCCGGCTGCACGATGGAGTTGAGGACACCGCCGCGAACCGGCGTCTCCTGCGCCATGGCCGGGGCGGCGACGAGCGCGGCCGTACCGGGAATGGCGAGGGCCGCGGCCAGCAGGCCGGCGGCGGCGGCGCGGTGGAACCCGCGGGTGAAACCGCGTTGGAAGCTGGCGGGGATACCGGTAAGGCGTCTGGTCATCGGGTGTCCTCGTCTCCAGAAGTGTGTCGGTGGTGTTAGCGACCCTGTCGTGTCGATTGTATTTTTTAGAAAGTGTCGGCTTTGAGTGCCCCCACCCCAACCCTCCCCCGCTGGGCGGGGGAGGGGCAAGTGCTTAGGCGGAAGAGCGGCGGCAGTCCCTCCCCCGCCCAGCGGGGGAGGATAGGTGGGGGTCTAACTCCGCCTTCACCGCGGCCCCACCGGCCCGGACGTACCGTCCAGCCAGCGCAGCAGGGCGTCCCATTCCAGGACGCCGGCGCGGGGATAGGCGCGTTCATATTGACGGGCGGTGTGCTCGCAGACCTCCGGGGAGGGATAGATCAGCGGCCGGCCGCCGGCCATTGCCATGATCTGCTGCTTGCAGGCCTGTTCCAGGTAGTACATCAGCACCGCCGCCTCGGCGACGTCCTGGCCGACGGTCAGCAGGCCGTGATTGCGCAGGATCATGCTGTGATGGCTGCCGAGATCGGCGACCAGCCGCTCCCGCTCCGCCAGATCCAAGGCGATGCCTTCGTAGGTGTGGTAGGCGAGGCGGTTGTACCAGCGCAGCGAATGCTGGGTGATCGGCAGCAGCCCGTCGGCCTGGGCGCTGACCGCCATGCCGGCGTCGGTGTGCAGGTGGATGACCGCGCCGACGTCCGGGCGGGCATGGTGCACCGCGCTGTGGATGGTGAAGCCGGCCGGGTTGATGGCGTCGCCGTCCCGCCCGTCCACCAGATTGCCGTCGATGTCGACCTTCACGAGGTTGTCGGGCGTCACCTCGTGGAACATCAGGCCATAGGGGTTGATCAGGAAATGATCGGGCGTGTCGGGAATCCGCGCCGACATGTGGGTGTAGATCAGGTCGGTCATGCCCAGCCGGTCGAACAGCCGGTAGGCGGCGGCCAGATCGGTGCGCACCTTCCACTCCACGTCGGAGCAGTCGCGCGTGGCTTGGGGGGCGTGGGCGGCGTTTGCTTTCAGGGTGGCGGCGATCATCGGGCGGGTCTCGTCGGATAAGAGGTCAGATGGGTTCCAGGCCGCACCAGCCGGCGATGAACAGCGCCAGCACGCGGGTCACGTCGCGCAGGCTGTCCAGCGACACCGACTCGTCGATGCCGTGGATGCGCGTCGCCTCCGGCCCATAGCAGGTGGCGGGCGTGTCGCCATAGAGCTGGAAGAAGCGGGCGTCGGTGGTGCAGGTCAGCGCCACCAGTTCCGGATCGCCGCCGCGCACGGCGCGATGGCTGTCGGCCAGCATGGTGACCAGCGGGTGGGCCGGATCGATCTCGCAGCCGGCGGCCTGGAAGCCGTTCCACTGCAACTCGATGCCGACGCCGGAAAGGGCCGGGTCGGTGGAGCGCGCCTGCTCCACCGCCCGGGTGACCTCGGCGCGGACCGCCTCCGGCTCCTGCCCGGGGAAGAAGCCGAGCCGGAGGTCGAGCGCGCAGCGCGTCGGGACTGACGACGGCCACTCGCCGCCCTCGATCCGGCCGAGATTGACGTTGACGGGATGGGCATGGCCGCAGAAGGCGGGGTGGCGGCAGGACGGCTCGTTCCACCGCACTTCCAGCGCCTTCAGATGGACGGCCAGGGCATAGGCCGCCTCGATGGCGTTGACGCCCGCCGAGGTGTCGAGCACATGGGCCGGCGTGCCGGTCAGCACCAGCCGCAGCCACATCACCCCGACCTGGGCGACGGAGATGGAATGGTTGAACGGCTCCGGGATCACGGCGGCGTCGGCGCGATAGCCGCGATGCAGGCAGGCCAGCGCGCCGTTGCCGGTGCACTCCTCCTCGATCACCGACTGCAGATAGACCGGGGCGGCCGGCTGGTAGCCCAGGCTGCGCAATGCTGAGAAGGCGGCGGTGTAGGCGGCGATGCCGGCCTTCATGTCGCCGGCGCCGCGGCCGTAGAGGCGACCGTCGGCGATGCGCGGCTCGAAGGGCGGGGTGGTCCACAGTTCCGCCGGGCCGGCCGGCACCACGTCGATGTGGCCGTTCAGGATCAGCGAGCGGCCCTTCGCCTCACGCGGCTTGTGCACGCCGACGACGTTCTCGCGCCCGGCATAGGCGCCGGGCAGCACCGGCGGCGAGAAGCCCGGCATGCGGGAGATCGCCTGCTCGTCGATGTCGAAGCGGTCGACCTCCAGCCCCAGCGCGGCGAAACGGTCGGCCATCAGCGCCTGCGCCCCGGCCTCTTCCCCCAGCAGCGACGGCTGGCGGACGAGGTCGGTGAGATGCGACACGCACCCGCCCTGCGCCGCATCGGCGGCATCCAGGATCGCGGCGCGCAGACCGGTGTCCGGCAAGGTTTGGTCGAGGCGGGCTGCCGTATCTCGTGTCATTCCGAATCCTTTGCCCAAATCCTCTTCGCCACTGCGGGATGATTGCGCGGGTGGGTGGAAAAAGACGAAGCTGTTGCGATGCGGCCTATCCCCAATGGATATGACCGCCATATCGGCCCGTTATGCAGTGTCCGGCTTGGCGATGTTTGAGGGTCGCCATGTGTCGATTAGGCGATGAACAAATCGATCAGGCAAATAAGCATTTTTCATTTCGCCTATGAATCTGATTTATGCCGCAGTTGCTCACAGCGCGATCATGTGCGTAGAATTTGGGCGACGGCAGGGATGCACCGGAATCGGGCACCGATGGAGAGGGCAGGGCGTTGATGGAAAGCGAGGCGGAACGGCAGGCTTTGGCCCGTCTGGGCCAGCAGATGGATTGGAACCTGTTGCGCACCTTCATGGTAATCGTGCAGGAGGGGAGCTTCACCAAGGCCGCCGTCCGCCTGTTTTTGACGCAGCCGGCGGTCAGCCTCGCGCTGAAGCGACTGGAGGAACAGCTTGGCCGCACCCTGATCGACCGTGGCCCCGGACGCTTCGCCGTCACCGCCGCCGGCGAGCAGGTCTATGACGAGGCGGTGTCGATCCATGCCACCGTGTCCCGCCTGGGCGCCCTGGTGCGCGACGCCAAGGACGAGATCAGCGGCCATGTCCATATCCTGATGACCAGCCGGATCCAGACCCCGCTGCTCGACCGCTCGCTGCGGGAGTTCCACCGGATGTATCCGCAGGTGACCTTCCGCATCGACGTGATGGCGTCGGCCGACGCGCATATCGCGTTGCAGCAGCGGGTCGGCGCGATGGCGATCTGCCTGCTGCGCGAACCGATTCCTGGTCTGTCGAGCCAGATCTTCCTGCGCCAGACCTACCGGCTCTATTGCGGTCCCGGATTCCGCCTGTTCGGCCAGAACGACATCGATATCGCCGAATTGCGGCACGAGAATTTCGTCTCCTTCACCTCCGACCAGATCGACGGCGCCCTGTCGCCGCTGACCCTGTTCCGCGCGCGGGAGGGATTCGCCGGCCGCGTCGTCGCGTCGTCGGCCAATCTGGAGGAGGTGCGGCGCATGATCCTCTGCGGCCTCGGCATCGGCCCGCTGCCGGAACACATCGCCGCCCGCGACGTCGATGACGGGCTGCTGTGGGAACTGCCGCCCTATGAAGGCATCGCGCCGGTCAACGTCCACCTGATCTGGAACGAGCAGGCCAAACCGAACCGGGCCGAGCGGGCCTTCCTGGATTATCTGCAGACGGCGCTGGCGACGGCGCCGGCCAGGGAATTGGCCGGCGTGGCGGCGGAAATGCCGCCGGCGGCGCTGACGTCGCAGGTCATCGTGTGACGATACGTCCGCTCGGCGGTTGAGTGTGACGACGGCCGGTTTCACCCCGGCCGAACCCCGAGGATCAGGAGGACGTCATGGATAAGAACCGTACCGAAGGCGCCATGGACAAGGCCAAGGGCAGTATCAAGAAGGGCGTCGGCGAGGCCACCGGCGACGAGAAGATGAAGACCGAAGGCGCGGCCGACAAGATGAAGGGCAAAGCCGAGAGCGCCGTCGGCGGCGTCAAGGACGCCCTGAAGGGCAAGAGCTGAGGACGCGAGGCCCCGCGGCACGATGGCCGCGGGGCCGCTCCCAGGCAATGAAAGCCCGCCATGCTCAACGGGGTATCTCATGGACGCTTCCTCCGGGACCTCTACCATGCGACGACTGAGGACAATGTCTTCAACGGAGCCGCCGCGCTCGGTTTCTACCTGACGCTTGCCCTGTTCCCGGCGCTGATCGCGACGATGAGCATCATCCCCTACCTGCCCATCGACCATGTGGATCAGGCGATCATGGATCTGTTGGGGCAGGCGCTGCCCGATCAGGCGTCCGGCCTGGTCCGCGACGTGGTGGGGCAGGTGACCGGGGAGCGGCGAAGCGGGTTGCTGTCCTTCGGCCTGCTGGGAACGGTGTGGGCGACCACCACCGGCATGTATGCCGTGATGCAGCAGCTCAACATCACCTACGACGTGAAGGAGGCGCGGAGCTTCCTGCATGCCCGGCTGGTGGCGCTGGGTTTGAGCCTGCTGTTCGAAGTCCTGGTGATCGGCGCCTTCTCGCTGATCGTGCTGGGCGGCATCCTGCAGGACTGGATCGGCAACCGGTACGGCTTTTCCGGCGTGCTGCTGACGTTCTTCGCGACCTTCCGCTGGGTCATCATCGTCCTGGCGCTGCTGCTGGGCTTGGCGGTGATCTACCGCTATGGCCCGAACGTCAGGGAACGCTTCGTCTTCATCACCCCCGGCAGCGTGGTCGGCGCCGCCCTGCTGATCGCCGCCTCGCTCGGCTTCTCGTTCTATGCCGGTCATTTCGCCGATTACGACGCCACCTACGGCAGCATCGGCGCGGTCATCACGCTGATGCTCTGGCTCTACATCGCCGGGCTGGTGATCCTCCTCGGTTCGGAAATCAACGTTCTGTGGAGGCGATACGGCAGCAGCCGAAACCAAAGACCCCTCACCGCAAAGGAGTAACCGCCATGGGTATCATCGCTTGGATCATTCTGGGCCTGATCGCGGGCTTCATCGCCTCCAAGATCGTGAACAAGTCGGGCCAGGGTGTCATGATGGACATCGTGCTGGGGATCGTCGGCGCGCTGGTCGGCGGCTTCCTCATGAGCATCATCGGCGGCGCCGGAATCACCGGCTTCAACATCTGGAGCATTCTGGTCGCCATCTTCGGCGCCATCGTCGTGCTGTGGATTTACCACGCGGTCGCGGGCAGGCGGACGGTGGGCTGACCTCGGCTCAATCCGAAAGCGCCGGCCGGTTTCGGAGCGGATCCGTCGCCATCGCACGCTTCAGAACGTCGAAGATACGGGGATCGCCCATCTGGGCGACGTTGAAGCGCAGAAAGCCGGACGCCGACCGGGAGGCGCTGAACACGTCGCCGGGGGCGAGCACGACGTTTTCGCGCAATGCCGCGCGGGCGACGTCGGCGGCGTCCTGCCCGTCCGGCAGCCGGCACCAGAGATAGAAGCCGCCGCGCGGCATCAGCCATGGCCGCAGGCCGAGAGCCTCCAGCCGCGCCGCCGTCTCGCGCCGGAGCCGCGCCAGACGGCGGCGGAGAGCGTCGAGATGCTTGCGATGGCTGCCGTCGTTCAAGGTCGCGAGGACGAGTTCGGCCACGGCCGGGCTGGGACCGCCGAAATTCGTCGCCACCTGCAGATCGACCAGCGCCTCCACCCAATCCGGCCGCGCCGCGATGTAGCCGCAGCGGATCGAAGCCGACAGCGTCTTGGAGAAGCTGCCGATCCGGATGACGCGGGCCAGCCCGTCGAGGGCGGCGAGGCGGGGCGACGGCTCCGGCTCGAAGCCGGCGAAGATGTCGTCCTCGACAATGGTGAGTTCATCGGCGGAGGGATCATGGGCCGCGGCGGCGCAGAGCAGCCGGTGGGCGGTTTGCGGCGTCATCGTCGCGCCGGTCGGGTTGTGGAGCGCCGAGTTGGTGATGTAGAGGCGCGGCCGATGCGTCGCCAGCGCCTGGGTGAATAGGTCGGTGTCCGGACCGGTCCGGGTGTAGGGCACGCCGACGACCCGCGCCTGATGGGCGCGCAGCAGGGCCTGGAAATTGAAATAACAGGGGTCGTCGACCAGCACCGCGTCGCCCGGCCGCAGCAGGAAGCGGCAGATCAGGTCGATGGCCTGGGTTCCCGAGGCGGTCAGCAGGATCTGGTCGGAGCCCGCCGCCATCCCTTCGTCGGCGAACTGGCGCGCCAGCAGCCGGCGCAAGGGCAGCGATCCGCGCGTGCCGCCATAATCCGCCAGCAGGCCGTCGTCGGCGCGCGCGAGCTGGCGGATCGCCCGGCGGATTGCCGCGTTCGGCATCCAGTCGGCCGGCAGCCAGCCGCAACCCGGCTTGAGCATGTCCGCCCCGGCATCCAGCGACTGCCGCGACACCCAGAAAGGATCGATGGCGCGGTCGAGCCGTGGCTCCGCTTCCGCCAAGGCCAGCGGCGGCATGGCGCCGGCGACATAGAAGCCGGATCCCGGCCGGGACCGGATCACGCCTTCGGCCGCCAGCCGGTCATAGGCCTCCACCACGGTCGAGGCCGACACGCCCATGGTGGCGGCGAAGCTGCGGATCGAGGGCAGCTTTTCCCCCGGCGACAGGCTGCGGCTCGCCATCCTGCGGCGGATCGCGTCCATCACCTCGCCGGTTCGTGTCCCCGCTTTGCCGGTCATGGCTTCACCACAGGAAAGTGTATCGCTCTGTAGACCAGTACAGTTCTGTAGAATTGTATTGGACTGTCGCTGTCTCCGCCAGGGTCCATCGCGCTAGCATCGCGGCGCGAGGTCGGATGCGGGAAGGGACGACGGGATGCGACGGACGATAGCGGGACGAGGGGCGGCCGGATGGGGCAAGGCGGGATGGGGCACTGCGGGATGGGGCAGCGGGCTGCTCGGCGTGCTCATCTTCAGCGGTTCCTTGCCGGCGACGCGGGTGGCGGTCGGCGGCTTCACGCCGCTGTTCCTGACGGCGGCGCGGGCGGTGATCGCGGCGGTCCTGGCGGCGGCGCTGCTGGTGCTGCTGCGGCAGGCACGGCCGGCGCGCAGCGACCTTCCCTCCCTCGCCATCGTGGCGCTTGGCGTGGTCGCCGGCTTTCCCCTGCTGACCGCATTGGCGCTTCAGCACATCACGTCGGCGCAGTCGGTCGTCTTCATCGGCCTGCTGCCGCTCGCCACCGCCCTGTTCGGGGTGCTGCGGGCCAGGGAGCGACCACGGCCCGCCTTCTGGCTGTTCGCGATTGCGGGAAGCCTGACCGTCGCCGGTTTCGCCCTGTGGCAGGGCGGCGGGGCATCGCTGGCCGGCGACCTGCTGATGATCCTGGCGATCCTGCTGTGTGGACTGGGCTATGCCGAGGGGGCGACCCTGTCGCGCCGGCTGGGCGGCTGGCAGGTGATCTCCTGGGCTTTGGTGCTGGCGCTGCCGGCGATGGCTGTGGCGGCGCTGGCGACCATGCCGGACGACTGGACCGGCATCGCGGCGCCGGCCTGGATCGGGCTCGGCTATGTTTCGGTGTTCAGCATGCTGGTGGGCTTCGTCTTCTGGTATCGCGGGCTGGCGCTGGGCGGCATCGCCGGGGTCGGGCAACTGCAGTTGCTCCAGCCCGCCTTCGGCCTGATCCTGGCCGGGCTGCTGCTGCGCGAGCCGGTCGCCTGGACCATGATCGCCGCCGCCGGGCTGGTCGTGCTGTGCGTTGCCGGGGCGAAGCGCTTCGCCTGACCGGGGTGGCTAAACCAAGCCGCGCGCCTTGACGCCGGCCATCACGACGATGACGGCCAGCAGGGCGAGGATGGTCGCCAGCCCGATCGGCAGGGCGCGGCGGTAGATCGCCCCCTCCGACCGCTCCAGCCCGACGAGGCCGGCGGCGAGCACGATGCGGCCGGGGGTGAGCATGGTGCAGATGCTGCCCGACACGGTCTGGATCGCGGCGATCAGCATCGGCGGCAGGCCGCTTTCGGCGGCGAGGCTCAACTGGATGTGCATCATCAGGGCGTTGGAGGCGGTGTTGGAGCCGGTCAGCATCCCGGCGGCGGCGCCGAAAACCGGGCTGGCCAGCACCGCGAAGCGCCCCGCCGCCTCGCGCCACGCCTCGCCGAACATCGCCGCCCCGCCGGACGCGGCCATGAAGGTGGCGAACTCGACGAAGACCAGCGTGGCCGCCATCGGCACCAGGGCGGCGCGCAGGGAGGCGCGAACCACCTTCCCGGCCTCGGCCGAGGCCAAGCCGGACAGCAGGATGCCGGCGATCAGCACCAGCCATGTCGCCGGATGGCGCAGCAGCGCCAGCGGGGCGAGACCGTTGAACGGGTCGAGCACCAGCCACCGCCCGGTCCAGTCCGACAGCGGCGGCAGCAGACGGGTCGCCATCAGCGCCGCGATCAGCAGCCCGTAAGGCCAGAGCCGCCCGACCAGATCGCCGACGCGGACGCCGCTGCGCAGCAGGCGCGGCCCCTCCACCACCAGCAACAGCAGGCCGGTCGCCAGCCCGCCGCCCAGTTCCGGCGCGACGAACAGGTTGGTGAGCCAGATCAGCCCGGCCAGACACAGGAGGAGCGCGAAATCCGACACCCGGTCGGCAATGCCGGAGCGCAGCCCGGAGGAATGGATCAGCCCCCAGAACACCGGCAGGAGACAGGGCAGAACCACCGCCATCAGCAGGGCACTGGCCGTTCCGAGTTCGGTGAAGGACACGCCGATCAGCTCGGCCCCGACCCGCGTGCCGACGCCCATCGCGCCCCAGGCGGCCAGGACCTGACTGAACAGGCCGAGCGCGGCGGACTGCACCGGCGGCAGCCCGATGGTGCGCAGCATGGCGAGGGCGACGACCAGCCCGACGCCGAAGCCGGTCACCGACTCCGCGAAGGGGCCGACCAGGAAACAGGCGACGAAGACGGCACGCCGGCGGTTCTCCTGCGCGACCGCAGCGGGCCGGGCGCCGCGCGCCTCGAAGGAGCGGTGGAACAGCAGCCCGGCGGCGATGATCGACATCGCGTGCCATGCCAGCCACGCGCCTTCCCCCGCCTTGGCCGCTGCCATTCCCAGCACCGGACCGGCCGACGGCTGGGCCGCGGCCATGGTGACAACCATCGTGACGAGCGCCAGCGCCATGCCGACGATCCCGGCGGACAGAAGGCTGACGCGGCGGGAGGCAAGCAGCAGGATCGTGCCGACGAGCGGCATCATGTGGAAGGCAAGGGGCATGGTGGGGGCAGACGCGTTCCGGTGGGTGAGTGCCGGCGCGGGATCTTGGCCGGGGCCAATGGATACTAATATATCTGCGGTGGCGCAATCATTCCGCGTCCGCTGTGGCGACCGCGTGCCAAGACATCGGTTTCCGCAGGACTGTGTCGCCCTTGATGCCCAAATAGTCCCACGATCCGGCAAACATGGCCTGCAGGTGCCGGATTGACGCGCAAACAGCCCGGATATACGATAGGGATATACAATGGAGGTGTGCCATGACGGTCCGGACGTCTCTGTTCCAGTCCAACCGCACTCAGGCCGTTCGTCTGCCGAGGGACGTGTCGTTTCCTGCGCATGTCCGCGAGGTGGTCATCCTGCGTGATGGCGCGCGGCGGCTGATCGTGCCGGCCGACAGCGTGTGGGACGATTTCTTCCAGTCTCCCGGCACCGCTTTCCCCGATCGCGACCAGCCGGAGATGCAAAAGCGCGAGGCGTGGTGATGCTGCGCTACATGCTGGACACCAATGTCTGTATCCGCGTCCTGCGCGACCGTCCCCAGAGTGCCCGCGTCAGGTTCAATGCGGAGGCGGACGGCCTGTGCATCTCGGCGGTGACGCTGGCGGAACTTCTGCACGGTGCGGCCAAATCCGACCACCCGGCCGAGAAACGCCGGGAGGTCGAACGGCTGACCGCCCGACTCGAGGTGCTGCCCTTCGACGACGAGGCGGCCGGACATTACGGCGACATCCGGGCCGATCTGGAGCGCCGAGGTTGTGTGATCGGCCCGTATGATCTGATGATCGCCGGCCATGCGCGCAGCCGCGGGCTGGTCGTGGTCACCGGCAATCTTGGCGAGTTCGACCGTGTGGCGGGCCTGCGGTGCGAAGACTGGCTGGACGAACCGCGTGGGTCCTGACCAGCTCGCCCACCGCCGCCCGATCCGGCGAGCCAGGCGTCAGGCCGGCGTGTCGCGGTGGATCTTGAACGGTGCCCAGGACTGGCTCACCGGCATGATCTCGACGCTGTTGATGTTGACGTGCGGGGGCAGCGAGACCACCCAGCGCACCGTCTCGGCGATGTCCTCCGGCTGCAGCGGGTTGGCGCCGGCATAGAGCGCGTCGTAGGCATCCTTGTTGCCGCCGGTGCGCACCAGCGTGAATTCGCTTTCCGCCAGGCCGGGCTCGATGGAGGTCACGCGCACCCCCTGGGCCGACAGGTCGCTGCGCAGGCCGAGCGAGAACTGCTTCACGAAGGCCTTGGTGCCGCCATAGACGTTGCCGCCGGGATAGGGCCAGTTGGAGGCGACGGAGGCGAGATTGACGATCAGCCCGCGCTGCGCAATCAGCCGGGCCAGCAGCAGCCGGGTGATCGTCACCAGCCCGGTGACGTTGGTGTCGATCATCGTCCGCCACTGCTCCAGGTCGCAGTCCTGCGCGGCGCCGGTGCCCAGCGCCAGGCCGGCATTGTTGACCAGGACGGAGATGTCGGCGAACTCCTGCGGCAGCGACTCCAACGCGGCGCGGGTCGCCTCCTCGTCGCGGATGTCGAAGCACAGCGGGTGGACCACCGCCGGCCCGCCCAGCGCCTCGACCAGGGCATCAAGCCGATCCTGGCGCCGGCCGGTGGCGACGATCCGCCAGCCCTCCGCGACCAGCCGCCGGGCGATGGCATCGCCGAATCCGGAGGTGGCGCCGGTGACGATTGCCGTTTTCGGGGCGGCCGTTTTCGGGGCGGTGTTCGACATAGCGTAATCTTTCCTCATGACGGATTTAAGCTCAGGCTCACCATAACGATGGTCCGGGTCAAGTCCGGCCGCCGCTCCGATCAGCTTGGCTGCGGTTCGGCCAGGAACAGCCGATAGGCCGGGTTGCCGCTCTCGTCCCAGTAGGGATAACCGAGATCGTCGAGGCAGCGCCGGAACCGCGCACGGTCCTTTTCGGGCACCTGAATCCCGGCCAGCACCCGCCCGTAATCGGCGCCATGGTTCCGGTAGTGGAAAAGCGAGATGTTCCAGTCCTGCGCCAGCCCGTTCAGGAACTTCAGCAGAGCCCCCGGCCGTTCCGGGAACTGGAAGCGGTAGAGCAGTTCGTCCTTCAGCCCGCGCACCCGGCCGCCGACCATGTAGCGGACATGGAGCTTCGCCATCTCGTTGTCGCTCATGTCCAGAACCGGACAGTCCAGGCCGCGCAGCAGGTCGATGATCTGGCGCTTTTCCGCGTCGCCCTCGGTCAGCTGCACGCCGACGAAGATCTGCGCCTCGCGGTCGTCGGCATAGCGGTAGTTGAACTCGGTGATCGACCGCTTGCCGAGCGCCTGAATGAACTGGCGGTAGGCGCCGGGGCGTTCGGGGATGGTGACGGCCAGCAGCGCCTCGCGCCGTTCGCCGATCTCCGCCCGTTCGGCGATGTGGCGCAACCGGTCGAAGTTCATGTTGGCGCCGCTGCCGATCGCCACCAGCCCCTTGCCCTGCAGCCCTTCGCGCTCCGCGTATTTCTTGAGGCCGGCCAGACCGACCGCGCCCGACGGTTCGGTGATGGCGCGGGTGTCTTCGAAGATGTCCTTGACGGCGGCGCAGATCTCGT
The DNA here is from genome assembly GCA_966212305.1 of uncultured Azospirillum sp. GTDB lineage: Bacteria > Pseudomonadota > Alphaproteobacteria > Azospirillales > Azospirillaceae > Azospirillum. The sequence goes on from CBIHQY010000003.1 coordinate 39,992, forward strand.
CGGTGTTGACGGTGATGACCTCGTCCAGCAGCTCGCTGCACAGCCGGAAGGTCTCGGACCCGACCTGACGGACGGCGACGCCGTCGGCGAACAGCCCGACCTGATCGAGCTGCACGCGCTTTCCCGCCGCGATGGCCGCGCCCATGCTGGCCGCGTCGTCGGGCTCCACGCCGATCACCTTGACGTCGGGGCGCAGGAACTTGACGTAGGCCGCCACCCCGGCGGCCAGCCCGCCGCCGCCGATCTGCACGAAGATGGCGTCCAGCGGGTGCGGGTGCTGGCGCAGGATCTCCATGCCGACGGTGCCCTGGCCGGCGATCACGTCGGGATCGTCGTAGGGGTGGATGAAGGTCAGCCCCTTTTCCGCCTCGATCTGGCGGGCATGGAGATAGGCGTCGTCGAAGACGTCGCCATGCAGCACGACCTTGCCGCCGCGGCTCTTGACCGCCTGGATCTTGATGGCGGGCGTCGTGCGCGGCATGACGATCACCGCCTTGATCCCCAGCTTCTGCGCCGACAGCGCCACGCCCTGGGCATGGTTGCCGGCCGACGCGCACACCACCCCGCGTTCCCGCACCTCCGGCGACAGGCCGACCATCTTGTTGTAGGCGCCGCGCAGCTTGAAGGAGAAGACGGGCTGCAGATCCTCGCGCTTCAGCAGCACCGTGTTGTTCAGGCGCTGCGACAGCCGCGGCATCGGATCGAGCGGGCTTTCGATGGCGACGTCGTAGACGCGCGCGGTGAGGATCTTGCGGACATACTCGTGCATGAACATCGGCCTTCCTGAACAGGTCGCGGCGACCATAGCAAATCCGGCGCCGTCTTGCGCTATGGCGCCTGCACCGCGCGGAAGGCGAGGGGCACGGCGACGCGCATCACCTCGATGAAGCGGCGCAGGCGGGCCGGCTGGTGGCGGGAGGGCGGGTAGACCAGACTGACGGGCAGGGTTGCCGCCCGCCAGTCCGGCGCCAGCTGCACCAGCCGCCGCGCCGCCAGATCGTCCACCAGCGCCCATTGCGAGCCGATGGCGGCGCCCAGCCCGAGAATCGCCGCGTTGCGGATCGCCTGCAGCCCGTCGGTGGACAGGCGCGGCCGGATGGGGAAGCGGGCCGTCTCGCCGGTTCCGGCATGGGTCAGTTCCACCTCGTCCCGGTAGAAGGTGCGCAGCGCCAGCCAGGGCAGTTCCGCCAGCTCGTCCGGATGGCGCGGCAGCGGCCGGTCGCCGAGCAGGTCGGGGGAGGCGACGACGATCCTCGGCACCTCCGCCAGCCGCAGGGCGACGACCGAGGGGTCGGCCACCTCGCCGACGCGGATGGCGCAGTCGATGCCTTCGCCGATGAAGTCCGGCATGCGGTCGTGCAGGAACCACTCCACCGTCATCCGCGGATAACGGCGCAGGTAATCCGCCACCGGGCCGATCAGCTGCTGCTGCCCGAAGGCGTGCGGCGCCACGATCCGCAGATGGCCGGAGGGCTGGTCGTCGGCGCCGCGCACGTCGCTTTCCAGCATCTGCCAGCCGGCCAGCAGATCCTTGGCCCGCTCGTAGCAGCGGGTCCCGTCCTCGGTCAGGTTCATCCGGTGGGTGGAGCGTTGCAGGAGCCGGATGCCCAGCAGCCGCTCCAGCTGTTGCAGCCGGCGGCTGACCGTCGGCTGGGTGCTGCCCATCTGCGCCGCGGCGGCCGACAGGCTGCCGGACTCGACGATGCGGACGAAGGTCTCAAGCAGGGCGATGCGGTCGCTGCCGACCGCGGAAAGATCAGCGCTCATACGTACAACGTATAGCAAATCTACACCTGCTTCGGCTACCGTTCGATCAGACCGGCCGCCATACTTCGCCTCAATCACGCACTCGCACGTCCTTGAGGGGATAGACCGATGTCAACCATTCAATCCGCGCATGCAAGCCCAATGACCGGCCCGATGATTTCCGCGTCGGCGGGCGACACCGGGATCGGCCGGCCGCTGGTCTTCCTGCTGGCGGCGGGCGCCGGTCTGGCGGCGGCGTCGCTCTATTACAGCCAACCCATGCTGGGCATTCTCGGCGCCGACATCGGGGCGGCGGACCGGACGGTCGGCTGGGTGCCGACGCTGACGCAGCTTGGATACGCCTTCGGCATCCTGCTGCTGGCGCCGCTGGGCGACCGGTTCGACCGCCGCATCATCATCCTGGCGAAGGTCGCGATCCTGGTCGCGGCCCTGCTGGCGGCGGGCTTCGCGCCCTCCATCGGCGGGCTGCTGGCGGCGAGCCTGGTGATGGGCCTGTCGGCGACGCTGGCGCAGGACATCGTTCCCGCCGCCGCGACGCTGGCACCGGCCGAACATCGCGGCCGGGTGGTCGGCACGGTGATGACCGGGCTGCTGCTGGGCATCCTGCTGTCGCGGGTGGTCAGCGGCATCATCGCCGAGCAGTTCGGCTGGCGCGCCGTGTTCGTCGCCGCCGCCGGCAGCATCGCCCTGCTGGGCGTCGCCCTGTGGCGCGGGCTGCCGCGCTTCACGCCGACGACCGATCTGGGCTATGGCCAACTGCTGGGCTCGCTGGTCACGCTGTGGGGCAATCATCCGGGCCTGCGCCGGGCGGCCATCGCGCAGGGCCTGCTGTCGCTGGGGTTCAGCGCCTTCTGGTCGACGCTGGCGGTGATGCTGCATGGCGCGCCGTTCCATCTGGGTGCCGCCGCCGCAGGTGCCTTCGGTCTGGCCGGCGCGGCGGGTGCGCTGGTGGCCCCGGTCGCCGGCCGCATCGCCGACCGCCGCGGCCCGGCCATGATGACCCGGCTGGGTGCCGGTCTGGCCGTGGTTTCCTTCGCCGCCATGGCCCTGTCGCCGCTGCTGCCCGAGGGCGCCCGCCTGTGGCTGCTGGTGGCGAGCGCCATCGGCTTCGACCTGGGCGTCCAGGCTTCGCTGATCGCCCACCAGACCATCGTCTACGGCATCGACCCGGCCGCCCGCAGCCGCCTGAACGCGGTGCTGATGGTCGGCATGTTCATCGGCATGGCCGCCGGCGCCACGCTGGGCAGTCAGGCCCTGGCCGCCTGGGGCTGGAACGGCGTGGTCGCCGTCGCCACCGCCGCCTCGGCCGCCGCGCTGGCCCTGCGGCTGTTCACCCGGTCGGACCGCTGAGCGCCGATCTCCGGTGACGACAGCAAGCCTCCTGGCGTTGTGCGACACCGCACGACGCCAGGAGGCTTCGTCGTTGCGAATTCGTCGATCAGCGGACCCAAGGAGACTGCTCCCGCCCTCCAAAGGGCTGTCGTAAGCGCCTTTGCCGGGGAATATGCTTTTCAATCCCGCATGCGGAAATGGGGGGCGTCATGGCGGAGATCGACAAGGTATTCGCGGGGGCGATCCCGGCGCTTTACGACCGCTATCTCGGCCCCCTCATCTTCGAGCCCTATGCGCGCGATCTGGCCGCCCGGCTTGGGGGGATGGAGGGTCGGATTCTGGAAACCGCCGCCGGAACCGGGATCGTGACACGCGCCCTGGTCCGGACCCTGCCGCCCGGCATCGACATCGTCGCAACTGACCTCAACCAGCCGATGCTCGACCACGCGGCGCAAAAGCTCGACGCCCCGCAGGTGACGTGGCGGCAGGCCAACGCCATGAGCCTGCCGTTCGAGACTGCCGGCTTCGATGCGGTCGTCTGCCAGTTCGGCGCGATGTTCTTCCCGGACAAGCCCGCGGGTTTCGCCGAAGCGCGCCGGGTGCTGAAGCCGGGCGGTCGCTTCCTGTTCAGCGTGTGGGACCGCATCGAGGAGAACGAGATCACCGCGGTCGTTAGCGCCGCCATTGCGGCGGCTTTCCCCGCCGATCCACCCGATTTCATGGCACGGACGCCGCACGGCTATTACGATAAGGATCGGATCCGCGACGAACTTCTCGGCGTCGGATTCACCCATATCGGGATCGAGACGGTGACCATGCGCAGCCGGGCCGCCACACCCGCCGATCCTGCGACCGGCTTGTGCCAAGGCACGCCCTTGCGCCTGGAGATCGAAGCGCGCGATGCAAGCCGGCTCGGCGAGATGACGGAGCTTGCTGCCCAGGCCCTGGTGCGGCACTTCGGCGATGGCCCGATCGACGGCAGGATGCAGGCGCATGTGATAACGGCCACGGCCTAAACCCGCCTCAGCCCCACCGCCGCCTCGACGAAGGCGATCAACTGCTCGGCATAGAGGTCGGGCGTGATGCCGCGGCGGCGGTGCTTGGCGCGCTTCACGTACCAGTCCTGCAACATCGGCTTGATGAGCGCCGCCGTCATCGTCACGTCGGGCACCGCGAACAGGCCGCGGGCGACGCCGTCGGCCAGCGCGTCGGCGATCATGCCCTCCGTCATCATCTCGCTGCTGACGGCAAGGTCGCGGCCCTCCTTGGGGAAGGACTTCGCCTCCATATAGGCGAAGACGAACCAGGGATGCATGGTCTCGGTCAGGAACAGGTGGGTGCGCAGCAGCCAGCGCAGCCGGTCGGCCGGGTCGTTCGCCAGCCCGTCCGGCGGATTGCCCAAAACCTCCTCCACCACGCCGACTACCTGACCCAGGATCATCATCAGCAGCGTGTCCTTGCTGTCGAAATAGGCGTAGAGCGCGCCCATGCTCAGCCCCGACTGTTCGGTCAGGTCGCGCAGGCTGGTGGAATGGAAGCCCTTGCGGTTCGCCAGCGTCAGGGTGGTTTCGACGATCCGCGCGAGGTTGGCGATGGCGACCGCCGGCTTCTTCACCCGGATGGTCGCGGCATGCCGTTCCAGGATGCGCGCGCACAGCGCCTCCATCGACAGATCGTGCCGTGCCTGGAAATCCCGCAAGCTGCTCATACCCGGCTGCCCTATCGTTTGCGACGCTGATCGTTCTTGCACAAGATCGGCGGCAGGGATATAAAGCGAGCGCTCGCTCGATTTTTCAAGAACGTTGTTCGGGGTGGTGCCTCGGCCGCCTCGCCAGATGATCCCGACCAGGGGAGGAAGCATGAGCGTCACCATCGATTTGGCCGGCAAGACGGCGCTGGTCACCGGCGCCTCCAGCGGTCTCGGCCGCCATTTCGCCGGCGTCCTGGCCAAGGCGGGCGCCCGCGTGGCGCTGGCCGCGCGGCGGACCGACGCGCTGGCCGAAACCCGCGCCGCCATCGAAGCCGCCGGCGGCAGCGCCGTCGTCGTCGCCATGGACGTGACCGATCCGGCCTCCGTCACCGCAGCGGTGGGGGAGGCGTGGGGCGCGCTGGGCCGCATCGACATCCTCGTCAACAATGCCGGCGTCACCGCCACCCGCCCCTTCCTCGACATGAGCGAGGAGGAGTGGGACCGGGTGGTCGACACCAACCTGACCGGCTGCGCCCGCGTGGCGCGCGCGGTGGCGCAGCGCATGCGCGACGATAAGCAGGGCGGGACCATCGTCAACATCGCTTCCATCCTCGGCATGCGGGTGGCGGGGCAGGTGTCGTCCTACATCGCCGCCAAGGGCGGGCTGGTGCATCTGACCAAGGCGATGGCGCTGGAACTGGCGCGTTACGGCATCCGCGTCAACGCGCTCTGTCCCGGCTATGTCGAGACCGAGTTGAACGCCGACTTCTTCGCCAGCGACGCCGGCAAGGCGCTGGTCAAGCGCATCCCGCAGCGCCGGCTCGGCCGGCTGGCCGATCTGGACGGGCCGCTGCTTCTGCTGGCGTCGGATGCCGGCGCCTACATGACCGGATCGGTTCTGGCCGTCGACGGCGGCCATCTGGTCTCCTCGCTTTAAACGATCCTGCTTTAAACGATAAGGAGCGGTTCCATGGACTTCACCCTTCCCGCGGAGCTGGAAGACTATCGCCGCCGCGTCCGCGCCTTCGTCGAGCAGGAGATCCTTCCCGTCGAGGCCGACCGCGCCAATTGGGACGAGCACGAGAACATCGCCGACGCACCGCTGGCGGCGCTGCGTGCCAAGGTGAAGGCGGCCGGGCTGTGGACGCTGCAATTGCCCAAGGAGGTCGGTGGCCACGGATTGCCGATGGTCGGCGTCGCCGCCTGCTACGAGGAGATGAACCGCTCCATCTTCGGGCCGGTCTGCTTCAACGCCGCCGCCCCCGACGACGGCAACATGCGCCTCCTGAGCATGGTCGGCACCCCGGCGCAGAAGGAGCGCTGGCTCGCCCCCATCGTCGAGGGGCGGGTGCGCAGCGCCTTCGCCATGACCGAACCGCATCCCGGCGGCGGTTCCGACCCGTCGATGATGAAGACCAGGGCGGAGCGCAAGGGCGACCGTTGGGTCATTACCGGCCGCAAGTGGTTCATCACCGGGGCCGACGCGGCGCAGCATTTCATCCTGATGGCGCGCACGTCCGACGATCCGCGCAAGGGGCTGACCGCCTTCCTGTTCGACAAGGACCAGCCCGGCTGGCGTATCGAGCGCCGCATCCCGATCATGGGGCCGGAGGAACATGGCGGCCATTGCGAACTGATCTTCGACGGGCTGGAGATCGCGGACGAAAACGTGCTGATGAAGGTCGGCGACGGGCTGAAGGCGACGCAGATCCGGCTTGGTCCGGCGCGGCTGACCCACTGCATGCGCTGGACCGGGCTTGCCAAGCGCTGCCTGGAGATCGCCGCGGCTTACGTCAAGGAACGCGAGAGCTTCGGCATGCCGCTGGCCGAGCATGAAGGCGTGCAGTGGATGCTGGGCGAGACGGCGATGCAGATCGAGATCGGCCGGCTGCTGACCATGAAGGCGGCGCACGCGCTGGACAGCGGCAGCTTCGCCCGCAAGGAGGTGTCGATGGCAAAGGTCCAGGTCGCCGACACGCTGTTCAAGGCGGCTGACACCGCGATCCAGCTTTGCGGCGCGCGCGGCTATTCCAAGGACACGGTGCTGGAATGGATCTACCGCTACGCCCGGCAGGCCAAGCTGGTCGACGGCGCGTCGGAGGTCCACAAGATGGTGCTGAGCCGCAGCTACCTCGCCGAGGGCGACGATTTCTGGGGCTGGCGGTGAGCGGCGGCGGCGTTCCCGGATTGGAGCCCGCCCGGAAAGCGGCGCTGGAGTCCTGGCTGGCCGGGCAGGCGGAAGCGCGATCGGTCGCCGTCATCGACGAGGGTCGGCTCAGCGGCGGCGCCATTTCGCTTAACCTCGCGGTCACGCTGGAGATCGACGGCGGGCCGCTGGCGGGGCGGCACCCTTGCGTGCTGCGCACCGGCTCGGCCTCCGGCGTGTCGGCCAGCCTGGGCAAGGCGGAGGAGGCCGCGGTCCTGCGCGCCGTCTTCGCCGCCGGCGCCACCGTGCCGGAACCGCTGTTCGTCGGAGCCGATCCGGCGATGCTGGGGGCGCCCTTCTACATCATGCGGCGGGCGGCGGGCGTCGCCGCCGGCTTCCGCATGGTCAAGAGCGAGGAGCCCCGACGCGAACTGGCCCGTGAACTCGGCCGGCAGCTCGGCCTGATCCACCGGGTGCGGCCGGGAGCGGCGGGGCTGGAGTTCCTGGCGTTGCCCGAACCGACGGCGGGCCTGCAGGCGGCGGCCGATTTCCGCCGCTGGGCCGGGCGCTATGCCGCCAGCGATCCGGTGCTGGCCTATGGCCTGCGCTGGCTGGAAAGGAACGCGCCGCCGGCCGGCGATCTCGTGCTGTGCCATCGCGACTACCGCACCGGCAACTACATGGTCGATGGCGACAGGCTGACCGCGATCATCGACTGGGAGTTCGCCGGCTGGTCCGACCCGATGGAGGATCTGGGCTGGTTCTGCGCCGCCTGCTGGCGTTTCGGCCGCAACGACCGCGAAGCCGGCGGCATCGCCGACCGTGCCGATTTCTATGCCGGTTATGAGGAAACCGCCGGCCGCAAGGTTGATACGGACGCCGTCGCCTATTGGGAGGCCGCGGCCTGCATGCGCTGGGCGGTCATCGCCATCCAGCAGGCGCAGCGCCACATCTCCGGCACCGAACCGTCGCTGGAACTGGCGCTGACCGGCCGGATGCTGCCGGAGATCGAAATGGATCTGCTGCGCCACCTCGACCACGTCGGTGGCTTCCCCATGATCGGAGGTGGAGCATGATCAACGACGATCCCGGCGCCCGCGATCTGGTCGCCATCGCGCTCCGCAGCTTTCGCGAGGCGATCCTGCCGGTGGTGCCGGCGGACCAGCGCTTCACCGCGCTGATGATCGCCAACGCGCTGGGGGTGGCCGAGCGGGAGCTGGCGGCCGGCACCGCGGCCGAACCGGCCCTGGCCGCCGCTGTCGGCGACCTGCTGGGCGAGGTTGGCGATCTTCCGGAACTGTTGCCGAAGCTCTGCACCGCCATCGAGGCCGGGCGCTTCGATGCGCCCGACCGGCAGGCGGCCTTGCGGGCGGTGCTGAAGGACATCACGCGGGCAAGGCTGGCGCTGAGCAATCCGAAGCGTCTGGCCGCCGAAGGGCGGGACGCCGACCGATGAGCCTGTTTCCGCCGCTGCCCGGCACGGTCGCGCGCCGCCGCCTCTACCTGCTGCGCCACGGCCATGTCGCCTATTACGACGCCGAGGGCAAGCCGCTGAACCCGAAGCTGGCCGCCCTGACCGACCGCGGGCGGGCGGAGGCGCAGGCGGCCGGCGCCCTGCTGGCCGGGGTGCCGCTCGACCGTGTGCTGTGCTCCGGTCTTGCCCGTACGCGGCAGACGGCCGAACCGGTCGCCGCGCCGCACCGTCTGCCGGTGGAGGATCATCCCGATTTCCTGGAAATCCGCGCCGGCCGGCTGTCGGAGGTGCCGAAGGAGAGCCGTGAGGCGGCTTACGTCTATGGCTTCGAGGCGGCGACGGAAGACGGGCGCTTCGCCGGTGGCGACGGCTTTGCCGCCGTGCGCGACCGGGTGGTTTCGGCCGTCGAGGCGCTGGTGCGGCAACCGGGCTGGACCCATCTGGCGCTGGTCGCCCATGACGGCGTGAACCGCATGCTGCTGTCCTGGGCCTGCGGCGCCGGCCTGTCGGCCCTGGCGGCGTTCGAGCAGGATTACGGCTGCATCAACATCATTGACGTCGACGTGACGGCCGGCCGGGTGGTCCGCCGCCTGATCCGCGCGGTGAACGTGACGCCCGGCAACCCGGCGAAGATCGGCCTGCACCGCAGCAGCCTGGAGGAGGCCTTCGGGCCGCTGCTGGACCTCGATTGAGAACATATCTGCGAATAATGCTCACCCATCAGCGCTCACCACCCGTAAAACACTGTGCTTACAAGAAAGTTGCACTTCAGAATAGAACCTGCCCCGCCTACGCGAGCATGTCGCGCAGTGCGGCAACCCTCTGGACATGGAATGCTCGTCGGCGGGCGGCTGGGACGTGCTGCTTGCGCCGGATCGCCGGGCGCAAGAAGTTGCGCACCTCATCGTGAGCCCGGCAGAAGCGGGCAGCGCTGACGGGGGACTTGAAGCCGTGCATCGGCCGGGTGCGGCCTTTCACCCCACGGTGATCTTGCTCCAAATGGTTGCTCTTAAATTTTGATGTGCGGTGCTCGACGTCGTCTCTGAACACCTCGTCGAGGGCCGGCGGGTAGCCGGCGTGCTTGTCGGTGGTGATCGTCTCGGGGATGATCCCGGTCACTTCGATCGCTGAGCGGAAGAACGCCTCCGCCGCGGCTTGGTCGTGGGTTGCGCTGATATACACGTCGACCAGATGGCCATCGCTGTCGATGGCGCGGTACAGGTACTGCCATTGACCGGCGACCGTCTCCTCCAGCGGGGAGGTGATCCTCTACGTCAGCCCCACGGTTATGAGCAAGCTGGCGCGAAGGCTGACGGAACCACATTTCCGGTGAAGTTGCCGATGATCTCGAGCCGTTCCTGCTACATACGCCGTCGTGTCAATCGGCGCAGCACACGCGACACGTCGTCAACGGCGTAGGGCTTGTGCAGCAGCTCGAAGCCGTGCCGCCCCTCTTCGGCCAGGACATGGCTGTAGCCGGAGGTCAGCACCACCGGAAGATTTGGAAAGCGCTGCCGGATCTCCCTTCCCAGTTCAATTCCACTCATTCCCGGCATGACCACGTCGGAGAACACCACGTCGAAGCGAGCAGCATCCTCCTCAAGGAGCGTGAGAGCCTCCCGCGCATTTGCCGCCCAGGTGGTCTTGTAGCCGAGGTCCTGAAGAAGCTGGGTCGAGAACCGGCCCACCTCGATGTTGTCCTCGACCACCAGCACCCGTCGTCCGCCGCCGTCCTCGTCCTGGCCGGCACCACGACTGTGATCTGAGGCACCGCCCGTCTCAACGTCCCGTTCGACCATCGGCAGGTAGAGGGTGAAGGTCGTGCCCTTCCCAGGAGCGCTCGCGACGGCGACATCGCCCCCGGACTGCTTGGCAAAGCCGTAGACCTGGCTCAAGCCCAAGCCCGTGCCTTTGCCGATTTCCTTCGTGGTGAAGAACGGTTCGAAAATCTGGCCGAGCTGATCCGCCGGGATGCCTGACCCGGTATCACTGATGGACACTGCCACGAACGTGCCGGCTCCGGCCGCATGCCCGCGGATCGGCGGCATCTGCGCTTGGGGATTGACATGCACCGTCAAGGTCCCCTCTCCGTTCATGGCGTCACGGGCGTTCACCGCCATGTTCACGACAGCCGTCTCGAATTGGACGACATCCGCTTCGACAAAGCACCGATGGCATGCGGCGTCGATCACGATCCGGATGCGGCTTCCGACGATGGTGCGCAGCATGTCCGTGATCGCCTGGATCCGCTCAGGCACATCGAACACCTCCGGTTTGAGCGCCTGCCGTCGGGCAAAGGCCAGCAGCTGTCCCGTAAGCTTGGCGGCACGATCCACCGTTTCGGTGATTGCGTCGATATAGCGGCGGCGGCGATCCTCCGCGAGATTGGGCCGGCGCAGGAACTCGACCGACGACCGGATGATGGTGAGTAGGTTGTTGAAGTCGTGCGCCACGCCACCCGTGAGCTGCCCAACCGCCTCGAGCTTCTGCGACTGGCGCAGGGCTGCCTCGGTCTTCTCACGCTCGGCAACCGCATGATGCACGCGGGTTTCCAACTCCTCATTGAGGGCGCGCAGGGCAGTCTCGGCTTCCCGACGACCGGTGACGTCGAGTACGAACTCCACCACTTCGTCGCCGACCTTGCGCGGCGCGAACAGTCCCCACCAGCGCGAGCCGTCCTTGCGCGAGTACTGCTTCTCGTAAGGCGTGGCCTCGCCCGTCGTCATCACCTGTTCGACCGCCCGCCAGGACTCCGGGTAGAACTCCTCTGGGGTGAGCTCCTGCCAAGTCTTGCCGAGCGCCTCCTCGCGGCTGAAGCCGGTCATCGCCAGGAACGCATCGTTCACCTCGGTGAGCCCGAAGTCCGGCCCCCAGAACAGCACCCCGACCGTGCTGATCCCCATGGCTGTCCTGAGGCGCTCCTCGCTGTGGCGCAGCGCCTCCTCGGCGCGCACCCGCTCGCTGACGTCGCTGTAAAACGCCGCCACCCCGCCCGGCACCGGGTAGACGCGCAGCGCCAGCCAGAGGTCATGTCCGGTAGCCGCATCCTGGTAGTAATGGTTCAACTCCATCGGCACGCGCTCGCCCATAGCTTGGCGGTACGCTGCCTCGACCGGGGTTCCGACCGAGGCGGGGAACAACTCCCAGTGGGTCTTCCCAAGGATCTCGCTCTCGGGTCGGCCATCGATCCGCAGACCTTCGGCGTTGATCTCGGTGACGCGGTAATCCTCGTCGAGCACAAGGAAGCCCTCGCTCATTGCCGCCAGCACGCTGGTGTAGCGAGCGTTGCTGGCGTCAATGGCAGCCTGGGCCAGATGCACTTCGGTGACATCGTAGCCCTCGCAGAAGATCCCGGTGACGTGACCGGCCTCGTCCCGCACAGGCTCGTAAATGAAGTCGAGGAAGCGCTCCTCCGCCATCGCATCGGGTGAACGTCGGAGACGGATCGGCAGATGATGAGCCGCGAAGCGCTTGCCGCTGTTGTAAACTTCGTCGAGCTGCTCGAAGAAGCCTTGCCCGTCGAGTTCAGGAAAGACCTCACGCACGCTCCTGCCGACGAAGTCACGATCCCCGAACAGGCGTCTGTAGGCCTGGTTGACGAACTCGAAGCTATGTTCCGGCTGAGCCAGCACCGCCACAAAGCCCGGCGCCTGCTCGAACAGCCGTCGCTGGCGCTCGGTCTCTGCTGCTAGCCGCCGCTCGGCCATGATCTGACCCGTGATCTCGTTGCAGGGGCAGAAAAAACCGGTGATGGCCCCCGTCTCGTCGCGCACCGGCGTGTAGGAAAAGGCGAAGTGTGCCTCCTCCAGATAGCCGCGGCGCGCCATCATCAGGGTGATGTCGTCCATGTGGACGGGCTCACCACTGTAGGCCTGCTCGACAATGGGCAGCAGATCGGCCCGGATTTCATGCCAGACCTCGAGAAAGTCGCGGCCCAGGGCAGCCGGATGCTTCCGTGCAAGGATTTCGGCGTAGGCATCGTTGTAGAGCAACTTGCGGTCCGGACCCCAGGTGACGAACATCGGCTGGATGGAACCCAGCATGACCCCGACCAGGGTCTTGAGGCCGGACGGCCAGCCGGTGGGCTCCCCGAGCGGCGTCGCCGCCCAGTCGTGGGCTCGGATGAGTGCCGCCATCTCGCCTCCACCAGAGAGGAAGTCCAGTCTGCTGTTCGGTCCAAGGCTGGCGTGCATCGTGTTCGATCTCTTTGGTGCGCCCGATTTCAAGCCGCTATGGCCCAACTCAAGCCGAGCCATGCAAGAAGTCATTCCTGGCTCACGGAAGAAGGCGTAAATGGGAAAGCGAGCGGGGGCTGTAAAGACGCCGTGCGAACATCGGTTCCAACTTGCTCCGCTGCTACCGGCCTCTCCAGAGGAAGCCTGAGGCGTTAAAAGCCCACGAAATGTCGAAAGATAATGCCCTTCAGCCCCTCGGAAGCCGGCCAGGGGCGGTTGGCCATCTCGCTGGCGCTACGGCACCGATCAGGCGATCAGGCTACTGGCCAGCGACCCCGCCGGTCGGTCGCGCCCCTGATGTCAGCCAACACGCCGGCAGACGTCGGCGACACCGCAGCATCGGAGAATTCTCGCGCATCGTGGCGATGCGCAGCGTAGACTCTGCCGGGTCACAGGATGACGCTCCACTCTGTCAAGGAAGTCGGTAGTCCCCATGTCACCCTCCAGGCCCCGCGTACCAGTGCCGCGACCGAATTTCAGCAAGCCTCGCCCACCTACTGCCGCTTCGGCCGGAGTTCGACCAGCCCCCGCCCGCGTGAATGGATCAGCGCTACAGAAACAGTCTCAGTGGCTCGCCCGAGCCGCCGATGCCGAACGCACCGGAGATAGCGTGGAGGCTGAACTGTGTCGGCAATATGCTGAGCATTGGTTCCGCGTATCGCGGGGAGAGGAGTGAGGGAGATGAACCGGCGAGCGACATCACCTTGACGCCCCGAGAGCGAGCTCTGATCCGCAACGAATTCATGGTGCGCTTTGGGCAGGCACCGCGATGGGAGAGCGGCATCCTGCCGCGGCCGCCGTCCTGACGGTCGCCGGAAGCGCCTTCGCCGAACCGGTCACCATCCGCTTCGGCTTCGCCCGGGTCGGGGTGGGCAACCGCCAGTTCGGCAGCGGCAACACCGCGGCACTCCTGCATTCCAGGGATATTCCGGGCGAAGAGTTCCGGAACGATCCGGACTTCTAACGCGACTGGTCCTTCTTCAAGGGCGCCGGCCCCGCAGTGAACGAAGCGATCGCCAACGGCCTTGGACGCTGCGGCGTCGACCGGTTGTCAGACCCGCTAACGAAGGGGCCTGGCATGCATACGGCGGAACTCAGTGCAGGATCAGATCGTTGCTCTACACCCCTGATCGAGTGGAGGATGTGCGATGCCGGAAGGCACCATGCTGGCCCGCCAGACGAACGCCTGCGCGTTACTGAGCGATGAGGAGTACGACACCCTGGTCAGTGCGGCCGATGAGTATCTCGCCGCACAAGGTGCGCTGATCACCTTGATGTCGACCCTGGGGAGCACGATCGAGCAGGGGCTCGATAGGCTGCCGGAAGGATTCAAGCGGGTGGTAACTGACAAGGTGCGGGAGGCACTGGAACACGCGCAGCAGGCTGCTCTGACTGGGATGGACAAGGAGGAGGCTGGACGCGAGGCGTCGAGCCGATGGTACGGCGCGCTGGCAGCCGTATCTGGTGGCGTCAGCGGGTTCTTCGGCTTGCCGGCGGTGTTGGTGGAGTTGCCGGTCACCACCGTCACCATCCTACGGTCGATCGCCGACGTCGCTCGATCGAAGGGTGCGAACCTCGGTGATGTCGGGGTGCAGGCCACCTGTCTGGAGGCCTTCGCCTATGGGGGCCCGCTGAACGACGACGACGACACTGACCTCGCGTTCTTCGCCACCCGGATCGGCGCTGTCGGTTTGGCCACTCGGATGGGCACTATGGAGCTCGCCGACGTCATCACCCGCGTTGCCGTCCGCTACACCAGCGCTGTGGTACCGAAGGTCGCGCTGCAGGCCGTTCCTATCACCGGAGCCGTCCTGGGGGCGGGGCTGAACTGGTCCTACATGCAGTTCTACCAGGCGATGGCAAGCGTCCTGTTCACACTCCGCCCAATCGAGCTGAAGCACGACCGGGATCAGGTGCGATCCTGCTTCGCCTCCATTGTGCGCGAACGGAAAAAGGTCTGAGCAACTCGGCCGCGGTGGTAGTGGGGATGGCGAAGCACCCTGCACACCGGCCACCGCCAGGGGATAATGCGAGCCGACGGCGCCGACCAACAGGACCGCCGGCTGCCTTAAGTGGTCGATTAACGGGTTTGCAGGTAGGTTGCCGCACTAGAACCGGTACCGTGGAAATCCGCCATCGACCTCCGACGGCGGTGTCACCGGAGGAAAGCGATGATGCGAAATGAACGACTTGCGACTGCGTTTACGTCCATGAATGAGGCATTCGAAATGTCGTACCCTCTCGCCACCGGCGGCAGCGAAAAGGGCCCTGCAAGTGAGCTCGTCGCGCAAGTATTGGAGAGACTCTAGAACGACATGCACATTAGAATGACATGGACATTTTTGTCGAGGTCATGGCCGGCCCGGCAAACGACGAACAAGCGTTCAATAGGCCGAATCGACCCGCAGCCGCCCGTCCCACGCATCGGCCGTCCTCTTCGGTCCGGTGATGTCAACTGGCAGTCTCCCCCGCAGCCTTCCCGCCGCCTGATAAACGCCAGATGTGGACTGGTTGTCGACCGATCGCACCTGAGGCCCTGATGCACCAGTCCCCGGTTTGGTCCGTTCGTCACGTGGTCACCCGCATTCACGGGTGCGATCTCGCTGTAACTTGGCGCCCTGAATGCTGGGTATGGACCATAGCCGTTGCCGGCGAGCAAGTCGCCAGCGGTCGATCGCGCAGCCAGGAGGGCGCCCAGAATGCCGCCGTGCAGGCAGCACGGCGCCACGCCGACGATGGCGGAAAGGTGCAACTCCCATTGTTCTGAGATCAACGGCGACAAGCAGCCGGCCCAACTTGACTGTCGGAGCGGAGGTGGAATTGAGGAAGCGCCCGGTGCGCCTGCTATCACCTGCAGGTTCTGCGCTCGACTGACGCCGACCAGATGCGTTTGAACCACATCACCGAGGTGCCGGTGACATCATCGCATTGATCCCTCCGCGGGTTTGGGAGGCGGTCAGCCCGTCTCCCGAACCCGCGGCGATACCGTCGCTCTTCAGGCCATCGATCACGCGGCGACAGCGCCCTTGTCCTCGGTGGGGCGCTCGACGGCCAGGACGGTGAGGGTCTTCACCTCGCCAGCGCGCGTGTACCATGCGATCGACTGCCCTTCCGCGACACCGATGAGGGCCGCGCCAATTGGAGTAAGCACCGACACCCGACCAGCCGCGAGGTCGGCGTCATGCGGATACACCAGGGTGACGGTCCGTTCCTGTCCGCTCACCTCGTCCCGGAACGCCACGCGGGCGCCCATCGTGACCACTGCCAGCGCGGTCTCGTTGCCATTGATCACCGCAGCCCGATCCAGTTCGGCCGTGAGGTACTCGTAGACATCGGGCAGCTTATCGGAGACGGCCTCTACCAGGGCCGAGAGGCGGTCATGGTCAGTGGCGGTCATCACAATGGGCGGAAATTGGTCTGCGCGGCGCATCGAGGTCTTCCTTTATTTTTCTCGGCAAGCACATGCACCGACCGCCCGGAGACGCCTCCCGGTGGGCACCTCATCGGTCATGCAGTGGTTGCACGTTAAAACCCAGCGGCCGCATAGAAGCGGGTCGCGCGGATCTCATAATTTCGAAGATTACGTTGGCCCCGGACGGTCCGGGGCCTTGCCTCAGGCGACCAGAACCGGGGCGAGCTAGCCTGCGTGAACGCGGCCTGCACGCAGGAGGTTACGGATATGGCGGTAAGGCAGGGTCATGGTTCTCCGAACTTGGACAGGTTCGCTCCGGAATTCAAGGTTTACCCCATCAACGGGGGCACCCGCCCGCGCCCGCTCGCTGAAACACGCCCTTCCGGAGCGAGCGTGCCTTCTTGGGGAGGAAGATGTTCCCGCACCGCCTTCCCAAGCGCCTCCCGCTGGCCAACGAAGACGACCAGTCGCTTGCCCAGCGTTACCCCGGTGTAGACAAGATTGCGCATGAGTATGCTTCAGTGCGACGCTGTTGCACCGAGACAGCGAGAGTTGGAGCCGGCAGGTCGGTACGTCTGATCATCGGACGCGGACGGAGCCCGCGAGTGGCTCGGCAATTTGGTCCAGAAGTGGGCCGACTTGCGAGGCGTCATCCACGTCATGGGCGGTCAGTGTCGCGGCAAGGATGCGCCCGGTGGCGGCATCCAGCCCGATGTGCAGCTTCCGCCACGCGCGGCGCCGGCGCTGTGAGGATCGCCAGGTCGGAGTAGGTGCGCTGCCCGCCCGGTGTGGATCGGGTCCCGGCGCGCCAGCGTTCCACGGCCTCGTCGCTGAACCACACGGTCAGGCTGCCACGCGCCCGCAGCGCGGCATCATACTCCTGCCAGTTGCAAACCCTGTATCGCTGCTTGGGGATGTGGTGGCGGTGAGCAGCGCTGGCTTTGAATGGCATCGGCTGGATCAGAATAGGGAATGGTCAACGGCGCCTCCCCTACGATGCCGCCCCGCTATCCGCAATCCCCACCTCGCTGCAACAACGTCAGGTCCCGGTCAATCTTTGCCAACATCCAATACGGCCTGCGCGAAGGCTTTCGGCGCCTCCTGCGGCAGATTGTGACCGATGCCGCCGGTGATCAGCCGATGCTCGTACCGGCCGGTGAACTTCGTACGGTACATGTCCGGTGAGGGGTGCGGCGCGCCATTGGCGTCGCCTTCCATGGTGATCGTCGGAACCTTGATGGTCGGGAAGGCCGCCAGCGCCCGTTCAAGCGCGTCATACTGCGCTTCCCCCTCCGCAAGGCCGAGCCGCCAGCGGTAATTGTGGATGCTGATGTCGACATGGTCCGGATTGTCGAGGGAGGCCGCGGATCGGTTGAAGGTGGCGTCGTCGAAGGCCCAGTTCGGGGAGGCGAGCTGCCAGATGAGCTTCGCGAAGTCGTGCGTATACTTCGCATAACCGGCCCTGCCGCGTTCGGTGGCGAAGTAATACTGATACCACCATTGCAGCTCAGCCTTGGGAGGCAGCGGCGCCCGGTTGAGCTCCTGGCTGCCGATCAGATAGCCGCTGACCGACACCATGGCCTTGCAGCGCTCCGGCCAGAGTGCCGCCATGATGTTCGCCGTCCTGGCGCCCCAGTCGTAGCCGGCGAGGATCGCCGTCTGGATCTTCAGTGCATCCATCAGGGCGATCATGTCGGCGGCAATGGCCGCCTGCTGGCCGTTGCGCAGCGTCGCGGCGGACAGGAAGCGCGTCGTGCCGTAGCCGCGCAGATGAGGAATGATGACGCGGTAGCCGGCCCCCGCCAGGATTGGGGCCACCTCCACATAGCTGTGGATGTCGTAGGGCCAGCCGTGCAGGAGGAGAACCACCGGTCCATCGGCGGGACCATCCTCGGCGTAACCGATATTGAGCGATCCGGCATCGATCTGTTTCAGCGATTTGAAGCCGGTGGGCGAGGGGGAACCCGCAACCGGCCGGGCCGCAGGGGCTTCCGCCGCCTGCGCCCGTCCCGTTCCCAGCCCGAGGCCGGCGGCCGCGGCTGCGAGGGTCGCCGTGCCGATGAATCGCCGCCGCCCGTGGTCGACCAGGGCCGTGCCGGTGGTCTCCGTCTCCAGTTTCCGTACCATCTATCTCTCCCGAGATGCGTTCATCCGTGGCCGCAACATGAGATGCCGATGTATCCCCCACATGTCCGGCCATGGGGCATGGTGAAAGCGTCTGTACCGTTCGGCCCATCCGATACAGTGGGATACAAAGTTCCGATGGAGGTGATCGTCCCGACCCTGTCCCGGATCGGCGACGCCGGCGGTGGCTATGGGTTCCCGCCGCCTTATGGGTCGAGGCTCAGCCGTCGTTCGATGCCGATGTTGGCCATGAAAGTCTCGTCATGGCTGACCAGCAGGATGGCACCGTCATAGGCTCTCAAGCCCGCCTCGATGGCTTCGATCGAGTCGACGTCCAGGTGGTTGGTCGGCTCGTCCAGGATCAGCAGCGCCGGTGGCTGCGGTCCGCCCAGCGTGCAGGCGAGGCCGGCGCGCAACATCTGTCCGCCGCTCAGCGTTCCCACCTGTTGCAGGGCCGCGTCCGCCCGGAACAGGAAGCGGGCGAGTGCCGCCCGGCAGGCATTGTCGGTGGCGCCGGGATTGAGGCGCTGGAAGTTCTCGAGGATCGACGCGGCGGGATCGAGGATGCCGACGCGCTGGTCCAGCATGGCGAAGTCGACGGTGACCGACACCGTCCCCCGCATCGGCGCGATCCCGCCGGCGATCAGCGTCAGCAGGGTCGTCTTGCCCGATCCGTTCGGTCCGACGATGGCGACCCGTTCCGGCCCCTCCATGGTGAAGGAGAGATCGCGGATGATCGGATGGTCCGGGTCATGGCCGGCGGTGACGTCGTCCAGCCGCAGGACGGTTTTGTTGGCCGGGAGCCCGGTGGGTGGAAGTGCCAGTGAGAGGTCCTGCAGGATCTCGATGCGGGACCGTGCCGACGTGAGCGCCATCTCGGCCTCCGCGCGCTGGCGGTCGGCCAGCTTGGCGCCGGCACCCCGGCTTGCCTCGGCATTGCTCTTGCGCGCGCCCAGCAGGATGCGGGGCATGTCGCCTTGCGCGGCCTTCCGTGACCCGGCCGCATCGCGCCGGTCCTGCCGTTCCGCTGCGCGTTGCGCTTTGCGCCGGCCCTCGGCCGCCTGCTTTTCCGCGTGGGCCAGATCCTGTTGAGCGGCTTCCAGTTCGGTCGCCTTGCGCTCGCGATAGCGCGTCCAGTTGCCGCCATAACGGGCGGCACCCAGCGAGGTCAGTTCGACGATGGCGTCCATCCGGTCGAGAAGCTCGCGGTCATGGCTGACGACGATCGCTCCAGCCCGCCAGCCGGCGAGGAGGGCGATCACCGCGTCGCGGCCGGAGCGGTCGAGATTGTTGGTCGGCTCATCGAGCAGCAGGAAATCCGGTGCGGCGAAGACGGCCGCAGCAAGGCTGGCGCGTGTCCGCTGGCCGCCCGAGAGTTCCGCCAGCCGGGTCTCGGGACCGGCATCGAGCCCGACGCGGGCCAGGGCGGCGGTGATGCGCTCCGCCAGCGTCCAATCGGCGTCCGCCAGTTCCTCTATGCTTGCTGTTCCAGCCTCGGCGTGGCGTAGGAGGGCGAGTTCCCCGGCCACGCCGAACAGATCGGCCACCGTTTCCCGCTCGCCGGGTCGGACCGCCTGTTTCAGTAGGCCGAGCGTGCCGGTGACCCGGACGGTGCCGGCGAGCGGCTGAAGTTCTCCGGTGATGAGTTTCAGCAGGGTCGATTTGCCGACGCCGTTCCGCCCGACAAGGCCGGTGCGCTCCTGGCCGAAATTCAGGTCGACACCGCTTAGGACGCTGTGGCCGTCAGGCGTCGCCCAACTGATCCGGGATAGGGAGATCGATGCCATGCGTTGCCCTTTGTTGGAGTCAGAATATCGGCACGCAATCGTGCTGATATCAGATGGCGATGGAAAACGCAACGGGCCTGTGCTGTTTTGCTGGCGGATGGAGATCTGCAAGGACATGAAGGTGGACACCAGCGGACGCAAGCCAGGAGGACGGCCGACCAGGGAGCAGGCGGCGGCCATCGATGCGCGCATCCTCGATGGTGCACGGGCCGTCTTCTGCCGCAAGGGTGTCGCCAACAGCGGCTTGGAAGAGATTGCGGCCGAACTCGGCGTGTCCAAGCACACGCTATACCGCCGCTACCCCAACAAGGTTGCCCTTCTCGAAGCCGTGGTCGGGCGCGATGTCGGGCGGTTCCGCGACGCGCTGCTGTCCGCCGCCACTGGCGAGGGTGGAGAGGGGGCGCTCGACGCGTTGCGCCGCGCCGCGTTCCGTTATGTCGAGATCGGGTCGTCGCGCGACTATGCCGCCTTCTATCTTTCCGTCAGCGCCGAGGCTGCGGTCTCGCGGGTTCTCCGGGAACGGCTGGCGAGCTGGTCGCGTGATGCCTTGGAACCGCTGGTCGGATGTGTCGCCGCCGCCCAAGGTGCGGGCGAACTGCGGCCGGGCGATCCGGCTTCGGTCTGCGGGATCCTGGTCGACCTGCTGGAGGGCGTCAACAACCGGCTGCGGCTCGGCGACGACGCAGCGGCAGACGCGCTGTCTCTCTTGCGGCTGTTCGAGGAGCGCTGGACAGTCTTCACCACTGCTTTCAGAAACCGTTAGCCCCCGTCAGCCGAGCGTCACCTCGGCACAAAGGCCACCGGTGCGCCGGTTCCGCAGCGTCAGCGACCCGCCGATCGCCAGCGCCAGCTGGTGGGCGATGGCCAGCCCCAGGCCGGTTCCTCCGGACTCGCGGTTGCGCGACTGTTCCAGCCGGTAGAAGGGCTGGAGGACGGCGGTGAGCTGATGCTCGGGAATGCCGGGACCGGTGTCGCGGACGGCGACGCCGATCCGGCCGGTGCTGTCCCGGGTCACCGTGATCTCGGCCTCTCCGGTGAATTTCAGGGCATTGTCGATCAGGTTGGTCAGTATGCGGCGCAGCGCGTGCGGCCGGGTGGTCAGCGCCGCGCCGGAGAGCCCGTGGACGGTCACCGGCTTGCCCATGTCCTGATAGTCGAAGGCGAGGCTTTCGACGAAGGACCCGACATCGATGCGGGCCGGAGTCTCGACATCGCCGTGGGCGCTGCGCGCATAGGCCACCCCTTCGCGCACCAGCCGTTCGATCTGCGACAGATCGCGGAGCAGCCGCTCCTTCTCCGGACTGTCCTCCGCCATCTCGACCCGCAGCGCCATGCGGGTGATCGGCGTCTGGAGGTCGTGGGAAATGGCGGCGAGGATCCGCACCCGCTCCTCCAGATAATGGGCGATCCTGTCCCGCATGGCGTTGAAGGCGGTCGCGGCATGGGCGACTTCGCTCGGGCCGTCCTCCGCCAGCCGCGCCGACGTGCCGCCGGGATCGAGCGTCTCGGCAGCCTTGGCGAAGCGCGCCAGCGGCCGGATCGCCTGCCGCACGGCGAGCCAGGTGCAGAGGACCAGCAGCACGAGCTGGCCAGCCAGCAGGAGGGGGAGCCAGGCGGCGAGCGGCATGAGCGCCGGTGTCACGTCGATTGTCACCGGCGAGCCGTCGCGAAGCGTGACATGGGCCTGGAGATGCGGGCGGTCGCCCGGAATGGTCTCGACCACCACCGGGAAGCCGGGGCCGGCACCGCCGTTGATGGCGCGGGCGATCTCCGCGCTGCGGCTGCCAAGGTTCGGCACGCCCGGCAGGCCGGGGCCGAGCTCGTAGCGGTAGGTGCGCCGCTCCAGCACCGCCAGCCAGCGGCCGCGCTCCTCCGGCGGCAGGCGGTCGAGCAGGGCGACCGAGGTCGCCACATCCTGCTCCAGCGTGCCGAGCATCATCGCCTTGGCGGCACTGGTGCGCTCCAGGACCAGCGCGCCGAAGGAGAGGCCATGTGCCAGGACAAGCCCGGTCAGGAGGATGAGGAACAGCCGCCAGCGCAGGGTGCGCGGCGGGTGAATGACGTGGCTGAACCGGAGGATTGCGCCCCTCATGACCGTGCCCCTCATGGCCTTGCCCTCGTGATCTCCACCGGCATCGCCAGCACATAGCCTTCGTTGCGGATCGTCTTGATGTGGCTGGGCTCGCGCGCGTCGTCGCGCAGCCGCTGCCGGAGCCGGCTGACCAGCAGGTCGACCGACCGTTCGAACAGCTCCGCCTCGCGCCCCTGCGTCAGGTTGAGGAGCTGGTCGCGCGACAGCACCCTTTGCGGGTGGTCGAGGAAGACGCGCAGCAGCCGGTATTCGGCACCGCTCAGCGCGACGGCGGTGCCGTCCTGGTCGAGCAGATGGCGGGCGACCGTGTCGAGCCGCCAGTTGCCGAAGCTCAGCAGCTGCCCGGCCTCGCTGATCTGGAGGTTGGGCGGCAGCATGCGCGCCCGGCGCAGGATCGCCTTGATGCGGGCCAGCAGCTCGCGCGCGGCGAACGGCTTCGCCAGATAGTCGTCGGCCCCCATCTCCAGGCCGAGGATGCGGTCCATCTCGTCGTTGCGCGCGGTCAGCATCAGGACCGGTGTCGCGGCATGCCGCCCGGCACGAAGCTCCCGGCACAGAACCAGCCCGTCGTCGCCCGGCATCATGATGTCGAGCACGATGAGGTCCGCCCGGTCGCGCTCCAGGAACGACCGCATCTGCCGGCCATCGGCTGTGAGGGTCACGCGCAGGCCGTTCCTCTTCAGATAGCCGGACACCAGTTCCCGGATGTCGCGGTCGTCGTCGACGATCAGGACGTGGTCGATGTGATCCATTCGGTCGAACCCCGCTGCTGTTCGGCGGTCTTATGACGGGTGGAGCGCTGCCCGCGTCCGGTGGTTTGTGTCGGTCTATATCCGCCTGATCGGCCGATACATGCCGGTACAAAAAAACCCTGCCGCAAGCCGACATCCGCATCGTTCCGTCTGGACAGCCTGCCTTCCGCCAATGTACTTATCAAAATAATAATTATGATACAAACTACATGAAGAGATACATCCATGCTTCCGTGCAAATTTCCGGTTGCCCTGTTCGGTCTGGCCCTGTCGCTGGCCGCCCCTTGGTCGCCGGCCGCCGCCGCCGCGGTGAAGTCCGTGGTCATCGTGCATGGCGCCTTCGCCGACGGCTCGGGCTGGCGCAAGGTGTCCGACATCCTGACCGCCAAGGGCTATGCCGTGTCGATCGTCCAGCAGCCGCTGACCTCGCTCGGCGACGATGTCGCTGCCACGCGCCGCGTCCTCTCCCTTCAAACCGGCCCGGTCGTCCTGGTCGGCCACAGCTATGGCGGGATGGTGATCAGCGAGGCCGGCAACGACAGCAATGTCGCGGCCCTGGTCTATGTCGCCGCCTTCGAACCGGACAAGGGCGAGAGCCTTGCCAAACTGGCCGACAGCAAGCCGCTGCCCGGTGCCGAACCGGGTGCCGTCAAGGCCACCGCCGACGGCTATCTCTATCTCGACCCGCCGGCCTTCGCCGGTGCCTTCGCCGCCGACCTTCCGCCGGCCGACGCGGCCTTCCTCGCCCGCTCCCAGGTGTTCGCGGCGAAGGGCGCCTTCACGACGCCGGCCGGGGAGCCGGCATGGAAATCGAAGCCGAGCTGGGCGCTGGTGGCGACCGCCGACCGCTCGATCAACCCCGAACTGGAACTGGAGATGGCCCGCCGGGCCGGCAGCCAAGTCCGGTCGGTCGAGGCCAGCCACGCCGTATACGCCGCCAAGCCCGAGGCCGTCGCCACCCTGATCGTCGAGGCGGCCGAGGCGGTTTCGCAGTGATCTTCCAATGATTCTCGGGCCGGGCGCGAAGCCGCACCCCGGCCCTCGAAAGGGTTCAGTCATGATCCTCTTTCTTGTCTCCTTCCTGGCGGGCGCCCTGACCATCGTCAGCCCGTGCATCCTGCCGGTCGTGCCCTTCGTCTTTTCCCGGGCGGGGCAGCCGCTGCTCCGCGGCATCCTGCCGATGCTGTTCGGCATGGTGGTCAGCTTCGCCGGGGTCGCCACGCTGACCGCCGTCGGCGGAGGCTGGGCGGTGGAAGCAAACGGGGCCGGGCGGGCTGCCGCCCTCGCGCTGATGGCGCTGTTCGGATGGACGCTCCTGTCGCCCCGCGCCGCGGCGATGCTCAGCCGTCCGCTGGTCGCCGCCGGCAACCGGCTGTCCGGTCGCGCCGGTGTTGCCGGATCGCTTTTGCTGGGCGTCGCCACCGGTCTGCTCTGGACGCCGTGCGCCGGGCCGATCCTCGGGCTGGTCCTGACCGGTGCGGCGCTTCACGGCGCCAGCCTGCAAACCACCCTGCTGCTGGCGGCCTTTGCGGCGGGCGCCGCGACCTCCCTGACACTCGCCCTTCTTGCCGGCGGCCGGATGCTGGCGGCGATGAAGCGGTCGCTTGGCGTTGGGGAGCGTCTCCGCCAGGGACTGGGCATCGCCGTCCTTGCCGGTGTCGGCGTCATCGCCTTGGGGCTCGACACCGGGTTGCTGGCCCGCCTGTCCTATGCCGGCACAACGGAAGTCGAACAATCGCTGATCGACAGGTTTGCCCCTGCCTCTGCCCCGGTGGCTTCCGGAACCTCGGGTGCGTCGGAGACGTCCGGGACGGACCTCGTGCTCGCCGATGCCCGGCGTGTCTATCGCAGCAGCCTGCCGGTCGAGGGCCTTTTGCCCTCCCTGGACGGTGCGACGGACTGGCTGAACTCAAAGCCGCTCACCGCGGAGGAACTGCGGGGAAAGGTCGTGCTGATCGATTTCTGGACCTACTCCTGCATCAACTGCATCCGGACGCTGCCATACCTGCGGGCATGGGCGGAGAAGTACCGGGACCAGGGGCTGGTGGTGGTCGGTGTCC
Source organism: uncultured Azospirillum sp. (assembly GCA_966212305.1). Classification (GTDB taxonomy): domain Bacteria; phylum Pseudomonadota; class Alphaproteobacteria; order Azospirillales; family Azospirillaceae; genus Azospirillum. Next base: position 64,863 of record CBIHQY010000003.1, read on the forward strand.
ATGCCCCGGAATTCGCCTTCGAAAAGCGGATCGCGAACGTGGAGAAGGCGTTGCGGGATTTCGCCGTCAGCTACCCGGTGGCGCTCGACAACGACTTCCGCATCTGGCGGGCGTTCGGCAACAGCTATTGGCCGGCCTTCTATATCGCCGACGCCACGGGCCGGATTCGTCATCACCAGTTTGGCGAGGGCGGGTATGAGCAGACCGAACGGGTCATCCAGGACTTGCTGGCGGAGGCAGCCGGACGTCGGGACGAGGATGGAAGGCTCGTCAGCCCGGCGAGGCAGGGCGCGCAGGCGCCCGCCGACCTCGACGACATCCGCTCCGGCGAAACCTATGTCGGCTATCGGCAGGCCGCGAACTTCGCATCGCCGGAACGGGACGGCATCGACCGTCCGCAGGACTACACGGTCGGTGCGCTGCGGCTCAACCGCTGGGGGCTTTCCGGCAACTGGACGGTTGGGGCCGAGCAGGCCCGGCTGAACCGGGCGGGCGGGGCGATCGTCTACCGCTTTCGGGCGCGCGACCTGCACCTCATCCTCGGTCCCGCCCAGGACGGTAAGCTCGTGCGCTTCCAGGTCACGGTCGATGGCATGTCACCCGGGCCGGATCACGGAACGGATACGGATGCCGAGGGCTATGGCACCGTTTCGGAAACCAAGCTCTACCAGCTGGTGCGGCAGGCGGGCGAGGTACGGGAGAGGACGTTCGAGGTGCGCTTTCTCGATCCCGGAGTCGACGCCTACGCCTTCACCTTCGGCTGAGGAGAAGTCCGCATGGCCCCGAACCTCCGCATCCGATCTGTTTTACTTGCTGGCCTCCCGGAGGTTGTCGCGCAATCGGGCGACCGCTCTCTGGAGCGCGCGGAATTCGTCGGGCGGAAGTCCGGAAGCCTTCACCGTCAACTCGCCGAAGCCCAAGCCCTTCTCGCGAAGCTGGCGTCCCGCCTCGGTCAGGGAGACGCGGACGCTGCGTTCGTCCTCGTCGTCGCGGGCTCGCGTGACATAGCCCATCGCCTCCAGCCGCTGGAGCATCGGCGTCATGGTGCTGGGCTCCAGGAACAGCTTCTCGCTGAGGCTCTTGACGGTCTGCCGATCCTCCTCCCACAGGGCGATGATGGTGATGTACTGGGGATAGGTGACGCCAAGCTGCTCCAGCACCGGCTTGTAGACACGCGAATAGGCAAGGTTGGCCGAATAGATCGTGAAGCACATGAAATCCGCCAGCCGGGCGGTTTGCGACCTCCCGGACGGCGCAGCGGCCGGCGTGTCGGAGGCGGGGGCGGCGGGAGTGCTGGAGGTCTTGCGGCTCATGTCGTCACCGGGAGTTCGGTTGTCCTGATCGCCATCGCCGCAACCGTTCAGTTTGGCGGTACGCCGATGTGATTATGATCATAATGATTATCATACATCCACTGTGGGAGACAGCACGATGCGTGTTCTTCTCGCGATGGCGGCGGCCATCGGGCTCGCTGCCGCCCCCTGCGCCTGGGACGATGACCCCCGCGAGGCGCCCTCCATCCTGGCGCTGTTCTCGCGACCGCAGCCCCTCCCTTCGACTTTGGCGCACAATTCGGTGTGAGAGCGGAGTCCACCCGCGGCCGGTGGTGATCAGGTGTCCTTGCGGGAGGCGGGCATTCCCAAGCTGGTCATGATGTTCATGACTTTGCAGCCACCGGCAGCCTCGACCTGCTGGGCAGGCAGAGTCCGGGCGCGCAGGGTGCGCCCGATCAGCTGCTTGTAGCGCATCATCGCGACCTCGCCCAAGGAGCGGCGGCCGTAGCGGACGTCCCGCTGCCAGCCCTGCCGACCACGCTCGGCAATCCTACGGAAGTGGCGGTCGCGTTGGCTGGGAGTGCCCCCGGCCGTGTCGCTCGGCACCGCGATCGCACGCGGCGGGATGATCACCTCCGCCTTCGGTGCCCGTGCCGCGATGGCTCGGTAGATGGGCTCGCCGTCATACGCGCCGTCCGCCAGGACCGCGCCGATTGGGCGCTTGATCCGGTTGAGCAATGGAGCGACCGGAGAGGCATCCCCCTCCTCGTTGGACGTCAACTCCGACGCGAGGATCTCACCCGTGTCCGGATCGACCGCGAGGTGCAGCTTTCGCCAACTCCGGCGCGCTTGGCCGCCGTGCTTTTCCAGGTGCCACTCACCCTTGCCGAACACCTTCAGCCCCGTGGAGTCGATGACCACGGTGACCGGCCCGTCCGTCCTGACCAGCGCCGACGCGACCTCCAGATTGGCGCTGCGCCGGGAGAAGGTCGTGTGATCGGGAACCGGCAGGTCCAAACCGAGCAGGCGCATGAGCGGGCCCAGCAAACCCTCGGTCTGCCGCAATGGCCGTCCAAATGCCAAGCGCAGCATCAGCCCCGCTTCGATGGCGACGTCGGAGTAGCGCGCTGGCCGCCCGCGTCGGCCCGAAGCCGGCGGCGTCCAGCTGGCGATCGCCTCCGGCGTCACCCAGATCGTCAGGTCACCGCGCCGGCGCAGCGCCGCATCGTAGGCCGCCCAGTTCTCCACACGATAGCGGGCTTTCGGGATTTTGTGGCGGCGGGGCTCATTGGCCTTGTACCGCATCCGGCTCTCAGCTTCAGCGGGACGTCTCTATACCCGCCAAAACCTCGACATCGCCAGCTTCCGATGAGCTATGCGCCAAAGTCGCTCTGCTCGCTACCGCAACCCAGACCATCCACGCAAAGTGCGCAAGAACCACCGAACCGGCGCAAGATCATCTCGCGCCTGCCGGCAAACTTTGCAACAGAGCCCCCCCGCCGACAGGGTGGTGCTCAGTCCGGGGCCGCGGCCACCAGCTTGCCAGGATTCATCAGTCCCTGGGGATCGAACAGGTGCTTGATGCCCTGCATCAGAGCCATCTCCGCCGGTCCCTTAAAGGCGGCGAGCGCGTCGCGCATGCTCTGGCCGATGCCATGCTCAGCGCTGATGGTGCCGCCAAGGTCGATGGCTTCGCGGTGGACCGCGGCGCTGACCGCATGGGCGATGCTGTCCAGCGGTTCGGCCGACGTTCGAAGGCTTTCCGGCAGGATGGCAACCAGATGGATGTTGCCGTCGCCGATATGGCCCACCGCCACCACGCGGGCATCGGGCCGCACCGCTTCGATCGCCGCAGTGGCGCGGGCAACGAAGTCGGGAATGCGGGCGACCGGCACAGCCGTGTCGTGGCCGACGACGATGCCGCTCTTGCGGTTGGCCTCCGACACGCTGTGGCGCAGCTTCCACATCGCGCCGGCCTGGGCATGGCTGCGGGCCACGGCGGCGTCGGCGATGCTGCCGTCCTCCAGCCCGGTTCCCAGCAGATCCTCCAGCCGGCCGGCAAGATCCAGCCCCAGCATCGGATCGGTGACTTCGACCAGCAGATACCAGGGCCTGACGGTGCCGAGCGGCCGGACGGTGCCAGGCACATGGGTCAGCACCGAGGCAAGCTGCGCCTCCGACAAGACTTCCGCCGTGGTCACCCGGTCGCCCAGCGCGCCGCGCAGCCGGGCGAACACCTGCAAGGCCGCATCCAGCGAGGGCAGGGCGAGGAAGCCGGTGGCGACGCTCTGCGGGCGGGGAAACAGCTTCAGCGTCGCCGCGGTGACGATGCCCAGCGTGCCCTCCGCCCCGATGAACAGATGCTTCAGGGCATAGCCGGTGTTGTCCTTGCGCAGCGCGCGCAGGCCGTTCCACAGCGTGCCGTCGGGCAGCACCACCTCCAGCCCCAGCACGAGGTCGCGCATCGGGCCATAGCGCAGGACGGCGGTGCCGCCGGCATTGGTGGCGATGGTGCCGCCGATCTGGCAGCTGCCCTCGCTGCCCAGGCTCATCGGGAACAGCCGGTCGGCCTCTTCGGCGGCGGCCTGGACAGCGGCCAGCGTGCAGCCGGCCTCCACCGTCAGGCTGTCGCCGATGGGATCGACCTCGCGGATGCGGTTAAGGCGCGACAGGCAGAGGACGAGGCTGCGGCCGGTGCTGTCGGGAATGGCGCCGCCGACCACGCCGGTGTTGCCGCCCTGGGGCACCAGCGGCGTACCCGTCTCCGCGCACAGCCGGACGACGGCCGCCACCTGCGCCGCATCGGCCGGGCGGACCACGGCCAGCGCGGTCCCACGGTAGCGCCCGCGCCAGTCCGCCAGGAAGGGGGCGGTGTCGGCCGGATCGGACAGCACATGCGCCGACCCGAGGATCGCCCGCGCCCGTCCGATCACTTCCTCGCCCGTCATGTCTTTACAGCCCCAGATAAGCGGTCTTGATGCGCGGATCGGCGAGCAGGGTCTTGGCCGAATCCTCCATCACCACCCGCCCGGTTTCCAGCACATAGGCGCGGTCGGCCAGTCGCAGTGCCAAATCCACCCGCTGTTCGACCAGCAGGATGGTGATTCCGCTGCCGTGCAGGTTCTTGATGGTGTCGGCCAGCGTGTCGACGATGATCGGCGCCAGACCCAGCGTCGGCTCGTCCAGCATCAGGCATTTCGGGTTGGCCATCAGCCCGCGCCCGAAGGCGACCAGCTGCTGCTGTCCGCCGCTCATGGTGCCGGCCTTCTGGGTGCGGCGTTCGGCCAGGATGGGGAACAGCTCGTAGACCCAGCGCAGCCGCTCGGCGAAGCCCATGCTGCCCGGCCGGCCGCGGAGAGCGCCCAGCTCCAGATGCTCCAGCACCGTCATTTCGGGGAACAGCTGGCGGCCTTCCGGCACATGGACCAGTCCGCGTTCGATCACCTGATGCGGCGCCAGCCGGTCGATGCGCTCGCCGTCGAAGGTGATCGTCCCGCCGCTCGGTCGCAGCAGGGCGGAAATCGCCTTCAGCGTCGTCGTCTTGCCGGCACCGTTGGAGCCGACCAGCGTCACCAGTTCGCCGTCCTCGACGGTCAGCGACACATTGTGGACCGCCTCGCGGTGGCCGTAGCGGACCTTCAGACCTTCGACCTTAAGCATCGACCGGCTCCCGTCCCAGATACACGCGGATCACTTCCGGATCGTTCAGCACCTGTGCCGGCGCCCCTTCGGCGATCTTCACCCCATGGTCCAGCACCACCAGCCGGTCGCAGACGCTGGCGACCACCCGCATGTGATGCTCGACCAGCAGCACGGTGACGCCGCGGGCGCGGATGCGGCGGATCATCTCGACCAGCCGCTGGCCCTCCTCCGGGTTCATGCCGGCGGCGGGCTCGTCCAGCAGAAGCAGGCGCGGCTCGGCGGCCAGCGCGATGGCGATCTCCAGCCGGCGCTGCTCGCCGTAGGACATGGCGTCGGCCAGCGTGTCGGCCCGGTGGTCGAGATCGCAGAAGGCCAAGATCTCCATGGCCTTGCGCCGCAGTTCCGCCTCTTCCCGCCGGTAGGCCGCATTGCGCAGGATGGCGGCGCCCCAGCCGGTGCGGGTCGTGCGGTAGGCGGCGCTGCGCACATTGTCGAGCGCCGTCAGGCTGGGGAACAGGCTGGTGATTTGGAAGGTGCGCGACACGCCGCGCTGGCCCATGACGTGCGACGGCGCGCCGGTGCAGTCGGTGCCACCGAAGCGGATGCTGCCCGACGACGGCGGCAGCGAGCCGCCGAGCATGTTGAACAGCGTCGTCTTGCCGGCGCCGTTCGGCCCGATCAGCCCGACCACCTCGCCGGCCTTGACCGTCATGGTGACGTCGCGGACCGCGGTCAGGCCGCCGAAGATGCGGGTCAGGTTGCTGACGGCGAGGATCTCGCCTGCGTTGGCGGCGGCGTTCATTTCGCACCTCCCTCGGTGCTGGGCAGGCCGGTGGGCGTGGCCGGCAGGTTGTTCTCCGACTTGTGGGCGTTGCGCCAGCGCTGCCACAGGCTGACCAAGCCGCCGGGCAGGAACACGACGGTGCCGGTCAGCAGGGCCGCGAAAATGACCATGCGCAGCGGGCCGGCGACGCGCAGCGATTCCAGCAGGCCGATATAGACCAGCGCCCCCAGGATCGGCCCCAGGATGGTGCCGCGCCCGCCGATGATGACGACGATGATGAGGGCGGCGACATTGTGGACGCCCATGATGTCGGGGGTGATGACCCGGATATAGTGGGCGTAGATGGCGCCGCCGATGCCGGCGATGGCGGTGGCGGCGACGAAGCCCAGCAGCTTGGTGTGGAAGACGTTGATGCCCAGCGACGCCGCCAGCGGCGCGTTCTCCCGCACCGCCAGGAAGGCGCGGCCGGTGCGGCTGGTGACCAGCGCGTGGCAGAGCCAGGCAGTCGCCAGCACCAGCGCCAGGACCAGATAATAGGTCGGGCGGGCGCTGTCGAAGGCCAGCGGGCCGATCGCCATCGGCGGGATGTCGGTGATGCCCATCGGCCCGCGCGTCAGGTCCACCCAATGGTTGGTGATGGTGAACAGGATGGCGCCGAAGCCCAGCGTCAGGATGGCGAACTGCGGCCCGACCACCCGCAGGGCGGCATAGCCGATCACCAGCCCGAACGCCGCCGCCACCAGCCCGGCCAGCGGTAGGCCCAGCAGCGGCGGCAGGCCGAGCTGCGTCGAGAGGATCGCCGAGGTATAGGCGCCGACGCCGACGAAGGCGGCATGGCCGAAGGTGAGTTCGCCGAGATAGCCGATGACGATGTTGAGGCTGAGCGCCAGAAGCGCATACAGCATCCACAGAACCAACAGATGTTCCAGATAGGCGTTGCCGGCCAGGAAGGGCAGGACCGCCAGAGCGGCCACGCCGCCGGCGATGGCCAGGGGTTGGCCCAGGGAATGCCCATGAGAGTTGGTGTTCATCGCAGACCCCGCGCCGTGCTGAACAGGCCGTTGGGGCGCCACAGCAGGACCGCGATGATCATCGCGTAGCCGATCGCCTCCATGAAGCCCAAGGAGATGTAGCCGCCGCCCAGCGATTCGATCACGCCCAGCAGCAGGCCGGCGAAGAGGGCGCCAGTGACGCTGCCCAGCCCGCCCATGATGACGACGATGAAGCCCTTCAGCACCGCCCAGTTGCCGATGGTCGGGAAGATCATCACGGTGGGGCCGACCAGCGCGCCCGACAGCGCCGCCAGCCCGCATGCCAGCGCGAAGGTGTAGGTGTGGACCAGCCCGATGTTGATGCCGGTCAGTGCCGCGCCGTCCGGATTCTGCGCCGTCGCCCGCATCATCTTGCCGAAGCGCGAATAGCGGATGAATAGATAGACCGCGACCAGCGCCACCACCGCGGCGGCGAAGACCAGCACGCGCTGCTGGGTCAGCGTCACCGTGCCGATATCCAGAATCTCGTCGGCGAAGGGGCTATCGACATATTTCGGGTCGGCGCCGAACAGCAACTCGCCGCCGTTGGCGATCAGCAGGGCGAGGCCCAGGCTGGACAGCAGGATGGTGAATTCATGGTCGCGGCGCAGCGGCCAGAAGATCAGCTTGTTGGCGACGACGCCGAGCCCCGCCACCACCACGGCCGAGATCGCCGCGGCCGGGATATAGTCGAGCCCGAGCAGGGTACCGACGAAATAGGTGATGTAGGCGCCGAGCATGTAGAACTCGCCATGGGCGAAATTCACGATGCGCAGCACCCCGAAGACCAGCGTCAGCCCGGTGGCGATGAGCACATAGGCCATCCCGTTGACCAGGCCGTTCGCGATCTGCTGGGCGAAGACGGTGAAATCCATGTCGATTCTTCCTGTCGGGGGAGCTTTTCCCTCTCCCCCCGGGGAGAGGGTTAGGGTGAGGGGGAAGCGTGGCGGCCCGTCACCGAGAATCCACCCTATGCATCCCCCTCACCCCGACCCTCTCCCCGGGGGGGGAGAGGGAGACCCTCGTTAGTCCCGGACGCTGACGATCTGCTTCTTCTGGACCTGCACCAGATGGATCGCCTGGCTCGCTTGGCCCTTGTCGGAGAAGTGCAATTCCCCCATCACGGTCGGGATCGTCTGCGACTTCAGAGCCGCGGCGATCTTGTCGTAGGCGCGCGGGTCGCCGCCGGCGGCATCGATGCCGAAGGCCAGAACCTGCACCGCCTGGGCGCCGAGCGCGGCGATGAAGGACGGGTCGTTCTTGTAGTCCTTGCGGTATTCGGCAAGCCACGGCTTCAGCGACGGCGCGGCGCCGTCCTCGGTGAAGGGAGAGGCCGAATAGACCTGCTCCAGCGAGTTGCCGGACAGCTCGACCAGCTTCGGGTTCATGTTGCCGGCCGACGCGATGACCTTGCCGCGATAGCCGGTCTGCTTGATCTGCCGGTAGATCGTCGCGCCCTGCGAGGTGTTGATCGCCGCGACATAGATCGCGTCGGCGTTCAGCGACTTCAGCTTGGTGAGCGCGGTGGTGAAATCCGTGTCGGTGCGGTTGTAGAACTCGTGCCCCTTCACCTCGATGCCGCAGGCGGTCAGCAGCTTGGTGTAGTTCTCCAGCTCCAGCCGACCCCAATCGTCGTTGACGTTCATGAAGGCGATGGATTTGGGCTTGATGCGGTCGCAGATCGCCTTCGAATAGAACTCCGACATCATCGCCGAGGTGGCGTTCAGGCGGAACAGGTACTTGTGCCCCTCCTCCGTCACCTTGGGATGCTGGGAGCTGGTCATGACGGTGATGATCTTGTCGCGCGTCACTTCCTTCATCGACAGGGCGACGGCGCTGAACCAGCCGCCGATGATCATGTCGACGTTGTCCTGTTCCATCGCCCGCTTGGCGGCGCTGACGCCGTCCTCGGGGGACCCCTTGTCGTCGTAGGTCAGCAGCTCGATCTTGCGGCCGTTGACGCCGCCCTTGGCGTTGATGACGGCGGCCATCGCCTGCGCGCCTTCCAGGCCGAGCTGGCCTTCGAAGGCTCCGGTGCCGCTCATCGGGCCGATGACGGCGATGCGGACCGGGGGCTGCTGCGCCTGAGCGCCGGTGGTGCCGGCGACGGGAATGGCCAGGGCCAGGGCCGCCGCGGCGGCAAGGAGAGTGCGCCTACCGAACATGGGGTTCCTCCGTGGATTGGTCGTCTTTTGATTGGCCGCTTTTTGATTGGCCCTTGGAACCGGCGGGTGGTGCGCGCCGGCAAAGGATGGTCAGGCGGTTTTCAGGTAGCGCTTCTGCAACTCCTCGATCTGCGGGAAGCCGATGAAGTCGATGAAGCTGTTGTGGTCGGTCACCGGCCGCGGCAGGTCGCGGGTGGAGCGGCGCTCCGCCAATGCTGCCAAATTCTCCTTCAGCGCCGAGGCGACGGTCATCAGCGGCACCAGTGCGTAGGTCGCCATGCCGGCAACCTCCTCCACCTCGTCGGCCGACAACTTTTCCAGCCAGCCGAGAAGCTGCAGCGACAGCGGTACGCCGACCGCCTCGCGCATGGCGCGCAGGCCGTCGATGTCCTTGAAGCACTTGCTGATCGGCTGGATCATGTCGGCGCCGGCGGCGACATAGGCGCGACCGCGCTCCATCGCGGCGGCCGGATCGACCACGTCGGTGCGGGCGATGATCAGCATGTTGGGATCGCGCCGGGCCTCGACCGCCGCCTGGATCTTGGCGACGCCCTCGTCCATCGGGATCACCTCGACCCCGCCGACGCAGATCGGGCAGCGCTTGGGCGCCACCTGATCCTCCATGATGACGGCGGAGACGCCAGACGCCTCGAACTCGCGGATCGTGCGCATCACGTTGATGGCGTTGCCGTATCCGGTGTCGATGTCGGCGATGACAGGGACATTGACCGCCGACACCACGTTGCGGACCACCGTCAGGTTTTCCGACATGGTGTACAGCTCGGCGTCCGGCTGGCCGAGGAAGGAAGCCGAGACGCCGAAGCCGGAGGTCATCAGCGCGTCGAAGCCGGCCGCCTCGATGAAGCGGGCGGACAGGGCGTCATAGGCGCCGGCCGACCAGACGGTCTTCTGCGCCAGCACGCGGTTGCGGAAATCAGGTCCCCGAGACATGAGCATGGTCCTTTTGTTCGCGTTGCTGGGCCGCCTGCCGCTTCAGGAAGGGGACGAGGCCGCCGGCCTCGATCATCTCGGCATCCGCCTGCGGCAGCGGCTCATAGGGAATTTCGGTGCCTTGGGTGTGGTTGCGGACCACGCCGGCCGCCCAGTCCACCTCGATCTCGTCCCAGCGTTGGACGAAGCCGAGGATTCCGGGGCAGCTGACCTGCGGGAAGCCCATGCTGACCTCGCCGCGCCAATAGCCGGGGGAGAAGGACTCCGCGATCACCCCGGCGATGCCGAGATGGCGCATCGCCTTCATCGGCGGATAGTGCGGGTGGCCGTAGCCGAAATTGTCGGCTCCGACCAGCAGGTCGCCCGGCCGCACCGACTTGGCGAAATCCGGGTCGTAGCTCTGCATGGCGAGCTGCGCCAGTTCGGCCACGTCGGTGATCTTGATGTTCTTGACGCCGACGATCTGGTCGACGTCGAAGTTGATCTCGTCGAAGATGAAGGCGACGCGGCCCTTCATCGCCGGCATCTGCAGTGTGGCTTCGCTCATCGCCGGCCTCACAGGTACGGGCGCGGATCGGCGATCCGGCCTTCGATGGCGGAGGCGGCGACCACCGCCGCGTTGCACAGGTAGATTTCCGAATCCGGGCTGCCCATCCGGCCACGGACGTTCAACGTGCCGGTGGACACCGCGCGCTGGCCCGCCGTCATCGTCGCGATGCGGCCGAAGCAATAGTCGCAGCTGGGGGAAGAGACGAAGGCCCCGGCCTCCACCAGCGTCGACACCAGCCCCTCGCGCGCCGCCGCCGCCATCAGTTCCTGGCTGGTCGGCACGATGTGCAGAGAGACGCCGGTCTTGACCCGCCGGCCTTCCAGCACCTTGGCCGCCGCCCGCAGATCCTCCAGCCGTCCCGACGCGCAGGAGCCGAGATAGCCGGCGTTGATCTCCAGCCCGAGGCACTCCGTCAGGTCACGGGTGTCCGCCGGGGTCGGCGGGACGACGACGATCGGCTCCAAATCCGACAGGTCGATGTCATGGACCGCCGAATAGTGGGCGTCCGGATCGCTCGACACCGGCTCCAGCTTTTTGCGGGCGCGGGGCAGGGCATAATCGAGCCGCACCGGGTCGGGGTTGACGATGGCGGTCAACGCGCCGGTGAACATGGCGAGCCCGGTGATGGTCTGCAGCCCTTCGGTCGACATCGCCGCCACCGACGGACCGCCCAGTTCCAGCACCTGGAAGCGGCAGGAACTTGGCCCCAGCCGGCGCACCAGATGGTGGAAGACGTCGCGCGCCATCACGCCGGGCCGCAAGGAACCGCGCAGGTTCACCCGCACGGTGTCGGGCACGCGGATCGACACGGTGTCGCTGACGAAGGCTTCCATCACGTTGCGGCGCAGCCCGATGGCGAGCGTGCCGAAGGTGCCGAGCTGGCTGACATGGCCGTCGAAATGGACGACGAAGGCGCCCGGCGTCGCATAGCCGACCTCGGCCGCCACCTGATGGCCGATGCCGTGCCGTTCGAACAGCGGCACATCGTTCTCCGCGCACCAGGTGCGCGTGTTGATGTGAAGCTCTTCCTCCTTGGCGGTGGCGGTCGGCACCATGTGGTCGATGAAGATGCCGAAGCGTTCCGGCTCGGCCACCCGCTCGATGCCGAAATCCTCCTTCATCGTCTTGAAATAGACGTCGGTGTAGCCGGGGAAGTCGTAGGCCAGCACGAAGTCCGGCTTCGCCTTGATGTCCTGTCCGGCGCGGACGGCGGGCAGCCCCGCCGCGCGTGCCAGGATCTTCTCGGTGATGGTGTAGCCCATGGCGTGGATGTCTCCGCTCCCGGTCCTCAGCGGCCGAGGCCGAGGGAGCCGGGATTCATCAGCCCCTGCGGATCGACGGCGCGCTTGACGCCCTCCAGCAGCGACCAGGTTTCGGGGGTCATGATCTCGCGGAACGGATAGTCGCGGGCGACCTGCCAGCTGACGCCGCCGAGGCTGCAGTACAGTTCCTGCGTCGCGCGTCGCAGTTCCGCCACCGCGTTGCGCGCCGCCGGGTTGGCCGGGCGGTCGCGCCAGGGCTTCACCACCTCGTCGCCCAGGCTGGCGGCGTGCAGCGGCGTGATCTCGTCGGTCCAGTAGAAGGCCGGCTCCAGGAAGAAGTCGTTGCCGACCGTCATGGTCATCACCGAATAGATGATGCCGTGCTGTTCCATGAAGCCGCGCTTCTCCGCGAAGAAGGCGTCGTTGGCGGCGACCACCTTGTCGGCGTCGCCCAGCGGGAAGATGGCGTGGATCGGGACCCAGCGCTGGCCCTCGCGCCCCAGCATGCCGCGCACCGGCCCGAAGGGCTTGGAGCGCATGACCTTCGGCACGCTGTTCTCGATCTCCTTGCCGTGGCGGACGCCGATCTCGCGCACCGTCTGCATCGCCTCGCGCAGCTGGGTCTCGCTGCGCCCCTCCACCACCAGATGGAGGGTGAAGTTGTGGTCCTTGAGGAAGGCGGTGCCGGCGGTGGCGACGCTCAACGCCTCCTTGGCGCCCTGGAACAGCGACTTGCCGGCCTTCGCCACGTTGCCCAGAGTCTTCAGCCCGTCCGACAGCTTGTTGACGCTGGCCGAATGCTCGACCTTGGTGCGGTCGATGCCGAAGCCTTCCGACACGCAGCGCGCCCGCGCCATCTCCACCTGCGCCGCCGCCATCGCCTGCATGGTGGTGAAGCCGAAGGACAGGAAATCGGTATGCTCCGGCCGGCGGTGGAGCCGCAGCGTCGCCGCCACTTTGAAGCCCATGGCACCGTTGTCGCCCAGGAACAGGCCGGTCAGGTCGGGTCCGCCCGAGCGGGTGAAGGGCTTGGTGCCGACGCGCCCGCCCGACCCGGTGGTGACGGTGCGCCCGTCGGCCAGAACCACGGTGACGCCCAGCACGCTCTCCGCCACGGTGCCGTGCAGGGCGGAGCCGAAGAAGGCGCTGTTCTGCGACAGGGCGCCGCCGATGGTGGCGTTGATGCCCGACAGCGGCCCCCAATAGCCGGTGCGCAGGCCGGTGCCCTCCAGCGCCTCGTTCAGCGCGGCCCAGGTGCAGCCGGTCTCCACCGTCATATAGAGGCTGTCGGTGTCGAGATCGAGGATACGGTTCAGCCGGCGGCTGTCGATGACGACCGAGTTCGGGCCTTCGGGCAGATAGCCCTTGGTGTAGGACATGCCGCCGCCGCGCGGCACCACCGCCACGCCGGCATCATGGGCGGCACGCACGGTGGCGGCGACCGCGTCGCGGTCGCGCGGCAGGGCGATGGCGAGCGGCGCGATGCCCGGCTGCCAGAACACGTCGTTGGCGTAGAAGTTGCGGCTCTTCTCGTCATCCAGCAGGCCGTCGGGCCCGAGCGCCGTGCGCAGGGTGTCGAGCAGCGTGGCCGGGCCGTCGAGGGCGGCAATGCTCATGGAATGTCCCTTTCGGGTAAGGTCAGGCCGCGAGCGGCTCGAACCGGAAAGTCTCGGCCGTCCGGCGGACATAGCCGGTGTGGGGAGCGCCGAAATGGGCGGGGAAGACCAGGGCGTTGCGGTCGGCGGCATGGTCCAGCAGCCGGCGGCGGGTCGCCACCGCCTGGGCCTGATCCTCGCAGAAGCGGCTGTTCCAGTCGGGACGCGCCACCTGCATCGGCTGGTGCAGGCAGTCGCCGGTGAAGTAGGCGGCGTGCCGGTCCGACTCCAGCCGGACGAACATCTGGCCGGCGGTGTGGCCGGGGGCCAGCTCCACCGACAGGCCGTCGAGGATGCTATCGCCGTCCTCGATCAGATCCACCTGTCCGGCTTCCCAGACCGGCAGCACGCTGTCCTCCATCACCGGGCCGTTGCCGGGCATGCCGACCAGCCCGCCGTCGGGGCTGCGCCAGTGCTTGAACTCCTGCGCGCCGTAGATGTAGCGGGCGTTGGGGAAGGTCGGGACCCAGCGCCCGTCGACGAGCTGCGTGTTCCAGCCGACATGGTCGATGTGCAGATGGGTGTTGATGACCAGAGTCACGTCTTCCGGCCGCACGCCGGCCTCGGCGAGATGGCGCAGATAGGGCTTGTCGAGCATGTGGAAACGCTCGAACCCCGGCGTGTGGCGTTCCTTGTGGTTGCCGCAGCCGGTATCGACCAGGATCACATGGCGGCCGGTGCGGATCAGCCAGCTGTGCATGCTCGACATCAGGCGCCGCGACGCCGGGTCGAGGAAGTTCGGCTCGGCCAGTTCGGGGTTCCGGGTCAGGATCGCCTCGTCATAGGCCGGAAACAGGAAGCCGGGATCGAACCCCGGCGTCAGCATTTCCTCGATCCGCGTGACCGTGAACGCACCCAGGGCGATGGTGTGCATTGTCCTCCCCTCGTGCAGGGTGCCGGCGGCCGGTCCGGAAAAGCGGGGACAGCGGCGGGCCGGAACATGGGGCGCCGGCCATCCGCAGAGGCGACGGCGGCGCGCTTGTTCTGTTTGTTGGCAAAGGAAACCATTTGCGCTCCGCAGTGTCAACAGGCAAAAATGGTGTCACTGTTCGACACGAACGGTGGACCGCGCCGGGGATGGCGGAAAGGGGTTGCGCAAGTTGGCGCGGGCCTTCAATGCTACCCGGCGCGCTGCTACCGCGACGGGATGAGGGCGGTTCCGCCACCCTCCGTCGGCTGTGCCGGGCAGCAGGGCTTCCGCCTGGACTCGAGATGCGGGACATCCATAAGGGGCTTGAGCGTATGGACACCGAACAGGACGACAACCAGGGCACGGAAAAGAACGGACTCAGTGTCCGCGCGGTGTCGCGGGCCTTGGCCGTGCTGCGCAGCTTCTATCAGGAAGGGCCGACCCTGACCCTGACGGAGGTCGCGACCGCCGCGAAGCTCGACAAGGGGACGGCGCGCCGCATCCTTCTGACGCTGGTGCAGGACGGCTTCGCCGCCTTCGATGCGCAGAGCCAGAAATACAGCCTGGGTCTGGAGATCCTGAAGCTGGCCGGGGCGGTGCCGGAACGCCGCGACCTGCGCCAGATCGCCTCCACCATCCTGTCGCGGCTGGCGAAAACCACCGGCAGCACCGTGTTCCTGTCGGTCTACCATGACGGATCGGCCGTGTGCCTCGACCAGTTCCACAGCGATCGGTCGGTGGCGGTGCGCTGGTGGATCGTCGGCGGGCAACTGCCGATGAACTGCGGTGCGGCGCCGCGCGTGCTGCTGGCCTATCTGCCAGACGCGGAGGTCGACCGCGTTTTGGCGCGTGGGACAACCCGCCTCACCCCCCAGACCACCACCGACCCGCGCCAATTGGCGAAGGAGTTGGAGGAGGTGCGCGGGCGTGGCTGGTCGGTGGCGGTCGACGACGTGATCGAGGGGCTGGCCGCCATCGCCATGCCGCTGTTCGATCCCGACGGCCGGCTGGTGGCCGCCGTCAGCCTGACCGGCCTGACCCCCCACATCGTCCGCAACGGCCAGCCCAATTTCCTGGAGGAGATGCGTGAGGCCGTCCGCGAGATTTCGGCCAACCTCTACTCCCTTTCGGCTCCGCCGCTGCACCACGCCGCCCGCGCCCAATCCGCCATCGGCGGCTGAGGCGGGGCGGCAGCAGTGTCGCGCTATGCCACCGGGTGCGGATTTGCTACTTCAGGCCCTGCATTCAGGAAGGCGGCGTAGCAGTCGATCGTTGCCTGCACCGCCTCGTCTCCCTGGCCGGGATACCAGACGGTGGCGGGGGTCGGCATGACTTCCGTTCCGGCCGGGGCGAGCGTCCGCGCCTCCGCCAGCCCCTCGACCAGCATGTCGGCCGGACCGGCGCAGATCAGGGCCGGCCGGGTCAGGCGTACCAGGGCCGCCCGCGTGTCGTAGCGGAAGGCGGCGCGATAGGAGCGGTCGTAATGGCCGCCGCTCGCCAGCAGCCCCATGGTCCAGCCGTGCAGCACCGCCGCATCGGGAACGCCGATGGCGCGGGCGGCGGCGCGCTCCTGCCGATACCACGGCCAGAACAGGAACATGTCGCGTCGCATGTTCCAGGCCTGGAGCAGATGCAGCCCCCAGCGGTCGGCGGCCAGCGGCGGGAAATAATGGTCGAGGATATCGGCGCTGAAGTCGGCGGGGATCAGCACCGGCGCCTCCAGCACGGCGCGGCCGACACGGTCGGGATGGCGCACGGTCAGGTCCAATGCCACCAGGGCGCCGGTGTGGGTTCCCCACAGGTCGAAGCTCTCCAGACGCAGCGCGTCGGCCAGCGCCAGCATGTCGTCGGCCAGAATGCCGATGTCCACTGCGCGCTCCGGCTTGTCGGAGTCGCCGTTGCCGAGATAGTCGGGGGCGATGACCTCCCGTCCCGGCGCCAGCCCATGCAGCAACGGCAGCAGCGGCGCCGAGGACCCCGGCGCCGACTGGAAGGCCAGCAGCGGCCGGCCGCGCCCGGCGCGGCGCAGATGGACACGGCCGGCGGGCGTGTCGGCGTAGTCATGCCAGACCCGCAGCGGATCGGCGAAGGGCCGCGTCGGCGGCAGCGGTCCGGCGGGCTTTCGGCCGGCGGCCAGCGACGCGAGATGAGTGGCGACCTCCTCCAACCCCTCGACGCGAACTGCCCCGCCGGCGGAGTCGGAATTACTCCACATGGCGTCGAGGCAGATAGACCACAGCGCCTCGTAGCGCGCCGGTGCTGCGGCGGCGCTGCGCAGCATCGCGTCCAGCTCGGCGGGGGCGGGCAGTGGGGCGCCGGCTTTGGCCGGGTGGCTGGCGTCGCGCGGCTCCAGCACATGAGCGTCGCGCAGATGCGCCCACAGCACCGCCAGATGGGTTCCATCCGCGCGGGGGCCCAGCGGGGCGGGACGCAGGCCGCGCCCGCTCCATCCCTCCGCCGCGGCGGCATTGACCAGAAGCACGCCGTCGGGCCGCCACACCGTTTCAGGCAACGCACGCGCCAGCGGCGCCGCGAGGTCGAAGGCGAGCAACGGGCAGGCGGGCAGGCCGAGCAAGCCGGCAGCATCGGCGATCAGGCGGGCCAACCCGGCGATATCCTCCGCCCAGCAGGTGACCGACCCGCCCGTTCCCGGAAGGTCGAGCGCGGTGACGGTCCAGCCGGGCAGAGCGCTTGCCAGCCTGTCGGCGCAGACCGAGGCCGCCTCGATCAGGCCGGGCAGGACCAGCAGATCCGGTCCCGAGCCGCTGCGCCAGACCCGCATCTGGCCGTCGGCGAGGGTCACGTAATGGGGTGTCGGCATCGGTTTCCTCCCGATCGGCCGGCGCGAGGCCCGCGCCCGCCCTTTTTGTTTGTTGCGCTGACGGTGCCGCTGTTTGACACTCAGTTCATAGGATGACATAGTTTCTACAGCAGCGACAAGGGCGGGACCGGTGGGACGGCGACGTTGCGCGACTGCCGCCGCCATTCAATTCAACGAAATCGTCAGGGAGGACGGGCATGGCCTGGCCGGACGGAACGGGCGTTCCCAAACGGCGCGAGCTGCTTTTCGGCACGCGTCTCGTACCATGCTACATCGAGCGTTCCGCCACCATCGACGCCATGTTCCGCGCCGCCGTCGCCCGCCGGCCGGATGGCGAGGCTCTGGTGGATGGGGAGCGGCGGTACAGCTATGGGCAGTTGGACGCGCTGGTGAAGCGCGCCGCCGCGGCCCTGCTGGCGCAAGGCGCCCGTCCGGACGACCGCATGGCGCTGGTCCTCAGCAACCGCGCGGAGTTCCTGATCGCCCTGCTGGCGGCGGCGCGCGGCGGCATCGTCGCGGTGCCGGTCAGCGCGCGGGAACAGCGGCCGGGCATCGCCGGCATCCTGAACGACTGCGGCGCCTCCATCCTGATCCACGACGCGGCACTCGCCGACCGCATGCCCGACGCAGCGGAGGTGCCGTCGCTCGTCTCACGCTTCTCCGCCGGCGGCACGGCGGACGGCTGCCGGCCCTTCGAGGCGTTGCTGGAGACAGACGCGCCGCTTCCGGACACCGCGGCCCCGCAGCGGGAGGAGGACACCGCCGTCATCCTCTACACCTCCGGCACCACCGGAAAGCCGAAGGGCGCGCTGCTGTCCCATGTGAACATCATCCACTCCGCCATGCATTTCGAGGAATGCTGGGACTACCGCGAGGGCGAGCGGGCGGTGCTGGCGGTTCCGGCGTCGCACGTCACCGGGTTGGTCGCCGTAATCATGGCGATGATCCGTGTCGCCGGCTGCACCGTGATGATGCCGGCCTTCGACGTCGCCGGTTTCCTGGAGCTGGCAAGCCGGGAGCGCATGACCACCACCGTGCTGGTCCCGGCCATGTACAATCTCTGCCTGCTGCGCGCCGACTTCAGCCGATACGACCTGTCATCCTGGCGGATCGGCGGCTTCGGCGGCGCGCCGATGCCGGAAGCGACGGTGGAGGCGATGGCGGAACGCCTGCCCGACCTGCATCTGCTGAACGCCTACGGCTCCACCGAATGCGCCACCATCATCAGCGTGGTCCCCATCGGCCATACCCGCGCCTGCCTGGATTCCGTCGGCATGTGCGTGCCCTGCGGCGATCTGCGCATCATCGACGAACAGGGCCGCGAATGCCCGCCGGGGGTGAGCGGGGAGGTCTGGATCCGCGGACCGATGACCATCCGCGGCTATTGGAACCGCGAGGACGCCACCCGTGACAGCTTCGTCGACGGCTATTGGCGCTCCGGCGACATCGGCGCGCTGGATGCGCAGGGCTATCTGCGGCTCTACGACCGCAAGAACGACGTCATCAACCGTGGCGGCCACAAGATCTACAGCGTCGAGGTCGAAAACCTGCTGGTCCGCCATGCCGACGTGGTGGAGGCGGCGGTGGTCGCCCATCCCGATCCGGTGCTGGGCGAGAAGATCCATGTCTTCGTCATTTCGAAGTCGGGCAGCCTGACCGAAGAGGACGTGCGCGACTTCTGCCGCGCCAATCTCGCCGAGTACAAGGTGCCCGATTACGTCACCCTGCTGGGCGACGCGCTGCCGCGCAACGCCAACGGCAAGGTCACCAAGCGGGTGCTGCGCGATCAGGTGTCCGTGACCTAAGCCCGCCTCAGCCCCACCGCCGCCTCGACGAAGGCGATCATCTGCTCGGCATAGAGGTCGGGCGTGATGCCGCGGCGGCGGTGCTTGGTGCGTTTGACGTACCAGTCCTGCAGCATCGGCTTGATCAGCGCCGCCGCCATCGTCACGTCTGGTACCGCGAACAGCCCGCGGGCGACGCCGTCGGCCAGCGCGTCGGCGATCATGGCCTCCGTCATCATCTCGCTGCTGACGGCAAGGTCGCGGCCCTCCTTGGAGAAGGACTTCGCCTCCATATAGGCGAAGACGAGCGCTGGACAGCGGCAGCTTCGCCCGCAAGGAGGTGTCGATGGCAAAGGTCCAGGTCGCCGACACGCTGTTCAAGGCGGCTGACACCGCGATCCAGCTTTGCGGCGCGCGCGGCTATTCCAAGGACACGGTGCTGGAATGGATCTACCGCTACGCCCGGCAGGCCAAGCTGGTCGACGGCGCGTCGGAGGTCCACAAGATGGTGCTGAGCCGCAGCTACCTCGCCGAGGGCGACGATTTCTGGGGCTGGCGGTGAGCGGCGGCGGCGTTCCCGGATTGGAGCCCGCCCGGAAAGCGGCGCTGGAGTCCTGGCTGGCCGGGCAGGCGGAAGCGCGATCGGTCGCCGTCTTCGCCGCCGGTGCCACCGTGCCGGAACCGCTGTTCGTCGGCGCCGATCCGGCGATGCTGGGCGCGCCCTTCTACATCATGCGGCGGGCGGCGGGCGTCGCCGCCGGCTTCCGCATGGTCAAGAGCGAGGAGCCCCGACGCGAACTGGCCCGTGAACTCGGCCGGCAGCTCGGCCTGATCCACCGGGTGCGGCCGGGAGCGGCGGGGCTGGAGTTCCTGGCGTTGCCCGAACCGACGGCGGGCCTGCAGGCGGCGGCCGATTTCCGCCGCTGGGCCGGGCGCTATGCCGCCAGCGATCCGGTGCTGGCCTATGGCCTGCGCTGGCTGGAACGGAACGCGCCGCCGGCCGGCGATCTCGTGCTGTGCCATCGCGACTACTGCACCGGCAACTCGATGAGCCTGTTTCCGCCGCTGCCCGGCACGACCGCACGCCGCCGTCTCTACCTGCTGCGCCACGGCCATGTCGCCTATTACGACGCCGCTGGCCAGCCGCTGAACCCGAAGCTGGCCGCCCTGACCGACCGGGGGAGGGCGGAGGCGCAGGCGGCCGGCGCCCTGCTGGCCGGGGTGCCGCTCGACCGTGTGCTGTGCTCCGGTCTTGCCCGTACGCGGCAGACGGCCGAACCGGTCGCCGCGCCGCACCGTCTGCCGGTGGAGGATCATCCCGATTTCCTGGAAATCCGCGCCGGCCGGCTGTCGGAGGTGCCGAAGGAGAGCCGTGAGGCGGCTTACGTCTATGGCTTCGAGGCGGCGACGGAAGACGGGCGCTTCGCCGGTGGCGACGGCTTTGCCGCCGTGCGCGACCGGGTGGTTTCGGCCGTCGAGGCGCTGGTGCGGCAACCGGGCTGGACCCATCTGGCGCTGGTCGCCCATGACGGCGTGAACCGCATGCTGCTGTCCTGGGCCTGCGGCGCCGGCCTGTCGGCCCTGGCAGCGTTCGAGCAGGATTACGGCTGCATCAACATCATCGACGTCGACGTGACGGCCGGCCGGGTGGTCCACCGCCTGATCCGCGCGGTGAACGTGACGCCCGGCAACCCGGTGAAGATCGGCCTGCACCGCAGCAGCCTGGAGGAGGCCTTCGGGCCGCTGCTGGCGCTGGATTGAGGGTTGGGGCGCTTACACGCTTCAGCGTTATGCAGCTTACCGTATTGAAACACCGTCTTCATTCAGGAATTCCCCCTCTCCCCCCCGGGGAGAGGGTCGGGGTGAGGGGGATGCATAGGGTGGATTTAGTGAGGAACGGGAAGTGCGAGATTCTTGAGAATCCTTGCAACGCCACCCCCACACCCTAACCCTCTCCCCGGGGGGGCGAGGGGGTTATTCCGGCGCCGTCGATGCGGCGGCGCCAGGCCGGTTCCGACAGACGCCCGATCAGGAAATCGGCAAGCACGCCGACCTTGGCCGGCCGCGTGCGGGCCGACGGCGTGATGAAGTAGAGGCCGCCCTTCGGCAGCGACCAGTCGGTCAGGATGGCGGTCAGCCGTCCCGTTGCCAGATGCTCGGCCGCCATGAATTCCGGCAGTTCGGCGATTGCCAGCCCCTCCAGCAGCATCGGCACCAGCGCGTCGGCGTTGGTGACGCGCAGTGGGCCGGCCGGGGTGACGCTTTCCTCCTCCCCGGCGCTGTTGGTGAAGTGCCAGATGTCCTGGCGTCGGCGGTAGGCGTAGCCCAGGCAATGATGGCCGTTCAGGTCGCGCGGATGCCGCGGCTCGCCATGGCGGGCGAGATAGCTGGGGGCGGCGAGCACCACCGGCGACACCCCGCAGAGCCGCCGCGCCACCAGCGAACTGTCCGGCAGCACCGCGATGCGCAGCGCTGCGTCGAAGCCGTCCCCCACCAGATCGACGGTGGCGTCGCTCAGGTGCAGGTCGATGGCGATCTCCGGATAGAGGCGGAAGAACTCCGGCAGCAGCGGCGCCACCCAGCGCAGCCCGAACGACATCGGCACCGCGAACCGGATCAGGCCGCGCGGGCGGCTGGACATCTCGCGCACCGCATTCTCCGCCGCTTCCGCCTCGTCGTAGAGGCGGGTGGCGCGTTCGGCCAGCGAGTGGCCGAAATCGGTCAGGGCCAGCCGGCGCGAGGTGCGGTTGAACAGCCGGGCGCCCAACCGTTCCTCCAGCCGGCTGACCGCGCGCGATACGGTGGCGACCGACACCCCCATGGCACGGGCCGCACCGGCGAAGGAGCGTTCCTCCGCCACCTTGGCGAACATCGCCAGCCCTTCGAAATCCGGCAGCTTCGACATCGCCAATCCCAGCCAATTCTGCAACGATGGTTTTCAATCGTTTCTATTTCGATATGGCGCCGCGGTCGATAGCTTTGTCTCCAGAAGATGACCCATTCCCAAGGAGACTTCAGATGTCCCGCAAGCTTGACGGCAAAATTGCTCTCGTCACCGGCGCCACCAGCGGCATCGGCCTCGCCGCGGCCAAGCGCTTCGCCGCCGAAGGCGCTACCGTCTATCTGACCGGCCGCCGCCAGTCCGAACTGGAATCCGCGGTTGCTGCGATCCGCGCCGCCGGCGGCACGGCGACCGGAGTACAGGCGGACTCGTCCAACCTCGCCGATCTCGACCGGCTCTATGCGCAAATCCGGAGCGAGGCGGGCCGCCTCGACGTGCTTTACGCCAATGCCGGCGGCGGCGGCATGCTGCCGCTGGGCGAGATCACGGAGGAACAGTTCGACGACACCTTCAACCGCAATGTGAAGGGCGTGCTGTTCACCGTCCAGAAGGCGCTGCCGCTGCTCGGCCGCGGCGCGTCGGTGATCCTCGCCGGCTCCACCGCCGGCAGCATGGGCACGGCGGCGTTCAGCGTCTACAGCGCCAGCAAGGCGGCGGTGCGCAACTTCGCCCGCAGCTGGATCCTCGACCTGAAGGACCGCGGCATCCGCATCAACACGCTCAGCCCCGGCCCGGTCCGCACGCCGGGTCTGGTCGAACTGGCCGGTCCGGACGCGGCGCAGCAGCAGGGCCTGGTGGACTATCTGGCCGCCCAGGTGCCGCTGGGCCGTGTCGGCGATCCGGACGAAATCGCCAAGGCCGCCGTCTTCCTGGCATCGGACGACAGCAGCTTCGTCAACGGCGTCGAGCTGTTCGCCGACGGCGGCATGGCCCAGGTCTGACCGGCGGTTCCGGCCCACAGCCTCTGTCCCCGTGCATCGGTTGGCCCCCCTTGCGGCTGCGTCGTGAAACGCCGCCGCAAGGGGGGCCGCGTCATGTCCGCAGTCGGCTCATATAGTTCTATATAGAACTTGTTGACCGGCGCATCCATATGCGACAGGATGATTGCGGGAGGACATCGATGCCACAGCATGATTCTGCTTCGACGCCAACGCCGGATCGGCGCCTGCCGGCCTATCTGCAACTGCGCGACGCGCTGGCGACCCGGGTGGCGCGCGGCGAATGGGGGCCGGACACCGCGCTGCCGTCGGAAAACCAGTTGACGGCCGAAACCGGGCTGTCGGTCGGCACCGTGCGCAAGGCGATCCAGACGCTGGTCGACGAGGGGCTTCTCGAACGGCGCCAGGGCTCCGGAACCTATCTGCGCAAGCGCGCCTTCAATGCCTCGCTGTTCCGCTTCTTCGCGGTCCAATCGGCCGATGGCGAGGCGACGATCCCGTCGAGCCGCATCATCGCCCGCACGTCCGCCGCAGCCCCGGCCGCCGTCGCCAAAATTCTCGGCACCGCCGACTGCATCCGCCTCGACCGCCTGCGCGGCCAGTCCGACGCCCTGCTGCTGTCGGAGGAGATCTGGCTGCCGCGCGCCCGTTTCGACGGCATCGTGGAACTGGACGAGTCCCAATTCGGGCCGCTGCTCTATCCGCTCTATCACGAGCGCTTCAACGTCTTCATCGCCAGCGCCGTCGATGACGTGAGCTTCGCGGCGGCCTCCGCCAAGGTCGCGGCGCGACTGGGTCTTGCGGAGGGGGCGCCCACCGCGGTGATCGAACGCACCGCCTACACCGTGGACGGCACCGCGGTCGAATGGCGCATCGCCCAGGGCCCCGCCGAGCGCTTCCGCTACCGCAGCCGCCTGAGCTGACCCGCGGCGCCGGACCCGGTTTCCGGCGCGCTCCTTCATTTCGGCCTTCCCCGGACCCTCCCCCTCGCGGCGGAGGCCGACCTCCTATTGCCTGTATGGATCGATCGATGACCGCACACTCCCCAATCAGGGGCATCGACACGCATGCCCATATTTTCCGCCCTGACCTGCCGATGGCCGCCGGCCGGCGCTACAGCCCGGCTTATGCGGCGGAGCTTTCGGACTGGTTCGCGCTGCAGGACAAGGCGGGGTTCAGCCATGGCGTGCTGATCCAGCCCAGCTTCCTCGGCACCGACAACAGCCTGATCGAAGCGGCCCTGCGCGCCCATCCGGAGCGGCTGCGCGCGGTCGCCGTCGTCGATCCCGGCGTGACGGAGGAGGAACTGGACAGGCTCGACGGCCTCGGCTTTGTCGGTGCGCGCCTGAATCTTGTCGGGCGCGAGCTGGAGGATTACGGGGCGGCACCCTGGCGGGACTTCTTCCGCCGTCTTGCCGCCCGGCGCTGGCAGCTCGAAATCCAGCGCCGCTTCGACGACCTCGCGGAGGTTGTCCCCGCCATCGCCGAATCCGGCGTCATCGTGGTGATCGACCATTTCGGCCTGCCGCAGGGCGGCATCGATCCGGCGAACCGCCGCCATGCCGATGTCCTCGACCTGCTGCGGCGGACCCCTTCGGTCTGGGTCAAGCTCTCCGCCCCCTACCGCGCCGGGCTGACGCCCGACCTCGCGGCGCGCAGCCTCGACCTGCTGCGCGGGGCCTGCGGCGGCTCCGACCGCTTCGTCTGGGGCAGCGACTGGCCCCACACCCAGCATGAGGCCGAGACCGGCTATGCCGAGGAGGTGACCCGGCTGCATGCGCTGATTCCCGATCCGGCGGAGCGGGCGCAAATCCTCGTCCGGAATCCGGCAGCGCTTTTCCAATTCGCCTGAAATACTGAAAAACGGGAGGAAACCGATGACCCTTCTCATCGTGCTGGCCATCGCCCTGGCCGTCGTGCTGGGCTATGTCACCAAGATCAACATCGGCCTGTTCGCCATCGCCTTCGCCTATATCCTCGGCTGCTTCGGACTGGGGATGAAGCCGGGCGCGGTGATCGAGATGTGGCCGCTGAAAATCTTCTTCGTCATCTTTTCGGTCTGCCTGTTCTACAGCTTCGCCCTGGTCAACGGCACGCTGGAAAAGCTGGCCGAGCATATGCTGTACCGCTGCCGCAACGTGCCGTGGGTGCTGCCCTACGCCATCCTGGTGACGGCGACGCTGATCGCGGCGATGGGCGCCGGCTATTACACCGTGCTGGCCTTCATGGCACCGATCACGCTGCTGATGTGCCGGCGAACCGGGCTGGACATGGTGCTGGGGGCGATGGGCGCGAATTACGGCGCGCTGGCCGGCGCCAATTTCATGTCGAGCCAGAGCGGCATCATCTTCCGCGGCCTGATGACGGCGAACGGCACCAGCGACGCCGACGCCTTCCTCTACAGCGGCGTCATCTTCGCGGCGACGCTGATCATCCCGTTCTTCGTCATCACCGCGATGCTGTTCCTGTTCGGCAATCACCGCAGCCTGAACGCCTCGCTCGCCGACACCGGCCGGCCGGAGCCGCTCGACGGGCGGCAGCGCATGACGCTGACCTTGACGCTGACGATGATGGCGCTGGTCCTGCTCGGCCCGGTGCTGCATCTGGCGATGCCCGGCAACGCCACGGTGGCCTATCTCAATTCGAAAATCGACATCGGCCTGATCGCCGGCGTCTTCTCGGTCATCGCCCTGCTGCTGAAGCTCGGCGACGAGCGCAAGGCCATCGCGTCGGTGCCGTGGTCGACGCTGATCATGATTTCCGGCATGGGGATGCTGATCTCCGTCGCGATCAAGGCCGGGACCATCGCGGTGCTGGCGGCGTGGCTCGGCAGCAGCATTCCGGCCCTGCTTCTGCCGGTGGTGTTCGGCATCGTCGCCGCCGCGATGTCGCTGTTCTCCAGCACGCTGGGCGTGGTGACGCCGACGCTGTTCCCGCTGGTGCCGGCGCTGGCGACCAGCCTGTCGCTGAGCCCGGTCCTGCTGTTCACCGCCATCGTCGTCGGCGCCCAGGCGACCTCAATCTCGCCCTTCTCGTCGGGCGGCAGCCTGATCCTTGGTTCGGCGCTGGAGGAAAAGGCCCGCAACACGCTGTTCACCCGGCTGCTGTTCCGCGCCGCTCCCTTCGGCATTGTCGCGGCGGTGCTGATGAATATCGTGCTCACCTTCGCGCTGTGATCGGCTTCCCGGCGGTCAGAAGTCCGACTGCTCCGCTTCCAGATAGGCGAGGCTGACGTATTTGCCGATGTTGCTGTCCCAGCCCTTGGTCTCCGCCGCGCGGGAGGCGACGCGCGGATCGGCCAGCACGGCGGCCTTGGCCTGCTCGACCGACTGGCCGGCCTTCACGGCGGCGACACAGGTCTCGAAGATGCCTTCGAACAGGCTGCGCTGCCATTCCGGCACGCCGGGGCCTGGCACGCCGTGGGCCGGCAGCCAGATGCGGGTGTCGCTGTCGGCCCGCAGCCGATCCATCGTCTCGAAGGTGCCGAGATAGGAGCCGTCGTCCATGTTGGCGATGCGGCGGTCCATCATCACGTCGCCGACGCACATGACGCCGTCCTCCACCACCGAAACCGACAGGTCGGACGGCGTGTGGGCGGTGCCGTAATGGTGCAGGCGCAGCCGGACGTCGCCCAGCGACAGCTCGTCGCCATGGGCGGCGTCGCGGTTGGGGGCGACGATCCGCGTCCCGGCGGACGCCTGCGCCGTCCATTTGACCATGGAGCTTTGCCAGAAGCTGCCCTGCACGCCCAGGATCGCTTCCCGCGTGCGGGGCAGGGCGTAGCGGGGCAGATCCTCGCCGAACGCCTCGGCGAAGGCGTGATTACCCAGCCAGTGATCGCCGTGATAATGCGTGTTGACGATGCCGACGACCGGCTTCGGCGTCAGCGTCCGCAGCATGCGGATCGCCATCTCGCCGATCTGCAGCGAGGCGCCGCTGTCGACGACGATCACGCCGTCGCGGCCGATGACGAAGGTGATGTTCGCCATCATCCCCTGGTTCTGCGGCGTCGGGAAGCCGTCGGGGGCCTGGATGATCCAGACATACTGGCTGACCTGGACCGGCGGCCGGTCGGGCACCGGCGGCCCCTTGACGAAGGACTCCACCCCGGTGGCGAAGGCGCGGACGGCCTTCAGGCCCGGCACGGCGGCCAGGAGTGCCGCACCGGCGGTCAGCAGGCGGCGGCGGGGCAGGCGAAGCATGCGGGATCTCCTGTGGACAGGACCGGGAGTCATTGCGCCGCTACCGGCGGAACCGCGGCGATGGCGGCGCCTTGCACCCGTGCCGGGCGGTCGATGGCGAGGTCGGTCAGCACGGCGCCGATCCACATCGACCACAGCACCAGCCACGCCGTCGCCGTGAAGATCGAGGCGCCGGACACGCCGGCCCCGACCGCGCAGCCGCCGGCCAGCACGCTGCCGAAGCCCATCATGCAACCGCCGATGATGTAGCGCCGCATGGTGGAGCCGTCATTGAACCCCTCCAGCTTCAGGTCGCGCCCGGCCAGCCCGGCCAGGAAGGCGCCCAGCGCCACGCCGGGGATCAGCCCGGTGTCGAAGCTCCAGCGGGTGCCCGGCGGCGACAGCACCAGCATCAGGAAATCGGCCGAGGGCGCGGTGAAGCTCAGGGAATGGACGGTCACCGGATCGAAGGCGGCGGCGGCGGCGCGCCAGGTGAACCACCAGGCGGCGGCGACCGTCGCGCCGACGCCGGCCGCGCCCAGCCAGGACCAGCCCGACAGGGCGTTTCGCCGCGCGATCACCACGCCGGCCGCGAACCAGCCCATGCCGAACAGCAGCGCTCCGCCATGCCCGATGCCGGCCAGCGCCAGCAGGTCGCGCTGCTGGCCGCTGATGACCCACCAGCCGTTGATCGTCTCGCGCAGCGGCGACAGGACGCCGCGCATCGCCGCCTGGGCGACCACCGCGAACACCAGCCCGGACAGCAGCGCCCGCAGGTTGCCGGTCGCCGACAGCACCAGCATGCGGCTGGCGCAGGCCCGCGTCAGCGTCATGCCGCAGCCGAACATCAGCCCGCCGATCACCGCGCCGGACAGGCTGCCGGGGTTGTTGAGCTGGCGGACGCTGCCGGTATCGAACAGCCCCAGCAGGATCAGCCCCTGCGTCGCCATCAACGCGGTGGAGAAGGCGATCAGCCACACCGCCAGCCGTCCGCCCAGCCGGCCATGCGCCACCTCCAGCGTCGAGGCGCGCAGGCAGAAGCGGGACCGCTGCGCCACCACGCCGAACAGCGTGCCGATCAGCAGGCCGCCCAGCGCGACGAAGCTGTCCTCGCCCAGGCTTTCCATCAGGGCATCGACGGTGAAACCCATGGCCGTTGCTTTCTCAGGTGCCTTCTCAGGGCTTGATGTAGGCGTAATGGTCGCGCGCCTGCAGTTCGGTGATGCGGACGACGCCGGACGGCGTGAATTCCGCCTCCATCACGAACTGGTCCTTGGTCAGATTGCGCCGCTTCATGGTGATCTCGCAAACCTCGAAATGGACGCCGCGGCCTTTCAGGTCGGAGATCAGCGGACCGTAGTCGATGTTGTTCTTGGCGTCCTTGGCGCCCTCCATCAGCAGATCGACGCCTTCGGCATGGGTGACCACGCGGATCTCGGTCTTCGGCGCCACGTCCAGATGGTTGCGGATGTTGCGCAGCGCCTTGGTGCCCTGCTCGGCGGCATTGTCGATGTGGTAGACGACCTTGTCCTGGGCCAGCGCCGGGGCGGAGCCGAGGGCGAACAGCATCAGCAGGGGTGCCAGGAAACGACGAACGCTCATGGTCTGAGCCTTTCCGGTTTGGAGCTTGCCCCGGTTGGTGGGCAGAATATTGGGTCAGGCGTCGAGGCCGGGGTTGCCGTTCACGCCCTTCAGGGTCGGCAGGTTCAGCTGCGGCGGCGCCACCGTCTTGCGGGCGCGCAGGTTGCGGGCGACAAGCTCCCAGATCGGCTCGCCGCCGGCCGACTTCGCCTCTTCCGCCACCGGAGCCCAGCCGGCGACCTTGTAGGTCTTCGATGCCTCCAGCGGCTTGCCGTTCAGCGTCATGTCCTGGATGCGCCGGCCGGCCGGGGCGGCGGGATCGCAGGCGTAGGACAGGCCGCCCACACGCACCATGTCGCCGCCCTGCTGGTAATAGGGGTCGGGGTTGAACAGGTTGTCGCAGACATCCTCCAGCACCGTCTTGATCTGCTCGCCGCTCATCTGGGTCAGCGTGACGTAGGGATAGGTGATGGCGGTCTGGTCCAGCAGGTTTTCCATGGTGATGGGCTGGCCGGGCAGCAGCGTGGTGCCCCAGCGGAAACCGGGGGAGAAGGCGATCTCCGCATCCTTTTCGGCCATCAGCGCGTCGAGGATCAGCTGGTCGAAGCTGCCGTTGAAGTTGCCGCGCCGGTACAGCGTGCCCTCCGTCACCGCCAGCGTCTCGCCCAGCTTGGCCTCGTAGGGCGCGCGGACGCGGGTGATCAGCGCCTCCATCTCCGGATCGGCGGGCAGCAGGTTGGCGAAGACCGGCATCAGCCGGTAACGGAAGTCGGCGACCCGTCCGCCCGACACCTGGAAGTCGAGCACGCCCAGGAACTTGCCGTTCGACCCGGCATTGGTGACCAGCGTTTTGCCGCCGGGGTTGGCGACGATGCTGGGCGCCGGCATGCCGTCATGGGTGTGGCCGCCGAGGATGGCGTCGATGCCGCGGACGCGCGACGCCATCTTCAGATCGACGTCCATGCCGTTGTGCGACAGCACGACGACCACCGCGGCACCGGCGGCGCGGGCGGCATCGACCGTCGCCTGCATCTCCTGCTCGCGGATACCGAAGGTCCAGTCGGCCACCATGTAGCGCGGGTTGGCGATCGGCGTGTAGGGGAAAGCCTGCCCGATCACCGCGACCTTGACGCCGTTGACGTCGCGCAGGCTGTAGGGCTTGAACACGTCGTCGCCGAAATCGGCGGTCTTGATGTTCTGGGCGACGATCTCGATGTGGCCGGCGAAGTCCTTCTCGGCGATCTCCTGCACGCGCTCCTGGCCGTAGGTGCATTCCCAATGCAGCGTCATGATGTCGACGCCCAGCAGCTTGGCGGCCTCCACCATGTCCTGGCCCTGGGTCCACAGCGCGGTGCCCGACCCTTGCCAGGTATCGCCGCCGTCGAGCAGCAGGGCGCCCGGCCGGTTGGCCCGCACCCGCTTGACCAGCGTCGCCAGATGGGCGAAGCCGCCGACCTTGCCGTACAGCCCGGCCAGCCGTTCGAAGTCGAGGCAGGTGAAGGCATGCGCCTCGCGGCTGCCGGCGGCGAGCTTGAAATGCTCCAGCAGCCGGCTTCCCACCAGATGCGGCGCCCGTCCGGCCATCTCGCCGATGCCGAGATTGACGCTCGGTTCGCGGAAATGGATCGGCTTCAGCTGGGCATGGCAGTCGGTGATGTGCAGAAGCGAGACGTTGCCGAAGGCCGGCGCGTCATAGACCGCGTCCGCCGCGGCCTCCGCGCGGGCCAGACCGGCGCCGGGGAGCAGCAGGCCGGCGGCGTTGGCGGCGGCCAGGACGGTGAGGAACTCGCGGCGGTTCATTGGGCGGGCCCCGATTTGGAATTCACGGGAGAGTTCGGGTCGAACAGCAGCGCCATCAGGTGCTTGATCTGCGCCTCCGCCAATATGCCCATATGGCCGGCGCGCGGCATGTTGGAGCAGGCGTTGGCCGATTTGGCGTTGTAGATCTTGGCCCAGGCCGCCTTCATCGTCTCCTCGTCCCGGCCGCGCAGCGCGCCGTATTGCAGCAGGCTGGGGCCGATGGTGCCGTAGGAGATCTCGGTCGGGCTGAGCTGGTGGCAGTTGTAGCAGTTGCCGCCGTTCGGTTCGCCCGGCTTGTCGGTCCAGGTGTTGCCCCGGCCGCTCTGGGCGATCTTCTCGCCCTCCTTCCAGTCGCCCAGCCATTGGCCGTCGGACGGCCATTTCACGGTCGCCAGATTGGCGGCTTCGATCTGCCGGCGCCGCTCGGCGGCGGCGGGGCTGGCGGCGGCCTCGGGGTCGGAGCAGAAGGCCTGCGTTTCGTCCTGGGTCAGGCGATCGACCTTGGCGATGCCCTTGTCCTTGAAGCTGGTGACCAGCATGCGGGCGAAGGCGGTGTCGTCCGCCCCCGGTCCCCAGGAGGGAGTGACCTTGGTCTCGGAAAGGGCGGGACCGGCCAGCAGCAGGCCGGCAAGGAAGGCAGCGTGTTTCATGGCGTGTTTCATGACGGCCTCCCTCAGCGCTTGATTCCGGGTGTCTTCATGGTCTCCCCGCTGGCGTTGGCGGCCATGTACATCGACAGCGCGATGGTCGCGTCGGAGGTGTAGACCGGTTCGGGGAAACGCTGCTGGCGGAAGCAGTCGTTCAGCCGCCATTGCATCGACCACATCTGGCCGGAGCTGACACGGTAGGCCGGCCAGCTTCCCCAGCCGGCCGCGGCACCCTTCGGCCCCGGAATGTAGGGGAGATCCTGCAGCCGGATGCGGGTGCCTTCCTGGCCGTGGCAGGTGGCGCAGGAGAAGTCGTAGGGGCCGCCCTGGTAGTAGAACATCCGCTTGCCCAGGTCGTACATCGCCTGTTCCTTGGGATGCTTGGGCTTGACGGCGATTGCGTCGTCCTTGGACTGGCCGGAGATGTAGGCGGCGAGCGCGATCATCTCCTCCTTCGGCGGGGCGGTGAAGGAGGCCTCGACATAGGGTTTCGGGTCCTTGCCCTGCAGCGTCTCCATGCAGGTCAGCAGGCGCGATTCCAGGTCCTGGACGCGGTCGGTGTCGGCGAAGTAGCGCGGAAGCTGGGCATAGGTGCCCTTGACCATGCCGGGGCCGAGGCCGAGGTCGCATTTCTCCAGCGAGGCCTTCTTCGGGCCGGCCGGCGTCTTCCACAGCTCCTCGCCGCTGAGCTCGAACAGTTCGGCGGGGTTGCCGTCCTGCAGGGCCTCGCGGTAGGCCTCGATGCCCTCCTGCGCCGCATCCTTCTGGGCGTAGGCCGCCGTGGCGGCCGCCGCCGACACCGCAAGGAACGCCGCAATCCCAACACTTACGCGGTCCATCTCTCCCCCCTCCCATCCTTGTTCTTATCGGCGCGGACGTGCAGCGTCAGGTGACGGCCTCAGGTGACGGTGGCCTCGTCGGTGCGGGTGTCGCCCTTGCTGTCGACCCAGGTGACGGACACCTTGTCGCCGGCCTTGCCGCCCTTGACCTTGAAGGCGAGGTAGGGGTTCTTGGAAATCGACGGTCCCCATTGCGCCTGCATCACCGTCTTGCCGTCGAGCTTGGCGGTGACCTCGTTGATGAACCAGGCGGGGATGACGGTGCCGCTGGCGTCCTTGCGCTGGCCGGTCTCCATCTCGTGGCTCATCAGCACCTTGATCTCGGTGACGCCGTCCTTGGCGGAGGCGCGGATCTTCATCGGATTGCCCATGGTCTTCTCTCCCGTCCTGTCCGTTCAGCCGCCGCAGCCGCCGAGCGTCACCTTGATTTCCTTGGAGGCCGCGTAGAACTTGCCGTCCGCCTTGACCAGCACCATGACGTTGGAGGTCTGGCCCATCTTGATGCGGGCGGTGACCTCGGGGATGGTGTCCGGCCCCAGGTCGAAGGCGGCGGCCAGCATGTTGGGGTTCTTTTCCACCAGGATGGCGATCCGTTCGGTCTTGGGCAGCTTGCTGACCGCCTGGACCGGAACCACCGCCCCGTTCTCCGCGATGTCGGAGGCGATGATCTGCACGTCGCCGCTGTCGGCCGGTGCGCCGGCGCCGAGCGCCTTCAGCGCGTCGTCCATCGTCTTGGCGTCGAAGGCGGTCTTGTCCCAGTTGGCGAAGGCCATCCGCGGCACCATGAATCCGGCCGCCGCCAGCGCCCCCAGGAAGGTCAGTACCTGACGCCGTTCCATCGCTGCCTGTGTCATGAGAGATGCTCCTCCTCGGTCTCGTTACTTCTGCGGCGCGCCGGACAGGATCCAGGCGACCAGGGTCTTGGCGTCGTCGACGCTCAGTTCGGTCTGCGGCGGCATCGGCACGGCGCCCCAGACGCCCTCGCCGCCGGCCTTGACCTTGGACACCAGGGCCTCGGCGTTGTCCTTCCCGCGATACCGGGCGGCGATCTCGCTGTAGCTGGGGCCGACGATGCGGGTATCGACGGCGTGGCAGGACAGGCAGCCGGACTTCTCCGCCAGCGCCAGCACGGGGGAGGGCGCTTCCGCCGCCGCCGTGTCGGGGCCGGTGCGCTGGCCGCGGACCGGGCCGAAGATGCGGTTCTGCTCGGCGATGTTGCCGTGGGCGCCGCGGGCATGTTCGGGCAACTGCGAGGCAAGCTCGGCCTTCGGCTTGCAGTTGGTCATGCAGACGGCGTTGACGGTGTCGGGCTTGGCCGCCA
The DNA here is from genome assembly GCA_966212305.1 of uncultured Azospirillum sp. GTDB lineage: Bacteria > Pseudomonadota > Alphaproteobacteria > Azospirillales > Azospirillaceae > Azospirillum. Next base: position 97,841 of record CBIHQY010000003.1, read on the forward strand.
TTCCCGGAAAGTCAGGGCCGGGCCAGAGGGCGTGGGCGGTGGTCATGCCGTTGCGGTTCGGCATCCGCTGCTGCACGTCGCGGATCGTCGCGTCGGTCAGGGTGAAGTCGTCCGGGACGATCTCCGCGAGGTTCAGCAGATAGGCCAGCACGGCATAGACGTCGTCGTCGCTCAGCGATTTCGGCGCGTTCCACGGCATGGCGCGGCGGATGTAGTCGTAGAGGGTGGACACGCTGGCGACCTTCATGAAGGTCGTCCGCGCCGGAAAATCGGTGCGCTTCAGCGCCGCGACATGGCCGGTCTTGATGTCCTCGGCCGTCGTGCCGCCGACCAGCGGGTTGAAGACGCTGTTGCTCTCACCGAAGGTGCCGTGGCAGCTGGCGCATTTCTCCTCCCAGATCTCCATGCCGCGCGACACGGTGCCCGAACCCTTGGGCAGGCCGCTGAAGTCGGGACCGACGTCGATGTCCCAGGCCTTGATCTCGGCCGGGGTTGCCGGACGGCCGACGGTGGAGGCGCCGTCCGCCAGCACCGGCGCCGACCATGCGAGCATCGCGCCGAAGGCCGAGGCGAGCAGTGCCGCTTTACAGGATCTGGACATTGTTCACGTCCCCGCTTTCGGCGACCTGCCAGGTCTGGATCGCGTTGTTGTGGTAGATCGACCGCGTGCCGCGCACCGCGCGCAGTTGGCCGTAGGCGGGCTGGACGAAGCCGGTCTCGTCCATGGCGCGCGACTGCAGAAGCGCCGGCCGGCCGTCCCAGTTCCAGGGCAGGGTGAAGCGGGTCAGGCATTTGGACAGCACCGGCGTCTGCAAGGTCGCCTCGGTCCAGTTGATGCCGCCGTCGACCGACACGTCCACCCGCTTGATCGCGCCGCGGCCCGACCAGGCGAGCCCGCTGATCGTGAAAAATCCCTTGTCCAGCAGGGTCTGGCCGCCCGACGGGCTGGTGATGACCGACTTGCATTCCTGGATGGAGGTGTATTGCCGGTGCTGGCCGTCGGGCATCAGGTCGATGTAGTGGACCGCCTCGTCCTTGGCGGCATAGGGACGGTCGCCGACCTCGATCCGGCGCAGCCACTTCACCCAGGAGACGCCCTGCACCCCCGGCACGACCAGCCGCAGCGGATAGCCGTTTTCCGGCCGCAGCATCTCGCCGTTCTGGCCGTAGGCGACCATGACCTCGCCGGACATCACCAGCTCGATCGGGATGGTGCGGGTCATCGACGACCCGTCGCCGCCCTCGGCAAGGATGAATTTGGCGGCCTTCAGGTCGGCGCCGCAGTACTCCAGCAGCGTGCGCAGCGGCACGCCGGTGAACTCGCTGCAGGACAGCATGCCGTGGGTGTACTGCACGGTGGGGACCGCCACGTTGCCCCACTCCATGCCGGTGTTGGCGCCGCATTCGATGAAGTGCATGCGCGACACCGGCGGCAGCCGCATGATGTCGTCCATCGTGTAGACCCGGGGCGTCTTCACGAATTCCGGCCGGGAGCCGTTGATCATCAGCCGGTGCCGGGTCGGGTCGATGTCCTGCCAGCCCTGGTGGTGCCGCTCGAAATGCAGGCCGGAGGGGGTGATGATGCCGAACAGCCCCTGCAGCGGCGCGAAGGACACGCTGGCGGCGGCCACCTGGGTCAGGCCGGGGCTCTGCCGGCGCACCAGTCCGCGCTCGTGCTTCGACGGCAGGCCGTAGGGGTTGGCCGCCACCGGCTGGCCCAGGCTGCTGCCCCAGGGGGTGGGGTTCAGGATGTCGGGATCGCCGGCTGTATTGGGGGCGGCATCGGTTGCGGCGGCGGCGTTACGGCCGCCCAGCGTCGCCGCGGCGGTGATGCCGGCCGCCGCCAGAAAGCTGGCGCGCAGGAAATCGCGCCGTCCCTTGCCGACCTGCCCGATCTCGTCGGGGGTCAGGAAGTTCTCGGGCGCCCGCCGCAACCGGCCGGACAGTGCATCCGCGCCGGGGACGAGCGGATCGGTTCGGGGAGTCGCCTCTCCCGTTGGCCGCAACTTGCTCATTTCCGTCCCATTTCCTTCCGGTTCGCTGCCGGTATCTTTGTCACGCAGATGGTACGTGCAGCGAACAAACGGCGCCATCGGGTCGATTCCGGTGGCGACCAAGGGTAAACCCTTGCTTTCGGAGCGGAGACGCGGCCGGAGCCTTCAATTGCTTGATTGTTGCTTGGTTAAACCCGGTCGCCGGGGGTCAGCGCCAACCGCGCTAGTTCGGCGACGGAGCGGGCGCCCATCTTCTCCATCACCATCTGGCGATGGCCCTCGACCGTCTTGACCGAGATCGACAGCGCCGTCGCGATCTCCTTGTTCTGGCGGCCGTCGAGCACCAGGGCCAGCACCTCGCGCTCGCGGCGGCTCAACTGCGCCATCCGCGCCTCGACCGCCTCGCGCCCGGCGCTTCGCACCAGCACCTCGCGGCATTTGCGGATGGCGGCGTTGACGGTGTCGAGCAGCGCCTGATCCTTCCAGGGCTTTTCGATGAAGTCCTCGGCCCCGCCCTTCAACGCGGCGACGGCCAGCGGCACGTCGCCATGACCGGAGACCATGATGACCGGACGCTTGCACCCCTGTTCCTTCAGGTGGCGCAGCAGCTCGATCCCGCTCATGCCGGGCATGCGGACGTCCAGCAGAACGCAGCCCGGCCGCAACGGCGGGCGCAGGTGCGGCGAGGCGAGAAAGGCTTCGGCCGACGCGAAGCTCTCGCAGGCGATGCCGACCGAGGCCAGCAGATACTGGACCGAACTGCGCATCGCCTCGTCGTCGTCCACCACCAGAACCAGGGGGGCGTCGGTCATGTGTTTGTCTCCTGGACGGACGATGATGATGCGGTTTCGCCGGCAGCCGGCGGCAGGGTGAAGCGGACGGCCAGCCCGCGGGGCACGCCGGGCACCGCCCAGATGCGGCCGCCATGCCGTTCGACGATGGTGCGGCAGATCGACAGGCCGAGCCCCAGCCCGCCGGGCTTGGTGGTGAAGAAGGGCTCGAACATCCGCCGTCGCGCGTCTTCCGGCGCCCCCGGACCGGAATCGCGCACCTCGATCATCACCATCCCGCCGGACAGTGCGGTCCGCAGGAGGATGTCGCCGCCGCCACCACCATTATTGCCGCTCCGCGTCGCCTCCACCGCATTCTGCAGCAGGTTCAGCAGCACCTGTTGAAGCTCCACCTTGTCGGCTCTGACCTCCGGCAGCCCGTCGGCCGGCTCTGTGACGATGGAGAGCGCCGGGTCCGGCGGTGCGCCGAACAGCGACAGGGTTTCCTCCACCACGGCATTCACCGACAGGGCGGAACGCTGGGCGTCGCGGCGGCTGACGAAGCCGCGGGTGCGTTGGATGATCGCCGCGGCGCGCTCCGCCTGCTCGGCGACCGATCGCGCCCCGGCGCGCAGCATCCCCAGGTCGGGCGCCGGGGCGTCGAGGATGCGGGTCATGCCGCCGGCGAAATTGCCGATGGCGGCCAGCGGCTGGTTCAGCTCATGGGCGATGTTGCTGGCCATCTCGCCGACGATGCCGAGGCGGGAGAGCTGGTCGCGCTCCTCGCGCAGGCGTAGCGCGGTGGCTTCCGCGCGCTCGCGCTCGGCGATCTCGCGTTCCAGTTCGGCGGTGCGGCGACGGACCAGCACCTCGACACGGGCGGAATGGACAACCCACCACAGAACCGCCGCGGCGGCGATTACCAGCCAGTGCCAGTTCTCGCTGAGAACCTCCTCCAGCGTCGGCGGCGTCTTCGGATAAGGTCCGATATGCAGGGTGCGGAACAGCTCATGCACCGACGTGTAGTCGAGCGAGGCGGTCCAGGTCGGCCCCTGGGTTTCAGGCATGGTCAGCAGCGCCGCGGCGACGCGCCGGGCCAGATCGCGCGGCGTGTGCGCCAGCCGGGCGAAGGGCCAGTCGGGATAGAGCCGCGACGACACCCGGCAGGGCAGTTCGCCGGGCGGCCTTTCGCCGACCACCGCGAACTCGTTCGGGGCGACGCGGCCCTGCGCCGTCATCTCCTCCAGCAGGCAGGCCCGCACCACGCCGGCGTCGGTTCTGCCGTCGCGCACCGCCTCCACCACCCCTTCCATCGGAAAGCCGACCGTCGTCAGTTCGGCCAGATCGGTGAAGGGCCGGACGCCGGCCTCCTCCATCTCGCGCCACGCGATCTGGAAGCCGCCGAAGGCGTCGGTCGACACCACCGCCAGCCGCTTGCCCTTCAGGTCGGCGAGCTTGCCGATCCCGGCCCGGTCGGCGCGGCGGATGATGGTCGATCCGACAGCAGCGATGGGCGCATCCGGCGACCCGGACTCCAGCGTCGCGATGCGGGTCACCGCGAAGCGCGCCTCCAGCGTGACGTAGCTGCCGGGGTTGGTGATGACGAAATCGACCTGCCGGTCGGCCACGGCCAGCACCATGCCGGCGAGGTCGAGCGGCAGCATGACGAAGCGGCGGTCTGGAATCGCGCGCTCCAGATAGGCCAGCGTTGGCTCCCAGTCACGAGCCGCCCGCTCCGACCCGCGATAGGCGAGCACGCCGACGCGCACGGTATCCACCTCCGGCTCGGCCCTGGCGGTGGCCGCGGATATCAATACGACACATGAAACTATCAGCGGTTTCCACATAATCGCCAGCATAGCCCGAAGGATCGCGGGCGGGCTACGGCATCGTGAACCACTTGCAGCGACATCCCGGCCCGGTATATTAGGTACGCCTAAATTAATGGTTTGGAAACCCTGTCGGGCGCGCCGGCAGATGCTCCAACCGCCCCTCCGCCCGCCCCCCGTGCCGGCGGTGCCAGGGTTGCGGGTCCGCAAATCCTACCGGAATGCTTGTAATGTCAGAGATTCTCACGGTTCTGTCCGGCTCCCTGGTCGGCTTCACGCTGGGTCTGATCGGGGGTGGAGGCTCGGTCCTTGCCGTGCCGCTGCTGCTTTACGTCGTGGGCGTGCCCAATCCCCATGTCGCCATCGGCACCGGTGCGCTGGCAGTCGCCGCGAACGCCTTTCTCAATCTGGCGCAGCATGCCCGGGCCGGAACGGTGAAGTGGCCGTGCGCGGCGACCTTCGCCGCCGCCGGCGTGATCGGTGCCTTGGCGGGCTCGACGGCCGGCAAGGCGGTCAACGGCGGAGGCCTGCTGTTCCTGTTCGCCCTGGTGATGGTGGTGGTCGGTGTGTCCATGCTGCGCGGCCGGCGCGGCGACGGCGATCCGGAGGTGCGCATCAACAAGACGATCGCGGCGCGCCTGATCGGCATCGGATTTCTCACCGGTGCGATTTCCGGCTTTTTCGGCATCGGCGGTGGCTTCCTGATCGTGCCCGGTCTGCTGCTCGGCAGCGGCATGGCGGTCATCAACGCCATCGGGTCGTCGCTGTTCTCGGTGGGCACCTTCGGTCTGGCCACGGCGGCCAATTACGCCATGTCCGGTCTGGTGGATTGGACGGTCGCCGGTCTGTTCATCGTCGGCGGCGTGGCCGGCGGTTTCCTCGGCATGAAGGCCGCGGTGAGGCTGTCCGCCCGCAAGGGAACGCTGACCCGGGTCTTCGCCGGCGTGCTGTTCGCCGTGGCCGCCTACATGCTGTACCGGAACGCGGGCGTGCTGGGCTTGCTTTGAGACCTCGGCATCCGGGTCACGGCCACCCCCTTCTATTGGCGCGCTTGAGGCCCCATTCTGTAAATGGTCATGCGGATCGGGGACGGCGTTCGCCGCGTGACGCTCCGACGCCAGGATCATCCAGGGGAGACGGGTCATGGCACATCTGGCAGACGCGGACCGAAGCCCCGCTTCGGCGGCCGACGTCGCGTGGCATGCGCTGGACGCGTCCGCCGTCGCCGGGCAACTCGACAGTCCGGCCGACGGGCTCAGCAGCGGGGAGGCGGCGGCACGGCTGAGGCGTTTCGGACCCAACCGCCTGACCCCGCCGAAGCGGCGCTCGGCATGGATGCGCTTCCTGGCGCAGTTCCACAACCTGCTGATCTATGTGCTGCTGGCGTCGGGCACGGTGGCGCTGCTGCTGCGCCACTGGACGGATGCGGGCGTGATCTTCGGCGTCGTGCTGGTCAACGCGCTGATCGGCTACATCCAGGAGGACAAGGCCGAGCAGGCGCTGGAGGCGATCCGCAACCTGCTGTCGCCCCAGGCGGTGGTGCTGCGCGACGGCCATGCCGTGACCCTGGCGGCCGAGGCGCTGGTGCCCGGCGACCGCGTCTTCCTGGTCTCCGGCGACCGCGTGCCGGCCGACCTGCGGCTCGACCGCACCAAGGGCCTGCTGGTGCAGGAGGCGGCGCTGACCGGGGAGTCGGTACCCACCGTCAAGTCGGCCGCCGCCGTCGCCGCCGATGCGGCGCTGGGCGACCGCAGCGGCATGGCCTATGCCGGCACGATGGTGGTCCAGGGTCAGGGCACCGGCACCGTGGTGGCGACCGGCGACGCGACGGAGGTCGGACGCATCGGCCATCTGCTGGCCTCGGTGTCGTCGGTGGCGACGCCGCTGCTGGTGTCGATGGAGCGGTTCGGGCGCTGGCTGACCGGCGGCATCCTTCTGCTGGCGGCGGTCACCGTCGCCTTCGGCCGGCTGGTCTATGGCGAACCCTGGCCGGACATGATCCTGACCGCGGTCGGGCTGGCGGTGGCGGCGATTCCGGAAGGGCTGCCGGCGGTGATGACGATCACCATGGCGGTGGGCGTGACCCGCATGGCCCGCCGCAACGCCATCATCCGCCATCTGCCGGCGGTGGAGATACTGGGGTCCGTCCGCACCATCTGCACCGACAAGACCGGTACCCTGACGCGCAACGAACTGCTGGTGACCGACGTCGTCACCGCGGACGCGACCTATCGGGTCGGCGGCAGCGGCTATGCCCCGGAGGGGGAGATCCGCCGCGACGGCCGGCTGTCCGATCCGTCCGGGGAGCCGCTGCTGCTCGACCTGGCGCGCGCGGCGCTGCTGTGCAACGACGCCGCCCTGCACCGCGATCCGGGCGGCGCGTGGCAGCTGGCCGGCGACCCGACCGACGGCGCGCTGCTGGCCCTGGCGATGAAGGCGGGGCTGGACCCGGCGATCGAGGCCCAACGCACCCCGCGCCGCGACGCCCTGCCCTTTGAATCCGAACGCCAGTACATGGCGACCCTGCATCACGACCATGCCGGACACGGCATCCTGGTGGTGAAGGGCGCGCCGGAACGGGTGCTGGCGCTCTGCGAACGCGAGCGGCACGGGGAGGACACGGCACCGCTGGACCGGCGGCGCTGGACCGCCCTGACCGCCGAGCTGGCCGGGCAGGGGCAGCGGGTGCTGGCGCTGGCGATGCGCCGCACCCCCATCGACCTGTCCGAACTGAGCGCCGAGGATTTGCGGGAGGAGGGGCTGGAACTGCTCGGCCTCTGCGGCCTGATCGATCCGCCGCGGGAAGAGGCGCTGCTGGCGGTCGCTGCCTGCCGGCAGGCCGGGATCACGGTGAAGATGATCACCGGCGACCATGCCGCCACCGCCGCCGCCATCGGGCAGCGGTTCGGCCTGCGCGACGGCCTGCGCGGCGGCGTCATCAGCGGCCCGGAGCTGGACCGGCTGGACGAGGCGGGATTCGCTGCCGCGGCGGAGGACAACAGCGTCTTCGCCCGCACCACGCCGGAACACAAGCTGCGGCTGATCGCGGCGCTCCAGGCGGCGGGCGACACCGTCGCCATGACCGGCGACGGCGTCAATGACGCCCCGGCGCTGAAGCGGGCCGACATCGGCGTCGCCATGGGCCGCAACGGCACGGAGGCGGCGAAGGAGGTGGCGGCGATGGTGCTCGCCGACGACAATTTCGCCTCCATCGTCCATGCGGTGGAGGAGGGCAGGACCGTCTACGACAATCTGCGCAAGACGATCCTGTTCATGCTGCCGACCAACGGCGCCCAGGCGGTGGTGATCCTGCTGGCGGTGCTGTCCGGCAGCATACTGCCGATCACGACGGTGCAGATCCTGTGGGTCAACATGGTGACCGCCGTGACGCTGGGTCTGGCGCTGGCCTTCGAGGCGCCGGAATCCGGCGTCATGGCCCGCCCGCCGCGCCCGCGCGACGAGCCGATCCTGGTCGGCCGGCTGGTGTGGCGGATGGTGGTGGTGCTGGTGCTGCTGGTGGCGTCCAGCTTCGGTTTCTTCCATTATCACCGGATGCAGGGCGACGGGATCGAGATGGCGCGGACGATCGCCGTCAACGCCCTGGTGGTGGGGGAGATCTTCTTCCTGCTCAGCGCCCGCGGGCTGCGTGGCGAAGCGGGGGGCCGGCTGGGGCTGCTGTCCGGTCTGGCCGGCAGCCGGCCGGTCTGGCTGTCCATCGCCCTGATGATCGTGCTGCAGCTGGCCTTCACCTATGCGCCCCCCTTGCAGGCCCTGTTCGGCACCGCCGCCATCGGCGTCACCGCCTGGATGGCGATGATCGCCGTCGGCGCCGGGCTGTTCGTGCTGATGGAACTGGAGAAGCGGCTGCCGGCAGGGTGAGCCTGCCTCATCGTTCGAGAACATACTGTCCCGGCGCCGGGCAGAGCGGTGCGAGGCCGCGCCTCGCCGACCCGATCGCGCGCGCCGCAACCGGCTCCGCATCCGATTGGCGGTCCAGCCAGTCCGCCCAGGGGCGCCACCATGACCCGCTGGCGGCAGGCGTCGATTCCAGCCACAGGTCGGGGTCGACATAGCGGTCGTCGGGGCCGCGCTCGCTCATGCGGTACTGGCGGTCGGGACGGTCGGGACCGGCGACGATGCCGGCATTGTGGCCGCCGTCCGTCAGCAGGAAGGCGATGGACGTGTCGCTCTGCAGGTTGATCTTGTAGACCGACCGCCAGGGCGCCACATGGTCGCGCCGCGTCCCGACGGCGAAGATCGGCGCCCGGATGTCGGACAGCGCAACCGGGCGGCCCTCCACCTTGTAGCGTCCTTCCGACAGGTCGTTGCCCAGCAGCAGCTGGTGCATGTATTCCGAATGCATCCGGTAGGGCAGCCGCGTTCCATCGGCATTCCAGGCCATCAGGTCGGTCACCTCGGGCCGCCGGCCGCGCAGATATTGCTGGACCATCTGCGACCAGATCAGATCGTTCGAGCGCAGCATCTGGAAGGCGCCGGCCATCTGCGTGGTGTCGAGGTATCCCGCCTCCCACATGATGTCCTCCAGGTAGGCCACCTGGCTTTCATTGATGAAGAGCATCAGTTCGCCGGCCTCGGTGAAGTCGGTCTGGGCCGCCAGCAGGGTGATCGACTTCAGCCGCCGGTCCCCGTCGCGGGCCATCGCGGCGGCGGCGATCGTCAGCAGCGTGCCGCCCAGGCAATAGCCGCAGGCATGCACGGGCGGTGGCGGCCCGTCTTCCGTGCCGCAAATCGCGCCGATGGCGTCGAGCGCCGCCATCACGCCCAGCCGCCGGTATTCGTCGAGGCCATAGTCGCGCAGCTCCGGCCCCGGATTGCGCCAGGAGATGGCGAACACGGTGAATCCGCGGCCGACCAGATAACGGATCAGGGAGTTTTCGGGCGACAGATCGAGGATATAGTATTTCATGATCCAGGCCGGCACGATCAGCACCGGTTCGGCATGGACGGAGCCGGCCGATGGTGCGTACTGGATCAGTTCGATCAGCTCGTTCCGGAAGACGACGCTGCCCGGCGTCACCGCCACGTCCCGGCCGACCTGGAACGCATCGAAGCCCCTTGCCTGCTGTCCGGTCATCAGGCGCAGGGCATCTTCCGCCCAGTTCGCCATGCCGAAGGCGAAGTTCAGTCCGCCGGTGGCGATCACCGTGCGCAGGGTCTCGGGATTGGTGAAGGGGTTGTTGGACGGTGCGGCGATGTCGAGAAGCTGACGGGCGACGAACGGCACGATGCGGGCGTTGGCCTGTGACAGGCCGGGAACGCCGGTGGTCGCGTTGTGCACCCACTGCTGCGCCAGCAGGAAGGACTGGGCATAGAGCGAGTAGGGAAACTGCCGCCAGTCGGGATGGGCGAAGCGGCGGTCGCCCGGCAGCGGTTCGATGCAGGGCGGGGTGTCGCGGTCGATGGCCGCGGCCCCGGCATAGACCATCAGCCGAACCAGCTTGCGCACGGCCTTGTCGGCCAGCACGGCCTGCTTGCCCGGCGCATTGCCCAGATGCATCGCCCAGTCGGCGAAGGCCAGCGTTACCGCCGCCGGCGAGATCGACAGGGTGAAACGTCCCTGCCACGCATGCACCAGCCGGTCGATGATCTCGCCGCTGAAGGGCAGATAGGGAAATCCATAGGCCGGGCTGCGCATCGCCGCTACCGGCATCGCCGTTTCGGGCATCGCCGTTACGGGGGTGGGGGCGACAAGTCCTTCGACCATCGGTTGGGCCATCGGCATGGCTCTTCTCCTTGGCTTTGCAAACGTCTTGGCAACGGTGTCATCCATCCCAGCAGCACAGGCAGAGCCCGGCCTTAACGTCGGTTAAGGCCGGCACCGGAAAGTCGTGGCTGAATGGCGTCACACTCCCGACACGGTTGCACAGATGCCGTTCAGGGAGGCCGGCAATGGAGTGCGAAACCGCCATTGACGAACTTCAAAACAGCTGAAATGGGGAGACGGGCCATGGTCATCACCTTCGAAGATTGCGTCGGCATGAGCGGACTGACGAAGGAGGAAATCGACGCGATCGCCACGCACGAGCATCTGCCGGAGATCGTCGCCTCCGAACTGGGCAGCTATCTGGTCGCGACCGAAGCGGGGCAGGGCGAAATCCGCCGCATGATCGAGGACGACATCGCCGAGGCGAAAGCGCACGGCCAGAATGAACGGACCGTGCTGCTGAAACTCGTCCTGTGTCATTTCCTGCAGGAACATGTGGCGGCCCGCACCGTCAATCCCTGACGGACCGGGCCGCGCGGGACTCCGGGCGGGGTACGGCCGCTCCTGTCTGGTCGGCAGCGATGAATTGCTGCGTGATCGCATCGCCGGCGACCGACGTCATCTGGATTAAGGCCGGGTGACGTTTCGTCGGAGAAGGTGGTCGACGCTGCGGTGCGCCCGGGTGATCGGAATGGCGAAGCCGATGCCGCTGTTGCTGACGGATGACCCGATCAGACTGTCGTTGACCCCGACCAGTTCGCCCCGGAGAGTCACCAGGGCCCCGCCCGAATTGCCCGGATTGATCGAGGCGTCGGTCTGGATGAAGGACCCGTCGGGCTCGGTCGGATTGCGCGCGCCGAGGCCGCTGACGATCCCCAGCGTCGCGGTTTGGGCGAGGCCGAACGGGTTCCCGATCGCCACCACGAAATCGCCCACGCGCAGATCGTCGGAATTTCCCAAAGGCACTGCCACGAGGTCGCGCGCCTCGACCTGGATCACCGCGATGTCGCCGGCCGCGTCGGTGCCGACGATGCGGCCGGGGAGGCTCCGTGCGTCCTTCAGCGTGACTTTGATGTCGTCCGCGCCGTCGACGAGGTGGTGGGTGGTGAGGATGGTGCCCGTGGGCGCGTCGATGACGATTCCGGACCCTTCGACGAGGAAGCGGCCCTCCTCCGGCCGCATGCGCTTTGGCAGGCCGAGCATGGCGCGGAATTCCGGGTCGCGGATCAGGGCCATTTCCTCGGCCGAGAACTCGCCGCTTGCCGCGATGCTGACCACCCCCGGCAGCACCCGCTCCAGCATTGGGGCGAGCGTGGGCATGGCGCTCGGCGGCGTGGCCGGCGATTCGACGGCGCCGTTCAGGGCGCAGGCGCCGAGGCTCGCCAGCACCGCCGATCCGATCGCCGTGCGTTGCACCAGATCGACGATCCGCTTTCCGGTCTGTCGCAACATGCGCTGCGCCCCTGCCTGATACCGCCGCATCTCCCGGCCGGCGCGGGACTCGCGCCGGCAGGCCGAAGCCGTCATTTGTCCTGGATGGTTTGGATGTAATAGACCAGTTCCAGGATCTTTCCGCGGACGACCTGTTCCGACCCCCAGGGCCAGAAGTCCTGCACCGACTCGGTCCTGAACGCCGACCCCCAGACCGGCATTTCCCGCGGGCCATGCGCCCCGATCCCCTCGCGCCCGTCGATCATCCCGTAGAGATAGTCGAGCGGGAAGACCCCCTTGTTGCGCTCGCGGATGGTGGTCAGATCGGCCGGCTTCCTGGTGAGGTAATCGGCATAGGGACCGTCGCCATGACCGGAGCGGCCATGGCATACCGCGCAGTTGGCGAAGTAGGAGGATTGGCCGATCGGCTCGTCGGCCTTCCCGCTTGTCTTGTCGGAGCGCGATTGCGCAACGGCCGGCGAGCACTGCGCAGCAATGCCCATGACCGCGACGAATTGAGCGAAGAGCCGCCTGCCGGACAGGGTAGGGTGCATGGTGCCCTCCATCGTTGGTGTCGGGACACAATGACGGAGAGCGGAGCATGAGGCCTTAACCGGGATTAATGCCGGGCCGACGAGAAAGCCCGATCCTGGCCTTGGGAACGTCGGGAACGCCTCGGTCCCGTCAGCCGGAGGGATGGACCATGTACCGCAAGATCCTTGTTCCGCTGTCCAACGCGGCCGGCAGCATGGATGCCGCGCTCGACGCCGCACTCTTCATCGGCCGCATCTTCGGTTCCCGTGTCGAGGTGCTTTACGCCCGCCCAAGCCCGGAAAACCTTATCCTGGTGCTTGGAAAAGGCTTTGCCGGCACGATGCTGGAAAACGCGCTGCGGGAGGTCCAGGCCAAGATCGCGCGGGAATCCGAGGCGGCACATGAGCGGATGCAAGAACATCTCCGCCAAGCCGGCCACTCCCGGGATGAAGCCGGGGCGGTCGGCCGGGATCCGGAGATGGTCTGGCGCGAGGCCGAAGGGCCGGCCGATAAGACGATCGCGATGGAAGGCCGCTTCGCGGACCTCATCCTGTTCGCCAAGCCCAAGCATGATGGCGTGACCGACAGTGTCTGGCGGTCGATGTTCGACGCCGCCTTGTTCGGAACGGCCCGCCCGGTGATCCTGACCCCGTTCTCGGCTGTGCAGCCCATCGGGTCGAAAATCATGATCGCGTGGAACGGGAGCCCTCAGGCAACCAGGGCCATGGTGGCGGCACTTCCCCTGCTGCGCCATGCGCGGGAGGTTCTCATCGGAACGTTCGGGTTGGGGGACGACATTCACGCCGATACGGAGCGGTTGCAGGACTATCTGCTGATGCAGGGGGTTGAGGCCAAGGCCGAACATCTGCCGGCGAGCCTGCGCGAGACCGGCAGCGTCCTGCTCGCCATGGCGGCCCAATTCGGTGCCGACCTGCTGGTCATGGGCGGGCACGGACGCAACCGATTGCGGCAGTGGACGTTGGGAAGCACCACCTCCCACGTGGTGGGGCTCGCCGCCATACCGGTGCTGATGGTGCATTGAGGCATGGTTGCGCCCATCCGATGGATGGCGGTCATTGAATCTGGGCGGAGGCGTTACGCCAGACGCCCTCGCGCCAGCAATCCGGCTGCAGCGTCGGAGATGGGAGGGCTGCGGAGGAGGACGCGGGCGCCGCGGTCATTTCCGCCAGATCGGCCAAGCGCGGCCAGTCCATCACGCGCAGTCGCCCCTTGGTGAACGACAGCAGCCCAGCGGCCCGCATTTCCTTCAAGGTCCGGCAGACATGGACCGAGGTCAGGCCGGTCGCGTCGGCGATCACCGTCTGGCTGATCGGAAGCGCGAACTCATCCACACCGGCGCCGGTCTCCCGGTTCTGGCGTTGGCACAGCGCGACGAGGAGACGGGCGATCCGTTCGGCCGCGGTGCAGGTGCCGAGCCCGCCCAGCAGACGCCAGTCCGAAATCGTCTCCGCCGCGAGAAGCGACCACATCCGCAACGTCAGTTCCGGCGCGGTCTGGCACAAGCGCATCAGCGACTGGCGCGGGATCGGACAGGCGGTGAGATCGGTCAGCGCCTCCACCGTGCAGGGCATGCAGCCATCGGCGGTCGTCTCGAACCCGACCATGCTTCCGGGCATGGCGAAGCGAAGCACCTGGCGACGACCGTTTTCATGGAAGACGGACGCCGCCGCCCAGCCCCGGCGAATGATGAACACCATCTCGCTGCCATCCCCTTCGGCGAAGACGCAGCCGCCCGCCGGCACATGCCAGAGCGGGTGCTTGATGGTGCCCAGCGCTTGGAGCTGCGCGTCGGAGGCGCTTGCGCATAGCCCGTCGCGTCGAACCGGGCAGGATTGGCATTCGGGCCGCATGGGACGCCTTTCTCGCAGTGCCTAATGTCTCGGCTCGCTCCGGTTTTTCAGGTGCAGCTGGGGGAGCAGTTGGGCCTGCGCCAGCGAGTCGATCAGGGCGGAAACGATGACATGGCTGCCGGCGGGACCTTCCGCCGCTTCCTGGGCCGCATCGAGGTGTCCGTCGAGACGACAGGCTACGGTCAGCTTGACGGCGACGCCGAGCGGGGTTTGTGCGGGGGTGCTGATGAGCGAGCGCAGCAACCGCTTCCGCCGGGCCGTCGCCCCGACTGCGGATTCCCGGTAACGCTCGTGCAGCAGCAGGAGAGCGTGATCCTGGTGCGATCCTGTTGCAAGAGCTGCAACAGCAAAACTCAAGAGTTCGGCGTAGAGCGCTTCGTTGTTCGAAAAGCCATGCGATGACGGCATGGTCGTCTCCACGGAACTGTCACAGAGTGACGGGTGCGATGGGGCGGTACATTAGGAAACGCAAATCTGCGCTTCTGCAAGTTCCGGTGATTTGATGTGGATCAAGTGTTCGAAAACCCATACCAAAGAGCCGCCGGCCTACTCAGGTCGACAGAGCTTTTAAATTCCTGGTGCGAAATTTCGAGGTTATCAATCAACCGGCGTGACGGAGAGCCGCTGGTCGTCGAGGCGTGCCAGATCATCGCGCATCACAGCGATCAGCCAGTCGCAGATCGCAGGAACGACCGGTTGCAACGGACGGGCCTTCGGCGCGATGAGCGAATGCCAGCGCCCGGTGTGTATCTCGCTTGTGCAGGCGCGCACCAGAAGACCTTCGCAAAGCGCGCGGGATATGACGCTGACCCAACCGAGCGCGATCCCCTCGCCATTCTGCGCGGCCTGCAGCGCGACCGAGTAATCCGAGAACACGTCCCAGGTCCCGATGCCCTCCAGGCGTTCGCGTGGGTTCAGAAGCCGGGTCCAATGCGCCTTGTGTTCGTCGTTCAGGTTCAGAAAGACATGACGCTGCGGATCGGCGTCCAGCGGGCCGCGCTCGGCCAGATAGGCGGGGCTGCACACCGGCATGATGATTTCCGGCGCGAAGGGCCAGATGTGATAGCGCGGATCGCCGGTCTCGACGACGCGGGTGGCGATGTCGACGTCGGAAGGGGGCTGGCCCAGCATTCCCTGCACCAGATCCAGCCGCAATTCGACAGCCGGGAAAGCCGCCTTGAAGGCGCGCAGCCGCGGCACCAGCCAGTGGGTGGCGAACGAACTGGAAAAGGACAGGGTGACCCGCGTTTTCGCCGCGCGCTGACGCACGGCATCGACCGTCCGATCGATCGCCTCCAGACTGTCGCGCATGGTGCGGAAAATCTCGTCGCCCTCGGCGGTCAGAACGATGCCGGTGGGGGTGCGTTGGAACAGCCGCAGGCCCAGACGTTCCTCGAGCTGCGCGATGCTGCGGCTGATCGACGGCTGGGTGACGTTGAATTCCCGCGCCGCCGCCGAAAAGCTGCCCGTCCGGGCGGCTGCCTCGAAGATGAACAGGGTCCGGGCAAGGGGGGCGATGCTGCGCAGGGCCATACGCTGAGCGTATACCCCTTGCAGGTTTTATCAAGCTTCCTGCCGATGCGCCGCAGGCACATCCTTGGCCAATGCCCGTGCGGGCACGTCGAGGAGAGCATCACGTCATGCAGAGTGCGCCCCCGCCCGGTTCCCGGACCTCCGATCCGCTGCTGTCGCCGTTCCGCCTGGGTGGGCTGCTGCTGCGCAACCGCATCATCAGCACCAGCCATGCCTCGATGCTGGACGTGGGCGGCATGCCGACCGAGCGTTACCAGCGCTACCACGAGGAAAAGGCCAAGGGCGGCATCGCGATGACGATGATCGGCGGCTCCGCCATGACCTCGCGCGATTCAAGCTGGGGCGGCGGGCAGCTCGATCTGTCGGGCGACGCCATCCTGCCGCATCTCGAGACGATGGCGCAGCGCATCCACGGCCATGGCGCGGCGATCATGTGCCAGGTGTCGCATCTGGGGCGGCGGGCGACCGCGCTCGGCGGTGGCTGGCTGCCGGCGATTGCGCCGTCGCGCGTGCGCGAGACGCGGACCCGCAGCTTTCCCAAGGAGATGGACCGCGCCGACATCGACCGTGTCGTCGCCGATTACGCCGCCGCCGCAAGGCGCTGCCGGCAGGCCGGGCTGGACGGGGTGGAAACGCTGACCGGCGGGCATCTGATGGGCCAGTTCCTGTCGCCCCGCACCAACCTGCGCAGCGATGGCTTCGGCGGCTCGACCGCGAACCGCGCCCGCTTTGTGTTGATGGTGCATGAGGCGATGCGCGAGGCCGCCGGCCCGGATTTCGTCATCGGCATCCGCTACGTCATCGACGAGGGGGGCGAGGACGGGCTGCACATGGAAGAAAGCCTCGAAATCGCCCACATGCTGCAGCGCGAAGGCCATATCGACTTCTTCAACTGCATCTATGGCAGGATGGACAGCGATCTGCTGCTGACCGAACACAACATGCCGGGCATGTTCCAGCGCAGCGCGCCTTTCCTGGCCGAGGTGCGGCGCTTCCGGGCGGAGGTCAGCCTGCCGGTCATGCATGCGGCGGGCATCCGCGACGTGGCGACGGCGCGCCATGTCCTGCGCGAAGGCATCGCCGATCTGGTCGGCATGACGCGGGCGCACATCGCCGACCCGCATCTGGTCGCCAAGATCCAGCGCGGCGAGGAGGAGCGCATCCGCCCCTGCGTCGGCGCCTCCTATTGCCTGTATCGCAAGGCCCATTGCATCCACAACCCCGCCACCACCCGCGAAACCACGCTGGGCCACGAGATCTTGCCCGCCGAAACGCCGCGCCGCGCGGTGGTGGTCGGCGGTGGTCCAGCCGGGATGGAGGCCGCCCGCGTGCTGGCCGAACGCGGCCATCGCGTCACCCTGTTCGAGGCGGGAAGCCGGTTGGGCGGGCAGGTCCTGATCGCCGCCGGCGCCGAAGGGCGGCAGGATCTCCTGGGCATCACCGAATGGCGCCGGGGCGAGCTTGAGCGGCTGGCGGTGGACGTTCGCCTGAACATGTATGCCGAAGCTGCCGACGTTGCCGCCGAAAGCCCGGACATCGTCATCGTCGCCACCGGCGGCGTTCCCGACCTGGACTGGCTGGACGGCGGCGACCATTGCGCCAGTGTCTGGGACATGCTGTCCGGCCATGTCCCGGCACAGGACGACGTGCTGATCTATGACGGCACCGGCCGGCAGGCGGCGCCGTCCTGCGCGCTGAAGCTGGCCGCGGCGGGAAAGACGGTGACCTTCGTCACGCCCGATGCCGCCGCAGCGGTCGAGATGCCGTATCAGGACACCTCCAGCTTCCGCAAAAGGCTTTACCAGAGGGGCATCACGCCGCTGGTCGATCACCGCCTGATCCGGGTGCGCCGCGACGGCAACCGCCTTGCCGCCATCCTGCGCAACGAGACGACCGACGAGGAGCGCGTGATCGTCACCGACCAGATCGTGGTCGAGCACGGCACGCTGCCGATGGACGGTTTGTTCAACGATCTGCGCGCCGGCTCCCTGAATGACGGGATCACCGACATCGACCGGCTGCTGACGGGCCAACCCCAGGAGTTGCAGCCCGGTCGCTTCGCCCTGCATCGCATCGGCGACGCCGTGGCCAGCCGCGATCTGCATGCCTCGATCTTCGATGCCTATCGTTTGTGCATCAAGCTTTGACGACGGCGGGGCAGCCTGATCGGTTCGCAGGCAGTCCAGGTGCCACCGGGGCGACCGAAGCGCTGACGGCCGGGCAAGGCCGGGACTGGTACAGGCGTTGCAGAGCCTGTGCGCCTTCATCCCGCCTTTCCCACGTCACGACAGGAGCACCGCCATGAAGCGCGAAGACGTCACTGAAAAGGTCCTCGGCAAGAAGCGCCTCGCGCGGCTGACCTGGGCGGAGATCGCCGAGCGCATCGGCGGCGCCTCCCCCGTGCTGATCACCGCGGCTTTGATGGGGCAGATGCCGCTGAACGCCGAACAGGCGGCGGTGGCTGCGGAGCTGTTCGGGTTGGAGGAGGAGGAGACGCTGCTTCTCCAGGAAATCCCCTACCGCGGATCGCTGCCCACCGCCGTGCCGAGCGATCCGCTGATCTACCGCTTCTACGAACTGGTGTCGGTCTATGGCACCACCTGGAAGGAGCTGATCCAGGAGGAGTTCGGCGACGGCATCATGAGCGCCATCGACTTCGAGATGGACATGGAGCGAGAGCCGGACCCCAAAGGCGACCGCGTCAAGATCACCATGTCCGGCAAGTTCCTGTCCTACAAGCGCTTCTGAGCCCGGCCCGACGCCCGCCGTCCGACCGTGTCCGCCCGATTTTGGCCGTGTCAGGCCGTGGGTTGTGTACGGACGGACGGGCACAGGCATCCTTCGGGGCACGCCGACTGCCGTGCTTGTCCGGGAGGAACGATGGCGTAGAATCCGCTCCCGGTCTCCTGAACACGGCGCCGTAGGGCGCCGGGCGGGGCAGGGAGGACTTCACATCATGGCGCAAGCGGATCTGGCGTGGCTGCGGACCCTTTACGAGCGTTATAGCTCCGGCGAGGTCCAGGCAGTGTTCGATCACCTTTCACCCGACGTCGAATGGGTTTCCAACCGGGTGTCGCCCGTCTTTGCTCCCATTTCCGGGACCTTCCGGGGAGAGGCGGGCGTCCGCCGCTATTTCGATGGGTTGATGCGGGATTGGAGCATCGATCGCCACGAAATGCTGGACTACACGGTCGAAGGCGACCATGTCCGGGTGAGGAATCTGGTCGGCGCCACCTACCGCAAGACCGGCAAGCGGATCGAAACGGTGACCCACCACCATCTGCGGGTGAACAACGGCCGCATCGAACGCTTCGAAGAACATTTCGACGATGCCGTCGTCGCCTTGGGATGCGAAGCCGGTTGCGGCGAAGAGGAGGCGGGAGCCGCCGCAAAGCGTCCGGGCTGAGGCCTAGACCTTCGGCGGTGCCGCGTCGATCCGGGAGGCGGCAAGGAAGGCTTCGATGGTGGCCAGCGCCATGCGTTCGTCTTCGATGACGACATGCCGACGCAATTCCTGCACCGCCGCGGCCAGACCGCCCGCCGCGAAGGCCCGGTGAACCGCCTGGGTGGCCTTTTCGTCGATGAGCTGCATCGTGTCCATGAACTCCTTTGGAAGGGGGGTCAGCGCAGCACGATCGCCCTGTGGTCGTGGACCATGACGCGCGCTTCGATGTGCAGGCGGATGGCGCGGGCCAGCACGACGCTTTCGACATCGCGGCCGATGGCGACCAGATCGTCGGGCGACATGGAGTGGTCGACGCGCGCCACCTCCTGCTCGATGATCGGTCCCTCGTCGAGATCGTCGGTGACGTAATGCGCCGTGGCGCCGATCAGCTTCACGCCGCGCTTGTAGGCTTGGTGATACGGCTTGGCGCCCTTGAAGCTGGGCAGGAAGCTGTGATGGATGTTGATGATCCGGCCGGCCATCCGCGTGCACAGATCCTGTGAAAGGACCTGCATGTAGCGGGCGAGGACGACCAGTTCGACGTCGTTCGTCTCCACGATCTCCATCAGGCGGAGTTCCTGTTCCCGCTTGGTGCCGGCCGAGACCGGAAGATGGTGGAAGGGAATGTCGTGCGATTCGACCAGCGACTTGAAGTCGTCATGGTTGGAGACGACACCGACGATGTCGACGGGCAGCGCTCCGATGCTGTGGCGGTAGAGAAGGTCGTTCAGGCAATGGCCGAACTTCGACACCATGATGAGGATCTTCGGCCGCCGCCGCGCGTCCCGCACCGTCAGGGTCATCGCGAAGCGCGTCACGATGGGCTGCAGCTCTTCGATGAGAACGGCTTCGCTTCGGATCGCTTCCGGGGCGTCGAAGGCCATCCGCAGGAAGAAATGCTCGCCGTCGTGATCGACGAACTGCGCGCTTTCGATGATGTCGCAGTTGCGGTCCGACAGGTAGGTCGAAACCGCGGAGATGATCCCCGGCCGGCTCCGGCAGCTGACGGTCATGTAGAACGGGTTGTCATTCGGGCGCATCGCAGGTCTCGCGCGGAAGGGAAGGCCGGAGGGCTCAGGCGAGATCGACGAGCGTCGGTTCGTATCCGAGCCGGGCGAGGAAAGCCGACACTACATCCGGATGCATCGACAGCGTCGCGCGATTCGTCATCGGGTGGAAGTTGACGGTATCGCCGGCGAGAACGCGGCGCTCCAACACCAGACGGACGCGGCGCTCCTTGTCCGCCACCAGGGCCAGCGGGCTGACGCCGCCCGGCTCGATCGACAGCACCTGCTCCAGCGTGACCGGGGAGGCGAAGGACAGCTTGGCCGAGCCGATGACCGGGGCCAACTCCTTCATGTTCACCGATTGATCGTGCGGAAGCACGACAAGCCACAGAACGCCCTTGGCATCCTTCAAAAGCAGGTTCTTGGTGTGCACGCCAGGAACGCTGCGCCAGTGTTCCTCGGCGTCGGCGACGGTCCGCACCGGCGGATGGGCGTGCAGGCGCATCGGCGTCGACGCGAGGGCAAGTTCCCGGCACAGCTCTTCGGGAATGCCGGCTTCACGCCAGTGCAGGTGCATGGTGTCGCTGTCGTCAAGCATTTGGCCCATCCTTGTCTGTCCGGCAAACCCGGAACACGGTTCTTGCCGCATCGGGGTCGTGGCGGATGCTCTGCGCTCACAAGCGTTTCGTTGATCCCAGCATGGCAAAGGGATCCACCCGCCGATTGTACGGATGCGTCACCGGCATTGCATGAAACGGCCGTATGGCTTGGTCGGAGGGGAGAGCCTCAACCCTTGCGGAAGACGGACGGGGTCATGCCGCGGCGTTCCTTGAAGGCGCGCACGAAGTGCGACGAATCGCAGAATCCGACGGATGCGGCGATCTCCGTCACCGACTGTTCGGTGTTGCGCAGCAGGAATTCGGCATGTTCCAGCCGCATGATCCGGTAGGCCTCGGTCGGGGTCATGCCCAGCGCATTCTGGAAATGCCGCTCCATCTGGCGCCGGGCCGCACCCAGCCGACGCGCCATCTCCGCCACCGACAGCGGCACGTCGATGTTCTGCTGCATCAGCAGAAGCGCCTTCCGCACCACCTCGTCGTTGGTGGAGAAGTCGAGCGGGATGCCGGGCTGCGGTTTTTCCCCGCGCAGCGCGTCGTCGATGATCATGATGTGCAGGCTCTTGCGCGCCTGCGCGCGGCCGACATGCTTTTCGACCAGATATGCGGCGAGATGGGCCGAACTGGTCCCGCCCGAGCAGGTCAGCCGGTCGCGGTCTACGATGAAGATCTGGTCGGACACCGGCGTGATGCCGTCGAACTGCTCCAGGAAATCGGCATGGTGGAACCAGCTGATGCAGCAGCGGTAGCCGTCCATCAGCCCGGCCCGCTGCAAAATGAAGGCACCGGTGCAGACGCCGACCAGCGGGATCCTCGATGCCGCAGCCTGCCGCAGATAGCGGATATAGTCGGGGCTGAGGTTTGAGATTTCGTCGATCAGCCCGCCGATGACGACGATGTAGTCGAACTTTGCCGGATCGCCCAGCCGCTCGGTCGGCTGGACCAGCATGCCGCAGCTGGACGCCACCGGCCGCATCTGGTCCGACAGCACGGCCCAATCGCACAGGATCGGCCGGCTGCGGTCGCCCTCGTCGGCGGCGAGCCTCAGCACGTCGACGAAATTTGCGAAGGCGCACAGCGTGAAGCGGTGGGCGAGGATGAAGCCGACGGACAGGCGCGGTGCCGCCGGCCGGTTCGGGAACCGGCCGGCCCTGGTGGCGTTTGCACCGATGCTGCCGGCGCCGATTCCGCCTGCCCCGATTCCGCTTGCCCTGATGCTGTTCGTCATGTGACCTCCGGCGGACACGGCGTCGCACCGGTGACATTAAACTGACGCATCCGTTCTGTCCAACAAAGGGTCGCTTCCCGATACTGTCAGCACGTTGAACTTCGCGGTGCTGCCATGACCCGCTTCTCATTCTCCTCGCTGTTGACGAACGCGCTGACCGGCAACAAGAACTGGCAGCCTCAATGGCCCGACGCGGAGCCGAAAGCCGAATATGACGTCGTGATCGTCGGCGCGGGCGGGCATGGTCTGGGTGCGGCCTACTACCTCGCCAAGGAACACGGCATCACCAATGTCGCGGTGGTGGAGAAGGGCTGGCTCGGCGGCGGCAACACCGGCCGCAACACCACCATCATCCGCTCCAACTACCTGTACGACGAAAGCGCCCGGCTCTACGAGCATGCGATGAAGCTGTGGGAAGGGCTGAGCCAGGAGCTGAACTACAACGTCATGTTCTCGCAGCGCGGCGTGATGATGCTGGCACACACGGTGCATGACATCCAGAGCTTCAAGCGCCACATCCATTCCAACCGCCTGAACGGCATCGACAACGAGTGGCTGACGCCGGAGCAGGCCAAGGAATACTGCCCGCCGCTGAACATCGCCGCCAACGCCCGCTATCCGGTGATGGGCGCGGCACTGCAGCGGCGCGGCGGAACCGCCCGCCACGATGCGGTCGCCTGGGGCTATGCGCGGGCCGCGTCGGCGCGCGGGGTCGACATCATCCAGAACTGCCCGGTGACGGCGATCCGCCGCGACGCCGACGGCCGCGTCACCGGCGTGGAGACGGCGCGCGGCTTTATCAAGGCCAAGAAGGTCGCGGTGTCGGCCGCCGGCAATACGTCGGTGGTGATGGACACCGCCGGCGTCCGGCTGCCGCTGGAAAGCTATCCGCTGCAGGCGCTGGTGTCGGAGCCGGTCAAGCCGGCCTTCCCCTGCGTGGTGATGTCCAACACTGTGCATGCCTATATCAGCCAGTCCGACAAGGGCGAGCTGGTGATCGGGTCGGGCACCGACCAGTACACCTCCTACAGCCAGCGCGGCGGTCTGCCGCTGATCGAACACACGGTCGCCGCGATCTGCGAGGTGTTCCCGATCTTCAACCGCATGCGCATGCTGCGCAAATGGGGCGGCATCGTCGACGTCACGCCCGACCGTTCGCCGATCATCGGCAAGACGCCGGTGCCGGGGCTGTACGTCAACTGCGGCTGGGGAACCGGCGGTTTCAAGGCGACGCCGGGCTCGGCGAACGTCTTCGCCCACACCATCGCCCGTGACGAACCGCATCCGATCAACGCGCCCTTCACGCTGGAACGCTTCAAGACCGGCCGGCTGATCGACGAGGCCGCCGCCGCCGCCGTCGCGCATTGAGGAAACGACCATGCTGCTCATCCGCTGCCCATATTGCGAAGCCGAGCGCCCGGAGCTGGAGTTCACCTATGCCGGCGAGGCGCACATCGCGCGACCGGCGGACCCGTCCGCCCTGTCCGACGACGAATGGCGCGACTTCCTGTTCATCCGCACCAATCCGCGCGGCCGGCATTTCGAACGCTGGCGCCACATGCACGGCTGCGGTCGCTTCTTCAACGCGGTGCGCGACACCGTGACCGACAAATTCGCCATGACCTACAAGGCGGGGGCTCCGCGTCCGAGCGACGAGGAGATCGCGCTGGCCGCCTCCAGCGTCAAGGAAGCACGTCCATGAGCAATTTCCGCATTGCAGGCAAGGGCAGGGTCAACCGCAGCCGTCAGGTCCGCTTCACCTTCGACGGCGTGGACTATACCGGCTGCGAGGGCGACACCCTGGCGTCCGCGCTTCTGGCGAACGGCGTCCATCTCGTCGGCCGCTCCTTCAAGTACCACCGGCCGCGCGGCTTCCTGACCGCCGGGTCGGAGGAGCCGAACGCGCTGGTCGGGACCGACCGCGGCAACGGCCGGTTCGAGCCGAACACGCGGGCGACCGTGCTGGAGGTCTTCGAAGGGCTGAAGGCCGAGAGCCAGAACCGCTGGCCGTCGCTGACCCGCGACATCGGCGCGGTGAACGACGGGCTCTATATGCTGTTCTCGGCCGGCTTCTACTACAAGACCTTCATGTGGCCGAAAAGCTTCTGGAACAAGGTCTACGAGCCGTTCATCCGCAGCGCTGCCGGCCTGGGCAAGGCGCCGACCGCCCCCGATCCCGACACCTACGCCAGCCGCTTCGCCCATTGCGACGTGCTGGTCGTCGGTGGCGGCGCCGCCGGTCTGTCCGCCGCGCTGGAAGCGGGGCGCAGCGGCGCCTCGGTCATCCTCTGTGACGAGCAGTCGGAGCTTGGCGGCTCGCTGCTGTCGGAGCCGGCGGCCGAGATCAACGGTCAACTGGCCTGGGACTGGCTGGAGGACGCCAACGCCGCGCTGGCGGCGATGCCGAACGTCACCGTGCTGCCGCGCACGACGGCCATCGGCTATTACCACCAGAATTTCGTCGGCCTGTGCCAGCGGCTGACCGACCATCTGCGCATCGTGCCGGACGGCGCGCCGCGCGAACGGATGTGGAAGGTGCGGGCCAAGCAGGTCGTGCTGGCGCAGGGCGCCATCGAGAAGCCGCTGGTGTTCGCCGGCAACGACCGGCCGGGCGTGATGCTGGCCGGTGCCGCGCGGACCTACCTGAACCGCTACGGCGTCAAGGTCGGCAACCGGGTCGTCGTCGTCACCACCCATGACAGCGCCTGGCATGCCGCCTTCGATCTGGCCAAGGCGGGGGTGGAGGTCGCGGCCATCGTCGATGTCCGCGGCACCGTTCCGACCCAGCTGGTTGCCGCCGCCGACGCGTTGCGCATCAAGACGAAGATCGGCTGGACCGTCACCGGCACCAAGGGCCGGCTGCGCGTCTCGTCGGTGCGGATCAATCCGGTCACCAACGGCGGCAAGGTCGGGGGTGCGGAGACCATCGCCTGCGACGCCCTGCTGATGTCGGGCGGCTGGACGCCCAGCGTCCATCTGTTCTCGCACACCAAGGGCTCGCTGACCTGGAACGAGGACGGCCAGATGTTCCTGCCCGGCCGCGGCATGGAGGAATGCCGTCTGGCCGGCGCCGGCAAGGGCCGCTTCGGGCTGAAGTCCGCCTTCGAGGATGGCGCCGCCGCCGGCGCCTCCGCTGCGGCGGATGCCGGGTTCGGGGCCGAACCGGCGACCTACCATGTGGAGGGCGAACTGTCCTTCACCGGGGTGACCGGCCGCGAGCTGCCGACCGACCGCGATCCGGGCCATGCCAAGGCCTTCGTCGATTTCCAGAACGACGTGATGGCCAAGGACATCCGGCTGGCGGTGCGCGAAGGCTTCAAGTCGATCGAGCACATCAAGCGCTACACCACCACCGGCATGGCGACGGACCAGGGCAAGACGTCCAACATCAACGGTCTGGCGGTCGCGTCCGATGCGCTGAAGCGGCCGATCCCGGCGGTGGGCCTCACCACCTTCCGTCCGCCGTACACGCCGACCACCTTCGGCACCTTCGCCGGCTACAACAAGGGCGAGCTGTTCGACGTGACGCGCAAGACGCCGATCGACGGCTGGGCCGAGGAGAACGGCGCGGTGTTCGAGCCGGTGTCGCTGTGGCGCCGCGCCTGGTACTTCCCGCAGGTCGGCGAGGACATGCATGCGGCGGTGGCGCGCGAATGCAAGGCGGTGCGGTCGTCGGTTGGCATGTTCGACGCCTCCACCCTCGGCAAGATCGAGATCGTCGGTCCCGACGCCGCCGAGTTCATGAACCGCATGTACACCAACGCCTGGACCAAGCTGGCCCCCGGCCGCTGCCGCTACGGCCTGCTGCTGGGCGAGGATGGCTTCATCCGCGACGACGGCGTGATCGGGCGTCTGGCCCATGACCGCTTCCACGTCACCACCACCACCGGCGGCGCGGCGCGCGTGCTGACCATGATGGAGGATTACCTTCAGACCGAATGGCCGGACCTGAAGGTCTGGCTGACCTCGACGACCGAGCAGTGGTCGGTGATCGCGCTGCAAGGTCCGAACGCCCGCAAGCTGATCGAGCCCTTCGTCGAGGGTATCGACCTGTCGGAGGGCGCCTTCCCGCACATGGCGGTGGCGACCGGCAAGATTTGCGGCGTGCCGACCCGGCTGTTCCGCGTCTCCTTCACCGGCGAACTCGGCTTCGAGATCAACGTGCCGGCCCGCTACGGCCGGGCGGTGTGGGAGAAGCTGTTCGAGGCCGGGCAGCGCTTCGGCATCACCCCCTACGGCACCGAGACGATGCACGTCCTGCGCGCCGAGAAGGGCTACATCATCGTCGGGCAGGACACGGACGGCACGCTGACGCCGGACGACGCCGGCCTGTCCTGGGCCGTCGGCAAGACCAAGCCGGACTTCGTCGGCAAGCGGTCGCTGTCGCGGCCGGACATGCTGGCGAATGACCGCAAGCAGCTTGTCGGCCTGTTGACCGCCGATCCGAAGACGGTGCTGGAGGAGGGGGCGCAGATCGTCCTCGACCCCAACCAGCCGGTGCCGATGGATATGGTCGGTCATGTGACCTCGTCCTACTGGAGCGCCGAGCTGGGGCGGTCCATCGCCCTGGCGGTGATCCAGGGCGGCCGGTCCATGCAGGGCCGGACCGTGCATGTGCCGATGCCGGACAAGGTCCATTCCGCGACCATCACCGGCATGGTGTTCGTCGATCCCGAGAACAAGCGTCTCAGCGCATAGGAGGCCTACCCGTGCTTCTGGCCAATCACCCGTTGCTGGGCAAGACGATCGCCGGCGACAAAACCAGCAGGCTGACCATCCGCGCGGCCGAGGACGTCGCCCGCTTCAGCCTGCGCA
Organism: uncultured Azospirillum sp.; assembly: GCA_966212305.1. Lineage (GTDB taxonomy): Bacteria > Pseudomonadota > Alphaproteobacteria > Azospirillales > Azospirillaceae > Azospirillum. The sequence goes on from CBIHQY010000003.1 coordinate 124,640, forward strand.
TCGATCCGGCATCCGCGCAGTCGGCCGGGGCCGCCTTCGGCACGCCGCTTCCCGCCCGCATCGGCGGGATGGTGGAGAATGGCGGCCGGACCGCGCTCCAGCTCGGCCCCGACGAGTGGGTGCTGCTGGCGCCGGTCGCCGATAGCGACGCCATCGCCGAGGCCTTCGCCGCCCTGCAGGAGCCGCACTGTCTGGTCGACATCGGCCATCGCGAGGTCGGCATCCTGGTGGAAGGGGAGGCGGCGGCGCTCGCCCTGCGCTCGGCCATCGCCTTCGACGTCGAGGCGATGCCGGTCGGCAGCGGCTGCCGCACCATCTTCGACAAGGCGCAGATCGTCCTGATCCGCGATGACAAGAACCGCTTCCGGATCGAGGTCTGGCGCTCCTTCGCCGACCATGTCTGGGGCCTGCTGCAAGCCGTCAGCCGCGAAGTCGCGCTCGGCATCTGATCGGGAGAAACGCACATGAACCGTCATCAGTCACTGCCCAAGCCCGATCTCGCCGACACCGCGATTGCGGCGGCCATCGACCGCGAACTGAACCGCCAGAAGTACGAGATCGAGCTGATCGCCTCGGAAAACATCGTCTCGGCGGACGTGCTGGCCGCGCAGGGGTCGATCCTCACCAACAAATATGCCGAAGGCTATCCGGGCCGCCGCTATTACGGCGGCTGCCAGTTCGTGGACGAGGTGGAGACCATCGCCATCGACCGCGCAAAGAAGCTGTTCGGCGCCGGCTTCGTCAATGTCCAGCCGCATTCGGGCGCCCAGGCCAATCAGGCGGTGTTCCTGGCGCTGCTGCAGCCGGGCGACCGGGTGATGGGCATGTCGCTGGCCCATGGCGGCCATCTGACCCATGGTTCGCCGGTGACGATGTCGGGCAAATGGTTCGACATCGTCAGCTATGAGGTGCGCGAGACCGATCAGCGGATCGATTACGAAGCACTGCGGGCCAAGGCGCTGGAAACCAGGCCGAAGCTGATCGTTGCCGGTGCGTCGGCCTATCCGCGGGTGATCGATTTCGCCGAGTTCCGCCGCATCGCCGACGAGATCGGCGCCTATCTGATGGTGGACATGGCCCATTACGCCGGGCTGGTCGCCACCGGCCATTATCCGGACCCGCTGCCGCATGCCCATGTGGTGACCACCACCACGCACAAGACCCGGCGCGGCCCGCGCGGCGGCATGATCCTGACCAACGACGAGGCGCTGGCGAAGAAGTTCAATTCGGCGGTGTTTCCGGGCAACCAGGGCGGCCCTCTGATGCATGTCATCGCCGCCAAGGCGGTCGCCTTCGGCGAGGCGCTGACCCCGGAGTTCAAGGACTATGCGGGCCAAGTGGTCGCCAACGCCAGGGTGCTGTCCGACACGCTGGTGAAGGGCGGGCTGGACATCGTCTCCGGCGGCACCGACTGCCACATGGTGCTGGTCGATCTGCGGCCGAAGGGCGTGAAGGGCCGCGACGCCGAGCGCGCGCTGGAGCGGGCCGGGCTGACCTGCAACAAGAACGCCATCCCGTTCGACCCGGAAAAGCCGGCGGTGACCTCCGGCATCCGGCTGGGCACCGCGGCGGGCACCACCCGCGGCTTCGGCGAGGCGGAGTTCGCCCGCATCGGCGAACTGATCCTGACCGTAATCGACGCCCTGGCCGAAGCCGGCCCGGACGGCAACGCCGAGGTCGAGAAGCGGGTGCATGGCGTGGTCCGGGAACTGTGCGAGCGCTTCCCGATCTACAGCTGACGCCGCCGTCGCACCGGAGGCGGCCGCTCGCCGGCCGCCTTTCCCATAGACGACCTGACTGACAGGCCGGGCCATGTTCCTCAGCGTATTCGATGTGTTCAAGATCGGCATCGGCCCGTCCTCGTCGCACACGATGGGGCCGATGACCGCAGCGGTGAGGTTCCTCGCCATGCTGCGGGAGTGGAGCGGGGCGGCGCCGTCCGCCGTCCGGGTTCGGCTGCACGGGTCGCTCGCCTTCACCGGCAAGGGCCATGCGACGGATCGGGCGGTGGTGCTCGGCCTGCTCGGCTACCGGCCGGACAATCTGGACGTCGACGAGGCGGACCGCCGCATCGTCGAGCTTCGGAACGGGCGGACGCTGACTCCTCCCGGCCTGCCGGCCCTGGCGTTCGACCCCGAGGCCGACGTGGTGTTCGACTTCGGGCCGGCGCTGCCGGGCCACGCCAACGGGCTGGTCTTCGAGGCGCTGGACGGGCAGGGGACGGTTCTGCTGTCCGAAACCTTCTATTCCATCGGCGGCGGCTTCGTCGTCACGGCGGCAGAGCGCGAAGCCGCCCCAACCGCGTCCCGCGAGGGGAGCGCCGACTGGCCCTATCCCTTCGAGCGCGCCTCCACCATGCTGCGCATGGCCAGGGAAAGCGGCCTGTCGATCGCCGCGATGAAGCGCGCCAACGAACTGGTGCATCGCTCCGGGCCGGAGTTGGACGACCGCCTCAACAGCATCTGGGCAGTGATGAACGGCTGCATCGAGCGCGGATTGAGCCTGGACGGCCAGCTGCCGGGAAGCCTGAAGGTGAAGCGGCGGGCCAAGGCCATCCACCAGCAGTTGCTGCGGGAGCGCGGCGTCAATTCCAGCCAGCCGCATGTCGCATACGACTGGCTCAGCGTCTACGCGATGGCGGTCAACGAGGAGAATGCGGCCGGCGGCAAGGTGGTGACCGCACCGACCAACGGAGCGGCCGGTGTCGTGCCGGCGGTGCTCCGCTATTACCTCGACCATTGCGCCGGCGCCGAACCGGCCAAGATCGCCGATTTCCTGCTGACCGCCGCGGCGATCGGCGGCCTGATCAAGCACAACGCCTCGATCTCCGGGGCCGAGGCCGGTTGCCAGGGCGAGGTGGGATCCGCCGCCGCCATGGCCGCCGCCGGTCTTTGCGCCGTTCTGGGCGGAACGCCGGAGCAGGTGGAGAATGCGGCGGAAATCGCCCTTGAGCATCACCTCGGCATGACCTGCGATCCGGTTGCCGGGCTGGTGCAGGTGCCGTGCATCGAACGCAACGCCATCGGCGCCACCAAGGCGGTGGCCGCGGCATCCCTGGCGCTGCGCGGCGACGGTCAGCATTTCATGCCGCTGGACAACTGCATCCAGGCGATGCGGCAGACCGGTGAGGAGATGAGCAGCAAATTCAAGGAGACCAGTCTGGGCGGACTCGCGGTCAATCTGCCGGAGTGCTGAGGGCCGGAGTTGCCCCACATGCGATGTCGCATAATAGGCCAATTATTTCCATAATAAATGTTATGCGTTTTTGGTGTCCGGGCGGGGCAGATTCAATTCTGACGTGCAACTTGCCCCAACCGGCCGCGATACCCTTCCCGGCCGCGTGAGCTGAGCTATTCTGATGGCGTCGAACGCCACGGACCGCGAAGCCACGCCATGCATACAGTCCTGCTTATCATGAGTGCCCTGCGCTCCCAGCTCAGGATCGGCGCGCTGCTGTTGCTGATGGCGCTCTTGCCGGCGGCCGCGGCTTCGGCGCAGGCGGTTTCACCGGCGGTTCCCGCTCCCGCGCCGGCCGCTGCCGCCGCGCCGGGCGGGACCGACGACATGATGATGAAGATGTTGAGCGAGGGTCAGGACCGCATGGCCGGGTTCCGCGGCAAGCTCGCCCAGCGGCTCCGCGCCACGCCGGACATTCCGTCGGCCATCGTGACGACCCTGACGGCCCAGAGCCCGACCGGCAGTCCCGGCCATTTCCTGCGGGTCATCGGTCTGGTTATCGCCCTGCTTGCCGCGGGTCATGCGATGCAGCACGTCTTCTATGAGCGGCCGGTCGCCCGCCGCCTGCTGCCGCGCGGCGATGCGCCGAAGCCGGGCGGTTCGGACCTGGCCGACCGCTTTCCCGGTCTGGTCGCCCGCGCGGTGATGACGGCGGTCGGCATGGTCCTGGCCAGCCTGATCGCATTCGGGCTCGCCACCGTGCTGATCCCGGACCCGACGCCGATGACCGAGAAGACCGTCATCCTCGCCGGAGTGGGATATCTGCTGGTCTGGGCCATCGGCCTGTTCTGGCGGCTGGTGCTGCCCCCCGGCGGCCATCGGCTGTGGCGCGACCTGACCGCCAGCGGTGCCGTCGGCATCGCCCTGATGACCGGTACCGTCTGGCTGGAGGCGCTGGGGATGCCCGCCGATCCCCATGCGGTGCTGGTCGCGCTGTTCGGGCTGCTGACTCTGCTGGCGACGGTCGGCGCGCTTTATGTCCACCGGCGGACGGTCGATCGCCTCGTTCTTACCGGTCGCAGGGCCGAAGCGGTCGCTCCGCTGGTGCGGCTGGGGCTGCGCCTGTGGTTTCCCGTGGTGGTCGCCTATTTCGCCTGCGCTTGGGCGGTGCTGGTCAACCGCCTGATCCTGGGCTGGCCGACCGAGCTGCCGCTGTTGCTCGGCGCCTATGCGGTCGCCGGGGCGATCCTGGTCGTTTACGCCACCGTCACCTACGCCATCCACCGGCTGTTCCACCAGCGGCGGCTCCTGTGGATGTCTGCGGGGGAGCCCGTGGACGGTGACGCCCTGCCCTCCTCTCCCCCGCCGGCCGCCGCTCCCGACAGCTATGAGGCGCTGGCCCGGCGGGTCGCGGGCATCCTGGCCGCCGCCGCCGGGGTGACCGTTACGCTGTCGGTGTGGAACATCCCGCGCATGCGGGGCGATGCGGCCGAGCACCTCACCAGCGTCATGACGATCTGCCTGATCGGCTACGTCGTCCACCAGAGCATCCGCATCTGGATCGACCGCCGGATCGCCGAGGAAGGGCCGGTGCCCAGCACCGTTCCCGGCGACGAGGGCGGCGGCCACGGCTCGGCCAGCCGGCTGGCGACGTTGCTGCCGCTGGTGCGCAACTTCGTGCTGCTGTCGATCGTCGGCGCGGTTCTCGTCACCGTGCTGATGGATCTCGGGGTCAACATCGCGCCGCTGTTCGCCGGGGCGGGCATCGCCGGCATTGCCATCGGTTTCGGCGCGCAGACGCTGATCCGCGACATCTTCTCCGGCGCCTTCTTCCTGATCGACGACGCCTTCCGCAAGGGGGAGTATATCGAGATCGGCGCCATCCGCGGCACGGTGGAGAAGATCTCCGTCCGGTCGATGCAGCTCCGCCACCATCGCGGCCCGCTGCACACCGTCCCCTTCGGCGAAATCCACCAGTTGACCAACTATTCGCGCGACTGGGTGATCATGAAGCTGCCGCTGCGCATCACCTACGACACCGATGTCGAGAAGGTCCGCAAGCACATCAAGCAGCTTGGGCAGGCCTTGCTGGAGGATCCGGAGCTGGGGCCGAAGTTCCTGCAGCCGCTGAAATCGCAGGGCGTCATCCAGATGGAGGATTCGGCGATGATCCTCCGCGTCAAGTTCATGACCCGCCCCGGCGACCAGTGGGACGTCCGCAAACGGGTGTACCAGGAACTCCACGCCCTGTTCCGCCGCGAGGGCATCCGCTTCGCCCATCGCGAGGTGACCGTCCGCTTCGCCGGCGAGGCGACGGTGAACGGTCCCGCCGGTGCGCCGCCCGGAGAGGATGCCCGGACGCTGGCCGCCGGCGCCGTCCTGCGTACGCTGGACGAGGAAGTGCCGGACGCCGGGGGTAGCGGCGGCCGGCACAGAGGGGCGCTGTAGAAGGCTCTAAGAGGACGCGCCGCCATGCCGACCCGTTCGGATCGAGCATGACGGCGCGCATTGGCTCAAGCAGGAGGATCAGTGCGACGGCTGGGCGGGCAACCGGGCGGTCAGCGGCATGACCGGGATTGCACTCTCCCCTTCCCGCGTCCGTTCAGCGGTGGCGTCACCCTGGTTCAGTTCCCGCAGCAGCACCTCGCGGTCGCAGGCATTTTCCCAGATCGAGACCACGATGCTGACGACGCAGTTGCTGATGATGCTGGTCAGGGCGCGGGCTTCGGACATGAAGCGGTCGATGCCGACCAGCAGCGCGACACCCGCCACCGGAAGGTCCGGCATCACTGTCAGCGTGGCGACCAGGGCGACGAAGCCGCTGCCGGTGACGCCGGCCGCACCCTTGGAGGTCAGCAGCATGATCCCGAGCATGGCGAAGATCTGGCCGGCCGAGAGATGGATGTCGCAGGCCTGGGCGATGAAGAGGGAGGCCAGGGTCAGGTAGATCGCCGTGCCGTCGAGATTGAACGAGTAGCCCATGGGCAGCACCAGCCCTGAGACGCCCTTCTTGCAGCCCAGCGTTTCCAGCTTCTGCAGCACGCGGGGCAGGACCGGTTCGGAGGACGAGGTGCCGAGAACGATCAGCAGTTCCTCCCGAAAGTAACGCAGGACCTTCCACAGGCTGAAGCCGTGCAGTCGTGCCAGCGTGCCGATGATGCCCACCAGGAAGACGCCGCAGGCGATGTAGAAGGTGAGGATCAGCAGGCCGAGCGAGCCGATGCTGTCGATGCCGTATTTGCCGACGGTGAAGGCCATCGCGCCGAAGGCGCCGATCGGGGCCAGCTTCATGATGAAGCCGAAGGCGGCGAACAGGACGTGGGAGAAGGACTCGATGCCCTGGACCACCGGCTCGCCGGCCTTGCCGACCCGCGTCAGCCCGAAGCCGACCAGCACGGAGATCAGCAGCACCGGCAGCACCTCGCCTTCAGCGAAGGCGCCGAAGAAGGAATGCGGGATGATGTGCAGCAGGAAGCTGACGAAGCCGACCGGGGCCGCCTGCTTGGCGTAGCGTGCCGCCACCGCGGGGTCGAGTGAGGCGGGCGACACATGCATGCCGGCGCCGGGTTCGATGATCATGACAGCGGCCAAGCCGATGAGGAGTGCGGCCGCCGTCAGCGCGTAGAACAGCGCCATCGACTTGACCATCGTCCTGCCGATCTCGCGGGTGTCGTTCAGACTGGTGATGCCGCTGACGATGGTGCAGAAGACCACCGGCGCGATCATCATCTTGACCAGCTTGACGAACCCGTCGCCCAGCGGCTTCAACGAGGCGCCGAGGTCGGGCCAGAAATGGCCGGCCAGGATGCCCAGGGTCAGGCCGACGACGACCTGGAAATAGAGAGCCTTGTAGAAGGCTTTCGACTGGGCCGGCGCCTGGGTTCGATCTCCCGTTTGTGCACGCATGGCGTTTCCTCCTCTCTTATGCTGTGGCGTCAGGCTGCAAGGGCGGTTCGCGACGGGGTCGATGGCCGTGCGAACACGGTTCCCTCGAACAGGCGCCTTGCGGTGCGCAGGATGCTGGCGGTCGGGGCCGACTGGCCGGCCCCCGGATCGAGGCGGACGGTCAACCGCCCGGCCGGATGTTCGAAGGTGACGTCGCCGGGCAGGTCCAGCCGCCCGGCCAGTGCGGCGGCCACGGTTTCCGGAATGGTGCAGGCGGTCGCGGTGGCGACGGCGCCGGTGATGGCCATCGCCCGGTGGCAGTCGTGCGGCATGAAATAGCGTACGGACAGGGTGCCGCCGCGCGTGGGCGGGGCCAGCAGCACCGGCTTCGGGATCACCATCCCGGCGGTGTTGCGGAAACCCATGCGCCGGCCGGCTTCGACGCGCAGCGCCTCCAGCCGGGCCATGAAATCGCGGTCGACCCGGTAGCTGTCGATGGGCTCGTACCCGGTTTTGCCGAGGTCGGCGGCGCAGACCAGCATCACCGGAATGGCGGCGTCGATGCAGGAGACGTCGATGCCGTCAATCCGGTCGATTGGCGATCCGGTGGGCAGCAGCCGGCCGGTGTTGGCGCCGGCCGCATCGAGAAAGGCGAGATGGATGGGGGCGGCGGTGCCGGGCACGCCGTCGATCACGGCCTCGCCCTCATAAGCCACCTGCCGGCCGGGCGTCTGGACGCGCGCCTCGATCAGCTTGCCGGTGTTGACGTTGTGGATGCGCACCACCGTGACGCCGTTCGTGGCCGGAACCAGCCCGGATTCGATGGCGAAAGGCCCGACGGCGGCCAGCATGTTTCCGCAATTGGGCGAGGTGTCGACCACCCCTTCCTGCACCCGCACCTGGGCGAACAGGTAATCCACGTCCGCACCGGCCTTGGTGGCGGGGCCGACGATGGCGACCTTGCTGGTCAGCGGGTTGCCGCCGCCGATGCCGTCGATACCCAGATCGTTCCCCGCCCCCATCACGGAGAGCAGCAGGGCGTCACGCTCCATCGGAGCGGCGGGAAGGTCGGACGCCAGGAAGAAGGGGCCGCGTGAGGTTCCGCCGCGCATCATCACGCAGGGAATGCCGATCTGGCGGTTCATCAGATGGGTCATGGCGCTTGGTTTCTCTTGGTTTCGCCGGTTGGCGAAGAAAGCCGATGCGCCGATATTCCGTTTGCGAACCGTATTTGTGAAATGCAATGATTCGCGCTATTATTCCACTATGCGCATCAATCTGAACGCCGTGCGGAGCCGGGCATGAACTTCGAACTGGTCGATCTGAAGGCGTTCATCGCGGTGGCGGAGTTGGGCAGCTTCAATCGCGCCGCCGAACTGCTGAACCTGTCGCAGCCCGCGCTCAGCCGCCGCATCCAGAAGCTGGAGGACACGCTGGGGGTGGCGCTGTTCGAGCGCTCGACCCGCCATGTCGCCCTGACCATGGTGGGGCGCGACTTCATGCCGAAGGTCCGGCGTTTTCTCGACGAGTTCGAAACGTCGCTGCTGGGGATCAGCGATCTTGGCGCGCGGAGCGGCGGGCAGATCACCATAGCCTCCGTTCCGACGGCGGTGTTCTACTTCCTGCCGAACGCGATCAGCCGTTTCAGCATCGCCTTCCCGCGGATCCGCATCCGCATCCTGGATCTCGGCGCCAACGAGGGGCTGGAGGCGGTGGGGCGCGGCGAAGCCGATTTCGGCATCAACTTCATCGGCGCCTCGCACCCGGACATCGAATTCACGCCGCTGGCCGAGGATCCGTTCGTCGTCGCCTGCCGGCACGACCATCCGCTGGCGTCGCACAAGGTGGTGAACTGGGAGGAATTGGCCGCCCACCGGGTCATCACCGTGGGACGGACCAGCGGCAACCGGGCGCTGATCGACAACGCCCTGGCGCAGCATGGACTGAAGCTCAACTGGTCCTACGAGATCACGCATCTCGCAAGCTCGCTCGGACTGGTGGAGGCGGGGCTTGGCGTCGCGGTGCTTCCCAAGCTCGCCACCCCCTCCTCCGGCCATCCGATCATCATGACCCTGCCGCTGGGTCATCCGAAGATTTCCCGGACGATCGGCGTCGTCCGCCGCCACGGCGCGATCCTCTCGCCGATGGCGGCACGCTTTCTGGACGTGCTGCTCGACTCCCTGAAGCTATGACGGCCGCCGGCCGGCCCGATCAGTTGGACGCGGCGCAGAGCTTCTCGCGGGAGGTCTGCTTGGCGGCCTCGGCGGAGAAGCCGTAGGGCTCGATGATCTTGGCGAACTCGCCGGACGCCTTCATCTCGGCCAGCACCTTGTCGAAGGCATCGCGCAGCGCGGTGTCCTGCTTGCGGAAGGCGGCGCCGTCGCAATAGACCGGGGCGCCCTTGACCGGGGCGACCACCTCGATGTTCGGGTCGTTGGCCTTGCCGACCAGATCATGGATCGACAGCACCGGCAGCGAATAGACGTCGATGCGGCCGTCCTGCAGCATCTTAAGGCCGCTCTGCGGGTCGGGCACCACGATCACGCGGTCGCGCGGCACGCCGGCCTGCAGCGCCAGCTTCTCCTCGGTGCCGCCGCCGGGGGCGCCGATCTTGGCGTTCGGGTTCTTGGCGATGTCCTCGTAGGAGGTCAGCTTCAGCGGGTTGCCCTTCTTCAGGGCGAAGGATTCGGCATCGCAAAGGATCGGTTCGGAATAGGCGACGGCCTTGCAGCGTTCCGGCTTCATGAACAGGCCGGCGGTGACGACGTCGAAGCGGCGGGCCTGCAGGCCGGGGATCATCGCGCCATATTCGGAGATCGAGGCGACCACGTCGGCGACCCCCAGCTTCTTCATCACCGCGCGGGCGACGTCGGGGGCGGCGCCCGATACGGTGCCGTCCGGCTTGACGGCGGTGTAGGGCGGTTCGTTGGCGATGCCGATGCGGGCGAAGCCCTGTTCGCGCAGCGTCTCCAGCGTGTCGGCGGCGAATGCCGGCGCGGCGATGGTGAGGAGTGCAGCGGCGGCGATGCCGAAGCTTTGGGCGATCTTGACGTGTTTCATGTCGGCCGTCCCTCTTTCGTGATTTGGTGATTGCCCGGCCGGCGTTCCCTTCGGCGCGCCGGCCCCTGTCTGGTCGGTGTCGTTACCGTTCTTGCAACATGCCCGCCTTCTGCCGAGGCGGGTTTCGATACGCGGCGGCTGCGGTCGGTTCCCGTTCTCAGGTCTCGACCGTTCCGACCACCGCGATACAGTCGCCGGCCTTGACGAGGCCGGGGAAATGGCGGGCCGCCAGGATGCCGTCCAGCGCCGCCCGGTATTCGGAAGGCGCCAGCCCGGTGCGGCCGATGGGATGGATGCGGGCGAGCAGATCGCCTTTCCGCACCGGCTGGCCCAGATCGACGCAGGCCTCGATCAGGCCGCTGTCCTCGGCGAAGCGGAAACAGTCGGCCGACGGCATGTCGAGCCAGCGGCCGGCCTCCGCCGGTCGGCCATCCGCTGGCGGCGCGTCCGTCAGGATCCCGGCGTGGCGCAGCACGTTGCTGACGCCGCGCTTGGCGATGGCGATGGTCTCGGCCCGGCCGGTGCCGCCGCCGCCGAGTTCGGTGGTGACGAAGGTCTTGCCCAGTTCCTCCGCCGTCGTGTCGTACATGCCGACCGCGTCGATCTCCAGCATGCGCATGGAATAGGGCGCGGCGAAGGCGGCCACGGCGGCGAAACAGCGCGCCTCCTGGTCCTTGTCGGGCAGGATGTGGGCGGCGGCGAAGGGAACGAAGTCCAGCGTCCGGCCGCCGGAATGGATGTCCATCACCAGATCGGCCAGGGGCAGGAGTTCGCGGGTGAAGTAATCGGCGATCTTCTGCGTCACCGTGCCGTCCGGGCGCCCGGGAAAGCTGCGGTTCAGGTTGCCCTTGTCGATGGGCGAGGTGCGGGTGCCCGCCTGGAAGGCCGGGTAGTTCATCGCCGGGACGATGATGACGCGGCCGGCGACCCGGTCGGCCGTCAGAGTCTGGGACAGGTCGAACAGGGCGACCGCGCCTTCATACTCGTCGCCATGGTTGGCGCCGGTCAGCAGGGCGGTCGGCCCGCTGCCGTTGCGCACCACGGTGATCGGGATCATCACCGAACCCCAGGCCGAATCGTCGCGGCTGTAGGGCAGCCGCAAAAATCCGTGCTGCACGCCGTCGCGGTCGAAATCGACGGTCGGGGTTATCGGGGAGGGGGCAAGTGTGACGGGCGCCATGGTCAGGACTTCACGAACAGCTTGCGCGGCACATTGGCGAGGCATTCGACGCCGGTGTCGGTGATGGCGATGCTCTCGGTGATCTCCAGCCCCATATCCTCCAGCCACAGGCCGGTCATGAAGTGGAAGGTCATTCCGGGCTTCAGTTCGGTGCGGTCGCCGGGGCGCAGGCTCATGGTGCGCTCGCCCCAATCCGGCGGATAGCTGAGGCCGATCGGGTAGCCGGTGCGGTTGTCCTTGGTGATGCCGTAGCGTTTCAGGACGGCGAAGAAGGCGTTGGCGATGTCCTCGCAGCTGTTGCCCGGCTTGGCGGCGGCGAGCCCGGCCTCCATCCCCTCCAGCGTCGCCTTCTCGGCATCGAGGAAGGCTTGCGTCGGTTTGCCGAGAAAGACGGTGCGCGACAGCGGGCAGTGGTAGCGCTTGTAGCAGCCGGCGATCTCGAAGAAGGTGCCCTCCCCCAGCTTCATCGGCCGGTCGTCCCAGGTCAGGTGCGGCGCCGAGGCGTCGGCCCCCGACGGCAGCAGCGGGACGATGGCGGGATAGTCGCCGCCGAAGCCGTCAGCTCCGCCGATGCCGCGGATGCCGGCGTCGTAGATCTCGGCCACGAGGTCACATTTGCGCATGCCCGGCTCGACCCGCTCGACGATGCGGGCGTGCATCGCCTCGACGATGCGGGCGGCCTTGCGCATGTAGTCGAGTTCCTGCGGGCTCTTCACCGCGCGCTGCCAGTTGACCAGCGCCGTCGCGTTCCTGAAGCGGGCGTTCGGCAGGTGGGTGGTCAGCGACTGGTAGGCGGCGGCGGTGAACCAGTAATTGTCCATCTCGACGCCGATCGACAGCCCGCCCCAGCCGCGATCCGCCAGGATCGTCGACAGCAGATCCATCGGGTGGCGTTCGGTCGACTGCACGTAATGGTCGGGATAGCCGACGATATTGTCATGGGCGAGATAAGCGGTGCGCTTGGCGCCGTTGGCGTCCTGGCCGCGGCCGTACCAGATCGGCTCGCCGTGCGGCGGCACGATCACGCATTGGTGGACGTAGAAGGACCAGCCGTCATAGCCGGTCAGCCAGGCCATGTTCGACGGATCGGTGACGATCAGCAGCTCGATGCCGGCCTTGTCCATGGCGGCACGGGTCTTGTCGAGCCGTGCGGCATATTCGGCCCGGCTGAAGTTCAGCGTCGGTTCCAGCATGTCGGGTGTCTCTCTCGTAAGAGGAGGGGCATGGGAAAAGAAGGATCAGGCGTCGAAGGCGGTGCCGGCGCCGGCCGCCAGGGCCCGGCTGCGCGCCAGCGTGGCGATGGCGGTGTCCTGCACCCCGGTTCCGGTGAGGTCGCAGACGGTGATGGCATCGGTGGACGGGCGGCCGGCGGCCTGCCCGGCGATGACGGCGCCCAGTTCGGGGAAGTCGCGGTCGGCGGCGACCGTGCCGGCGGCAATCGCGTGGTGCAGCTCGCCCAGCCGGCGGGTCTGCGTCAGGCGGTCGGCGACATAGAGGTTGACACGCGACAGGATGGCGGGATCGAGTTCGTTCTTGTGCTCGGCGTCCGACCCCATGGCGGTGACATGCTGGCCGGGTTCCAGCCAGTCTGCCATCAGGATCGGCCGGTCGGCTGGGGTGGTGGTGACGACGATGTCGGCGCCGGCGACTGCCGCCCTGCCCTCCTCCGCGGCGCGTACGAGGAAGCCCAGCCGTTCCGACAGACGGGCGGCGGTGGCGGCGGCGCGCTCGGGCTGGCGGGCCCAGATGCGGGCCTCGCGGATCGGGCGGACCAGGGTCAGCGCCTCCAGCTGTAACGCCGCCTGCACGCCGGCGCCGAAGATCGCGGCGACGGCGCTGTCGGGACGCGACAGATGCTTGGCTGCAACCGCTCCCGCCGCGGCGGTGCGCACGTCGGTCAGATAGCCATTGTCGAGAAGCAGGGCCTCGACCAGACCGGTCCGGCTGCTCAGCAGCACCATCAGCCCGTTGACGCTGGGCAGGCCGAGCGCCGGGTTGCCGAAGAAGCCGGGGCTGATCTTGATGGCGAAGCCGTCGAGGCCGGGGACATAGGCGGTCTTGACGTCGACCTCGCCCCGAAATTCCGGGATGTCGAGCCGCAGGATCGGCGGCATCGCCACCGGGCGGGTGGCCAGCGCCAGGAAGGCGTCCTCGACGCAGGCGACGGCATCGCGGTCGAGCGGAACGATCCGCCGCAACTCCGCCTCGGTCAGGATGGTCATGCGGGGCATGAATGGGCTCCGGTGATGATGCGGCGATGCAGGTCCATGTCGATGTTGCGGCCGGACAGCAGCGCGATCGTGGGGCCGCGCGGTGTCACCTTGCCGGCGAGCAGCGCGGCGATGCCGACGGCGCCGGCACCCTCGACGATCTCCTGCTCGGCGGAATAGGCGTGCTCGATGCCGGCGGCGATCTCCGCCTCGGTCAGCAGGACCACGTCGTCGAGCAGGCCGGCGGCGAGCCGGTGGGTGTAGCGGTTGTCGAGACCGATGCCGCCGCCGAGCGAGTCCGCCAGCGTCTCCAACTCCTCGACCTGGACCGGCCGTCCTGCCTTCAGACTGGCATGCATGGCGGCGCCGCGCTCCATCGAGACGCCGATCACCCGCAAGCTTGGGCGCAGCGCCTTGGCCGCCAGCGCGACGCCGGCGATCAGGCCGCCGCCCGACAGCGGCACCAGCAGCAGCTCGGCGTCGGGAACCGCCTCGATGATCTCCAGCCCCAACGTGCCCTGCCCGGCGATGACGTCGGCATGATCGAAGGGTGGGACGGTGGCGAAGCCTTCCTCGCGGACCAGCCGGTCGACCTCGACCTGGGCGTCGTCCTGGGAGCGGCCGACGATGCGGATCTCGGCGCCCAGCGCGCGGATGCCCTCGACCTTGTTGGATGGCACCAGCGCCGACATGCAGACGACGCAGCGGACGCCGGCCTGCGCGGCGGCATGGGCGAGCGCCCGGCCGTGATTGCCGGTGGAGGCCGCCGCGACTCCCGTCGCAAGGGCCTCGCGCGGCAGGGCCGACAGCGCGTTGGTGGCGCCGCGCAGCTTGAAGCTGCCGGTGGTCTGGCGAGTCTCCAGCTTCAGGAAGACCGGGGCGCCGCAGCGGGCGGTCAGGCTGGGCGAGGCAACGGTCGGCGTCGCCGCGATCCGCCCGGTCAGCCGCGCGCGGGCGCGGAAGACATCCTCCAGGCCGATATCCCGCCCGCTCATGACCAGGCCTCCCCCGGCAGCGGCAGGGTCATCAGCCGACCGCCATCCGGCCGGGGCCGGTCGTCGCCGCACAGGCGCAGCGCGGCCCAGGCGGTGGCCTGGTTGCTGGTGACGACGGGGCGGCCGGTCGCGGCCTCGATCTCGGCGGCGACGCCGGCCGAGCGCAGGGCGGTGCAGGAGATGAACAGCGCGTCGGCGTCGGGAGCCATCGCTTCGACGGCGGCGCGCACCAGACTGGCCGGCGCGATGCGCGCCATCTCGCGGTCGTCGTCCAGACCGAAGCAGGTGAAGCGCGCGATGTCGAACCCGTGTTCCGCAAAATAGGCGGCCATCGGCCGGCTGGTCTGTTCGGTGTAGGGGGTCAGCACGGCGATGCGCTGGGCGCCGAACGCCGCCAGGGCGTGGCGGGCCGCGGCGGGCGGCGTGATGACGGGAACGCCCGGCTTTGCCGAGGCGATGGCGTTCTCGATGGCGTCGTCGCCCATCACGACGCTGGCCGAGGTGCAGGAATAGCAGATGGCGTCGAGCGGCTCGTCGGGCAGGATCAGCGCCGCCCCTTCGGCGAGGCGCGGCTGCATGCGGCGCAGATTCTCCGGCGTCGTCGGGTTGGCGTAGGCGATGCGCGCGGTGTAGACGCCGATGCGCTCGCCGGCGACCATACGGCGGAAATCCGGCTCGGTCGTGTGGTCGGTCGCCAGAACGACGAGGCCCACGCGCTTTTCCACCGGGCGGTCGTCGAAGACCAGCGTCGTGTCCGAGCGTAGGATGGGGATGGAAGACATTGCTCGAAAACTCCAGAGATCGGCAGGCGCCGTTCGGTTTGTCGGCGATCAGCGCGTCGGCCGGAACCGGCGCTCCAGCATGTGCAGGGCGGGCACGGCGATCAGGCTGATGCACAGGAAAAGGACGCCGACCAGCGTCATCGGCTCCAGATAGCGGTAGTTGCTGTTGGCGACGCTGCGGGCCTCGCTCATCAGCTCGATCACCGTGATGGCGGAGAGCAGCGGCGTTTCCTTGAACATCGCGACGAAATAATTCGCCAGCGCCGGAATCATCGGCGGGATCGCCTGCGGCAGGATGACATGGCGCCAGGTCTGGTACGGCGTGAGGTTGCAGGCCTTCGCCGCCTCCCACTGGCCGCGCGGCGTGTTGTCGATGCCGGCGCGGAAGACCTCCGACGTGTAGGTGGCGTAATGGAGTCCCAACCCGACCACCCCGGCAGTCAGCGGCGACAGCAGCAGCCCCAATTCCGGCAGCACGTAGAACAGGAAATACAGCTGCACCAGCAGCGGCGTGCCGCGGATGAACTCCACCACGAAGCCGGTGGTGCGCGCCACCGCCCGGCTTTTCGACCGGCGCAGCAGGGCGAAGCCCAGCCCGGCGGCGGCGGCCAGGACGGAGCCGAGCAGCGTGGCGAGCAGCGTGATGCGCAGGCCGTCCAGCAGCGTCGGCATGATCTCGCGGACGAACTCCCAATCCCATTCCATGGCCGGTTTCCTTAGGTGCGCAGCCCGTCGAGGCCGCGGGTCATGCGGCGCTCCAGGGACTTCATGCCGTACGAGATCAGGCTGGCATAGGCGAAGTAGATGACCAGGACGGTCAGGAACGGCATGGCGGTGCTGCCGGTCTGCGAGCGGACGACCTGCGCCTGGAAGGTCAGGTCGCTGAGCGAGATGAGCGACACGACCGAGGTCGCCTTCAGCAGTTCGATGGCGTTGTTGCAGAAGGTCGGCACCATCACCACGGCCGCCTGCGGCAACAGCACGTGACGCAGGCTCTGCCAGCGCGTCAGGTTCAGGGCGACGCAGGCCTCGTGCTGTTCACGGCCGATGGACTGCACCGCCGACCGCACCACCTCCGCGCCATAGGCGCCGACATTCAGCCCCAGCGCCAGCACGCCGGCCTGCAGCGGCGTCAGCGTCACCCCCATCAGCGGCAGGACGAAATAGGCCCAGAACAGTTGGACGAAGATCGAGGTGCCGCGAAAGAACTCGATATAGGCGACCGACGCGGCGCGTATCGCGGAGAAGCGCGACAGCCGGCCCAGCCCGGCGAGGAAGGCGGCCGGCAGAGCCAGCGCGCAGCCGAGCACGGTCAGCTTCGCCGTCACCAGCGCGCCGTCCAGCATCAAGCCCATATAGCCGGCCCAATCAGCCATGAAGCCGAGACCTCCTGCGTTCGGGTGAAAAGCGGTAACGGACACCTTGCGGCGGCGGGGAACCGTCAGATGCGCTGGCCGGCCGCGATGATCTTTTTCAAAAAGGCCTGGGTCCGCTCATGCGACGGGTTGGTGAAGAGGACGTCGGGCGGCCCCTCCTCCACGATGTTTCCACGGTCGAAGAACAGCACGCGGTCGGCGAAATCGTGGGCGAAGCTCATCTCGTGGGTCACCAGCAACATGGTCATGTCGGTGGTGGCCCCCAGCATCCGCATGACGCTCAGCACCTCTTCCACCAGTTCGGGGTCGAGCGCCGAGGTCACCTCGTCGAACAGCATGATCCTGGGCTGCAGAGCCAGGGCGCGGGCGATGGCGACCCGTTGCTTCTGGCCGCCGGACAGCTGGGCCGGCATGGCGCGGGCCTTGTCGGCGAGGCCGACGAGATCCAGCAGTTCCATCGCCCGGCGTTCGGCATCCGCCTTCTTGACGCCCTTGGTCAGCATCGGCGCCAGCGTGACGTTGTCCAGCACGCATTTGTGCGGGAACAGGTTGAACAGCTGGAACACCATGCCGATCTTGGTCCGCATCCTGTGCAGATGCGCCTCGTCGGCGGGGACCAGACGGCCGTTGCGCTCCATCTGGAACAGGTTCTCGCCGTCGACGCGGATGGTGCCGCCTTCGATGCTTTCCAGCGTCATCAGCGTCCGCAGGATCGTCGTCTTGCCGGAACCTGACGGCCCGATCAGCGCCAGCTTCTCACCCGGCCGCACTGAAAAGCACAAGTCTTTCAGCACGGTGTGCGAGCCGTAGCGCTTCGTGACGCAGTCGATGTCGATGATTGTTTCGGTCACACCGGTCTTCCCTTGCAATGTTGGCGACCGTGGATGTGCGTGAACGATGCGGGACCGCCTAAATCATGTCAATCCGGAAAATAAAATCATGACAATTCTAAAGAGTCTTGCCGCGAGTCTCTTCAGATCGCCAGCAGCACCGGCTCCGGGTCGCTGTTCAGCAGATTGACGATCACGCGCAGGCCGGCGTGAAGCTCCGCCTCGGTGGTGGAGCCGATGGAGACGCGCAGCGCGTCGGGCCGCGTGCCGGGGCCGATGGCGAAGGCCGATCCGGGCGCCAGCGCCACCCCCTGGTGGCGGGCATGCGACACGAAGGTCGCCTCCGGCCGTCCCTCGCCCAGCGGCAGCCACAGATGCAGCCCTTCGGCATGACTGCGGTGGGGAATGCCCCGCAGGATCTCCGCGGCCAGCGCGTGGCGGCGGTGCAGCGCCTTGCGCTGCCACTCCACCATCTCCATCGCGAATCCGCTTTCGACCCAGCGGGTGGCGATTTCGGCGACGATGGGCGTGGCGATCCAGTTGGTCACCAGATGGCGATTGGTGACGGCGGCGAGCAGCCGGTCGGGAACCACCAGATAGCCGGTGCGTAGGCCCGGCATCACCGTCTTGGTGAAGCTGGTGACGTAGAGCGTCCGTTCCGGCGCCAGGGCCGCCAGCGGCGGGCGGCGGTCGCTCAGCAGGGGGCCGAGCGGGTCGTTCTCGACGATCGACAGGTTGTGGCGCTGGGCCAGCCGCGCGATCTCGGCGCGCCGGGCCTCGCCCATGTGGGTCGCGGTGGCATTGATCGGATTCGGCATGACGAACAGGGCCTTGGCCGTGCCATCACGGCAGGCGGCGTCGAGCGCGTCGGGACGG
Source organism: uncultured Azospirillum sp. (assembly GCA_966212305.1). Taxonomy (GTDB): domain Bacteria; phylum Pseudomonadota; class Alphaproteobacteria; order Azospirillales; family Azospirillaceae; genus Azospirillum. Next base: position 143,011 of record CBIHQY010000003.1, read on the forward strand.
ATTCCCTCCTCGTCGATGGCGACGCCGCGCAGCTTGATGCCGAGATAGGAGGCGAGCGGCAGCAACGTGTGGTGCCCGACCTCCTCCGTCACCACGGTCGATCCCGGCGGGGCGGCGGCCATCAGGGCGATGGTCATGCCGGCGGTGGCGCCGTTGGTCAGGGTGACGTTGGTTGCCGTGGTCTCCACCCCGCAATGGCGCAGCCAGGACACCGCCGTCGCCCGGTGGCTGGCGAACAGGGTGTTGGGACGGAAGGACAGCACCACGGCCGGCGGCAGGTTGGCGGACAGCTCCACCAGCGCCTGCCGCATCGCCTCGACATGCAGCGGTTCGCATACCGGCTTGAGGATCGACAGGTCGATCACCTCGTCGGTGCGCTGGGGGATGTAGGGCGGATCGACCTCGGTTTGCGCTGCGCGGATGAAGGTGCCGCGCCCGGTCTCCCCGCTGATCAGGCCGCGCCGGATCAATTCCTCGTAGGCGCGGCTGACGGTCTGGACGGAAATGCCCAATTCGTCGGCAAGCTGCCGGTGGGTGGGCAGCTGGTCGCCGACCGCCAGTTGGCCTTGCGTGATCGCCCGCTGCACCTGATCGGCCAGCGAGAGATAGACGGGCCTGCTCAAAGCCGATGCATCGGGGTGCCACTTTGTCATGCAACATTTCTGCTGGAAATCATCACATTTGACAATGCCGGAAAGCATGGACATCGTCGGTTGTCACTTTTCCGAAGGCGGCCGGCCCCATGTCTGACCTGAAGCTCGATCCCATCGACCTGCGCATCCTGTCGGAAATCCAGCGTGACGGCCGCATCACCAAGCTGGCGCTGGCCGACCGGGTGGGGCTGTCGCCGACGCCCTGCTGGGTGCGGCTGCGCCGGCTGGAGGAGGCCGGCATCGTCACCGGCTATCACGCCCGGCTGGCCCTGCGGCAGGTGACGCCCTTCGCCATGGCGCTGGTCGAGGTGACGCTGGGCAGCCACCGGCAGGCCGATTTCGACCGGTTCGAGCGGGCGGTGCGGGCGGAACCCGGCATCGTTTCCTGCTGGTCGGTCGGCGGCGGGCTCGACTATGTCCTGCGGGTGTTGGCGCGCGACGTCGATGCCTATCAGCGGATCATCGACCGCCTGCTGGAGGGCGATGCCGGGATCGACCGCTATTTCACCTACATCGTGACGCGCACGGTGAAGGACGATGCGGCGATGCCGTTGGAGGCGCTGATGGAGGAGCCGGGCGGGTCCGCTCCGCCCTGACGGAGACTTTCTCTTCTTCCCCGCCCCGACGAAGAGACACTCTCCGTCACGCAGGGCCAGTTCGGACACAGTCTCCGCCGCATCACCGCTAGACTCCGGAACACGGGCGCTTCGGCGCCCAATCGAATTCCGCCCCCCACATTCCGGAGGTGCCCATGACCGCGCAGCTGTCCCGCCTGGACCGTCACGACTCCGTCAGCCGCCTGACCGACCGCCGCCTGCTGCGCGAGCTTGCCTATATCGGCGGACGCTGGACCGCGGCGCCTGACGGCGCCACATTCCCCGTGACCGATCCGGCCGGCGGACGGACGCTCGCCCAAGTCGCGGCGCTGGAGCCCACCCAGGCGACCGCCGCCGTCACCGCCGCATCGGCAGCGTTCCCGGCCTGGAGCGCCCGGCTGCCGCAGGACCGCGCCGCCCGCCTGCGCGACTGGTTCGACCGCATCACCGCCGCCAAGGAGGATCTGGCGCTGCTGATGACGCTGGAGCAGGGCAAGCCGCTCGCCGAATCGCGGGGGGAGATCGACTATGCCGCCTCCTTCGTCGAGTGGTACGCGGAGGAGTCCAAGCGGGCGGGCGTCGAGAGCATCGCCAGCCACCTGCCCGGCGCCGAAATGCTGCTGCGGCGGGAGGCGCTGGGCGTGGTCGGCATGGCCACGCCGTGGAACTTCCCGTCGGCCATGCTGACGCGCAAGGCGGCGGCGGCGCTGGCGGCGGGCTGCACCGTGGTGGCGCATGCCTCCTCCGAAACGCCGCTGTCGGCACTGGCGCTGGCGGAACTGGCGGAGCGGGCGGGCATCCCCGCCGGTGTGTTCAACGTCCTGACCGGCGATCCGGAGCCGCTGGTCGGCGCGCTGTGCGACGACGCCCGCGTCCGCGCCATGAGCTTCACCGGCTCCACCGCGATCGGCAGCCGCATCGCCGCGCGTTGCGCCCCGACCATGAAGCGGCTGGTGATGGAACTGGGCGGCCATGCGCCGCTGCTGGTCTTCGCCGACGCCGACCTGCAGCGGGCGGTGGACATCGCCATCGACGCGAAGTTCGCCACCTCCGGCCAGGACTGTCTCGCCGCCAACCGCATCTATGTGCAGCGTCCGCTCTACGACTCCTTCTGCGCCGCCTTCACCGCCCGCAGCGCCGCGTTGCGCGTCGGGCCGGGGCTGGAGCCGGACGTGCAGATCGGGCCGCTGATGAACGAGCGGGCGGTCGACAAATGCGCACGCCACGTCCGCGACGCGGTGGATCGCGGCGCCCGCTGCCTGACCGGCGGCGAGGTCCATCCCGCCGGCCCGCTGTTCTATCGTCCGACCGTGCTGGCCGATGTTGCGCCGGACTCGCTGATCCTGCGCGAGGAGACCTTCGGCCCGGTCGCCGCGATCCTGCCCTTCGATGACGAGGCGGAGGTGGTGGCCCGCGCCAACGACACCGAATACGGCCTTGTCGCCTATCTGGTGACCCGTGACGCCGGCCGGATCCTGCGCCTGTCGCGGGCGCTGCAATACGGCATGGTGGCGGTCAACCGGGTGAAGATCACCGGCGCGCCGGTTCCCTTCGGCGGCATCAAGCAATCCGGCCTCGGCCGCGAAGGCTCGCGCCATGGGATGGAAGCCTTCACCGAGCTGAAATACGTCTGCCTCGACGCCGCCTGAACCAATCTTTTCATCGGGAAAGAAACGCCATGACCGACATGACCAATGAACTGACCGCCTGGGACCGCGACCATTTCTTCCACCCGTCGACCCACATGGCGGCGCATGCCCGCGGCGACACGCCGACCCGCGTCGTGACCGGCGGCGAGGGAGTCTACATCTCCGACCGTGACGGCAAGCGCAGCCTGGACGCCTTCGCCGGCCTCTATTGCGTCAATGTCGGCTATGGCCGCCGCGAGATCGCCGACGCCATCGCCGAGCAGGCCGGCAAGCTCGCCTATTACCACGCCTATGTTGGGCATGGCAGCGAGCCGTCGATCACGCTGGCCAAGATGATTATCGACCGCGCGCCCGCCGGGATGTCGCGCGTGTATTTCGGCCTGTCGGGATCGGACGCGAACGAGACCAACATCAAGCTGGTCTGGTATTACAACAACATCCTCGGCCGGCCGGAAAAGAAGAAGATCTTCTCGCGCTGGCGCGGCTATCACGGGTCGGGGGTGATGACCGGCAGCCTGACCGGGCTGGAGCTGTTCCACAAGGCCTTCGACCTGCCGCGCCCGCCGGTGCGGCACACCGAAGCCCCCTATTACTTCCGCCGCGCCGACCGCAGCATGAGCGAGGAGCAGTTCTCCCAGCATTGCGCCGACCAGCTGGAGGCGATGATTCTGGCGGAGGGGCCAGAGACCGTCGCCGCCTTCATCGGCGAACCGGTGCTGGGCACCGGCGGCATCGTCCCGCCGCCCGCCGGCTATTGGGAAAAGATCCAGGCGGTGCTGAACAAGTACGACATCCTGCTGATCGCCGACGAGGTGGTGACCGGGTTCGGCCGGCTCGGCAGCATGTTCGGCTCCGACCATTACGGCATCAAGCCGGACCTCATCACCATCGCCAAGGGCCTGACCTCCGCCTACGCGCCGCTGTCTGGCGTTATCGTCGGCGAGCGGGTGTGGAAGGTTCTGGAACAGGGCTCCGACCAGCTTGGACCTATCGGCCATGGCTGGACCTATTCGGCCCATCCGCTCTGCGCCGCCGCCGGCGTGGCGAATCTGGACCTGATCGACAAGCTCGATCTGGTGACCAACGCGGGCGAGACCGGCGGCTATCTCCGCGCCGCGCTGACCGATGCGCTGGGCGGGCATCCGTTGGTCGGCGACGTGCGCGGCGAGGGCATGCTGGCGGCGGTGGAGTTCGTCGCCGATAAGGACGACCGCCGCTTCTTCCCGGCCGAGGCGAAGGTCGGGCCGCGCCTGTCCGCCGCATTGCTGGAACGGGGCGTCATCGCCCGCGCCATGCCGCAGGGCGACATCCTGGGCTTCGCCCCGCCGCTCTGCCTGACGCGGGAGGAGGCCGACATCGTGGTGTCCGCCACCGCCAAGGCGGTGAAGGCGGTCGCGGCCGAACTCTGACGGCGGCAGCTACTTCCGCCGGGCAAGCGCCTCCATCTCCTTGGCCCATCCGCTGAAATTGCGGTGGTAGTCACGCAAGGCCGGATCGTCCTTGGTCCGCTCCGCCATCGCCCGGAACAGCGGGGCCTGGGCGGTGGCGATGTCCACGGCATCCGGCCGGCGCGTGGCGGTGAGGAAGGAGGACAGGCTGGTGACCAGATTGCCGCCGGTCGGCTTGGCCGCCAGCTTCGCCAGCTCGTCGACGATCCACGGCATGTATTTCAGCACATAGTCGGCGTAACACTGGATCACCGGAGCCTGTTCGAGCAGATCGCCCCGCTCGCGGTCGAAATCCGCGCGGTCGAGTATGGCGTGATTGGCATAGACGACCGATGCCTCGGCCGAGGTGTCGCACTGCCAACCCTTGCGCGGGATCAGCAGGTCGGCCTGATCCTTCTCCTCCCGGTAGGGGTAGAAGGGCATGGTGCGGCAGCGCGACGGCTTGGTCTCATGGATGCCGCACAGCCCATCCTCCCGCAGTTCCGGACAGGGGAAGGAGGTCGGCAGATAGGCGGTCGGCACGATCAGCACCGCCACCGTCTTGCGGTTGGGCAGGCGCACCGTGGCGCCCAGTCTGGTCGCCAGCTCGTAGGACCGGGCGTTCGGCCGCACCGGCGTCCACACCATCGCCAGCGGGAAGCGGCCGGCATGGGCGACGGCATCCGCCAGCGTCAGCGGCAGCCAGCCGTGGCAGCATTTGCCGCAGGCGGTGCAGGAGAAGCGCGGTTCCACGGCGGCGCCCCTCCGGTCACTTGCCGCAGCAGGCTTTGTACTTCTTGCCGGACCCGCAGGGACAGGGTTCGTTGCGTCCGACCTTGACCACGCGGCGCGGTTCGCCCTTCGGGTTGACCTCGCCGCTGACATAGAGCCACCGCCCGTCCTCCCGGCGGAAGCTTGCCCGCTCATGGTGGCGCAGATCCTTGCCGTGCGTACGGAACTGGATCTGGAACTCCACCATCCCGATGTCGCCCTCCTCGCTGGCGCTCAGGATGTCGAGCCGCTGCCACTCCGACTCGTCCGCCACCCGTTCGGCCTCGCCACGGTTGAAGTCGTCGCGGATTTCCGGAGCGTGGGTGCGCTCGACATGGTCGAGGTCATGGCGGACGAAGGCGGTGTAGCGCGACCGCATCAGCGCTTCGGCGGTCGGCGCCGGCTCCCCGGCCAGAATGGGACCGCAGCACTCTTCGAAGGAACGGCCGGAGCCGCAGGGGCAAGACGACATCGTTGGTCCTCGGTTAAACGTGGCAAGCCTATCAGAAGGCGACCACCAGCGCCACGTAGCGGGCGGCCTTGCCGATGGTCACCAGCAGCAGGAACACCCAGAAATTCTCCCGCAGGATGCCGGCGACCAGGGTCAGCGGGTCGCCGATGAAGGGCGCCCAGGCCAGCAGCAGCGACCACACCCCCCATTTCTGGTACCAGGCGGTGGCGCGGTCGATCAGCGAGGCCTTGACCGGAAACCAGCGGCGGTCGCGGAAATGGATCAGGTAGCGGCCGAGCAGCCAGTTCACCACCGAACCCAGCACATTGCCGGCGGTGGCGACCAGCACCAGCGTCGGTGTCGAATGGGTTCCGGCCATATGCATGCCGGCCAGAATCACCTCCGACTGGGCCGGCAGGATCGTCGCCGCCAGCAGTGCGGCGCTGAACAGGCCGGCCAGACCGGCGAAATCGTCCATAAGACCTCCGTCGGATCGGCGGCAGGCGGATGCCCGCCCCGCGCGCGTCACCGCGGCGATCCTATCCAGGGGGATAGTGCAAGTCCGGGGGTGCGGTCAACTCCGCCGGACATGCTGCGCAATCAAAGCACAATGGGCGGATCGGCGGGCACCGCCACCGGCCTTGCCATATCCTATCCAGGGGGATACCATTTCGGCATGAGCACCCACCACAGCCATCCCGACATCATCAAGCGCCTCAAGCGGGCCGATGGACATCTGCGCGGCATCATCGAAATGATCGAAGCCGGCCGGCCCTGCCTCGACCTCGCCCAGCAACTGCATGCGGTGGAAAGCGCCGTGCGCGAGGCCAAGAAGGTGCTTATTCACGACCATCTGGATCACTGCCTGGACGCGGCGGTCGACGCCACGCCCGCCGAAGCGCGGGCATCGATCGCGGAGTTCAAGGCGATCACGAAATATCTGTAGAGAGCCGCGATGCCCGATTTTTCCGTCCTTTTGCAGCAAGGCGCCGCCAACGCCTGGCTGTTCATCCCGAGCGCCATCCTGCTCGGCGCGCTGCACGGGCTGGAGCCGGGCCATTCCAAGACGATGATGGCGGCCTTCATCGTCGCCATCCGCGGCACCGTCGCCCAGGCGGTCCTGCTCGGTCTAGCCGCCACGGTTTCGCATACGGCGGTGGTTTGGGCGGTGGCGCTGGGAGGGATGTGGATCGGCCGCGGCTGGGACGCCGAGACGACCGAGCCCTATTTCCAGCTCGCTTCGGCAGCGTTGATCATCGCGGTGGCGCTGTGGATGGCGGCGCGGACATGGCGGGAAAAGCGGCACGAGACCGCCGGACACGCTCATCACCATCATCATGGGGATGGCCATGAGCATGGGCATGACCACCACGATCACCATCACGGCCACAGCCATGGCGGGCATACCCATGCCCACGCCGGCGCACTGGATCTCGGACAGTCAGACTATCAGGACGCGCATGAGCGGGCGCATGCCCGCGACATCCAGCGCCGCTTCGCCGGCCGGCACGTCACCACCGGACAGATCGTGCTGTTCGGCCTGACCGGCGGGCTGATCCCCTGCCCGGCAGCCATCACCGTTCTGCTGCTGTGCCTCCAACTGAAGGAGGTGACGCTCGGCGCCGCGCTGGTCGTCTGCTTCAGCATCGGCTTGGCCCTGACCCTGGTGGCCGCCGGGGCGGTCGCCGCGCTGGGCATGCGCCATGCCGAGCGGCGCTGGTCGGACGCCTTCGGCAAATTCGCCCGGCGTGCCCCCTACCTGTCCAGCGCCGTCATCATCCTGGTCGGGATCTATGTCGGCGTCCATGCCCTGCAGGGGCTTGGGCTTACGCTGGCCTGGATCGGGGGACCGCACCTGTCGTGACGCCCCTACATCGCCCAGCCGCCGTCGATGATGTGGATCTGGCCGGTGGTGTAGGTGGCGGTGGCGAGGTGGAGGGCCAGTTCGGCGATCTCCTCGGGCTGGCCGATGCGGCCGATCGGCTGACGGGCGATGAAGGCGGCGCGGGCGGCATGATAATCGCCCTGGGCCGATAGCCGCTCCTGCAGCGACGGCGATTCGACCGTGCCCGGACAGATGGCGTTGCAGCGGATGCCCTTCGCCACATAGTCCGCCGCGACCGACTTGGTCAGCCCGATGACCGCCGCCTTGGTGGTGGTGTAGGCGAAGCGGTTGGGCACCCCCTTCACGCTGGACGCCACCGACGACATGTTGATGATGCAGCCGTCGCCGTGTTCCAGCATGGCGGGCAGCACCCCTCTCGTGGTGCGGACCAGAGCCTTGACGTTGAGGTCGAGGGCGAACTCCAGCTCATCGTCGGTCATCTCCAGAATCGTGCCGTTGTGGACCACGCCGGCGCAATTGAACAGGATGTCGACGCGGCCGATCTCGCCCAGGACCGACCGCACCGCCTGATCGTCGAGCACGTTCAGCACCCGCGTTTCGATCCCCTGCCCTGCCAGTTCGGCCAGCTTGGCGCCGTTGACGTCGGTGGCGACGACCCTCGCGCCTTCGCGGGCGAACAGTTCGGCGGTCGCGCGGCCGATCCCCTGGGCCGCGCCCGTGATGACGGCGGTCTTGCCGGTTAGCTTTCCGGTCATGGTCCAACTCCTGAAAACGGGACGTGATGCGTGTGGGTAACGATTCTGGTGGAAGAACGGTCGCGCCGTCAGTCCACCGGCGTCGCACCGGCCGGCATCAGCGGGGTGTCGTCACGGTTCGTCTCAGCCAGTCCCTGGCCGAAGCGCTTGTACCAGAGGCCGGTGATGATCGGCACCGCGACGGAGGTGACGATGATGCAGATCGCCACCAGCACGGTGGCATCGGCCGCCGCAGGCGCGAATTGCGGGGCGACGGCGGCGATCGCCACCGGGTTGGCGGCAGCCGCGCCGGCGGTTGAGGAGGCGGCGATGCCGGCGGTGCCGGTGCCGCGGCCGATGATCTTGTCGGCCAGGATCAGCGGAATGCCGGTCAGCACGATGACGCCGAGCGCCAGCAGCACGCCCAGCCCGAGCAGCGGCGAGAACAGCGTGCCGAGATTGATGGTGTTGCCGAGCGAAAAGGCGAAGAACGGGATCATCAACTGGCCGCCCGGCGCGAACAGGGCGCGCAGCTTCGGATCCAGATTGCCCAGCGCGAAGCCGACCAGGAAGGGCAGCACGGCGCCGACGAAGATCTGCGGTTCGAAATGCGCCGCACCGGAGGCGCCGAGGATGATCATGCTCATCAGCGGACCGGATTCGATGGAGGTCAGCACGAAGGCACCGGCCTCCTCCTTGGTGCCGTAGGTCTGCATCAGCGAGGCGTAGAGCCCGCCGTTGGTCATGTCCATGGCGCAGACGATGGCCAGGATCGACAGCCCGGCGAAGAAACCGGTGTGGATGCCTTCGGGCGGGATGAACTGCGACATCACCAGCACGATGATCCAGGCGGCGATCAGCTTGGTCAGGACCAGCGTGCCGGACTTGCGCAGCACCGTTCCGGTGGCGCTAAGCTTGATCGACGCGCCCATGCAGAAGAACCACACCGCCAGGATCGGCACCACGCCGGTCATGATCCCCTGGGTGAAGCCTTTGAAATAGCCGGGCGCCTCCGGCACGAAGGTCTTGCACAGTGCGCCGAGCAGCAGCGGCACCAGCATCAGGCCGCCGGGAATCCGATCCATTCTGTCTTTGATGTTCATGGGGCGCTTCCTCCACAAATCTCGGCCACGAATTACGGCCACGAATTTCGGATGAACGAGCGGGTGCAATCCCGCGCTACGGCGAGTTCCCGCTTTCTGCATTGACTGGAACGGGCGGCGATGGGACGCCGAAGCAGGCCGGGACAGGCGGGCGGCCGAACTGAAGGCCGACCCCGCGGGTCACCGGAAATGCGGGCCGCGACGGATCGCGGCCCGGTTAGCAGGTCAGGTGGCGGCGACGCGCTGGTTCTGCACGCCCAGCCCCTGGATTTCGAGGCGGATGCTGTCGCCCGGCTTGAGGTAGCGCGGCGGCTTCATGCCCATGCCGACGCCCGGCGGCGTGCCGGTGGTGATGACGTCGCCCGGCATCAGCGTCATGAACTGCGAGATGTGGGAAACCAGGAACGGCACCTGGAAGACCATCGTCCGGGTGGAGCCGTTCTGCATGGTCTGGCCGTTGACCGACAGCGTCATGGCGAGGTTGTGGACATCCTCAACCTCGTCCTTGGTGACCATCCAGGGGCCGAGCGGACCGAAGGTCGGGCAGCCCTTGCCCTTCGTCCACTGCCCGCCGCCGCGCTCCAGCTGATAGCCGCGCTCCGACACGTCGTTGCACACGCAATAGCCGGCCACGTAATTCAGCGCGTCGGCCTCCGACACGTAGGAGGCGCGCTCGCCGATGACGATGGCGAGTTCGACCTCCCAGTCGGTCTTCTCCGAACCCGGCGGGATCAGCACGGTGTCGTCCGGGCCGACGATGCAGGACGGCGCCTTGTTGAACAGCACCGGCTCCGCCGGGACCGGCATGCCGCTTTCCGCCGCATGGTCGGCATAGTTCAGGCCGACGGCGATGAAGTTGCCGACACCGGTCACGCACGGTCCCAACCGCACCGCGCCCGAGACCAGCGGCAGGTCATCGACCGGGACGGACCGGATCCTCTCCAGGCTGGCTTTATTCAAAGAAGAACCGTCGATGTCCTTGACAACCGACGACAAGTCCCGGATGGAACCATCCTTGTCGATCAGGCCCGGCTTCTCTTGTCCCGGAGCCCCGAAGCGAACGAGTTTCAAAACGTCGTCTCCTTGCGTCGACCAGCTTTGTGGTCATCTTTTCAGGATTGCTGCGTTAACATACAGTTTCCACGGATCATATATGCTGTCAACGGTTTTCGAATGAGGATAGGATTTTCGAAAATGTGGGTGCCGGTTTGGAGGGAGCAGTCATGAAGGACCGTGCGGAGGCACGCACGCTGGCGGGCGATGCCTATGCCGTCATTCACCGGGCCATCCGTTCCGGCGTGCTGGAACCCGGCCAGCGGCTGCGCTTTGCCGATTTGCAGGCGTTGTGCGGTATGAGCGTTTCGCCGGTGCGCGAGGCGCTGGTCCGGTTGACGGCGGAAGGCTTCACCGTCTCCGACGATCACCGTGGATTTTCGGTGGCCCCGCTGTCGGTCGCCGAACTGCTGGACATCGTCGCCACCCGCAAGCTGCTGGAGGGCGAGGCGCTGCGCCTGTCCATCGAAAATGGCGACTCGGAATGGGAAGGCCGGCTGCTGGCGGCGCACCACATGATGGCGCGCCTGCCCCGCGAACGCGACGACCTGCCGACAGCCATCCGCGAGGATTGGGACCTGCGGCATGCCGATTTCCACCGCATCCTGATCTCGGCCTGCGGGTCGCCGATCCTGATCGAACTGTGCGAGAAGCTGTTCGTCCGGGCCGACCGTTACCGCCGCCTGTCGGTCAGCGTGCCCAAACAGGACCGTGACGTGGTTCGCGAGCATGAGCGGATCATGACCTGCACGATCGACCGCAACGCCGAAGAGGCGGTGGCGGCCCTGAAGGATCACTATCAGCGCACCGCCGACGCCGTCCAACGGCTGTTCGAGATGCAGGAGGCGCTCTGACCCGTCCGGTGGAGCGGCCGCGAGCCGTTCCACGTTCAAGTGACGCTAGAAAGGCATGGGACCATGGCCATCTACAGCCACCACATCCTGCCCCGGATGATCAACTGGGTCATGGGGCAGGCGCTGCTCTCGGAGGCCCGTTCCAGGGTCGCCGGGCAGGCGCGCGGACGTGTCCTGGAGATCGGCATCGGCTCCGGCCGCAACCTGCCCTTTTATGGCGCGGCGGCCGACGAGATCGTCGGTGTCGATCCCTCCGCCGAACTTCTCGCCATGGCCCGCCGTGCCGCGGCGCAGTCGCACCGTCCGGTGAGTTTGGTGGAACAGACGGCGGAACGCTTGCCGTTCGAGGACGACAGCTTCGACACCGTGGTCGTGACATGGTCCCTGTGCAGCATACCCGACCCGTCCGCCGCCCTGAGGGAGGCGCGCCGGGTGCTGAAGCCGGCCGGGGAACTGCGCTTCGTCGAGCATGGCCTTGCCCCGGCCCCGGTCGTTCGGCGCTGGCAGCATCGCCTGACGCCGCTGTGGTCACGCTGTTCCGGTGGCTGTCACCTTGACCGCAAGATGGACGAGTTGATCCGCGCGGCCGGTTTTGAGATCACCGACCTGACGGAAAGCCATCTGCCGGGTCCGAAGATCATGACCTTCATGTATGAGGGAACGGCGGTGCCGTCAGGCGGCGCAGCGCCTCCACCGCCGCAGCGGGCGTGGTGAGCACCGGGACCGACAGCAGCGGCTGCAGTCTCGCCTGGGCGCGCGCCATCGAAAACTGGCCGAGAATGACGACATCGCAGCCCCCCAACTGCCCGGCGGTTTGTGCCACGCGGTCGTCATGGCTGTCGCCGTCACCGCTTTTCAGCGCGGCCAGCGCGCCGTCGGCGATGGCGACGGTGACCTCGATCCGGCGGCCGGCGGCTGCGGCCATCGCCAGCAATTCGGTGCGCAGCGAGTCGGCGGACGGGCCGAAGCTGACGACGATGCCGATCCGGCTGCCGACGGCCATCGCCGCTTCGAACGCCGACTCGTTCGGCCGCAGGACCGGGATCGGCAGGCGCGGCTTGACCGCGTCGATGGCCGGGGCGAAAGCGGAGCAGGTGAACAGAATCCCCGCCGTCCGCCCGCCCGCCCCCACCGTGCCGGCGGCATAGTCGGCCAGCGTCCGGAAACGCCCCATCATCGCCTCGTCGAGCCGGCCGGCCTCGGCCAGATCGACGGCGAGCGAAGTGTCGAGCAGGTCGAAGATCCGCGCCTCCGGCCAATGCGCCCGGAAGGCGGCGCGCGCCGGAGCCACCGATTCCTCCAGCGCATGGATCAGGGCGATGCGCGGTCCCTGCAAGCTGGCCGTGTTGTCGGCGTTCATGCGCTCTCTCCCTCGTGGGTCTTTTCGCCGGGTGGGTGCGGACATGACGTGCGACGGCACTTGACCTCCGCCCGCTCCCGCCTCAATATGATGCATCATACAGCAAAAGCGGGCGGCGGGTGAAGGGCAGACGATGAGCGGGTTCGACCTCACCCATCTTGAACACGACAATCTTGGCAGCACGATTTACCAGCGGCTGTGCGAGGCTCTGATGAAGGGCGTGTTCAAGCCGAACGACCGCCTGAAGATCCGCGATCTGGCCGAACGGCTGGGGACGAGCGTCACCCCGGTGCGCGACGCCATCCTGCGTCTGGTGCAGGATCAGGCTCTGGTGCTGCGCTCGCCGCGCGACATCCGCGTACCGATGCTGACCCGCGCCGCCTACCTCGAGATCCGCGATATCCGCGTCAACCTCGAAGGGCTGGCTGCCGCGCGTGCCGCGGAAAAGGCCACGCCGGCCCAGATCGCGCTGCTGGAAGCCCTGCTGAAGCACAACGAGGACGCGCTGGCTGCCGGCGACACCGCGCGGGCCACCGAACTGAACCAGATCTTCCACTTCAAGCTGTCGGAAATCGCCGACATGCCGGTACTCGGCGACATTCTGCGGCGTCTTTGGCTCCAGATGGGGCCGCTGATCGCCGACGTCTATGGCGGTGCCGGTCGTACGATGATCGACCATCACTATCCGCTGATGGAGGCCATCCGCCGTCACGACGGCCCGGCCGCCGCCCACGCCATCCAGGCCGACATCCTGCTGGCCAGCGGCCCGATCCTGGAGCGGATCGACGGCGCGACCGCCAACCTTGCGCCTGCTCCTGTCCCAGCGTCCAGGGCGCTGGTTTCCTGATGCCTTTCCCCCCACATCGGATCCCAAGGCCGGTTCGTTCATGACGATGATGCATCAAACATTGAAAGCTTCGAGCGACGAGGAGAGTGCGGTCATGACGCAGCCTGATGTTCTGACCACCGCCGCACCGCCGATCTCCGCGATCGAGGCCGGCGCCATGATGCAGCGATGCTTCGGGGTGACCGGCGGCATCCGCGAACTGAGCAGCGAGCGCGACCGCAACTTCCACATCACCACCGCCGATGGGCAAGGCTATGTGCTGAAGTTCACCAACCCGGCCGAACCGGCGCTCGTCACCGGCTTCCAGACCGGGGCGATGCAGCATGTGGCCGTCCGCGACCCTTCCCTGCCGGTGCCGCGCGTCGTGCCGACGCTGGATGGAGAGGCGCAGGCGACTGTCCGGGTCGACGGCCACGCCATGATCCTGCGCCTGCTGACCTATCTCGACGGCACGCCGCTCCACGCGGCGCCGGCCTCACCGGGGCAGATGCGGGCGCTGGGGACGACGCTGGCCCGGCTGGATCTGGCGCTGGCCGATTACGAGCATCCCGGATCGGAGCGCGACCTGCTGTGGGACATCACGCGCACCGCCAGCGTCGCCGACCGGCTGCATTATCTGACGGACGGCCCGCGCCGCGGGATGGTGGAGCGCTTCATCGCCCGCTTCGCCGACCAGGTGGCGCCACGGCTGCCCGGCCTGCGGCATCAGGTGATCCACAACGACCTCAACCCGCACAACGCGGTGGTCGATCCGGTCGGGCATGAGACGGTCACCGGCATCATCGATTTCGGCGACGCGCTGAGGGCGCCGCTGGTCAACGATCTGGCGACGGCGCTCGCCTACCACGTCACCAGCGGCGAGACGCCCTTCGGCTCGCTGGTCGAGATGACCGGCGCCTTCACCGCCGTGCTGCCGCTGAGTGAGGACGAGGTGGAGTTGTTGCCCGATCTGGTGGCCGGCCGCTTGGCCCTGACCATCGCCATCACCGGCTGGCGGGCCGCCGAATATCCGGCCAACGCCGCCTACATCCTGCGGAATGCCGAACGCGCCTTCGCCGGCCTGGAAAAGCTGACCGGCGACGAGGCCGCCACCGCGCGCCGTCTGCTCCATCGCGCCTGCCAGAGAGTGTGACCCGTCATGACCATGATCAACGCTTATGCGCCCGACTCTGCCGGTTCCCTGCCGGAGCGCGAGCGCGCCCTGATCGCCCGCCGCGAAAAGCTGCTCGGCCCGGCCTACCGCCTGTTCTACGCCGACCCGATCCATGTGGTGCGGGGGGAAGGCTCCTACCTCTATGACGCGGACGGCAACCGCTATCTCGATGCCTACAACAACGTCGCCTCGGTCGGGCACTGCCGGCCGGAGGTGGTGGAGGCGATGGCGAAGCAGGCGGCGGTGCTGAACACCCACACCCGCTATCTGACCGACGGCATCATCGACTTCGCCGAAGCCTTCCTGGCGGAGTTCCCGGCGCCGCTGTCGCACCTGATGCTGACCTGCACCGGCAGCGAAGCCAACGATCTGGCCCTGCGCGTCGCCCGCCATCACACCGGCGGCACCGGCGTCGTCATCGCGCACAACGCCTATCACGGCGTCACCTCGGCGCTGGCGGAGATGTCGCCGTCGCTGGGCGGTGCGGTGAAGCTGGGCGACCATGTCCGCGTCGTGCCGGCCCCCGACAGCTACCGCATCCCGGAATCGGAAGTCGGTGCCGCCTTCGCCCGCTCGGTCGAGGCGGCCATCGCCGACCTGCGCGAGAAGGGCATCGCCCCGGCGGCTCTGCTGGTCGACACCATCTTCTCCAGCAGCGGCGTCTTCACCGATCCGGCCGGCTTCCTCGCCCCGGCGGTGGAGGTGATGCGCAAGGCCGGCGGCATCTTCATCGCCGACGAGGTGCAGCCCGGCTTCGGCCGGCTCGGCACCCACATGTGGGGCTTCGCGCGCCACGGGCTGGTGCCCGACATCGTGACGGTCGGTAAGCCGATGGGCAACGGCCATCCGGTGGCCGGCGCGGTGTTCCGGCCGGAGGTGATCGAGGCGTTCGGCCGCAGCCAGCGCTATTTCAACACCTTCGGCGGCAACCCGGTGTCCTGTGCCGTGGCGCTCGCCGTGCTGCGCGTCATCAAGACGGAGCGGCTGCAGGAAAACGCCCTGAGCGTCGGCACGCAGATGATCGACGGCCTGCGTGCGCTGGCCGCCAAGCATGATCTGATCGGCGACGTGCGCGGCAGCGGCCTGTTCATCGGCGTCGAGATGGTGCGCGACCGCAAGCTGAAAACGCCGGCGCCGGAGGAAACCGCCCGCGTGGTGAACGACATGCGCCGTCGCCGGGTGCTGATCAGCGCGACCGGACAGGAGGGGCACATCCTGAAGATCCGGCCGCCGCTGGTGTTCTCGGCCGACGACGCCCGGCTGTTCCTCGCGACGCTGGACGAGGTGCTGGCGGCGCTTTAGCCGGCGTCACTCCCGGTTGCGGTATTCAACCGGCACCCAACGATAGGCCTCGCCGTCGCGCCGCAGTCGGCCGAGGCCGGGGAAGCTGAGATGGGCGGCGGCAGTCAACTGGCCGCTGTCCGCCTCCTGGGCGAAGCGCTTCAGACGCTGGGCGCGTGCGGCGTCCTGGTCGATGTCGAAGGCGACGGTGGCTTCCGGGTGCGGGAACTGAACTGGCCCGACATGGATGATGTCGCCCCAGAACTCGATGGTTTCGCCGCGACTGGTCACCCGGTAGAAGGCATGGCCGGGCGTGTGGCCGGGGGTGGGGATCGCCGTGACGCCCGGCAGGATTTCGGATTGCCCGCTGAAGGGCTTGACCTTACCGGCCTTGACATAGAGGCCAACGGTGGCAACCGCCTCGTCATAGTGGCGGGGTTGCAGGCCCTTGGCCGTGTTGTCGCGGTTGAGGAAGAAGTCCAGATCGGCCTGACCGACATGGACCGTGGCGTTCGGGAACACCATCCGCCCATCCAGCGCCAGCCCACCGGAATGATCGGTGTGGATGTGGGTGAGCAGGATGTCGGTCACCTGATCCGGGCGGTAGCCGGCCGCGGCGAGGCTGACCGGCAGCTTGCCGCCATAGGGGCCGAACAGTTGGCCCGCCCCGGTGTCGACCAGCAGCAGGCGAGACCCGACCTCGATCAGGAAGGCGTTGATGGAGGTTTCCAGCGGATCCCGCTCGAACCGTTCGGCCAGCAGTGCGTCGATGCGCTCCGGCGGCAGCCCCTTGACCAGCGGCTTGATGCCGAGCGGCAGGGTGCCGTCACTGAGCGCGGTGATGCGGAGATCGCCGACGGTGAAGCGATAGACGCCGGCCGCGGCGGGTTGGACCGCCGATTGGCTGACCGGCTGGGTGGCGGCCTTCTCGGCGGCGTGGCCGGTCGGGATGGCGGCGAACAGCAGGCCGGCGGCCAGCAAAAGCATCTTTGGTTTCATCGTGCCTGTCCTTGGTGCGATGCGGGTGCCTCGTCCTGCGGCGGCGTTCGTTCCGGCCGCCGCGCAGACCCATCACCTAGCACCGGTCGGACGGCTTGATTACCCGCCGGCTTTGGGCAACATTGTGCCGAAATCCCATCCAATCGGCAGGCGCGGATGCAGGACCTGGGCGACACCATCGCCTTCGTGAAGGTGGTGGAGGAAGGTAGCTTCACGAAGGCCGCCCTGCGGCTGCGGCTGCCCAAGACGACGCTGAGCCGCAAGGTGCGCGATCTCGAACGGCGGCTCGGCATCCAGCTTCTGCACCGGACCACGCGCCGCATCGGACTGACCGAGGCGGGGACCGTCTATTTCGAGCGCTGCCGCCGCATCGCCGAGGAGCTGGAACAGGCCGAGAGCGCCGTCGCCCAGCTTCGCGACACGCCGCGCGGCTGGCTGCGGGTCACCACCCCGCCGTCCTTCGGGATGAAGGTGATCGCACCGCTTCTGCCCGGTTTCCGCAGTTTTTATCCCGATGTCCGCATCGATCTGGTGCTCAGCCATCAGAATCTGGATCTGGTGGCGCGGGACATCGATCTGGCGATCCGGATGGGGACGCTGCAGGACTCCGCCATGGCGGCCCGCAAGCTGGGCGTCCTGCCTCGCCACGTCTACGCCGCCCCCTCCTATTGTGCTGCCCATGGCACGCCGGTCCATCCCGACGAGCTGATCCGCCATCTGACGCTGGCGAACATGGCCGCCCGGCGCTCCTCCGGCTATGGCTGGCGCCTGTTCCGGACCGTGGCGGGCCGCGATGCGGAGGAGCTTGACGTACCCATCGATCCGGTGATGGCGGCCGACGATCCGGAGATGCTGGTCCCGACGCTGCTGGCCGGTGGCGGACTGGCGCTCGCCACCGACTTCGCCATGCGGCCTTACCGGTCGGCCGGGCAGGTGGTGCGGGTGTTGGACGGCTGGAAGGGATCGGATGTCGACCTGCACGCGGTCTTTCCCGGCGGGCGGATCCAGCCACCGAAGGTGCGGTGCTTCCTGGATTTCCTGGTCGGGCGCATTGACCTGGAGGACCGCACCGGTCAGGGCTGAGCGCTGCCCGTCACTCCCTCACCACATAGGTGAAGTAGCGGATCACGCCCTTCGCGTCGGTCTCGCGGTACAGGCCCTGGATCTCGTTGTCGAAGCCGGGGAAGCGGTTGGCGCTTTCCTGGAAGACCTTCAGGTAGTCGATCATCGGCTTGGCCCGTTCGTCCAGCCTTTCGCCGGGGACGATGGTGGCGATGCCCGGCGGGTAGACGACCCAAAGCGTGGTGGCGATGCGGCCGGCGATCTCGTCGATCGGCAGGTAATCGACCGTGTTGCGCACCAGATGGCGCGTCGCCTCGCGCGGCGGCATCGCCATGGTCGGCAGATGCTCCGGCCGGAAGATGGCGCGCTGCAGGGCGCTGGTGTTCTTCTCGCGATAGAAGGCATGCATCTCGGCGCACAGGTCGCGCAGGCGCCGGCCGAGATAATGGGCGCGCCGCTTGGCGACGAATTCGGGGATGACATCCTCCAGCGGGGCGTTGTCGTCGTGCAGCCGCTTGAAGGCGACCAGACCGCTCAGCAGCGTGCCGGCCTTGCTCGATTCCACGCCGGGCGTCAGCAGGAATAGCAGCGAGTTCAGGTCGTTCTTTTCCGGAACGATGCGGTTCTCGCGCAGATACTGCGCCACCACCGGCGCCGGGATGCCGTGGTTGCCATAGGCGCCGCTGTGGCGGTCGAAACCGGGGGTCAGCAGCGTCAGCTTGTTGGGGTCGGTCATGGCATAGCCCGGCCCGACATGCTGGAAGCCGTGCCAGTCGGCGCCGGGGGCGAATTCCCAATGGCGCACGTCGGTCGCCAGCTCGTCGGTCGGCACCTCCTCCCACGCGGTCGGGGCGCCGTTGCGGATGACGCGGTCGGGTACGAAGGGGTCGAAGAACCAGCGCTTGGCCGGGTCGCTCTCGCGCTCCTCGAACTCGCGGCGGATGGCGCGGATCTTCTTGCGCAGCTCGATGCCCAGCCGGATCGTGTCGTCCCACAGCACCTCGCCCGACCGCCCCTTCATCATCTGCGCGCCGACGTCCAGCGAGGCGAACAGCGGGTAGAAGGGCGAGGTCGAAGCGTGCAGCAGGAAGGTCTCGTTGAAGCGGCGATGCTCCACCCGGCGGCGCTGGCCCTTGATGTGGTTGTCCCTCACATGGATCTGCGAAGCCTGGGAGAAGCTGGCCAGCTGCTTGTGGGTGGACTGCGTGGCGATGATGCCGGGATGGCCGTCATGCAGCCCTTCCAGCCCCATGGCGAAATGGCCCTTGAACAGCGGGTGGAATTTCAGGAACCCCGCCCACGCCTCGTCGAACAGGATGTAGTCGCAGAGCTTGCCGATCCGCTCCAGCATCATCTGGGCGTTGTAGATGGTCCCGTCATAGCTGCATTGCTGGATCACCGCGGCGCGGAAGGGGCGTTCGCGCTTCCAGGCGTCGGGATCCTTGACCAGCGGGTTGCGGCGGATGCGCTCGCGGATCACCTCCTCGTCCAGAGCCTGCGGATCGATGGGGCCGATCAGGCCATGGGCGTTGCGCTCGGTCTCCAGGAAGATCGGGATGCCGCCGCCCAGGAACAGGCCGCCATGGTGAGCCGCCTTGTGGTTGTTGCGGTCGAACAGCACGAGGTCATCCTCCGCGACCAGCGCCGACAGCACGATCTTGTTGGAAGCCGAGGTGCCGTTCAGCACGAAATAGGTGCGCTCGGCCCCGAAGATGCGGGCGGCCTCCTTCTGCGCCTGGAGCGCCGGCCCCTCATGGACCAGCAGGTCGCCCATCTCCAGCACCGAATTGTCGATGTCGTCGCGGAACACCGCCTCGCCCAGATGCTCGACGAAGATGCGGCCGATCGGGCTGCGGCTATAGAAGATGCCGCCATTGTGGCCGGGACAGGTCCAGAGCTGGTTGCCCTCCTCCGCGTAATCGACCAGCGCGCCGAAGAAGGGCGTCTTCAGCGTGTCAGCATACTGCTTCAGCCGGCTGACCAGATTCTTGGCGATGAACTCCGGCGTTTCCTCCGCCAGGAAGATGTAGCCGTCGACCTGGTTGAGCACATCGACCGGGATGTTCTCCAGCCGCTGGCGGCGGACCAGCAGGATGATCGGCATCTCCAGCCCGCGCTGGCGGGCGAAGGCGATCAGCGAGGCCTGCTTGCCGTCGGCGCCGCGCTTGCCCCAATCGACGATCATGCAGCCGATGGCGGCATCGGTACGGATCGCTAGCTCGGCATCCTCGACCCGGCGGGCGCGCACCACCTCGAAGCCCATCCGCTCCACTTCCGACAGGATCTGCTGAAGCCGCATGCCCTCCAGCTCGTCCACTTCGAAGGCGGGGGCGCAGACCAGGAAGTTGAAGCGGCGGAAGAAATCCATGCGACGGGTCTCCGGAAAAACAGGGCGGATCGGCCGCCGGACGAAGTTCGGCGTGGGCGGCCTCGTGCCGGCGCGCCACGCTACAGCAGCACCGTGACAGATGTATGACGCCAGGACCGGGATGGACCGCTCAGGCGGCCCGGATGGACGAGAGGAACGCGGCGACCTGGGCATGCAGCGACGACGCCTCGCCGGACAGGGCGGCGGCTGCGGTCTTGACCTGATCGGCCGCCGCCTCGGTGTCGCGTGCCGCCGCCTCGACGCCGCCGATGTGGGTGGACACCTGGCTGGTTCCCTGCGCCGCCTCCTGGGTGTTGCGCGCGATTTCCCGCGTCGCCGCGCTCTGCTGCTCGACGGCGGCGGCAATGGTGGCGGAAATCTGGCTGATCGACCGGATCGTGGTGCCGACATTCCGGATCGCCGAGACCGTCTCGCCGCTCACCGCCTGGATCTCTTGGATCTGCGCGGTGATCTCCTCCGTTGCCCGCGCGGTCGAGGTGGCGAGGTTCTTGACCTCCTGGGCGACGACGGCGAAGCCCTTGCCCGCCTCTCCCGCCCGCGCCGCCTCGATGGTGGCGTTCAGCGCCAGCAGGTTGGTCTGGCTGGCGATTTCGGTGATCAGATGGGCGACCTCGCCGATCCGGGCGGCGGCGGTCGACAGCCCCTCCACGGTCGTGTTGGTCTGCATCACCTGCTGCACCGCCTCGCCGGCGACGCCGTTGGCCTGCTCGATCTGGCGGCTGATCTCCGCGATGGATGCGGTCAGTTCATCGGCGGCGGCGGCCACCGTCTGCACGTTTCCGGACGCCACCTCGGAGGCGTTGGCCACCGCGGCGGTGCGCTCGTGCGTCGACTCCGCGGTGCGGTTCATCAACTGGGCGGTCTGCTGCATCTGGTCGGCGGCATTGGTCAGCACCGTGAGCTGCCCGGTGATGCCGTTCTCGAAATTGGCGATCAGCCCGTCGACGGCCTGCCGGCGCCGGTCCTTCAGCGCCTCCTCCTGCTGCTGCTGTGCCTCCAGACGGCGCATCTCGCGCGCGTTGTCGCGGAAGATGTGGAGCGCGTGCGCCAGCGTGCCGACCTCGTCGCCGCGTCCCTTGCCAAGGGCCTCCAGCTCGACCTCCAGATCGCCGCGCGACAGCCGCTCGGTCGCCGAGGTCAGGCGGGTCAGCGGTCGGGAGACGTGACGCTGGACGATCCAGACCAGCAGACCCAGCGACAGCGCGATGCCGATCACCGATCCCAGCGATTGCCAGAGCAGGGCGGCGTCATAGACCGCATCGCCGCTCCGTTGGGCGGCCTGCATCTCCTCCTTGGCGGCGGCGACCAGCTTGTCCGCCTCGCCGTTGATCTTGAAGCGCACGTCGCGCATCTCGCCGAAGATCACCTGGAAGGCCTCGTCCTTCTTGCCTTCGGCCGACAGGGCGATGGCCCGCTGGGCCAGCCGGTCATAGTCGCCCGACAGCGCCTGGATGTCCTTCGCCGGCTTTGCGATGGCCGGCGCGGGGTTGGTCTCCAGGATCCGCTTCGAATAATCCAGCACGGCGGCAAAGCGCTGCTGGTAACGCCCGCGGATGGTCTTCACGTCCTCCGCCTTGGTGGCGAGCACGGCGTTCGAGGTGGCGATCGCGGTGACGTTCAACTCGCTGTTCAGGCGCAACGCCATTTCCAGACGCGCCGCGTCGCGTTCCACCAGCAGGACGTTCCGGTCATGCAGGGTGGACAGCGACACCAGGCCATACACCGCGATGGCGATGGCGATGGCCGCCAACAGCAGCGACGGACCCATGATCTTGGTGACGAGGCGTGTGCGGATGGGCGACACGGAGGTGGGCGACACGGACATGGGGAGCACCTTTTCGAACTCGATCGACCGGACGATTGCCGTGCGGGCTACGCACTCTGACGTCAGTGTCGAATCCAAACATTGCGGCCCGGTTTACATATGGCGGTATTTTAGGAAATTCGGGTGCCGCAGCGGCGGACGGACGGACGCCCGGCGCTGCGGAAGGCCGGACGATGCTGTTCCTGCGCCAACACGCCGCACATCCGACAGGAGTCGCGACGGAACGGCCAGGCGACATCGCATGGCCGCCCATCCCGAATCATTGGTGATACGCGCGAATTCGCGCCGATTCGCTCAGCCCGAGTCCAAGGCCCGGCCTGGGGTCAGCGTGACGGGTTCGGTGTCGGCATGGTCAGTTCGGGCCCCTTCGCGGCATCGGCGATGGTGATGGCGGATGGCCCCTGGGGCCCCAGCGTCACCGTCACCGGACGGCCGTTGTTGTAGTTCTTCCACATCTGGTACAGGGCCAGCGCCGCGTACATCTTGGCGTCGCGGCCGGTGTTGTAGGACCATTCCTGGGTCGGGACGACGCGCAGGGCACCGTTGCCGGTCTGGTCCACCTTGTCGGCGAAGCGGTAGCCGAGACGTTCGCCGATATTCGCGACCAGCCCGTCGAAGCCGGGCGACAGCCGCTCGAAGCCTGCCTGCGCCGGTGCCGCCTCCCCGCCGCCCAGCGTGCTGGCGGTCTGCCGCTTGACGAGGTCCGAGAACAGCCAGCCTTCCTCCCCGGTGCGCAGCACCCGGACGCCCAGCCAGTTGCCCTCATGCCGCAACTCGACCACCTCGTCGCCACGCGCGACGGTGGAGCGCACCGCCGCATCGTCGGAGGGGCCGGCGCGCAGGTTCACCTTCTCCCCCACCACCGAATGGACATCGCCGGATGCGGCAAGCGCCGGCATTGCCGCCAGTCCGAGTGCCGCAACCAGGACCATGATCGTCTTGCGTG
Source organism: uncultured Azospirillum sp. (assembly GCA_966212305.1). GTDB lineage: Bacteria > Pseudomonadota > Alphaproteobacteria > Azospirillales > Azospirillaceae > Azospirillum. Next base: position 166,010 of record CBIHQY010000003.1, read on the forward strand.
ACATGACCGTTCCTCCCGCTGTGGTGCCGGTGCGCACCGTTTCGCGAACAACACCCGGCAGCGGGCGGATGATCCATCGGCGGAATCCGCGGCGGTACAGCGGCATTTCCGCTTGACCTCAAGTCAGGTTGAGGTTTTAGGCTGCTTGCATTGGATCTGGCATACCAAGCGCCGGCGCCTTTCAAACCGACGAACTTTTCAAGCAGGTATGATGATGAGCAGCCTTCAGCCGGAGACACAGCGGCGCCCGCCTTCGACCACCCGGACACTGCGTGCGCATCGTCTGGAGCGGGTCGCACCGCAGGTCATGCTGGTGGAACTGCGCGACCCCGATGGCCAGCCCTTGCCTCCGGCCGAGCCGGGCGCGCACATCGACGTCCATCTGCCGGACGGGGCGGTGCGGTCCTATTCGCTGTGCGGCGATCCGGCGGACCGGCAGGCCTACAGCATCGCCGTTCTGAACGTCCCCGGCGGGCGGGGGTCGCGCTTCGTCCATGACGAACTGGAAACCGGCACCGCCGTCCCCATCGGACTGCCGCGCAACAATTTCCGCTTCGACGAGGCGTCGCGCTATCTGTTCATCGCCGGGGGCATCGGCATCACGCCGCTGCTGCCGATGATCCGCGCGGCGGCCGGCCGGGGAGCCGACTGGACCCTGCATTATTGCGTGCGCAGCGCCGCCGCGGCGCCGTTCCTCGGCGAACTCCGCGCCCTGCCCCATGGCCGTGTCGAGGTCCACGCCGCCGACGAGGGGCGGAAGCTGACGGTGGACGCGCTGCTCGCCGCCACCCCCGCCGATGTCCCGATCTACTGCTGCGGTCCGCAACGGCTGATGGAGGCGGTTGCCGCAGCCGCGCAGCCGGCGCAGGATGTCCGCTTCGAATGGTTCACGCCGCGGGTCGAGCCCATCCGCGAGGATGCGGCCGACGACACTTTCGAAGTTGTCTGCGCCCGGTCGGGCGTGACGGTCACGGTGCCGCCGGGGACCAGCGTGCTGGAGGCGCTCGACGCCGCCGGAGTCTCGGTCGATTCGTCCTGCGAACAGGGCATCTGCGGCACCTGCGAGACGACGGTGCTGGAGGGCGAACCCGACCACCGCGACAGCGTGTTGTCCGACGCCGAACGCGCCGCCGGCAAGACGATGATGCTGTGCGTGTCGCGTGCCCGCAGCGCAAGACTGGTGTTGGACCTATGAGAGCGGGAAATTCAACGATGACAGGGGGAGAGCGCATGACCGAGGACGACCTGCAAAGGCTGGGGCTGGCGCTGTTGAACAGCCCGGCCGAGGCCATCGTCTATTCCGACCGGGAGGGCATCATCCGGTTCTGGAACGCCGGAGCCGAGCGGGTGTTCGGCTTCACCGCCGAAGAGGCGCTGGGCCAGTCGCTGGACATCATCATTCCCGAACGGCAGCGCCAGCGCCATTGGGACGGCTATGACGAGGTGATGAAGTCGGGGGTCAGCCGCTATGGCAGCGGCGACCTGCTGTCGGTTCCGGCGACGCGCAAGGACGGCAGCCGCATCTCGGTGGAGTTCACCATCGTGCCGCTGAAGGATGCGGACGGCGCGATGATGGGAATGGCCGCCGTCATGCGCGACGTCTCCGCCCGCTTCGAGGAGTTGAAGGCCCTGCGCCGGCAGGCGGCCGGCCGCTGACGGGCCTTCCCCTGCGCTACACGCCGCCGGCCAGACGCGCCCGCAGCTCGCGCTTCACCACCTTGCCGTAATTGTTTTTCGGCAGAGCCTCGACGAACAGGTAACGCTTGGGCCGCTTGAATCGGGCGATGCTGGCGTTGCAATGGGCGTCGAGGCTGTCGGGGGAAATGTCGCGGCCGGCTTCGGCGACGATGAAGGCGACGACGATCTCGCCCCATTCCGGATCGGGCTGGCCGGTGACGCAGACCTCGGCGACATCCGCGTGGCGCAGCAGCACCTCCTCCACCTCGCGCGGGTAGATGTTGGTGCCGCCGCTGATGATGACGTCCTTCGAGCGGTCGCGCAGAGTGAGGTAGCCCCGCCGGTCGAACGACCCCATGTCGCCGGTATATAGCCAGCCGCCGCGCAGGGCCTCGGCCGTCGCCCCGGCGTTGTTCCAGTAGCCGGCCATCACCACGTCGCCACGACAGACGATCTCGCCGACCTCGCCGGGCGGCAGCGGCCGACCGTCGGCATCCACCACCGCCACCTCGACGCCGCTGCGGGCGAAGCCGACCGATCCCAGCACCGCGTCGTCGTCCGCGGCATGGTCGCGGCGGCGCAGGCACGTGATGGTCATCGGCGCCTCGCCCTGGCCGTAGATCTGGACGAAGACCGGGCCGAAGACCGCCAGCGACCGCCGCAGCTCCTCCACATACATCGGGCCGCCGCCATAGACGATGGAGCGCAGATTGGCCGGCCGGCGCCCGCCGCGCTCCGCCTCCAGCCGCAGCCTCTGCACCATGGTCGGGGCCAGAAAGGCGCCGCAGCCGGGATGACGGTCGCAGAGATCGAGGAACTCCGCCGGCTCGAAAGCGGACGAGGTCGGAACCACCTGCCGTGCGCCACGGGCGACATAGGCCGCCATGTAGAGGCCGGAGCCGTGCGACATCGGTGCCGCGTGCAGCAGGCTGCACTCCTCGTCCACCGCCTCGACATCGGCGAGATGGGCGATGGTCATCGCCAGCAGGTTGCGGTGCGACAGCATCGCCCCCTTGGACCGGCCGGTGGTGCCGCTGGTGTAGAACAGCCAGCCCAGAGCCTGCGGATCGGGATCGACCGGCCCGGCCCACTCCTCCCCCGCCGCCAGGGCCGCGTAATCGCTCCCGCCGATGACGATCCGGCGACAGGATACCGCCGGCGATCCGTCAAGCGCCTGTTCCAATCCGGGGGCCAGCTTGGGCGAGACGAAGACGGTGGTCGCAGCGGAATCCTCCAGGATCTGCACCAGCTCGCGCGGATGCAGCTTGGCGTTCACCGGCGTCGCCGCCATGCCGGCCGCCCAGATGGCGAAGAACAGCTCGACATATTCCGGCACATTCTCCGTCGCGATGGCGATGCGGTCGCCCGGCTGCCCCGACGCCCGCAGCCCGGCGGCGATGCGCAGCGCACGGGAGCGCAGCTCCGCGAAGCTGTGGACCGGCTCGGTGCCGCGGAACACCGCCCCGCGGTCGGGGAAGCGGGACGCCGCCTGATCGAGAAGGGAGAAGAGATTCACCGGGGCTGTTCCTTTTACGGCTGATCCGCTCGTGCAGCCGATTGTAGGATATGAGAACCGGTTCGGGCAGCCCCCGTTATCGACCGGCTCCCATGACAGTTACGGTGCCGCCGGGTCTATGGCGCCAAGCGGTTCAACTGCTCCAGGGCATCGGCGGGCAAATCGAGCTCCGCCGCCGCCAGATTTTCCCGCAGGTGGCCGACCGACGAGGTTCCGGGAATCAGCAGCACATTGGGCGCCCGCTTCAGCAACCAGGCGAGCGCCACCTGCATCGGCGTCGCACCGAGCCGGTGGGCGACGTCCGACAACTGGTCCGACTGCAGCGGCGAGAAACCGCCGAGCGGGAAGAACGGCACATAGGCGATCCCCTTGCCGGCAAGGTCGTCGATCAGCGCATCGTCCGCCCGATGCACGAGATTGTAGTGGTTCTGCACGCAGACGATCTCGCAGATGCGGCGGCCTTCCTCGACTTGGCGCGCCGTGACGTTGCTGAGGCCGATGTGCCGGACCAGCCCCTGCCGCTGCAGATCCGCCAGCACGCTCAGTTCCCGTTCGATCGTTCCTTCGGCTGGGGCATGGCCGTTGTCGCCCCACAGCCGCAGATTGACGATGTCAAGCACGTCCAGGCCGAGATTGCGCAGATTGTCGTGCACGGCCTGCCGCAACTCGTCGGGCGAGGCTGCCGGCAGCCAGGACGCATCGTCGCCGCGCCGGGCGCCGATCTTGGTCACGATCAGCAGTTCGTCCGGATAGGGCGCCAGCGCCTCGCGGATCAGCCGGTTGGTGACATGCGGACCGTAGAAGTCGCTGGTGTCGATGTGGTTGACGCCGGCTTCGACGGCGTGGCGAAGCACGGCGATCACCGCGTCATGGTCCTTCGGCGGGCCGAACACGCCGGGACCGGCAAGCTGCATGGCGCCGTAGCCGAGCCGCCCTACGGTCTTGCCGCCGAGGGTGAAACTGCCGGATTTGTCGAGCTTGGACATGATGGCCTCCGTTTTGGTCTCGCCAAATCTAGTCGCCGGCGTCCTGTTCGATTAGTCTGCACAGTCGGGACAGCCTGTGCGGATCGGCGAACAATGCAGCATGACCTGGGGGACCTGAACGCCTTCGTCGCGGTGGCCCGCGCCCGCGGCTTCCGTGAAGCCGCCCGCGCCAGCAACGCCAGCGCCTCGGCCCTCAGCGAAGCCGTGCGGCGGTTGGAGGCGCAGCTGGGCGTGAGGTTGCTCAACCGGACCACACGCAGCGTGGTGCTGACGGAGGCGGGGGAGCGTCTGCTGGCCCGGCTCGCTCCCGCGCTGCGCGAGGTCGATGCCGCGCTCGACGTGGTGAACGGCTTCCGCGACCGGGTGGCGGGGACCCTCCGACTGAATGTGCCGGTCAGCGTGGCAAGGCTGGTGCTGCCGGCGATCCTGCCGCGCTTCCTCGCCGCCTATCCCGAAATCAAGGTGGAGGTGATGGCGGAGGACAGCTTCGTCGACGTGCTGGCGGCCGGCTGCGACGCCGGCATCCGTTATGACGAGCGGCTGGAGCAGGACATGATCGCGGTTCCCATCGGCCCCCGCGTCCAACGTTTCGCCACCGCGGCCTCGCCCACCTATCTCCGCGTGAGAGGGCGGCCGGAGCATCCGCGCGACCTGATGGCCCATGCCTGCCTGCGCGGGCGCTTCGCCAGCGGCGCCTTCCCGCTGTGGGAGTTCGAGCGCGACGGGGAGGTGATCCGGCTCGACCCGCCCGGCCCACTGGTGGTGGGACCGGGAGGCGCGATGGAACTGGCGATCGACGCGGCGGTGTCCGGCGTCGGGGTGATCCACCTGTTCGAGCAGTGGCTGCGCCCGCATCTGGACAGCGGCGCGCTGGAGCCCGTCCTCGAACCCTGGTGGCAAAGCTTTTCCGGTCCCTTCCTCTATTATGCGGGGCGTCGTCTGGTGCCGGCTCCGCTCAGGGCCTTCCTCGATTTCATCAGGGCCGGGGACGGGGGATCACCGTCGCTGCGGTGAAACCAGGACGGCCGCCGGGGAGTTGACGGTGCGAAGGGAAAGCCGGGCGCCGCCGTCCGCGTTCGCCCGATCTTGCCTGTGAAAGGAGCCCGCAATGCCGCTATTCCGGTTCGCACTCTTGCTGCTGGTGCTGTGGGCGGCGGCGGTCGCCCATCCCGCGCTGGCGCAGCAGCATGCCATTTCCATGTATGGCGAACCGAAATACGGCCCCGGCTTCAGCCATTTCGACTATGTGAACCCCGACGCGCCCAAGGGCGGCCGGGTGGCGCTGGCGGTGATCGGCACCTTCGACACGCTCAACCCCTACACGCTGAAGGGCAGCGCGGCGGCGGGGCTCAACCTGACCTACGACACGCTGATGACCGGGTCCGCCGACGAACCGTTCAGCGAATATGGCCTGCTGGCCGAAAGCGTGGAACTGGCAAAGGATCGTTCGTCCGTCCTGTTCGTGCTGCGTAAGGACGCGCGCTGGCACGACGGCAAGCCGGTGACCGCGCAGGACGTGGTCTTCTCCTTCAAGATCCTGACCGAAACCCATCCCTTCTACCGCAGTTATTATGCCGGGGTGGACCGGGTGGAGGCTGTGGACCAGCGGCGCGTGCGTTTCGTCTTCAAGCCGGGCGACAACCGCGAACTGGCGCTGATCGTCGGGCAGCTGCCGGTGCTACCGGTGCATTACTGGAAGGACAAAACCTTCTCGCAGACGACGCTGGAGCCGCCGCTCGGCAGCGGACCCTACCGGATCGCCTCGGTCGATCCCGGCCGCTCCATCACCCTTGAACGGGTGGAGGATTATTGGGGCAAGGATCTGCCGGTGAACCGGGGCCGCTACAATTTCGGAACGCTGGTCTACGACTATTACCGCGACACCTCGGTCGCGCTGCAGGCGTTCCGGGCCGGGCTGGTCGATTTCCGGCAGGAGAATATCGCCAAGACCTGGGCCACCGGCTACGATTTTCCCGCCATGCGGCAGGACAAGGTCAAGCGCGAGGAGATCCCCAACAGCCTGCCCGCCGGCATGCAGGGCTTCGGCTTCAACACCCGCCGCGCCGTTTTCGCCGATCCGCAGGTGCGCTGGGCCATCGCCCATGCCTTTGATTTCGAGTGGACCAACGAAGCCCTGTTCTATTCGGCCTACAAGCGGACCGACAGCTATTTCGAGAATTCCGACCTGCAGGCGGAAGGGCTTCCCGGCCCCAAGGAACTGGCGCTTCTCACCCCGCTGCGCGATCAGGTTCCGCCGGAGGTCTTCACCGAACGCTACGAACCGCCCAGCACCGGCGGGCCGCGCACCATCCGCGACAATCTGCTGGAGGCCAAGCGCATCCTGGATGCCAAGGGCTGGCCGGTCAGGAACGGCCTGCGCATCGACCCGCAAAGCGGCCGGCCGGTCTCCTTCGAAATCCTGCTGGATTCCCCCAGCTTCGAACGCATCGCCCTGCCCTTCATCGAAAACCTGAAGCGGCTCGGCATCCGCGCCACCCTGCGCACGGTGGACAGCGCGCAATATGAAAACCGCGTCCGCGACTTCGATTTCGACATGGTCGTCGGCCTCTGGCCGGAATCGCTGTCGCCCGGCAACGAGCTGCGTGACGCCTTCGGCTCCGACAGCGCCGACCGGCCGGGCAGCCGCAACCTCGCCGGCATCCGCAACCCGGCGGTGGATCGCCTCATCGATGCGGTGGTCACCGCCGGTTCGAAGCAGGAGCTTCACACGGCGGTCGGCGCGCTAGACCGCGTGTTGCTGTGGAACCACTATGTGATCCCGCACTGGTATAACGGCAGCTTCCGGATCGCCTATTGGAACCGGCTTGCCCACCCGTCGACGGTTCCGCCCTATTCGCTCGCCTTCGACAGCTGGTGGGTCCGCGACGCCGCCGTCGCCGGGGGCCGCTGATACCCCCCGCATGGTCAGCTTTCTTGGAACCGCCACGGCGTGCCAGGGTTAAGCTGGAAAGCAAATGCAGGGAGCGATCACTCATGCCGAACAAAAGGACCCGTTCGTTGCGTCTCGCGGCGATGTTGGCCGGATGTCTGGCTCTGGCCGGCTGCGGCGGCGGGGCGACGGGGCTCGGCCTCAACCTCGTCTCGCAGGAACAGCTCGCCGATCTGGGCAAGCAGGACTGGCAGCGCCTGGTCTCGTCCACGCCGGCCACCAACAACCAGTCCTACCAGCGCCGGGCCGAGGAGGTGTCGGCGCGCCTGCTGCGTGCCGCCGGCCTCGACGCCTCGAAGTGGGAGGTCCGCGTCTTCCAGGGCGAGGAAGCCAATGCCTTCGCCCTCCCCGGCCAGAAGATCGGCGTCTATGAAGGGCTGTTCCGCTACGCCAAGAACGATGCACAGCTGGCCGCGGTGATCGGGCACGAGATCGCCCACAATCTGGATGCCCACGCCGCCGAACGCGTCAGCACCCAGATGGCGTCGGAGGCGGGGGCCGGCATCGTCGGCGCAGCATTGGGCGCCGGCGGCGTTCCCGGCAGCCAGCAGATCGCCGCCGCGCTCGGCACCGGCGCGCAGTACGGCCTGATCCTGCCCTATTCGCGCAACCAGGAGCTGGAGGCCGACCGCGACGGGCTGATGCTGATGGCGCGCGCCGGCTACGACCCGCGCGAGGCGGTGGCGCTGTGGGGCAACATGCGGCAGGCCGGATCGGAGCCGCCGGTCTTCCTGTCCACCCACCCCGGCATCGACGACCGCATCGGCCAGATGAACCGCCTGATGCCGGAGGCGCTGAAGCTCTACGCGCCGAAGTGACGGCCTCTCCGGACTCCGGCGCGTCGGCATAGCCGGGCGCCAAAGCGGCTCAGTGGTTGCCTGATGGCTGGCCCTCTCCCTCGGCTCCCGCCAGATGCCGGCTGAGCGCCGCGGCCAGCGTGCGCGGGGTGACCGGCTTGTGCAGCAGGTGGAAACCGTATCGGAGGGCATCGTTCTGCGGTTCGGTGCCGATCTCACCGGTGACGATCAGGCCGGGAATGCCCGGATCGTGCATCGCGCGGATACGCTGGATGGCCTCGGTGCCGATACGCTTGTTCCGCAGGCGGTAGTCGACGATGAGGACGTCCGGCCGCCGCCCGTCCCGTTCCAGGCTCTCCACCGCATGATCGGTGGAATCGGCGGCGATCACGTCGAATTTCCAGGCGCGAAGGATGCTCTCCATCCCGGCCAGGACGATGGGATCGTCGTCGACCACCACCGCCAGCCGCGTCTCCCCCCGCTCCGGCGGTGCCGGCGCCGCCTCGGCGGGCTGGGGCTCCGCGTCGCGGCCTTCGGTGGCGAGCGGCACGGCGATGCTGAACAGCGACCCCTGCCCCGATTGCGAATGCACGGCGACGGGATGATTCAGCAGCTCCGACAGGCGGCGGACGATCGCCAACCCTAGCCCCAGCCCCTGGTTGCGGTCCCGCTCGGGGTTCTCGATCTGATACAGCTCTTCGAAGACGCGGCCGATCTGGTCGGCCGGGATGCCGCATCCGCTGTCGCGAACCCCGATCAGCAGATGATCGGCCTGCAGGGTGCATTCGACCGCGACGCCGCCCCGGTCGGTGTAGCGGATGGCGTTCTCCACCAGATTGCGCAGCATGCGGCCGAGCAGGACACGATCGCTGCGGATCGCCGTGTGGCAGGGCACCACCCGCCAGTCCAGCCCCTTTTCCTGGGCGAGCGGAGCATAGGCGTCGTCCAGGCTCCTCAGCAGATCCGACGCGCGGAACTCCTCCAACTGCGGCGCCACGATTCCGGCGTCCAGGCGGGAGATGTCGAGCAGCCCGTCCAGCAGCCCCTTGAGAATGTCCAGACCATGCTGGAGACGGCCCAGTGCGTCGAGGCCGGGGCCGTCGGTCAGGTGTGGGCGCAGCACCTCGGCGAACAGCAGGATCGACTGCATCGGCTGGCGCAGATCATGGCTGGCGGCCGCGAGAAAGCGGCTCTTGCTGCGGCCGGCCTCCTCCGCCGCGTCGCGGGCATGGTGGATGTCGTGGATGTCGACGGCGCCGCCGTACCAGGCGACGATCCGTCCCCCCTGGAGGATCGGATGGGTGCGGCTGAGATGCCACCGGTAGGTTCCGTCGGCCCGGCGCAGGCGCAGTTCGTATTCGTGCGGCGCGCCGGCGGCGATGGCACGGGCGCGGATCGCCTGGACATGCCCGACATCGTCGGGATGGAGGTCTTCCATCCGGTTGGCCTCGGTCGTCATCCGGCCGGTGTAGGCGCGGAAGGCGGCGTTGACGAATTCCAGCGTGCCGTCCGGCTGGTTCACCCACATCATGTGCGGCGCATTCTCGACCAGGGTGCGGAGCCGTTCCTCGCTGGCGCGCAGCGCGGCGGACGCCTCCTCCCTGGCCCGCATCTGCCGGTCGAGGTCTTCGGCCAGCGCATCGAACGACAGTCCGAGCCGGCTCATTTCCGGGCCATCCACCGCGCCGACGCGGGCGGAGCGGTCACCGGCGCGCCAGCGTTCGGTCGCGGCGACCAACGCCGTCACCGGCAGATAAATATGGCGTTTGGCGATCACGTATGCCGCCAGCAGGCCGAGCATCAGCGTGGCGGCGATCCAGATCAGCGACCGCCACAGCGCGTCGTCGATGCCGCTCATCGCCGCCTCGTGATCGATGCCGATGGCCACGAAGATATGCCGGACCCCGGCCGACAGCGGAACATAGGCGAACACCCGCTCGATGCCGTCGATCCCCATCAATCGGGCGGTGCCCACGGCGTCGGCGTCCAGCAGGGGGCGGAACCGTTGCGGAAGCGTGCTGCCGACCGCTCCCGGCCGCATCGGCGCGTGGGCCAGCACGATGCCGTTGCCGTCGGCCACCAGCAGCGACGCGTTGTCGGGAAGCGGATGTTCGGAGAGATAGCGTTCGAGCCAGCCGAGATCGATCAGCGCCGTGACCACGCCGATCGGCGGGCCGTCGGCACTGTTGCGGCGGATCGGCAGGCCGAACGGCATGGCGGGCTTGCCGTTGTGCCGCTGCCGGATGAACTCGCCGACGGTGAAGCCGCCGCTTTCCAGGGCGGCGCGCACATGCACCCGGTCGGCGATGCTCCGTCCGGCCAAAGCCGTGTTGGTGGAGCAGAGGATGATCCCGTCCGTGCCGGCGATGTTGATCGTCAGGTAATTCTCGATCCGCGCGCCTGTGCGCGTCAGCAGCGTCTGGCAGGCCGACGCATCGAGATCCTGCGCGGCCGGTGTCTCGGCCAGCAGCTCCAGCATCTGGCGCACGCCTTCGACGAGGCGCTGCTGCTCGCCGCCGAGCAGGCCGAGAAGCTGCCGCGCATGGTCGTGGATTTCCTCCGAGCGCTGGCGGCGCAAGTCGATCTGGTTCCACACCTCCAGGGCGCAGATCGGAACCAGGGCCAGGAACACAAGCAGCAGCAGGCGGGTCAGGAAGCTCATGACGCCCCGATTCCGGCCCTGGTGCTGTGGGTTGCGACCGTCATTGCTCCGTCTCCCGTCCGGCCCCGCTCCCCCCTTTAACGTCGGGGATTGCCGAACGCTGCCACGCGATCGCCATTTGCGGCCCGGCAGGTTCGTTGGGAAATCGACGAAGCACAACAGATCAGAAGAGGGAGCGATCGGGTTGCCCCGCATACACGCAGGCGGCCCCGGCCCTCACCCCGCCGCGATGGCGCTGTTCAGCGAGGCGATCAGGATGTGGGCATCCACCGGCTTGCCCAGCACGTCGCGGGCGCCGCCGCCCATCGCCCGCGCCCGCGTGGTCTCGTCGGCATAGGAGGTCATGAACAGGATCGGCGGATGTCCGCCGCCGCCGGCGTTCAGCCGCTCCTGCATCTCCAGCCCGGACAGGCCGGGCATGCGGACATCCAGGATGATGCAGTCGATGCCGCCTTGGTCGGCGCTGGCCCGGAAATGCGCCATGAAATCCTCGGCGGAGACGAAGGACCGGCACCGGAAGCCGACGGACCGCAGCAGGTCGTCCAGCGCCTCGCGGATCGCCTCGTCGTCATCGACCACCGCTATCAGGGGTGCGTTGGACAATTCGTGATGCCTCGACCGGATGGAGGCGCCGTTCCCTGGCGCCACGCACATCCTAGACGGACGGGACAGCGGGGAGATACCACACCTAGGTCTATTCCTTGGTGGTCTACTCCTCCGGATCCAGCACCTCCGCCTTGCGGACGAGGTCGGCGACCGAGCGCACCTGCATCTTCCGCATCACCTTGCCGCGATGCAGCTTCACCGTCACCTCGCTGATGCCGAGATCGCCGGCGATCTGCTTGTTCAGCCGGCCCTTGACCACCTCGGCCATCACCTCGCGCTCGCGCGGGGTCAGGGTCGCGGCCAGCGATTCCACCGTCATCGCGGCGGCCCGGCCGCGCCGCCTGGAACGGTCGCGGACGATGGCGGCCTCCACCGCGTCCAGCATGTCCTGGTCGCGGAAGGGCTTGATGAGGAAATCCATCGCTCCCGCCTTCATCGCCCGCACCGACATCGGCACGTCGGCGAAGCCGGTCATGAAGATGATGGGCAGCGCGATGCCCAGGCTGTCCAGCCTGGTCTGGAACTCCAAACCGCCCAGGCCGGGAAGCCGCACGTCCAGGATCAGGCAGCCCGGCCGATCGGGAACCGCCGCCGCCAGCAGTTCGGCCGTGCTGCCGAAGGCGCGGCTTTCGATGCCGACCGACCGCAGCAGATCGACCACCGCCTCCCGCATGCCGGCATCGTCATCCACGACGAGAACCAGCGGGTCATCCTTGACAGGCGGTGGGGCGGCGGGTGGCGGCATGGCGGTCAGTCCTCTCGTGCCGACGCCGGCGGAACGGCCGGCGATGCGGAAAGCGCGGGCGATGGCCCGGAAATGGCGGGCGGAGGGGGCAAAGCCGCCGGTATGGTGAACTCGAACACCGCCCCGCCTTCCGCATGGTTGTGCGCGGTCAGCGTGCCGCCGCAGGATTCGACGGTGGACCGGCAGATCGACAGCCCCATGCCCATGCCGTCCGGCCGGGTGGTGAAGAAGGGATCGAACAGGCGGGCGCTGCTGGTCTCGTCGATGCCCGGGCCGCGGTCGCGCACGGCGACCGTCACCTGCGACCCGCTTTCCTGGCCGCTTTCCCGGCCGCTTCCCTGGCCGTCCCCCAGCCTGTCCACGGTGACGCTCAATTCACGCCGGCGGCTGCCCGCCTCCACCCCCATTTCCACCATGGCGTGCAGGCCGTTGGTGACGAGGTTGATCAGCACCTGCTGCAAGCCGACCCGGCTGCCCCGCACCGGCGGCACGTCGGGGGCGAAGCCGGTGACCAGCACCGTCGCGGCGGCCGACAGCTCGCGCTCCAGCAGCAGCGCCACCTCATCCACCAACTGGCGCAGGTCGATGGTCTCGTCGCAGCGGGTATCCTTGACCAGCATGCCGCGGGTCCGCTGCACGATGTCGGCGGCGCGTTTGCCGTCGCGGACCATGCGGTCCACCGCCTTGGCGGCGGTCTCGATGTCCGGCGGGTCGCGGCGCAGCCAGCGCAGGCAGGCCTGCGCGTTCAGCATGATGGCGCCCAGCGGCTGGTTCAGCTCGTGGGCGATGGAGGCCGACAGGGCGCCCAGCGTGGCGGCGCGCGCGGCGCGGGCGAGTTCCGCCTGCGCCGCCAGCAGCGCCTCCTGCGTGCGTTCGCGCTGGGTGATGTCGACGACGCCGACCACGACCCGGTCGAAGCCGACGCCGTCGTCCGGAAAGCTGATGCCCAGCAGCACCGTCAGGGCACGCCCGTCGGCGGCGATCAACTGCGCCCGCCCCTCGAACCGGTCCCGCCCGTCCCAAAGCGCCAGAAGGATCTGCGGCAACGCCGGGTCCTCGGCGGGAAGGAAGCGTTCGAGCGGCCCCAGCACCTCCGCCCGGCCGGCGGCGCCCAGCAGTTCCAGGGTGGCGTCGTTGACGTTGGTGGTGACGACCGACGCCCCCATCTCCCGCGCCCAGCCGGGATTGGCCTGCGCATGGGCGGCGATGTCCGTCACCCCGTCCGCCCGCAGCGCGTCGAGCGCCGCCGTCACGGCGGTGAAGTCCTGTTCCCACAGCGAAATGCGCGCCTGCTCGAACATACCGCGATAGCGCCGTTCGCTGCGCGCCAGCGCGCCGTTGGCCCGGACCAGCAATGCCCGCGATTCATGGTCCCGTACCAGCAGCGCCCCGGTAATCAGGATGGCCGCCAGCGAGACGCCGCAGCGCAGCACCGCCGACAGGTCCATGTCGTGCCAATGCGACAGGAAGAAGGACAGTACCGCCAGCACCGCGCAGCCCGCCGCCACCCGCAGGATGCCGCGCCGGGACAGCGCGGTGGCCGCCAGGAGGAGCACCAGCACATACAGGACCGCGATGGCGCTTTCGATGTCGGTGAAGGTGTCGATGACGAACACGGTCAGCGCCAGCGGGATCGCCAGCACGCCAAGCCGGCGCTCGGCCGCCCGGCCCGCCGCCTGCGAACTGCTCCACTCCGCACCCGTCCAATCCGCGCCCATGCGCCCGTCTCCAACCTCGGGGTGTGCCGTTCCGATTCCGGCAGCTTGCCCGCGGGGACCGGCCGCTTCTTGAACGATCTGCCGATGACTTGAACAATCTGGACGTGGCGTCGCCAGTCATACCTTGGGTTGGTTGAGAAGGCCGCATAACCGGCGCTACCATCCTTTCCCCACGCCTTTCCCCGATAAGCGCTTCAGGCCGCAGGAGCCCGCCCATGGTCGACGCCATCATCATCGGAGCCGGCCAGGCCGGGCCGCCGCTCGCCGAACGCCTCACCGCCGCGGGCATGAGCGTGGCCGTCATCGAACGCAAGCTGTTCGGCGGCACCTGCGTCAACACCGGCTGCTCCCCGACCAAGACGCTGATCGCCAGCGCCCGCGTCGCCCGGATGGCCCAGCGCGCCGCCGAGTACGGCGTGATGCTGGACGGCCCGGCGCGCATCGACATGGCGCGGGTTAAGGCGCGCAAGGACGCCGTCTCCGGCCGCTCGCGCGAGAATGTCGAACGCTGGCTGCGCGGCATGCCGAACTGCCGCGTGCTGCAGGGCCATGCCCGCTTCGAATCGCCAAACAGTGTGCGCGTCGGCGACGAGTTGCTGACGGCGGATCGCATCTTCCTCAATGTCGGCGCCCGCGCCGCGGTGCCGGACATGCCGGGCGTCCACGACGTCGACATCCTGACCAGCGGCACCATCCTCGACCTCGACCATGTGCCGCGGCATCTGGTCGTGGTCGGCGGCAGCTACATCGGCCTGGAATTCGCCCAGATGTACCGCCGGTTCGGCGCCGAGGTGACGGTGGTGGAGAAGGGGGAGCGTCTGATCGGCCGCGAGGACGCCGACGTTTCCGACGCCATCAGGGATCTGCTGGAGAAGGAGGGGGTGACCGTCCGCCTGTCGGCCGACTGCATCCGCTTCGCTCCCCATGCCGACGGCATCGAGGTCGGGGTGAACTGCGCGTCCGGCAACCCGTCGGTGGTGGGAAGCCATGTGCTGCTGGCGGTCGGGCGCATGCCCAACACCGGCGACCTGGGCCTCGAACGCGCCGGGGTGGCGACGGATTCCCGCGGCTACGTCACGGTGGACGACAGGCTGCGCACCAGCGTGCCGGGCATCTGGGCGATGGGCGACTGCAACGGACGCGGCGCCTTCACCCACACCGCCTACAATGATTTCGAGATCGTCGCCGCCAACCTGCTGGACGACGATCCGCGCAGCGTCGACGACCGCATCCTGGCCTACGCGCTCTACACCGATCCGCCGCTCGCCCGCGTCGGCATGACCGACGAGGCGGTCCGCCGTTCCGGCCGGCGGGCGCTGGTCGGCCAGCGGCCGATGACCCGCGTCGGCCGCGCGGTGGAAAAGGGCGAGGCCGACGGCTTCATGCGGATCGTCGTCGATGCCGACAGCCAGGAGATCCTCGGCGCCGCCATCCTCGGCCCCGGCGGCGACGAGGCGATCCACGGCGTGCTCGACATGATGTACGCCAAGGCGCCCTACCCCACCCTGCAACGCGCCGTCCACATCCACCCCACCGTCGCCGAACTGCTGCCGACCCTGCTGGGCGAACTGAAGCCGCTGGAGTGACGGGAAGGCTCAGGCCGGAAAGCCGGCGGCCGTCATCCGCTCCTGAAACACCTCGTGCAACAGGGCCAGGAAGGCGCGCACCGCCGGGTTGGTGTGGCGGCTTTCCGGCCAGAGCGCCGTGATGTTGTTCCGCTCGACCGCGAAGTCCGCCAGGACCGGGACCAGTTCGCCGCGCGCCACATAGGGACCCGCGACAAAGGTCGCGGCCATGCCGATGCCGCCGCCGGCCGCCAATGCGGCGACCAGTGCATCGCTGACGTCGACGACGATGCCGGCCGGCGGCACGACCTCAACCAGCCGTCCGCCGATGCGGAAGGGCCAGCGCAGCGCCTGCCCAGTGCTCTGGTAACGCAGAAGGACTGTGTCGTGCCCGTCCAATTCGTCGGGGTGCATCGGCATGCCCCGCGCCGCCAGATAGTCCGGCGAGGCGAAACAGCAGAGCCGGTGCGGCGCCAGCCGTCGCGACAGCAGCCCGGAATCCGCAAGCTCGCCGATGCGCACGGCGACGTCGATCCGCTCCTCGACGATGTCGACCATCCGGTCGTTCAGGCGCAGATCGACCGTCACCTTGGGATGGAGCTTGCGGAAGGCCGGCAATGCCGGTGCGATCACATGGACGCCGATCGGCAGCGGGGCCGCGACCCGCAGGGTGCCGGACGGCTCCGATCGCGCCGCCATCGCCGCCTGCTCGATCTCCTCAGCGTCGCGCAGCAGCCTCACCGCGCGTTCGTGCAACTCGCGCCCCTCCGGCGTCAGCGTCAGCGAGCGCGTGGTGCGGGTGAACAGCGACACCCCCAGCCGCTGCTCCAGCCTCTGCACGCTCTTGCTGACGGCGGAGGGCGAGATCGACAGCGAGCGTGCGGCAGCGGTGAAGCTGCCCAGCGATCCGGCGCGCGCGAATGCGATCAGCCCGGTCAGCCGTTCCAGGCCCATTTGTTCCTTCATGGCATAATTGAACAGATATCCAGGCCGATTATCAATCCCGAACCGACGATCATATGCTGGTCCAGGTCCGATCCTCTCCTAAGGAGACTGTGATGAGCGAAATGATGAAAGCGGTGCGGCTGCACGCCTTCGGCGGTCCGGAGGTCCTGGTCTATGAAGACGCGCCGAAACCCCGGCCGAAAGCGGGCGAGGTCCTGGTCCGCGTCCACGCGGTCGGCCTCAATCCCCCCGACTGGTATCTGCGCGACGGCTACCGGATGCTTCCGTCCGAATGGCGGCCGCAGGTGTCCTTCCCCATCATCCCTGGAACCGACATCTCCGGCGTGGTCGAAGCGGTCGGCGACGATGTTAGGACAGTCGCCGTTGGCGATGAGGTCTATGCGATGGTCCGCTTTCCCGCCGGCCTCGCCGGCGACAGCCGGGCCTATGCCGAGTATGTCTCAGTCCCGGCATCGGAACTCGGGATCAAACCGCCGGGCATCGATCATGTGCATGCCGCCGCGGCGCCGATGTCGCTGCTGACCGCCTGGCAGTTTCTGATCGATCTCGGCCATGACGAACCGAATCCGCTGCAGCCGGACCAGCATCGGCCGGTGCCGCTCGCCGGCAGGACCGTGCTGGTGAACGGCGCCGGCGGCGGCGTCGGGCATCTGGCTCTGCAGATCGCGAAATGGAAGGGTGCGCACGTCATCGCCGTGGCTTCCGGCCGGCACGAGGCGCTGCTGCGCGATCTTGGCGCCGACGAGGTCATCGACTACACCAAGACCAAGCCCGAGGACGTGGTGCGCGGGGCCGATCTCGTCATCGACGCGGTCGGCGGCGCGGCCACCCGCCGTTTCCTGCCGACGCTGAAGCGCGGCGGCGCCCTGTTCCCGATCTTCCCGCTGGGCTTCGACGCCGGTACGGAAGCGGCGGAACTGGGCGTCACCGTGTCGGCCACCCAGGTCCGGTCGAACGGCGCCCAATTGACGGAAATCGGAAAGCTGCTCGACGCCGGCACCATTCGCGTGGTCATCGACAGCACCTTCCCGCTGGCCGACGCGCGAAAGGCACACGAGCGCGCCGCCGACGGTCATGTCCAGGGCAAGATCGTTCTCACCGTCGGCTGACCACGCAACGCAGCGGCCAAGCCCGAACTAAGCCCAGGCCGGCCTTGCAACCTCCTCCCCATCCGGACATCCTGCCCACGGGACCGGAACCAAGAGGAAGAATCGTGCAGCCGGAGATCATCGAGATTACCGAAGGAAAGACGACGGCGGCGGTGCCGGCCCTGCAGGTGCTTTGGCCGAAATACGATGCGGCCGAGATGACGCGCATCATCGACACGGTGCTGCGGCCGAACGGCTATCGCCTTGCCGGCATCGTCCCCGAACCGGGCGGCCCGGCCGCCTGCGTCCTGGGTTTCCGCCTGCAATATTCCCTCTGGCTGGGCAAGTCCTTCTACATCGTCGACATGGCGACCCTGCCGGAGCATCGCGGCCGGGGCTATGCCTCGGTCATCCTGGACTGGGCGAAGGCCGAGGCCGAAAGGCTGGACTGCAAGGCGCTGCATCTCGATTCCGGCGTCGGTCCGGAGCGCAGCGATGCCCACCGTGTCTATATGGGCAAGCGCTATCGGATCGGCTGCCACCATTTCGTCCACACGCTGGGCTAACGCCGCTCCGCCGCCGCGCGGTAAGGGGCGAACCAGCCCAGCCCCTCCAGCGTGGCGGCGCGCGGCCGGTATTCACAGCCGACGAAGCCGCCATAGCCCAGCCGGTCCAGTTCCCCGAACAAGAAGGGCCAGTTCAGTTCCTCGCCGTCCGGTTCGTTGCGCGACGGGACGGAGGCGATCTGGACATGACCGGTCAGCGGCATCAGCCGGCGCAGCGCCATGGTCACGTCGCCATGCAGGATCTGCCGGTGATAGAGGTCGAACTGAAGCCGGACATTGGGAAACCCGGCCTCGGCGATCAGCCGCTCGGCAAGACCGAAATCATTCAGGAAATATCCCGGCATGTCGCGGCCGTTGATCGGCTCCAGCAGCAGTTCGATTCCGCGCGCCGCGAGCGCCTCGCCCGCGTAAGCCACGGCCCGCCGATACGAATCGAGCGCCGCCGGATCGGCGGGATCGGCCAGCCCGGCCATCATGTGCAGCCGGCGGCAGCCCGTCGCCGCCGCATAGTCCAGCGCCTTGGCCACCCCGGCGCGGAATTCCTCGAACCGCTCCGGCAGGGCGGCCAGCCCGCGCTCTCCCGCGGCCCAGTCGCCGGGCGGCATGTTGAACAGCGCCTGGGTTAACCCGTTGCGCTCCAGCCGCCGGGCCACCTCGTCCGGCGCATGGTCGTAGGGGAACAGATACTCGACCGCCCGGAATCCGGCATCGGCGGCGGCGTCGAAGCGGTCGAGGAACGGCCACTCCGTGAACATCATCGTCAGGTTGGCTGCAAAGGCGGGCATGGTGCGGCGGGGCTCCCTCATGGCATGGGCGGCCCGAAACTGATAAGGGACGGCAGGCGAAACGAAAAGACCGGAGAGAACGGCCAATGACCAAGCCCCTGATGACGAAGGCGATGTTGAACGCCGTGCTGACCGGCAAGGCGGTGCCGTTCGGCCGTCCGGACACGCTCAGCGCCATCGACAAGCATTCGACCGACGCCGCGGTCGCCATCGGCCCGGCCGGGCTGGAGGGCGACGAGCAAGCCGACCGCCGCAACCATGGCGGGCCGGACAAGGCGATCCACCATTACCCCTTCGACCATTACGCGGCTTGGCGCGCCGACCTGCCCGCCCCCGCCCCCCTGCTGGACAGCGTCGGCGCCTTCGGTGAGAACATCTCGACCATCGGCTTGACCGAGGACGCGGTCTGCGTCGGTGATATCTTCCGCATCGGCACGGCGGTCTTGCAGGTCAGCCAGGGGCGCCAGCCCTGCTGGAAGCTGAACCACCGCTTCGGCGTGAAGGACATGGCGCGGCGGGTTCAGTCCACCGGCCGGACCGGCTGGTATTATCGCGTGCTGGAGCCGGGCATCGCCGCCGCCGGCGACGAAATCTCGCTGATCGACCGCCCCCTGCCCAACTGGCCGCTAGCCCGTATCCTGCGCGCCTTCTACCACGACACCGGCGACCTCCCCACGCTGGCCGGTATTGCGGCGCTTGAACCGCTGGCGCCCGGCTGGCGCACTCTCGCCAGCCGCCGGGTGGAGAGCGGCCGGGTGGAGGATTGGACCAGCCGCCTCGGCGAGTGACCGGCCGATCCTCTCGACGGCCCGTTCGGATTTCCGAACGCCCATGAGCGGGCGCATCCGGAAATCCGAATGGGCGCTGCTCTGACCAACAGTAAAATCGTCATAGATCAATCGCTTGGCGCGCCGCTGCCCGCCGATGCACCTTGGCACGCCCATTGCTCCTGACCGGAGGCGTTCCGCCCCCCGGTCCCGACCCGTTCGGGGCCGGTCTTCCCATCGACCGCAACCCGGCCGGCGCATCGAGGCGGGCGGGAAAGGTGAGGTAACAGGACCATGAACAAACAGACGACGCTGATCATCGTCGCCATGCTGCTGGGCATCGTCACCGGCTATGTCTGCAACAGCCTGTTCGACGCGGCCGCGGCCAAGGAGATCGCCGGCTATTTCGCGATGGTGACGGACATCTTCCTGCGCCTGATCAAGATGATCATCGCGCCGCTGATCTTCGCCACCCTGGTCGCCGGCATGGCCGGCATGGGCGACGCCCGCACCGTCGGACGCATCGGCGGCAAGGCGGTCGGCTGGTTCCTGATGGCGTCCTTCGCATCGCTGTTCATCGGGCTGATCTTCGCCAACCTGCTGCAGCCGGGCGCCAATGTCGGCGTGCCGCTGCCCGATGCCGGGGCCAGCGCCGGTCTGAAGACCTCCGCCCTGAACCTGAAGGATTTCCTGACCCACCTGTTCCCGCGCAACTTCTTCGAAGCGATGGCGAACAACGAAATCCTGCAGATCCTGATCTTCTCGGTCTTCGTCGGCCTTGCCATCGGCCAACTGCGCGACACCAAGGCCGGCCTGCTCGCCCGCTCGATCGAAGAGGTCGTGCCGGTGATGCTGAAGGTCACCGACTATGTCATGCGCTTCGCCCCCATCGGCGTCTTCGCCGCCGTCGCCAACGTGGTGACGACGCAGGGTCTCGGCGTGCTGGCCGTCTACGGCAAGTTCATGGGCAGCTTCTATCTGACGCTGGCGGTGCTGTGGGCGACGCTGATCTTCGCCGGCTTCGTCGTGCTGAGGGGCGACGTGTTCCGCGTGGTCAAGGCGATGCGCCAGCCGATGCTGCTGGGCTTCTCCACCGCGTCCAGCGAATCCGCCTATCCCCGCGTGATGGAAGAGCTGAAAGCCCTCGGCGTTAGTGAGCGGGTGATCGGCTTCGTCCTGCCGCTCGGCTATTCCTTCAACCTCGACGGCTCGATGATCTACACGACCTTCGCGTCGTTGTTCATCGCCCAGGCCTATGGCATCCCGCTGACGCTGGAACAGCAGATCGTCATGCTGCTGGTGCTGATGGTGTCGAGCAAGGGCATCGCCGGCGTTCCGCGCTCCTCCCTGGTGGTGGTCGCCGCCGTGCTGCCGATGTTCCACCTGCCGGAGGCCGGCGTGCTGCTGATCATGGGGATCGACCATTTCCTCGACATGGGTCGCACCGCCACCAACGTGCTGGGCAACGGCATCGCCACCACCGTCGTCGCCAAGTGGGAGAACGCCATCGGCACCGAGGAAGACGAGGAAGAGGAGGCCGGCGCCGCCCTGCCCGCCCCGGCTGCTGCCGAGTGACGGGCTGATATCCTGACGGACCGGTCCCGAAGACGGGCGGGCCAGGAGACGGGGGCTTCTGCTATGATGCGGCGGCCCCTTTCCCTGCCCGCCTTTTTCATGCCTGCCTTTTTGACGCTTGGCGCCCGCCGCCTCCGTACCATCGGTCTTCTGCTGCCGGCGCTCGCCGGTCTGGCCCTGCTTGCCGGCGTCGTCGGCTTCCGCGTCAGCGAGGGGATGGGACTGGCCGCGTTGCAGGAGACCGGGCACCACAGGCTCGACCTCTATGCCGGGAGCCTGGAGCGGGAGAGCGACAAATACGCCTATTTCCCGGCGACGCTGGGGCTGGAGCGCGACGTCCTCGACCTCGTCACCGGCCGCGCGCCGCTGGCCTGGGGGCTGAACCGTTATCTGGAGCGGCTGAACGAGCGGGCCGGGACGCTGTCGATCTATGTGCTGAACCGCCAGGGCCGGGTGCTGGCCGCCAGCAACTGGAACCTCCCCGACAGCTTCGTCGGCGAGGATCTGTCCTACCGCCCCTATTTCGTCGAGGCCGCCGCCGGCCGCCAGGGCCGCTTCTTCGGCGTCGGCACCACGCGGGGACAGGCCGGCTATTACCTGTCCGCCCCCTTGTCGGAGGATGGCGCCATCGTCGGCGTCGCGGTGGTGAAGGTCAGCCTGGAACAGTTGGAGCAATCCTGGTCGACGGTGGAGGCGCCGGTGCTGGTCACCGACGAGAACGGCGTGGTGATCCTCGCCTCCGTCCCCTCCTGGAAATTCACCACCCTTCGGCCGATGGACGAGCCGACGCGCCGCCATTTCGACCAGACCCTGCAATACAATGCCCGCCCGCTGCCGCCGCTGGGCCTGAGGCCGGTCAGCCGGATCGCCGAGGATGCCGAGCTGGTTCGCCTCCCCCGCCCGGCCGAAGGGCAGCTGGAGGAAACCGTCTTCCCGGTGTCCGGCGGCTTCCTCGCTCAGACCGCGCCGCTGCACGGCACCGGCTGGACGATCACCGTGTTGTCGCCGGTGGCGCAGGTGACCGGCATGGCCTGGACCCGCGCCGCTCTTGCCGCCGTCGGCAGCGCCTTCCTCGGCATCCTGTTGCTGATGTGGGTGCAGCGCCGCCGCCATCTGCATGACCTCGAACGCAAGGTGGAGGAGCGCACCCGCAACCTGCGCGCCGCCCAGGACGAGCTTGTGCATGCCGGCAAGCTGGCGGTGATCGGACAGCTCTCCGCCGGCCTGGCGCACGAGCTGAACCAGCCGCTGGCCGCCCTGCGCACCCTGTCCGGCAACAGCGTCAAGTTCCTCCAGCGCGGCAATCTCGACGCCGCGCAAGGCAATCTGGAGCGCATCGCCACTCTGGTGGACGCCATGGGCGCCCTGACCAGCCAGCTGAAATCCTTCGTCCGCAAATCCTCCGGCGCCCCGCGCCCGGTGACGGTGCGGCGGCCGATCGACAACGCGCTGTTCCTGCTCGACCAGCGGCTGCGGCGCTCCGGCGTCGCCGTGCAGCTCGACGTGCCGGAGGAGGTCGTGGCGCTCTGCGACCCCAACCGGCTGGAGCAGGTGCTGGTCAATCTGGTCGCCAACGGGCTGGACGCGCTGGCCGGGCGCGAGGACGGCAGGCTGACGCTCACCGCCCGGACGGAGAACGGCCGGGTCCGCATCCAGGTGGCCGACAACGGCCCCGGCCTGTCCGCCGACGTGCTGCCCCGCCTGTTCGAGCCCTTCTTCACCACCAAGGAGGCGGCGAAGGACGGGGCAAAAGAGGGCAGCGGCGGGCTTGGCTTGGGGCTTGCCATCTCGGCCGGGATCGTGCGTGACTTCGGCGGCTCCCTGACCGGGGCGAACGGCGCGGATGGAGGAGCGGTCTTCACCATCGATCTACCCGCCGCCACCCTGCCCATCGACCCGACCGCCGTCCAGGCCGGAGACCTCATATGTCCGACGCTGCCGCCAACGCCCTGAAGGTTCTCATCGTCGAGGACGACCCGAATGTCAGCCTCGGCTGCCAGCAGGCGTTGGAGCTGGAAGACATCCCGACCCAGGCGGTGGACAGCGCGGAGAAGGCCCGCCGGCTGGTGGCCGATGGCTTTCCCGGCATCGTCGTCACCGACATCCGCCTGCCGGGCATGGACGGGATGGCGCTGCTGGCCGAGTTGCTGGCCGCGGACCCCGACCTGCCGGTGGTGCTGATGACCGGCCATGGCGACGTGGCGATGGCGGTGCAGGCGATGAAGCTCGGCGCCCACGACTTCATCGAAAAGCCCTTCTCCCCCGACTATCTGGTCGAGGTGGTGCGCCGCGCCCTGGACAAGCGCCGCCTGACGCTGGAGGTGCGCGACCTGCGCGCCCGCCTGCTGAACCGCGACAGCATCGAGGCGCGGCTTGTCGGTGGATCGCCGCAGATGGAGCGGGTGCGCCGTCTGATCGGCGAGTTGGCCAACTCCGCCGCCGACGTGCTGATCCATGGCGAAACCGGCTCCGGCAAGGAACTCGCCGCCCGCTGCCTGCACGATGCCGGCCCGCGCCGAAGCGGCAACTTCGTCGCCATCAACTGCGGCGGCCTGCCGGAGAGCCTGATCGACAGCGAGATCTTCGGCCACGAGGCCGGCGCCTTCACCGGGGCCGGCAAGCGCCGCATCGGCAAGGTGGAGCACGCCAATGGCGGCACCCTGTTCCTCGACGAGATCGAGAGCATGCCGATGCCGGTGCAGGTCAAGTTCCTGCGGGTGCTTCAGGAACGCACGCTGGAGCGGCTGGGCTCCAACACCCCTGTCCACGTCGATTGCCGGGTTATTGCCGCGACCAAGGTGGATTTGCGCGAGCTGGCCGACCGCGGGCGGTTCCGCGCCGACCTCTATTACCGCCTGAACGTCGCCAACCTGCCGTTGCCGCCCCTGCGCGACCGCCGCGAGGACATCCCGCTGCTGTTCGAACAGTTCACGCTACAGGCCGCCGCCCGCCACGGCCGCCCGGTCCCGCCCCCGGATGCCGAGCGCATGCGCCGCCTGATGGCCTATGACTGGCCGGGCAACGTGCGCGAACTGCACAATGTCGCCGACCGTTGCGTGTTGGGCATCGAACAGGGCTTCCCGCCCTTCGCAAGCGCCCACCCCGCCACCGGCCGGCCATTGGCCGAAGCGGTGGAGGCCTTCGAACGCGCGCTCATCGCCGACACCCTGCGCCGCACCAATCACAGCCTCGCCCGCGCCGCGGAAGAACTGCAGATCGCCAAGACCACCCTGCACGACAAGATCAGGAAATATGGGCTGTCGTAAAGTGGGCTGCGCCCTCCCGTCGGGTGGGAGGGCGCAGGACCGGTCAGGCGGCTGTGTCGAGATGCGCGCCGTCGGTGCCATGCATCTGTCCATGGCCGTGGTCGAGATGCAGCGACTGGACGGTGTCGGCGAACCCGTCGACCGCTGCGACCACGTCGGCATTGCCGGTGACCGCGCTGTCGGCGGCGGCATAGTGGTTCAGGAAGTGTTGCCAGAGGGCGCTGCCGCCGTCGGCCCCACCATGACCGCTGGCGGCATACGTTGTGCCCGCGATGCCGGAGCCGTCATGCTGAGCGATCATACGGTCGTGCCAATGCGGGGCATTGCCGGTCTTTGCGTCGTCCGTCGCCGTGGAGGTGTTTTCCGTGGCGGTGGAGGTGCCGGTGGAGGGCTTGGCGTCGGCCGTCGTGTCGGTCGTCCCGGCATGGCCCGAATTATGGCCGGAGGCGTCGGTCAGGTGCTCCTGGTGCAGCACGGCGCGGACCTGCTGCAGCACGCCTTGAACGGTGGCGGTGGTTTCGCCGGTGGCGTCGGCCAGAACCTTCACCAGCGGATCGGCCGGCGGCTGGTGCGTCGAAGAGTCGGCGGTCTTATGGCTGGCCGCATCGGTGGTCGCCTTATCAGTCGCCGTCTTTTCGGTCGCCGCCGTATCCGTGGCTGCCTTATCGGTAACTGACGTATCCGTAGTCGCCTTATCCGTACCCGTCGTGTCGGTCGTGCCGCCGGTCGTGCCGCTCTTGGCCTCGGCAATGGCGTGTTCGACCGCGACATAGGCGGCCTTCAGTTCGGCGATGGCGCTGTCGGACAGCGTCGGCGTGCCATGCTGGGCGGTGCCGGTGGAGGCGTCGCCCTGGGTGTCCTGGTGCAGAGGCTGGTGGGCTCGGAACTCGGCAACTGCGCTGTCGGAGGTC
This sequence comes from uncultured Azospirillum sp., assembly GCA_966212305.1. Classification (GTDB taxonomy): domain Bacteria; phylum Pseudomonadota; class Alphaproteobacteria; order Azospirillales; family Azospirillaceae; genus Azospirillum. Next base: position 191,156 of record CBIHQY010000003.1, read on the forward strand.
GCGTCGGATGAGGTCGGGCCGGTGGCAGCCTTGGACATCACGGACTTGAGCGAATCAGTGGCGAAGTTGTTAGCCATAAGTAGTCTCCAAGCATTTCAGCTGATTGCCACCCGAAATTTCAGCACCAATATTTTCGGCGCAACCGGATGGCTCCCGGCCGTCATCATCGACGGCACTCAGCTCTCGTCTGCAGTCGTCATCGGACCGCCCGGAGACAATAGGCGGCGAGTTTTCGCAAAATGAACCGGATTCTTTCCTGTACCCACTCTTTGCCACCGCCTGTGACGATGAATGGTCATTTGGGAGTCATGAAGCGGTTATTTATGAATTTTATTTCATACTCTTCGGCAACGACACACGTCCTCGCCAGTGATACGTGTGGGACCGGGATTCCTGCGCGGGAAATTTCCGGTCCCACTTTGATCACATCGGTGCTTCGGGGATCACCCCCGCAGCACCGCTTCGACCCCGGCGGCGATGCCCAGCAGGCTGCGGTCGCTGCCGCGCCGTCCCATCGCCATCAGCCCGACCGGCAACCCGTCGACAGGAACCGGCAGGGAAATGGCCGGCAGGTCGAGCAGGTTGGCGACGCGGGTGTTGCGCAGCAGCGCCAGATTGACGCGGTGGAAGGCCGCATCCTCCAGCACCTCGGAAATGGGAGGCGCGGTCATCGGTACGGTCGGCAGCAGCAGGACCGGATGGCGGGTCAGCCGGTCGTCCATCAGCCGGATCAGGTCGGCGCGACGGCGCTGCATGCGGACATAGTCGGCAGCGGGCGCCTTGCCGCCGGCCTCGATCCGCGCGCGGGTCTTCGGATCGATGCCGTCAAGCGCCGTGATGCCGAGATCGGCCAGCGTCGCCGCAAGCTCGATGGCGGTGAAGACGCCGATGCGGTCCAATTCCGCCAGCGCGTCCAATTCCTCCTCGATGGATCCGTCCGCGATATGCGCCCCGGCGGCGCGCAGCCGGTCCAGCGCCGCCTCGAACGCCGCGGCGACGGCGGGTTCGACGCCGTCGAACAGCCGCCCACGCGGCACCAGGAAGGACTGCCCGGCAACCGGCAGCGCCGCCGACTGCGCCGGATCGCCGTCGGAAAGCACACTGTCGAGCAAGGCCGCATCGGCGACGGTGGCGGCAACCGGCCCGATGACGTCCAGCGTCGGCGACAGCGGAAACGCCCCCTCGGCCGGCAGGCGCCCGGCGGACGGCTTGAAGCCGACGGCGCCGGACAGCGCCGCCGGGATGCGTAGCGATCCGCCGGTGTCGCTGCCCAGCGCGATCTCCGCCATGCCGTCAACCACCGAGATCACCGCGCCGGAGGAGGATCCGCCCGGCACCCGCGAGCGGTCACGGGGATTGCCGGGATTGCCGTAATGGGGATTGATGCCGACGGCGGAGAAGGCGAATTCCGTCATGTGGGCCCGGCCGACGATCACCGCGCCGGCCGCGCGCAGCCGGGCCACCGCACGGGCATCGCGCCCGGCGGCCGGCCGGCCGCGCAGGATGGCGGACCCGGCCGCCGTAACCTCGCCCGCCACGTCGAACAGAGCCTTCACCGAAACGATCCGTCCGTCGAGCGGCCCCAGCGACCGGCCGGCCGCCGCCCGACGGTCGCTGGCCATGGCGGCGGCGCGCGCCTCCTCGGCAAAGACGTCCGTGAAGACCAGGGCGCCTTGCCGTTCCGGGTCGGCGATCCGGGAGAGCGCCGCCTCCAGCCGGTCGGCAGCGGAAGTGCGGGAGGCGGGCGGCACGGTCATGGCAGGCTCCTGGCGGATGATCGAATGGGGCGCGCAAAGGCATGTGCCACATCGCCGCCGGGTTGGCGATAGCGATGATGCGAACCGGCCCCGCCCCGCCGATCACACCCGCATGCCGGCCGATGCCTTCAGCGAATCCTGGATTTCGCCGGCCAGTTGGTCGGCGATCGGCCCGACGATGACCTGGACCGAGTTGGCCGACGGCTTCACCACGCCGCGCGCACCGATCCGCTTCAATGCCGCCTCGTCGACACGGCCGGCATCGGCGACGCTCAGGCGCAGGCGGGTGGTGCAGGCCTCCACCGAGCGCAGGTTGCCCGCCCCGCCCAATGCGGCGACATAGGCACCGGCCCGATCGCTGGTCACCGCCACAGGCGCGGCAGCGGCGGGGCGGACGCCCTCGGCTGCCGGCGCCTGACCGGCCGGAATGGCGACGTCGTCGCGGCCCAGCGTCTTCAAATCAAAGCGCTGGATGACGAAGCGGAACAGCCCGTAATAGACGGCGAAGTACACCGCCCCCACCGGCAGAAGCAGGATCGGGTTGGTCGCCTTGCCGTAATTCAGCACATAGTCGAACAGGCCGGCCGAGAAGCCGAAGCCCAGCTTCACGTTCAGCAGGTCCATCAGCACCATCGACAGGCCGGTCAGCACGGCATGGACGGCGAAGAGCACCGGCGCCAGGAACATGAAGGCGAATTCCACCGGCTCCGTCACGCCGGTCAGGAAGGCGGTCAGCGCCATCGACAGCAGCACGCCGCCGACCGCCGCGCGGTTCTCCGGCTTGGCGGTGTGATACATGGCGAGGCAGGCGGCGGGCAGGCCGAACATCATTACCGGGAAGAATCCGGCCATGAAGGCGCCGGCCGTCGGATCGCCCTTGAAGAAGCGGTTCAGGTCGCCGGTGACGCCCTGGTAATCGCCCAGCAGGAACCACGCGATGTTGTTGATGATGTGGTGCAGGCCGGTGATGATCAGGATGCGGTTCAGCACGCCGTAGAGGAACAGGCCGAACTCGCCCAGACCCAGCACGCCGGTGGTCAGCGCGGTCAATCCGGAATCGACGATGGGCCAGCCATAACCGAAGACCAGCGCGATCCCCAGCGCCGCCAGCCCGGTGACGATGGGCACGAAGCGCCGCCCGCCGAAGAAGGCGAGATAGTCCGGCAGCCTGATGTCCTTGTATTTGTTGTAGAGCTGGCCGGCGATGATGCCGATCAGGATGCCGACCGGAATGCTGATGCGGCTCGACATCTTCGCCACCAGCTCCGGCGCGACGCCGCTCAGCACCACGGCGCCCTTCACCGCCACGAAATAGCCCACCGCGCCGGCCAGACCGGCGGCGCCATGGTTCTCCCGCGCGAAGCCGATGGCGATGCCGACGGCGAACAGGACGCCCAGGTTGGAGAAGACGGCGTCGCCCGCCGCGGCGATGAAGGCGATGTTCAGCAGGTCGGGCTGGCCGATGCGCAGCAGCAGCCCGGCGATGGGCAGTACGGCGATCGGCAGCATCAGCGCCCGCCCCAGCCTCTGGACGCCCGAGAAACGGTCGCCCGGCAAACGATCAGCAGACATTCGGACGTCTCCCAGTGAAACGGGCTCCGGTCTCAGGGTGCCGAACCCGTCGTGTTGGTCATATTCGCGTTGTCAGCCTGGCCCGCTCCATCGCCCGGCGCAGGTTGCCGCCGGTCTCGGTCAGCAGCCGGTCGATGTCGGCCCCGTCCAGCCCGGCCAGCCCCAGCACGGCGCGGCGCACGTCGCCATGCCGTTCCAGCGCCGCACCGGCCGCCGCCTCGTCGACGCCGGCAATGCGGGCGACCATGGCGGTGCAGCGGCGGCGGAGCTTGGCGTTCTCCGGCCGGACATTGATCATCAGGTTGTCGTAGACTGTGCCGAGCGCCGTCATGACGCCGGTCGAAAACAGGTTCAGCACCACCTTCTGCGCGGTGCCGGCGCCGAGCCGGGTGGAACCGGCGATCACCTCCGCCCCCGTCGCGGTCAGCACCGGATGTTCCACCGCCTCCAGCAGGGGCGATCCGGCGCTGCTGGCGATGCCCATGGTCAGCGCCCCCGCCTCCCGCGCGGCGCGCAGGACGCCGACGGTGTAGGCGCTGGCCCCGCTGGCCGACAACCCGACCACCACGTCGGCGGCGGAGATCCCCGCCCGCCCGGCCTCGGCCCGTCCGGCCGCCTCGTCATCCTCCGCCGCCCCGGCCAGCCCGCGCGACAGGTCGAGACCCCCGGCGATCAGCAGCACCAGCCGCTCCGGCGGCCAATCGAAGGTCGGCCCCAGATCCAGCCCGTCGAGCGCCGCCACCATCGCCGACGACCCCGCCCCGGCATAGACCAGCCGACCCTGTCCGCCGGACAGACGCCCGGCCGCGGCCTCCACGGCGGCGGCGACCGCGGGCAATGCCGGAACGCAGGATGCCAGCGCCCGCGCCTGCCCTTCCCAAAGCGCGGTCATCAGTTCGGCGGCCGGCCACACGTCCAGCCGGCTGTACCGGTTCGCCGCATCCTCGGTGCCGCCTGCCATTCACCCGGCTCCGCTGCCGCTCCGGCGCATGGCCCCGGAGGTTGGTGGTATTAGATTGGACTATATGTGCAGAATACCAAAATTCGGACATTCCGCAACCTGAAACTGGTCACAATCGTGCGCGGCGGCGCCGGTCGCCGTCCGGGCCTGTTGCCCAAAGGCCTTTCAGTGGTATCATGCCGGTCCCGGAGCACTGGAGTGGTTGCCGATGTCCACCGCCGCCCCCGCGGCCCCGTTCGACCCCGCCGCCCTGTCGGATGCGCTGCCCCTGCCGCTCTATCTTCAGTTGGCGCGGCATCTGCGGACGCTGATCGTCGAAGGCCGGCTGACCGACCAGGACGCCCTGCCCGGCGAACGGGAGCTGGCGGAAATCTTCGGCGTGTCGCGCGTCACCGTGCGCAAGGCGCTCCGCGAACTGATCGCCGAGGGGCTGCTGCACCAGCGCCAGGGCGCCGGCACCTTCATCAACCGCAGCCCGCATGTGGAACAGCGGCTGTCCGCCCTGACCAGCTTCACCGAGGATATCGGCGGGCGCGGGCTGAAGCCGGAGTCACGCTGGCTCAGCCGCTCCGTCGCCACCGCGACGCCGGAAGAGGCGATGGCGCTGGGACTGCGGCCAGGGGCGGAGGTGGTGCGGCTGCACCGGCTGCGGCTGGCCGACGGCACCCCGCTCGCCATCGAACTCAGCACCCTGCCGACCAGCTTTCTGCCCGACCCCGATCTGGTGCGGGGATCCTTGTACGAGACCTTGCGCGGACGCGGCCATCCGCCCTTCCGGGCGCTGCAACGCTTGTCTGCCATTCGCCTGCCGACGGATCAGGCGACGCTTCTGGGGGTTCCGGACGGTGCCCCCGCCCTCTACATTGAACGCCGCACCTTCCTGGAGAACGGAACCCCGCTGGAGTTCGTCCGTTCCCACTACCGCGGCGACGCCTATGACTTCGTCGTGGAGCTGTCGCTGGTCTGATCCCGCCGGACCAATCCGTCCCATGCAAGAAAATCCTGACGAGAGCGCGCGATGAAGCCTGCCCTTGATACCCCGTTCCGTGTCCGCGCCATCCTGTTCGACATGGACGGCACCCTGATCGACACCACGGGCCCCGTGGAGCGCTCCTGGCGCGGCTGGGCCGCCCGGCACGATCTGGATCCCGATGCCATCCTGGCCGTCTGCCACGGCGTCCGCAGCATTGAGACCGTCCGCCGCTTCGCCCCCGCCGGCGCCGACATCGAGGAAGAGGTGCGGCTGGTGGAGGAGTGCTACACCAACGACACCGAGGGGGTGCGCGCCGTCCCCGGCGCGCTGGAGATTCTGCAGTCGCTGCCGCGCCACCGCTGGGCGGTGGTGACCTCGGCCCCGCAGGACATGGCGAGGAAGCGCATCGCCCAGGCCGGCCTGCCCCTGCCCGACCTGCTGATCGGCGCCGACATGGTCACCCACGGCAAGCCCCACCCCGAAGGCTACCGCACCGCCGCGGAAAAGCTCGGCTTCGACCCGCGCGAGACCGTGGTGTTCGAGGACGCCCCGGCGGGTCTGGAGGCCGGCCGTTCCGCCGGTGCCATGGTGATCGCATTGACCACGACTCTGCCGGCCGAGAAGCTGGACGGCGACCTGTGCCTGCCCGACCTGACGGCCCTGCGGGTGCGGGTGGAGGAGGATGGGCTGGAGATCGTGGCGGTGGGGGGCTGATCCTTGCGAGGTTAGATCCCCACCTAGCCTCCCCCGCTGGGCGGGGGAGGGTTAGGGTGGGGGTATCGGCAGCCGAGACCTGCCCACTCTAAGCCCCCCGCCACTCCCCCTCCACCCAGGTACCCTTCACCGTCAAATCCGGCCGCAGCAGCACCAGATCGGCCCGCCAGCCCGGCGCGATCCGTCCGCGTTCATCCGCCATCCCCAAAAACTCCGCCGGATAGAGCGAGGCCATGCGCAGCGATTCCTCCAGCGGCAGCCCGATCAGCGTCCCGGCATTGCGCACCGCCGTCGCCATGTCGAGATCCGCTCCGGCCAGCGTCCCGTCGGCCAGCACCAGCCGCCCGTCGCGCCGGTAGATCGTCCGCCCGTTCAACTCAAAGCGATCCGCGTCGGTGCCGGTCGGCGGCATGGCGTCGGTCACCAGCATCATCCGCCCGCGCGGCCGGGCGGCCAGCGCCGCGCGCATCATCAGCGGGTGGACATGGTGCCCGTCGGCGATCAGCCCGCACCAGGGCCGCCCGTCACCCAGCGCCGCGCCGGCCGGACCCGGCTGGCGGTTGGCGATGCCGGGCATCGCGTTGTAAAGATGCGTCACCCCGCGCACGCCGAGGTCGAAGGCCTCAACCACCCGCTCGGCGCTCGCCATGGTGTGGCCGACCGACAGGATCACTCCGGCGGCCATCAGCCGAGACAGCGCCGGGTCCTCCACGCATTCCGGCGCCAGCGTCAGCAGCACCCGCCCGCCTGGCATCCGCCCTGGCAACCCGCCGATGAAGTCCAGATCGCCCTCGTCCGGCGCGCGGACGAAGCGCGGGTCATGGGCGCCGACCCGCTGCGGACTGATGAACGGCCCTTCGAAATGGATGCCCAGCACACCGCTGCCGGGCTGCGCCACCGCTTTCACCGCGGCCTCGGCGGCGGCGCGGTGGCAGTCGGGAGTGTCGGTGATGATCGTCGGCAGCAGCCCGGTGGTGCCGAAGCGCCGGTGCGCCGCGGCGATGGCCAGCGCCCCCTCCGCCGTCGGCCGCTCGTTGAACAGCACGCCGCCGCCGCCATTGACCTGGATGTCGAGAAAGCCGGGGGCCAGCAGGTCGCCCGCCTCCAGCGCCACCGTCCGGTCGACCTCCGGCGGGGTGCGGCCGGGGGCGACGATGTCGAGGATGCGGCCATCGGCGACCAGCAGGCTGCGGCCGTCGAGGATGGTCTCGCCCGTGAAAATCCGGGCGCCTGTCAGGAGCTGTCGCATCAGACCGTCTTCGTCACTTTGGCAAGGTTGGGCGGGCTGTCGGGGTCGATGCCGCGGGCCAGCGCCAGTTCATAGACCGCGCCGTAGAAGCTCTGCAACGCCGCCAGCGGTGCGGCCTCCGGCGCGACCCCCGGCAGGCTGGGCAGCAGTGTGGTTCCGGCAAGCCCGGCTTCGGTGGTGGCGACGGCGGCGCCCAGCCCGACGATGCGTTCAACCACCGCGCGGGTGTGGGGTTCCGCCGCGTCGGCCTGGGTCAGCGCCAGCACCGGGAAACCGGGGCCGACCAGCGCCAGCGGGCCATGCACGACCTCCGCCGCGCTGAACGCCTCGGCATGCAGGCGGCAGGTCTCCTTGAATTTCAGCGCCATCTCCAGCGCCGCCCCGAATCCCACGCCGCGCCCCAGCACATAGAGGTTCTGTGCGGTGGCGAGCGGCATCAGCGCCGGTTTCCAGTCCAGCGCCTGGGCCGCCTCCAACGTGTCGGGCAAAGCCGCCAGCGTCGCCTTCAACGCCGGATCGTCCTGCCAATGCGCCACCAGTTGCAGATAGGCGGCCAACGAGGCGATGCAGGATTTCGTCGCGGCGACGCTGCGCTCCGGCCCGGCCGCCAGCGGCAGGAAATGGTCGCACATCTCCGCCAACGGCGAGTCCTCCGCATTGACGAAGCCCACCACCAGCGCCCCGCCGGCCTTCGCCGCCTCCACCAGCCGCAGCAAATCCGGGCTGCGCCCCGACTGCGACACGGCGACGAACAGCGCCCCCTCCAGGCTCAGATGCCCACCATAGACCGAGGCGATGGATGGCCCGATGGAGGCCACCGCCCGGCCGATCCGCGTCTCGATCAGGTATTTGCCGTAGGCCGAGGCATGGTCGGAGCTGCCGCGGGCGCAGGTGACGACGAAGCGCGGCGGCTCGCGGCGCAGGCGCTCGCCCAGTTCGGCGAAGCCGGCGCCGCAACGCGCGATCTGCCGAGCCACCGCGGCGGGTGCCTCCGCCGCCTCGACCGCCATCAAGGGAGTGGGGCGGGACGGCTTGAAATCTGGATCGCCCGAAACGGTCATGGCGGCGCTCGCGATTGGCTGATATAGATACCAATGTAAGACCTTCTTGCGCCGGAGGCCAGCGTCCATTGGTGGAATCGCATCACGACCAAAACCGCGCCATGGAAAAGAAACGCGGCGCGACCCGGATAAGGTCGCGCCGCCCGATGGAACCACTCAAATACCAGACAAGGGGACCGCTATTCGGCTGCGCGCCGTCCGCCCGGCAGCATGCCGGTCATCGCGCCGGCCAGAGCGTCGGCGTCGTTGCCGACGATCAGGTCGATGCCGTTGGCCCCCAGCCCCATCACCGCACGCACGCCGGCCCGCTTCAGCGCCTCGGCATTCGCCTTGCCGGCATCGCTCAGCTCGACCCGCAGGCGGGTGGTGGCGAAGGCCGCCAGCGTCTTGATGTTGCCTGTTCCGCCCAGCGCCTCGGCGATGCGGGCGGCGCGGTCGGTCGGCACGGGTGTTGCGGCCGTGGCGGAAACGGGCGCCACCGCGACCGGCGCCGCCACGGCGGCCGGCCCATCGGCTTCCGAACCGGCGGAGTGCAGATACTCCTGCATCTCCGTCTTCAGATTCTCCGACAGGGTGCCGAACACCGCCTGCACGCTGTCGCGCACCCGCAGCACGCCCGACGCGCCCATGCCGCGCAGCTTGCCCTCGTCAACGCGCCCCGGATCCTTCACCACCACGCGCAGGCGGGTGATACAGGCGTCCAGGTTGCTGATGTTGCCCCGCCCGCCGAAGGCCAGCACGAGGTCGCGCGCCCGCTCGCTGCCGGTGGCGGCACTGGCAGCGCCCTCCTCCGTCGCATCCTCGCGGCCGGGGGTCTTCAGGTTCAGCGCCTGGATGGTGTAGCGGAACACGACGTAGTAGATCGCCGCATAGACCGGCCCCAGGATCAGCACCAGCCACCATTTCTGCGAATAGGGGCTGAGCACGTTGAACAGCACGAAGTCGATGCCGCCCTGCGAGAATGTGAAGCCCATATGGGCGCCCAGCGAGTTCATGATGAACTGCGAGGTCGCCGCCAGCACCGCATGGATCAGGTACAGAATCGGTGCCAGGAACAGGAAGCTGAACTCGATCGGCTCGGTGATGCCGGTCAGGAAGGAGGTCAGCGCGGCGGAGATCATGATGCCGCCGACGCGCACCCGGTTCTCCGGCTTGGCGGCATGCCACATGGCGATGGCCGCGGCCGGCAGGCCGAACATCTTGAACAGGAAGGCGCCGGACAGGATGCCGGCGGTGGGGTCGCCGGCGAAATAGCGATTGATGTCGCCATGCACGATCTGGCCGGCGGCGGTCTGGAAGGATCCGATCTCGAAGAAGAAGGGCACGTTCCAGATATGGTGCAGGCCGAAGGGGATCAGCAGCCGTTCGACGAAGCCGTAGATGGTCGCGGCCATCCGCGGGTCGTTCACCGCCGCCCAGCGCGAGAAGCTGTTGATGCCCTCCTGCACCGGCGGCCAGACCACCGACAGCACGATGCCCAGCACGATGGCGGCCAGCGCCGTGATGATCGGCACGAAACGCTTGCCGCCGAAGAATCCGAGATAGGCCGGCAGCGCGATCTTGTAGAAGCGGTTGAACATCGCCGCCGCCAGCCCGCCGGCCAGGATGCCGCCGAACACGCCGGTTTCCATCGACTTGATGCCCATGATGGTCTTCGGCTCCATGCCCCAGACCCCGGTCATCACGCCGAGCGTGGCGAGCATCACGATATAGCCGATGGTGGCGGCGATGGCCGATACGCCGTCATTCTCGGTATATCCCAACGCCACGCCGATGGCGAAGATCAGCGGCAGGTTGCCGAAGATCACGTCGCCCGAATTCTTCATCAGCATCGACAGCAGCGTCGGCATCCATTCGAAGTTCGCCGCACCGATGCCCAGCAGCAGACCGGCGACGGGCAGAACCGCCACCGGCAGCATCAGCGACTTGCCGATTTTCTGTAGAAACGCAAAGGGGTTCAATGCCATGGCGGCTCTCCCGCAAATTGTCCGGCGGCGGCGACTTCATCGACTCAGGATGGGTCAGCTCAGGATGGGAATACAACCTGACCCATGTTCCGGTTTCATCACATAGGCGACATAGTGTGTCGGGCAAGCTTGCGGCTTATCCCCGATGCGTCGGCTGGGGCGCGGATTGGCCGCAGGCTTCCGCCTTCCCCGGACAGTATCTTTCGATAACATATAATCAGAATTGCGCTTGGGCCATGCGGCGTCTGCGCACAGACGGAGTCCGACAGGAGACGCCTCCCTCAGGCGATACCCACGCCGGTCGAAGCGGTAAAAAAGAGGACCGAACCATCATGACCTCGATCACGCTTGCAGCCCCGCTGGCCGGATGGGCCATGCCGCTGACCGAAGTGCCCGACCCCGCCTTCGCCCAGGGGCTGGTCGGAACCGGCATGGCCATCGACCCGACAGTGAACGAGTTGCGCAGCCCCTGCGACGGCGTCGTGCTGTCGATCCACCGCGCGCGCCACGCCTGCACCGTCCGCACTGCCGGCGGGGCGGAGGTGCTGCTGCATCTGGGCGTCGACACTGTCGGCCTGAACGGCGAGGGCTTCACCGCCCATGTCCAGGACGGGCAATCGGTGAAGACCGGCGACCGCCTCATCAGCTTCGACATGGATCTGGTGGGAAGCCGGGCGCAGAGCCTGGTCAGCATGATGGTCGTGGTCAATGACGGCTACACCGTCGACGGCCAGTCGGTGAACCGCGAGATCGCCGCCGGCGACGCGGCGATGACCGTCCATGGCGGCAGCGGCGCCGATGCCGCGCCCATCCCGACCGCCGCCCCGGCCGACTCGGGCGAGACGGCGGAGCACACGGTGGCGCTACGCATCGCCCACGGCCTGCATGCCCGTCCCGCCGCGGCGCTGGTCGCCGCCGCCAAGGCGCACCCCGGCACCGTCACCATCCTCTGCCGCGACCGCAGCGCCAACGCCAAGAGCGTCGTCGCGCTGATGGGGCTCGGCACCGTGCTGGGCGACCGACTGACCATCCGTGCGACCGGCCCCGGCGCACAGGGCGTGGTGGAGAGCATCGCCGGCCTGATCGACAGCGGCCTTGGCGATCCCGTCGTCAAGGGCGCCGCCGCTCCGGCCGCAGCGACTCCCGCCGCCACCCCGGCCCCGCCGGCCGCCGAGGAAGACATCGGCCCGCCCTTCGCTCCCGGCGAGGAGGCGCTGTTGAAGGGCACCATCGCCGTGCCGGGACAGGCGGTCGGCACCGCCGTCCGCCGTTTCCGCCGCAGCGTTCGCGTGGTCGAACAGGGCGCCGGCCGGCAAGTCGAGGAGCCGAGGCTGCGGCAGGCGCTCGACCGCGTGGTCGCCGGCCTGATCCAGTCGGCGCAGCGCATGCCGGACCACGCCGCCATCTTCCAGGCCCACCGCGAGATTCTGGACGACCCCGAACTGCTCGACGCCGCCCTCGCCGACATCCGTGCCGGCAAGAGTGCGGAATGGGCGTGGCAGCGCACGGCGCAGATGCAGGCCGACGCGCTGGCCGGTCTCGCCGATCCCCGCATGGCCGAACGCGCCGCCGACCTGCGCGACCTGGAACAGCAGGTGCTGACCGCCCTGTCGGGCAAGGAGTCGCCGGTCGGTCTGGCGGACCTGCCGGCCGGCAGCATCGTGCTGGCCGACGAGATCCTCCCCTCCGACCTTGCCGGGGTTCCGGCCGGGCGGCTGGCCGGCATCGGCATGGCGCATGGCGGCCCGACCTCGCACGCCGTCATCCTGGCCGCCGCTCTGGGCGTGCCGACCGTGGTGGCGCTGGGCCGGCAGGCGGAGCGGGTGCCGGACGGCGCCCCCGTGGTGCTCGACGGCAACCGCGGCGAACTGCTGGTCTTCCCGCCGGAGGACATGCTGGCGACCACCCGGACCGCCGTCGCCGCCCGTGCCGCCCGCCGCGAGGAGAACCGCCGCACCTCCCGCGAGGACTGCCGCATGGCCGACGGCACCCGGATCGAGGTGTTCGCCAATCTCGGCCGGGTCAGCGACGCCCCCGGCGCCGTGGTGGAGGGGGCGGAGGGCTGCGGCCTGCTGCGCACCGAATTCCTGTTCCTGGAACGCCAGTCCGCCCCGACGGAGGATGAGCAATACCAGCAGTACCAGCAGATCGCCGACGCGCTGGAAGGCCGGCCGCTGGTGATCCGCACGCTGGACGTCGGTGGCGACAAGCCGCTGTCCTACCTGCCGCTGCCCAAGGAGGAGAACCCGGTGCTGGGCCTGCGCGGCGTCCGCGTCGGCCTGCGCGAGCCGGAGCTTCTGCGCGCGCAGATCCGCGCCATCCTGCGCGTCAAGCCGGCCGGCATCAGCCGCATCATGGTGCCGATGATCGCCTCGCCGTCCGAACTCCTGGCGGTGCGGACGATGGTGGACGAGGAGCGGGCCAAGCTCGGCCGCGCCGATCCGATCGAGCTGGGCGCGATGATCGAGGTGCCGGCCGCCGCCCTGATCGCCGACCGCATCGGCGCGGTGGCGGATTTCCTGTCGATCGGCACCAATGACCTGACCCAGTATGTGCTGGCGATGGACCGCGGCAACCCGCATGTGGCGGCCCAGCTCGACGCGCTGCATCCGGGCGTGCTGCGGCTGATCCGCCTTGCGGTGATGGGGGCGAAGACCCACGACCGCGTGGTCGCGGTGTGCGGCGGCTCCGCCTCCGACCCGATGGCGGCGCCGCTGCTGATCGGGCTTGGCGTGACGGAGCTGTCGGCAACCCCGGCGGTGATCGCCGACCTGAAGGCCTTCATCCGCACCCTGCGCATGGAGGATTGCCGCCGCGTCGCCGAGGCCGCACTCGGCACCGACAGCGCCGACGAAGTCCGCCGTCTGGTCGCGGAGGCATGGCCGGGGCTTTGAATTTCTGAAACGGAAAAGCCGGCCGCCCATCGCTGGGCGCGCCGGCTTTTCCGCGCGTTATCGAACAACCATCACACCTGCCCGACGCTCAGCATCACAGCCGCCTGGCGTCCGCCATGCCAGCGGGCGGCGCCACGGGCGGCGGAGCGCATCGCGGCGATGCCGATCAGCGAGGCGGCGACGAACAGTCCCGGCTCCAGATCGCCACGCACCAGCAGCGCCGCCCCCATCCCGACGATCAGCACCCGATAGACCGTCTCGCAGAAGCCCAGCCCGGCAAGGAATCCGTCGGTGCAGCCGAAGCTGTCGGTGCCGGCCAGCCGGGCGAGCTGCGACCGCCCGCCGATGGTGCCCGCCGGACCGCTGGCGCCCACCGCGATCATCGCCGCCAACGCCGCGATCCCGGCCAATGCCATCGCCCCCATCAGCGGGTTCAGCAGCGCCAGCACCGCCAATTGCACCGGCGCCCAGGCCGCCTCCAACACCCACAGGCGCTCCAGCCATCCGGCCGATGCACCGGGCACAACACCGGGCGGCAGCAGCCGCGCCAGCTCGCGCGACTGGCCGAAGTCCAGCAGCGCATGCAGGGCGAACAACCCCAGCGCGACGGCGACCAGCAGAAGCAGGCTGCCGTCGTCGGCCCCCACCCACAGGGCGTCCTGCAGCGGCGGGGCATAGAGCGCGGTGCCGGCCACCAGCAGGTTTGCCGCCGCCCCGAACAGGACGCTGCGGATCAATGCCGACCGGCTGATGGCCGCGTAACGGGCGATGGACGACGCCATGTCGGACGCTCGCGTTCGAAAGGGAAGGACCGAAGACGGGTTCCGTTTTCCATGCGCCCTGACAGGGTTGGGAGCGTCCCCGCGGGCGGGCGGGCAAGCAGGCTGATCAATCGATGACAGGCTCATGCGGGCTACGGCCGGACGGCCGCTCCTGACCTTGGGGAAAACTTGGGGGACCCTGGTGGTCCTCGTGGAAATGCGCAGCGACGGCGGCCGTCGCATGTGCGGCATCATGCGTGGGAAAATTTCCCACATCAAGCGAAAAGGTGATTCCCTTTCGGCCGCGCCGCGCTATTGTCACACCGGCCACAGAGACCGCCCCAACCGCCGGAGTGTCAGGCGCGTGCCCACCCGCAGCCCCCAGCCAGACCGCCCCAGCGAGGCGGGCATCACCGGGGCGGCGCCGCCTCCGGCGCTGCTGTCGGCGGTGCGCCGGGTGCTGGTCCCGCTGGTGCGGACGCTGATCGGCTTCGGCATTTCCTGGCCGATGCTGGCGACCCTGCTGAAGTCGGTGTATGTCGAGGTGGCCGAGCGTGGCTTCGCGCTGCCCGGAAAGCCGATGACCGACAGCCGCATCACGCTGCTGACCGGCGTCCACCGCAAGGACGTCAGCGTGATCCGCAGCGCGCCGCCGGCCGCGGAGTCTGCCGCCGCCGCCGCGCCGTCGCTGGGGTCGCAGGTGTTGAGCCGCTGGTTGACCGATACCGGCTTCCTTGATGCCGACGGCCGCCCGCGCGCCCTGCCCCGCGCTTCCGCTGCGGATGGCGAGCCCAGCTTCGAGACGCTGGTGACCGGCATCAGCAAGGACATCCGCCCGCGCGCCCTGCTGGACGAGCTTCTGCATGCCGGGCTGGTGATGGAACGGCCCGACGGCCTGCTCGACCTTGCCGAGGCGGCGCATGTGCCGCGCGGCGACCTCGACAAGCTCGCCTATTATTACGGCCGCAACCTCGCCGACCATCTGGCGGCGTCCGGGCATAATCTGGCCGGCGGCACCCCGCCTTTCCTGGAGCGGGCGCTGGCCTATGACCGCCTCAGCCCCGACTCCATCGCCGCCCTGCGCCGCGAGGCCGACCGGCTGGGCATGGCGATGCTGGTCGAGCTGAACCGCATGGCCGCCGACCTCGCCGACGGCGATGCCGGCCGCGAGGATGCGAGCCACCGCTTCACCGCCGGCCTCTATCTCTATGACGAGGACGAGGCGTCCGTTCCTG
The DNA here is from genome assembly GCA_966212305.1 of uncultured Azospirillum sp. Lineage (GTDB taxonomy): Bacteria > Pseudomonadota > Alphaproteobacteria > Azospirillales > Azospirillaceae > Azospirillum. Next base: position 206,300 of record CBIHQY010000003.1, read on the forward strand.
CGCCGCAAGTTGCCGGCTCCGGCGGGGGAGCGGGCGCATCGTGACCCGCAAGCCCCTCGCCCGCACCCTGCTGCTGACGCTGCTGCTGGCGGCCGGCTGTGGTCCCACTCGTGACGACAGGCTGGCGGACCGCGGCATCGGAGGCACCGGCGTGTCCGTCGCCGACCGCGGCATCGGCGGCACGGGCATTGTCGGCACGATCACCGCGTTCGGCAGCGTCTGGGTCAACGGCCTGCGGGTGGATCTGCCGCCGACCACCGCCGTGCGGATCGAAGGCCGCCCGGCGCAGCCCGGCGATGTCCGCATCGGCCAGACCGTCGCCATGACCACCGCCCCCGGCGGGCCGACCGGCCTGACCGCGCAAACGCTGGACGTGCGCTTCGCCGTCGCCGGCCCGGTGGAACGGGCGACGGCCGGCGGCGCGCTGGTGCTGGGCCAGCGCATCGACCTCGCCGAGGCCGAGGGCACCACCGCGCTCACGCCCGGACGCTGGGTCGCCGTTTCCGGCCTGCGCCGGCCGGATGGCGTGATCGATGCCAGCCGTGTCGATCCCTGGGAATCGGCGCGCGGCTGGGTTCTGCGCGGCCGGCTCGACGCCGTCACGTCGAAGACGCTGACCGTCGCCGGCCTGACGCTGTCCCGCGGCCGGGGACTGGACGGCGCCTTGCCGGAGGTCGGCGGCATGGTGCGAGTCACCGGCGCCGCCGCCGGAAAAGCGGATGGCAGTGCGGCGATGACGGTGGAACCCGATCCCTTCAACCCCTTCGGCGCCACGGTCGGCGCGCTTTCGGTCGAAACCTATGTGGACGGCTCCGGCCAGACCGTCGCGCCGGGCGGACCACGCATCGACCGGGCGAACGGCATCGCCGCGCCGGCACGGGTGGTGATCGACACCGTGGTCACCACCGGCGGCGGGATCGGCGGCGGACGGGCCTTCGGCGCGCCGCATCTGGGCGGCCGGTCGCTGCCCGGCACCGATCCCGCCGACCGCGCCGCTGGTCTGGGCACAGGCATGCGGCCCGAGGGCATGCGCTCCGACGGTATGCCGGGACCGGAGGGGCCAGGCATGGAGGGGCCGGATGGTCCGGTCGACAGCATGCGCTCCCGTCCCGGAGCGGCACCGCCCCCCGGCCCCAATGGCGGCCCTCCCGGTCCGGGCGGTACGTTCGGTGGTCCCGGCCGGGGACGGGGCGGTGCTCCGGCCGGTGCCCAAGGCAGTGTTCCAGGTGGCGGCGGTTCCCCGCACAGCGGCCCCCGTGGTGGATTCGGCGGCGGCGTTGGCGGCGGGCCGGGCAGCGGTCCCGATGGAGGGCCGGGCGGTGGTTTCAGCGGCAGGGGCGGGCATTTCTGAGAGCGTGCGGAAGCCCCGCCTCGTCAACATAAAGCTGTGCTTCCGCCGAGGCGTGTCGTTTCCTCTATTTTTATTTTAAAATCCGACCAAACACTTCCGCAGTTTTTGTGCGGCATTTTGATCCATGCTTCGAATTTATCTGCATTCTCAAATCACACGGCTTTAGCATATTAATATATCAACGCCGGGGAGATGCCGTCGCGGACCATGCCGACCGCTGTCAATAGGGGCTGAGCCGTAAGGACGATTCGGTTTCCATCAATGTCTTTGGCTCAGATCCCGTCCCGCTTCCAAACAGCGCCCGTTCCGCCACGGCTCGAACTCTTCGCACAAACAGGAATCGACCATGATCACGCTCCTCTCGCGGCTGTCGATCCGCGCCACCCTTGGACTTGTCGTCGCCGCGCTGGGCCTGCTGCTGATCGCCACCAGCAGTTACACGCTGGTCGACGTCGTGGACCGCACCCGCAACGCCCACCGCGTCGCCACGCTCAGCGAGACCAGCCGCGACCTGCTGCGCACGCTTCTGGCGATCCGTCTGGAGCGCGGTCTGGTCGGCCCGGCGCTGGGGGCGGAGGAGCCGGCCGGCGATGCCGAGCTGCGCGACATCGCCGCCAACCGCGCGGTGGCGGAGGCCGCCTATGCCGCCATCGCCGCAAAACTCGCCACTCTCGACCTGCCCGGCCTGCCGTCCGCGGCCGACAAGCTGCGCGCCACCCACGACACGCTGGCCGCCCTGCGCCGGCAGGCCGACGGCGCGGTGCGCCAGCGAAAGGCCGCGCGCGATCCGGCGGTGGTGGCGGCCTGGGCGACGGCGCCCGTGGCCTATCTCGACGCGCTGACCGCCGCCACCGACCTGCTCGACGGCTCGCTGAAGCTGGCCGATCCGGTGGTCGATCATCTGCTGGGCATCAAGCGCGCCGCCTGGAACACCCGCCTGAATGCCGGCGGCATGGCGCTGCGCATCCAGACCGCCGTCGCCACCGGCCAAGCCTGGACGCCGGCCGACGCGCAGGCGGTGGCGGAGGCCGACGGCCGCACCGTGCAGGCCTGGGCCCTCGTTAAGGAATCGGCCGCCCGACCCGACACGCCGGACTCCATCCGCGAGGCGGTCGGGAGGGCCAAGGTCAATTTCGAAGGCCCGCTGGTCGACCAGCGCAAGGTGGTGCTCGCCGCCCTGGCCGAGGGCCGCCCCTCGCCGGTTGAGATCGGCACGCTGCGCCGGCAGGACACCGCCAGCCAGGGCTACATCGTCGATGCCGCGCTGGCCGCGGTGGACCGGATGGTCGTCCGCTCCGAATCGCAGGCTGCGCGCGCGACCCGCGACGCCGTCGTCGCCGGCCTGCTGGTGCTGGCCGCCGTGCTGCTGACCATCGCCGGCCTGATCGTCGCCAAGCGCCGGGTCAGCGATCCGATCCGCTCGATGACCGAGGCGATGCGCCGTCTGGCCGACCGCGACATGGCGGTGGCGATCCCCGGCCTGGGCCGCGCCGACGAGATCGGCGGCATGGCGGCGACCGTCACCGTCTTCCGCGACAGCATGATCACCGCCGACCGTCTGGCGACCGAACAGGCCCGTGAACAGGCCGCCAAGGAGGCGCGGGCCGCCCGGCTGGAAGCGCTGATGCGCGACTTCGATGCCAAGGCGATGCACATCGTGGAGACGGTCGCGTCGGCCGCGACCGAGATGCAGGGTACCGCCGGCGCCATGTCCACCACCGCGACCCAGGCGAGCGCGCAGGCGACCGCCGTCGCCGCTGCCTCCGAACAGGCGTCGGCCAACGTGCAGACGGTGGCCTCGGCGACGGAGGAACTGTCGGCCTCCATCCTGGAGATCGGCCGTCAGATCGCCGCCTCCACCCGCATCTCGGGCGAGGCGGTGACCCAGGCCGAACGGACCAACAGCACCATGCGGATGCTGGTGGAGGCGGCCGACCAGATCGGCCATGTGGTGGAGATGATCAACACCATCGCCGCGCAAACCAACCTGCTGGCGCTGAACGCCACCATCGAAGCCGCGCGTGCGGGTGAAGCGGGCAAGGGCTTCGCCGTGGTGGCGGGCGAGGTGAAGGCGCTGGCCAGCCAGACCGCCCGCGCCACCGACGAGATCCAGGCCAAGGTGAAGGAGATTCAGCAGGCCACCGGTGGCGCCCAGGACGCCATCGCCGGCATCGGCCAGACCATCGGCCGCATCAGCGAGATCACCACCACCATCGCCGCCGCGATCGAGGAGCAGGGCGCCGCCACCCGCGACATCGCCGGCAACGTGACGGAGGCGGCGCGCGGCACCACAGAGGTCTCATCCACCATCGTCGGCGTCAATCAAGCGGTGCTGGAAACCGGCTCCGCCGCCACCGATGTGCTGGGCGCCGCCAGCAGCCTCGCGCGCGAGGCCGAGACCCTGCGCGGCGAGGTCACCAGCTTCATCACCGCCGTTCGCGCGGCGTGACACCCGCGCAGGAGCGGGTCAGGGGCGGCCCACACCGGCAAGCATGGTTTCCTGCACCGCCATCACCGCCGCCCCGATCACCCCGGCGCTCTCGACTTCCGGCACATACTGGATGTCGAGATGCCGGGTGGAGAGGGCAAGCGAGCGCTGATAGACGCTCTGCCGGATCGAGGCCAGCAACAGCGGCCCAATCCGCGCGACGCCGCCGCCGATGAAGATGTGCGACGGGTTGAAGAAATTGACCACCGCCGCCAGCATCCGCCCGATATGGCCGCCGGCCTGCTGGACGATGGCATTGGCCGCGGCGTCGCCCGCCCGGCTGGCATTGCCGAGATCGACGGTGGTCAGCGCGCCGTTGCGCTCCAGCAGGTCCATCAGCCGCGGACTCTCGCCGGCCCGCGCCGCGTCCTCCGCCATGCGGGCGATGGCCGGGCCGGCCGCCATCGCCTCGACGCAGCCGGCATTGCCGCAATGGCAGACCGGCCCGTGGGGATCGACGCAGATATGCCCGACGTCCCCCGCCGAACCGTCCCGCCCGCGATAGACCATGCCGTGGCAGATGATGCCGCAGCCGATGCCGGTGCCGATCTTGATGACCAGGAAGTTCTGAAGCTGGCCGCGCAGGCGCCAATGGGTGCCCAGCGCCATGATGTTCACGTCGTTGTCGACGAAGACCGGCGCGGCATACTCCTCCGCCAGACATTCCCTGATTGAGAACGTCTCCCACCCCGGCAGCAGCGGCGGGTTGACCAGCATGCCGCTGCCGAAGGCGACCGGCCCCGGCACACCGACACCGATTCCCAGCACCCGCGCCGGCCCGATGCCCAGCCGCTCCCGCGCCTCGCGCAACAGCGTCCGCACCCGTCCGAACACCGCGGCCGGCCCGTCGCGCACGTCCACCGGCTCCGACCGATGGTCCAGCACCGTCATGTCGGGAGCCAGCAGCGCCACGTCGATGCTGGTGGCGCCGATATCGATCCCCGCCAGCACCCCCATCCGGTGGCTCAGCCGCAGCACCTCCGGCCGCCGGCCGCCCGAAGACGGCTGCACCCCGCCCTCCTCGATCAGTTCGCGGCCGATCAGGCTGGAGATCGCGAGGTTGGCCTTGCTCTTGGAAAAGTCGACCGACGCCGCCAGCTCGCCGCGCGACAGCCCGCCCGCCCAGAACAGCCGCTCCAGCAGGGCGCGCTCGCCGTCCGACAGACGTTGCCAGTCAACCATCGAGGGGTGCCTTTCCGAACTATGGGGAGTTAGACCCCCACCCTGACCCTCCCCCGCTCTCAGCGGACTTATGGTCCGCCTGTCGCGTCAGCACAAAGCATAGCTTTGTGCGAGAGCTGGGCGGGGAAGGGAACAAGTGCTGATGCGGGAGACTGGCGGCAGTCCCTCCCCCGCCCAGCGGGGGCGGCTAGGTGGGGGCAATCGGAGCCCACGCACCCATCCCTACCACACCTCGCCCACTTTCGCCAAATTATGTTCGAAGTCGACCATTGTCTGTCCAAAGCGTCAGGCTTACCATCCGCTCAACGGACGAAGCGGCGTCTTCCGGGACGACACGCTCCGCAGTGGGAGAAACGTCATGGACGGCATCCGCCCCGCCGCAACGCGGCCGGTGGACAGGCCGTCAGGGGGTGCGGAGCCATGAGCCTGCATGTCGCCTTCGACGGCATCACCAAGGAATTCGGTTCCGTGCGCGTCCTGCACGGCGTCGGCTTCGACCTGCATCCGGGCCGGGTGCATGGGTTGCTGGGCGAGAACGGCGCCGGCAAATCGACGCTGATGAAGATCCTCGCCGGTTACCACGCGCCGACCTCCGGCACGCTCAGCATCGACGGCGAAGTCGTCACCTTCAAAAGCTCCCGCGACGCCGAGAAACGCGGCATCGTGCTGATCCACCAGGAGCTCAGCCTCGCCGACGACCTCACCATCGCCCAGAACATGTTCCTCGGCCATGAGATCAAGCGCGGCTGGCTGCTCGATGACCGCGCCATGCGCGCGCAGGCGGCCGAGGCCCTGCGGCAGGTCGGCTTCGACGGCGACCCCGATACCAAGGTCCGCGACCTGATCGTCGCCGAAAAACAGCTGGTGGAAATCGCCAAGGCGCAGCTGCGCAACGCCCGCCTGCTGATCATGGACGAGCCGACGGCCAGCCTGACCCCGTCTGAATGCGACCGGCTGTTCGGTCTGATCGACCGGCTGCGCCGGGACGGCGTCACCATCGTCTACATCTCCCACAAGCTGGACGAGGTGGAGCGCATCACCGATGAGGTGATCGTGATGCGCGACGGCCGTTTCGTCGCCCGCGCCCCCACGGCGGAAACGCCGCGCCAGCGGATGGCGACGCTGATGGTCGGGCGCGAGCTGACCGACATGTTCCCGGAAAAGCACATCCCGGCCCTCGGCAAGCCGCTGATGGCGGTGCGCGGCCTGACCGTTCCCGGCTGGGCGGAGGATGTCGGCTTCGACCTCCAGCCCGGCGAGATTCTGGGCTTCGCCGGTTTGGTCGGTGCCGGCCGCACCGAACTGTTCGAGGGCATCCTGGGCCTGCGCCCGCGCAGCGCCGGAACCATCGAGATCGACGGCCGCCCGGTCCGCCTGCGAACCCCGCGCGAGGCGATGCGCAACGGCCTGACCTATCTCAGCGAGGACCGCAAGGGCAAGGGCCTGCATGTCGGCATGAGCCTGCGCGACAACCTGACCCTGATGACGCTGCGCCACCACGCCCACCCGCTACTGTCGCCGGCGTCGGAGGACCGGGCGCTGGAGCATGCGGTGACCAGCTTCGGCATCCGCGGCGACCCGCAGGGGGCCGCGTCGTCGCTGTCCGGCGGCAACCAGCAGAAGCTGGCCATCGCCAAGTTCCTGGAGCCGGACCCCCGCGTCTTCGTGCTGGACGAGCCGACGCGCGGCGTCGATGTCGGCGCCAAGCGGGACATCTATTTCCTGATCGCGCGGCTGGCCGCCGAAGGGCGCGGCGTGATCGTCATTTCATCGGAACTGATCGAACTGATCGGGCTCTGCCACCGGGTGATCGTGATGCGCGGGCGCCGGGTGACCGCGACCGTGCCCGCCGACCGGCTCAGCGAAGAGGAGTTGATTGCCCATGCCATCGGGACAGATGCCAGCGGGACCGACATCGGCACCCACACCCGCAACTGAGGTCCGTGCCGTGTCCGCAGGCAAGCCGGCGCGCCGTTTCGACCCGCACCGCTTCGGCCCGGTCGTCGGGCTGGTGCTGCTGCTGGTGATCGGCACGGCGCTGAACCCCGATTTCGCGACCTGGGGCAACCTGATGAACGTGCTGACCCGCACGGCCTTCATCGGGATCATCTCCATCGGCATGTGCTTCGTCATCATCTCCGGCGGCATCGACCTGTCGGTCGGGTCGATGGCGGCGCTGATCGCCGGCAGCATGATCCTGGTGATGAACGCGCTGGCCGCCTCGGTCGGCTCGCCGGTCGCGGTGGTGGCGCTCGGCGTCCTGTTCGCGCTGCTGCTCGGCGGCGGTTTCGGGCTGGCGCATGGCTATCTGATCACGCGCGGCCGGATCGAGCCCTTCATCGTCACGCTGGGCACGCTCGGCATCTTCCGCGCGGTGCTGACCTGGCTCGCCGACGGCGGCGCCATCACGCTGGACAACGATTTGTCCGACGCCTACGGCCCGGTCTATTACGGCAGCCTGCTGGGCATTCCGGTGCCGGTCTGGATCTTCCTGGCCGTATCGGTGGCCGGCGCCGTGCTGCTGAACCGCACCGCCTTCGGCCGCTATGTCCAGGCCATCGGCTCCAACGAGCAGGTGGCGCGCTTCGCCGCGGTGGATGTCGACCGGGTGAAGCTGCTGACCTACGGCCTGCTCGGCGTCTGCGTCGGCATCGCGACCGTGCTGTATGTGCCGCGCCTCGGTTCCGCCTCCCCCACCACCGGACTGCTGTGGGAGCTGGAGGCCATCGCCGCGGTGATCGTCGGCGGCACCTCCTTCAAGGGGGGACAGGGCCGGATCGCCGGGACGGTGATCGGCGCGGTCCTGCTGTCGGTCATCAGCAACATCCTGAACCTGACCAGCATCATCAGCGTCTATCTGAACGCGGCGGTCCAGGGCTGCGTCATCATCGCCGTCGCCTTCCTGCAGCGCCGGCGTCCCTGAAAAAACGATAAGGAGGAGAAACGTCATGTCGGAAGTTGCGCGTTACACTCGACGTATGGTGCTGGGCGCCGGCCTCGCCATGGCAGCGACGGTGGCCCTCGGCGGCGGCTTCGCCCTTGCGGCCGAGACGGTGAAGCTGGGCGTCAGCATCCCCGCCGCCACCCACGGCTTCACCGGCGGCATCGTCTGGTGGGCCAATCAGGCGAAGGCCGAACTTGAGAAGGCCCATCCCAACCTGAAGATCACCGTCAAGACCGCCAGCGGCGCGCCGGAACAGGCGAACCAACTCCAGGATCTGGTGACGGTGACCGGGATCGACTCGCTGGTCATCTTCCCCTTCGAGTCCGCCGCCCTGACCCAGCCGGTGATGCAGGCCAAGAAGAAGGGCGTCTATGTCACCGTCGTCGACCGCGGCCTGACCGACACCAGCGCGCAGGACGCCTACATCGCCGGCGACAACACCGCCTTCGGCCGCATCCCGGCCGAATACATCGCCAAGAAATACAACGGCAAGGCCAACATCGTGGCGCTGCGCGGCATCCCGACCACGCTCGACAACGAGCGGTGGGAGGCCTTCACCGGCGTGCTGAAGAACTATCCCGACATCAAGATCCTCGACGCCAAATACGCCAACTGGAACCGCGACGACGCCTTCAAGGTGACGCAGGACTTCCTGACCCGCTTCAAGGACATCGACGTCATCTGGGCCGCCGACGACGACATGGCCTTCGGCGTGCTGAAGGCCATCGAGCAGGCCAAGCGCACCGACATCAAGGAGGTGTTCGGCGGCGCCGGGTCCAAGACGATGGTGAAGACCATCATGGACGGCTCCAACCCGCTGATCCACGCCGACGTGTCCTATTCGCCGAAGTTCATCTACGACGCCATCAAGATGACCGCCGAAGCCCGCCTGAAGGGCGATAAGCTGCCGGCGACCCACATCATTCCGTCGTCGCTGATCACCAAGGAGAATGCCAAGGAGTTCTACTTCCCGGATTCGCCGTACTGATCCTTGGCGAGGTTAGACCCCCGCCCTAACCCTCCCCCTCTCTCAGCGGACCTACGGTCCGCCTGGAGCGGGGGAGGTTAGGTGGGGGCATTCGCCAGCCGACACCTCCCCCCATCAGGGAGCCAAAACCCATGAAGACCATCAAAGGCCCCGCGATCTTCCTCGCCCAGTTCGCGGGCGACGCGGCCCCGTTCAATTCGCTGGACGCCATCGCCCGCTGGGCCGCCGGCCTCGGCTTCAAGGGCGTGCAGATCCCCAGTTGGGACCGCCGGCTGTTCGACCTGCACAAGGCCGCGACCAGCAAGACCTACTGCGACGAGGTCAAGGGCACCCTGGCCGATGCCGGCGTCGAATTGACCGAGCTGTCCACCCACCTGCAAGGCCAGCTCGTCGCCGTCCACCCCGCCTATGACGCGCTGTACGATGGCTTTGCCCCGGCGGAGGTCCATGGCCGTCCCGACGCGCGCCAAGCCTGGGCGGTGGAGCAACTGCACCTCGCCGCCAAGGCCTCCGCCAACCTCGACCTGACCGCGCACGCCACCTTCTCCGGCGCCCTGGCCTGGCCCTACCTCTATCCCTGGCCGCAGCGCCCGCCGGGGTTGATCGAAACCGCCTTCGACGAGTTGGCAAAGCGCTGGCGCCCGATCCTCGATGCGTTCGACGAGGCCGGCTGCGATCTCTGCTACGAGATCCATCCCGGCGAAGACCTGTTCGACGGCACCACCTTCCAGATGTTCCTCGACCGCGTCGGCGGGCATGAGCGCTGCAACATCCTGTTCGATCCCAGCCACTTCGTCCTGCAACAACTGGACTATCTCGGCTACATCGACGTCTTCCAAGACCGTATCCGGATGTTCCACGTCAAGGATGCGGAGTTCAATCCGACCCCCTGGCAGGGCGTCTATTCCGGTTATGCGCCGTGGAAGGACCGGGCCGGGCGTTTCCGCTCGCTGGGCGACGGGCAGGTCGATTTCCGTGGCATCTTCTCCAAGCTGACCCAGTACGGCTTCGACGGCTGGGCGGTGCTGGAATGGGAATGCTGCATCAAGCATCCGGAACAGGGGGCCGCCGAGGGCGCCCGCTTCATCCAGGACCACATCATCCGCGTCACCGACCGGGCCTTCGACGATTTCGCCGATGCCGGCACCGACGAGGCGGCAAACCGCCGGATTCTCGGTCTGGGGAAAGGGGCAGCATGAGCCCGGATCAATTGCCACCCCCCGCAAGGCGCTTGCGGCTGGGCATGGTCGGCGGTGGCCAGGGCGCCTTCATCGGCGCCGTCCACCGCATCGCCGCCCGCATCGACGACCGCTATGAACTGGTCGCTGGCGCCCTGTCCTCCGACCCGGAACGGGCGCGGGCAAGCGGGGCGGAGCTGTACCTCGCCCCCGACCGCTGTTACGTCGATTTCCACGCCATGGCGAAAGCGGAAGCGGCGCGCCCCGACGGCATCGACGCCGTCGCCATCGTCACGCCGAACCACCTGCATTACCCCGCCGCCAAGGCCTTCCTGGAGGCCGGCATCCACGTCATCTGCGACAAGCCTCTGGTCCACACGGTGGAGGAGGCGGAGGAGCTGGCGTCATTGGTGCGCAGCCGCGACCTCGTCTTCGTGCTGACCCACAATTACAGCGGCTATCCGATGATCCGGCAGGCCCGCGCCATGGTGGCGTCCGGCATGCTCGGCAAAATCCGGGTGGTGCAGGTCGAATATGCCCAGGACTGGCTGGCGACCGATCTGGAGGCCAGCGGCCAGAAACAGGCCTCCTGGCGCACCGACCCGGCGCGGAGCGGCATCGCCGGCTGCATCGGCGACATCGGCACCCACGCCTTCCATCTGGCCGAGTTCGTCACCGGCCTCAGCTGCACCGATCTCGCCGCCGACCTGACCGCCTTCGTCCCCAACCGGCGGCTGGACGACAACGCCCACATCATGATGCGTTTCGACGGCGGCGCCCGCGGCATGCTGTGGGCGAGCCAGGTCTGCCCCGGCACCACCAACGGCCTGCGCCTGCGCGTCTTCGGCGAGGCTGGCGGCCTGGAGTGGCAGCAGGAACAGCCCAACGAGCTGCGCTTCACCCCGCTCGGCGAGCCGACCCGCACCCTGCTGCGCGCCGGTGCCGGCAGCCTGCCCACGGCCACCTCCATCGCCCGCACCCCGGCCGGCCATCCGGAGGGCTATCTGGAAGGCTTCGCCCAAATCTACCGCGACGCCGCCGACCGCATCGCCGCCCGCCTGGACGGCCGCCCGGCCCCCGCCGACGTGCCCCTGCCGACGATGGAGGACGGCCTGCGCGGCGTGCGCTTCATCCACGGCGCGGTGGAGTCCAGCCGGCGCAATGCCGCGTGGGTTTCTTTGGCCGGTTAGTTCCCTCTCCCACCCCAAATCCCCCTCTCCCCCCCGGGGAGAGGGTCGGGGTGAGGGGGACGCACCGCGTGGCTTTGCAAAGAGCGCAAGGCGCCGCATATCCCCCCTGATCCTCCCAATGCGCCCCCCTCACCCTAACCCTCTCCCCGGGGGGAGAGGGGATTCAAGGCTTTTTGCGTTCCCGATGGCGCAATGCGCAGAACCGGCAAAAGCCGTTCCGAAGAGGCAATCACCCTCCGCGCCCTTTCCGTACCATCCGTTCATCAAGACAGCCGGACCCGGCCCCGCCGGTCCCGTCCCGAACGGACCACGCATGACCACCCAGGACTTCCATCCCTCCCGCCGGACGGTCCTCTCCGGCAGCGCCGCCCTCGCCGCTGCGGGCAGCGGCCTGCTGGGCGCGCTCCCCGGCATCGCCGCCGCGGCCGAAAAGACGGCCACCCGCCCAGACCCGGTCACCCGCCAAGACCCGACCAAAGGAACGAAACCGATGCTCCAGGGCAGCTACGTCACCACCAAGGACGGCGTCCAGATCTACGTCAAGCAGTGGGGTCCGCAGACTGGCCAGCCGGTGGTCTTCAGCCATGGCTGGCCGCTGACCGGCGACGCCTTCGAAGACCAGATGATGTTCCTGGCCCAGCACGGCTACCGCACCATCGCCCATGACCGCCGCGGCCATGGCCGCTCGTCGCAGCCCGGCTTCGGCAACGATCTCGACCATTACGCCGACGATCTGGCCGCGGTGACCGAGGCGCTGGACCTGAAGAGCGCCGTCCATGTCGGCCATTCCACCGGCGGCGGCGAGGTCGCGCGCTACATCGGCCGCCATGGCGTGTCGCGCGTCGCCAAGGCCGCTCTGATCGGCGCCATCCCGCCGATCATGGTGAAGACCGATTGGAATCCCGACGGCGTGCCGATGGAAGTGTTCGATGGCATCCGCGCCGGCGTGAAGGCCGACCGCTCGCAGTTCTTCAAGGACCTCGCCCTCCCCTTCTACGGCTTCAATCGTCCGGGCGCCAAGGTTTCGCAGGGCGCGATCGACAGCTTCTGGATGCAGGGAATGATGGGCGGCCTGCTGGCCGAATACGAGTGCGTCAAGGCGTTCTCGGAGACCGACCAGCGCGAAGACCTGAAGAAGATGATCGTCCCGACGCTCGTCCTGCACGGCGACGACGACCAGATCGTCCCGATCGCCACCTCCGCCAAGGCCGCCGTCAAGCTTCTGCCGAAGGGCACGCTCAAGGTCGTCGCCGGTGCGCCGCACGGCATGTGCACCACGCACAAGGACTTGGTGAACGAGGAACTGCTGGCCTTCATCCGCGCCTGATCCTCACCCTCACTGTCCCCGCCCAAGCAACAGTCATGTTCCATCACGCATGATTGTTCGAACACACCCCAACATGACAAGGTCCCTGTCAGACGGCGCCGACCACGCACCGGCGGCAGGCGGCCCAATCCTTTAGAAACCCACACCGAACAGGAAACGATCATGACCTTCCCGGCCAAGTCGCTCATCAACGCCGACGACACCGTCTTCATCTTCGTCGATCACCAGCCGCAGATGTCCTTCGGCGTGGTCAACATCGACCGCCAGCAGCTGAAGAACAACACCATCGCTCTGGCCAAGACCGCCAAGCTGTTCGGCGCCTCGACCATCGTGACCGCGGTGGAGACCGAGAGCTTCTCCGGTTACATCTGGCCGGAGCTGATGGACGTCCTGAAGCAGGACCCGATCGAACGCACCTCGATGAACAGCTGGGACTCCGAAGAGCTGGTGGCCGCCGTCAAGGCGACCGGCAAGAAGAAGCTGGTCATCGCCGCCCTGTGGACCGAAGCCTGCCTGCTCTACCCGACGCTGTGCGCCATCGAGGAAGGCTTCGAGGTCTACATCGTCACCGATTGTTCTGGCGGCACCTCCAAGGAGGCCCATGACGCCGCGGTCCGCCGCATGGAGCAGGCCGGCGCCCATTCCATCACCTCGATCAACGTCCTGCTGGAAATCCAGCGCGACTGGGCCAAGCGCGACACCTATGACGGCGTGATGAACATCGTCCGCGAACATTTCGGCGCCTACGGCATGGGCGTCGATTACGCCTACACCATGGTCCACAAGGCCCCGCAGCGCGGCGAGTTCGCCCATAAGGTGACCGGCGCCGCCGCGCATGAGCACGCCTGACGGGCACGCCTGACGACCACACCGGCGCCCGCTCCATCGCGGGCGCCGGTCCCCCAGTCAAGAGCGGGAGACGGCACGATGATGCCCTATCTTCTTTCGGCCGGCGCCGGCATCCTGGTCGGCGTGATCTATGCGCTGCTCGGGGTCCGTTCCCCGGCACCGCCGACCATCGCCCTGATCGGTCTGCTCGGCATGCTGGTCGGCGAACAGGTGGTGCCGGTCGTCAAACGGCTGGTGGCCGGCGAGCCGGTGCTCGCCTTCATCCAGACCGACTGCGCCCGCCATGTTCTGGGGCCGCATGCCGTTGCCGATCCGCCCGAGCCGCCTACGCTCGCCAAGGCCGAGACCACCGGAGGGGAGAAGGCGTGAAGCCGGTCACCCGCCGGAAGGCCATGGCGGGAAGCGCCGCCGCGTCGCTGCTGGCATCGATGCCACTGTCCACCCTCGCCACCAGATCCGGGAGTGCCGCCATGCCCAACACCGCCGCCCATACGTCAGCCGCCGGCGACCTGATCCTCGTCAACGCGAAGGTCACCACGCTCGACCGCGCCAACCCGCAGGCCAGCGCCATCGCCATCCGCGACGGCCGCTTCCTCGCCGTCGGCACGGAAGCCGAGGTGCGCGCCACGGCTCCCCAGGCGACGGTGATCGACGCCAAGGGCCGGCGCGTGATTCCCGGTCTGATCGACAGCCACATGCACATCATCCGCGGTGGCCTGAACTACAACATGGAACTGCGCTGGGACGGCGTGCCGAGCCTCGCCGACGCCATGGCGATGCTGAAGCAGCAGGCGGCGATCACCCCGGCGCCGCAATGGGTCCGCGTCGTCGGCGGCTTCACCGAACACCAGTTCGCCGAAAAGCGCCTGCCGACCATTGAGGAGCTGAACGCCGCCGCCCCCGACACGCCGGTCTTCATCCTGCACCTGTACGACCGCGCCCTGCTGAACGCCGCGGCCCTGCGCGCCGTCGGCTATACCAAGGACACCCAGAATCCGCCGGGCGGCGAGATCGTGCGCGACGCCGCCGGCAACCCGACCGGCCTGCTGCTGGCCCAGCCCAACGCGACGATCCTCTATTCGACGCTGGCCAAGGGCCCGAAGCTGCCGCCCGAATATCAGCTGAACTCCACCCGCCATTTCATGCGCGAGATGAACCGGCTGGGCGTGACCGGGGTGATCGACGCCGGCGGCGGCTTCCAGAACTATCCCGACGATTACGCCATCGTCGAAAAGCTGCATGCCGACGGCGAACTGACTCTGCGCATCAGCTACAACCTGTTCACCCAGAAGCCGAAGGAGGAGCTGGCCGACTTCGCCGGCTGGGCCTCCAAGGTCAAGCCCGGCGACGGCGACGACAGCTACCGCCACAACGGCGCCGGCGAGATGCTGGTCTATTCCGCCGCCGACTTCGAGGATTTCCGCGTCGCCCGCCCCGACATGCCGCCCAACATGGAAGGCGATCTGGAGCCGGTGGTGCGCCTGCTGGCCGAGAACCGCTGGCCCTGGCGGCTGCATGCCACCTACGACCAGACCATCAGCCGTGCGCTGGACGTGTTCGAGAAGGTCAACCGCGACATTCCCTTCGACGGTCTGCACTGGTTCTTCGACCATGCCGAGACGATCAGCGACCGCAACATCGACCGCATCGCCGCGCTCGGCGGCGGCATCGCCGTCCAGCACCGCATGGCCTATCAGGGCGAGTACTTCGTCGAGCGCTATGGCACCAAGGCGGCCGAACGCACCCCGCCGATCGCCAAGATGATGGCGGCCGGCCTGCCGGTCGGCGCCGGCACCGACGCCACCCGCGTCGCCAGCTACAACCCGTGGGTCTCGCTGTCCTGGCTGGTGACCGGCAAGACGGTGGGCGGACTCGGCCTATATCCCCAGGCCAACCTGATGGACCGCGAAACCGCGCTGCGGCTGTGGACGGAGGCCAACACCTGGTTCTCCAACGAGCAGGGCAAGAAGGGCCAGATCAAGGCCGGGCAGCTCGCCGACCTCGCCGTGCTGTCCGACGACTTCTTCTCGGTGTCGGAGGACCGCATCGCCCATTTGAACTCGGTGCTGACCATGCTCGGCGGCGCGGTGGTGCACGGCGAGGGCGATTACGGCCCGCTGGCTCCGCAACTGCCCAAGCCGATGCCGGACTGGTCGCCGGTGCGGACCTTCGGCGGCTATTTCAAGTCGGCCGACAACGCTTCGGGCGACCAGCGCAAGGCGCTTGCCTCGGCCTGCGGCTGCACCACCGGCTGCGGCGTCCACGGCCACGACCACGCCGCCGCCTACGCCACCGACGTGCCCTCTGCCGACGTGCAGTCCTTCTGGGGCGCGCTCGGCTGCGGCTGCTGGGCTGTTTGACCTCCTCTCCCCTAAAGCGGATCCCCTCTCCCCCCCGGGGGAGAGGGTTAGGGTGAGGGGGGCGCGTGGCGAGGATCTTCAAGAATCGCGCACTCTCCGCTTCCCACCAAATCCACCCTGTGCATCCCCCTCACCCCGACCCTCTCCCCGGGGGGGAGAGGGGGATTCTCGCCTTCCCCCAAACCGAAACGGCCCCCCGCCATGACCCTCCGCTCCTTCGACCGCCCGGCAGAGCGCATCGTCGACCGCATCCTCGACTGGGACGGCACATGGCTGCTGGCCCGTCTGGCGCTGGTCGGGGCCTATCTGCTCGGCGGACTGGTGAAGCTGACCGACTGGCCGGGCGCCGTCGCCGAACAGGCGCATTTCGGCCTCACGCCGCCGGCACTCTGGGCGGCCCTGACCATTGCGGTCGAACTGGTCGGCCCGCTGCTGATCCTGTTGGACCGCGCGCTCTGGCTCGGCGCCGGCGCGCTTGGCGTCTTCACCGTGCTGGCCGCCCTGATCGCCAATGATTTCTGGACGATGACGGGACCGGAGCGTTTCATGGCGACCAACGCCTTTTTCGAGCATGTCGGCCTTGTCGGCGGCTTCGTGCTGGCGGCGATCATCTCGCGGATGCGCCGCCGCCTCGGCCCGAACGATTGAGCGGAGGGAACGCCATGGCCACGTCTTCTCCCCCTGTCGCGGCTCCGCTGCCTTGGCTGCTGATGCTGCTGTCGGTGACGACCGGTCTGGTCGACGCCACCAGCGTGCTCGGCCTCGACAAGGTTTTCACCGCCAACATGACCGGCAACATCGTCTTCCTCGGCTTCGCCGCCGCCGGCACGCCGGGCTTCGACGTCGCCCCCTACCTGACGGCGATCGGCGCCTTCCTGGTCGGCGCGCTGATTGCCGGCCGCACCGGAAAGGCCCATGCCGGCCGTCCGCTGCGCCGCTGGCTGCTGAAGGCCGCCGCCGTCGAGGCCGGGCTGCTGTGGCTGGCGGCCCTGCTGGCTTGGCTGCGCCAGGGCGGAGACGTATCGCCGGCCAGCTTCTACGGCATCATCCTGCTGACCGCGCTGGCGATGGGCTTCCGCAACGCGACGATCCGCCAGCTGAAGGTGCCGGACCTGACCACCACGGTGCTGACGCTGACGCTGACCGGGCTGGCGGCCGATTCCCGGCTGGCCGGCGGAGCCGACACCAACTGGATCCGCCGCATCGGCAGCGTCGTGGCCATCTTCATCGGCGCCGCCATCGGCGCCGCGCTGGTGACGCACAGCGGCCTCGCCGCGCCGCTGCTGCTGGCCGGCGCGCTGGGTCTGGTCGGCACCGCCGCCTGCGCCCTGCATCCCGCCGCCGCCGCCCCGGCCGCCGCCTGATCCCCTTGCCCCTTCCGAAGCAGAACAGCGGACCCCCAGCATGTCGCCATCCGGTCAGTTCGAACTCGTTCTTGGCCTGATGGCGGCGATCATCGTGCTGGAACTGGCGGCCAAGCGTCTGCGCATGCCGCCGTCCGCCGTCCTGGTGTTGGGCGGCATCGCGCTCGCGCTGATCCCCGGACTGCCGGAGATCACGCCCGATCCCGACCTGACCCTGCTGCTGTTCCTGCCGCCGCTGCTGTTCGCCAGCGCCTATTTCACGGTGTGGAGCGATTTCCGCGCCAACCTGCGCATCATCCTCCAGCTGGCGGTCGGCGCCGTCGCCTTCACCACGCTGGCGATCGGGGTGGCCGCCCATCTGGTGATGCCGTCGCTGCCCTGGGCAGCCTGCTTCACGCTCGGCGCCATCCTGTCGCCGCCCGACGCGGTGGCGGCCAAGGCGGTGCTGAAGGGCCTGCCGCTGCCGCCGCGCATCGTCACCCTGCTGGAGGGCGAGAGCCTGGTGAACGACGCCACCGGGCTGGTGCTGTTCCGCATCGCCATCGCCGCCGGGATGACCGGCACCTTCGACGCCGCCGACGCCTCGCTGGAGTTCCTGTGGCTGGCCATCGGCGGGGTGGCGGCGGGCGTGGTCTTCGGACACATCGCCGCGCTGCTGCTCGGCCGCCTGCGCGACGTGCCGCTCGGCATCGTCGGCGGCTTCCTCGCCGCCTGGGGCAGCTACCTGGGCGGCGAGGCGCTGCATGTGTCGGGCGTGCTCGCCACCGTCGGCTGCGGGCTGGTGATGGGCCGGCGCCAGCACGACCTGTTCACCGCCCAGCTCCGCACCCACGCCAACGCGGTTTGGGCGGTGGCGATGTTCATCATGGAATCGATGGTCTTCATCATCATCGGCCTGTCGCTGCGCGGCGTGCTGAGCCGGCTGGCGGAGGCCGGAACCGGCATGACGGACCTGCTGCCGATGATCGTCGCCGTCGCGCTGGCGATGATCCTGTCGCGCTTCGCCTGGCTCTTCCCCTCGACCTACCTGCCGCGCTTCCTGTTCCCGAGCCTGCGCCGCCGCGATCCCTACCCGTCGGCGGCGGTGCCGGCGATCATGGGCTGGGCGGCGATCCGCGGCGTGGTCAGCCTTGCCGTCGCCCTGTCGGTCCCGGCGGAGTTCCCCGGCCGCGACATCATCCTGGCGACGACCTGGGCGGTGATCCTGCTGTCGATCCTGGGGCAGGCGACCACGCTGGCTCCGCTGATCCGCATGATGCGGCTGGGCGGCTTCACCCTGGAACGCCGGCCGACCCTGTCGGAATCGGAAACCCGCATCCGCATGGCCCGCGCGGCGCTGGAGGCGGTGCGCAAGCGCTCCGACACGCCGGACGGCCGCCAGCGCCACCCCCGCCTGCTCGAACAATACGCCCACCGCGCCACCATGGCCGAGCGCTTCCACGAGAGCGAAGGCATGCTGACGGAGGACCGGCGCGAGCATTTCGCCGCGGTGCTCGCCGCCAACCGCGCCGCCCGCGCCGAGATCCTGGGCCTGCATCGCGGCGGCCGCATCCACGACACGGTCCTCCACCGCCTGGAAACCGAACTGGACCTTGAGGAACTGAGCGCCGAGCAGGCGCTGGCGGAGGGGGAGGCCGGGGGATAGCCGGTGGGCCCGCCGCGCCGGTACGTCACACCAGACGTCCACCGCCATCGACGTGCAAGACCTCGCCGTTCATATAGCCGTTGACGAGCAACAGCAGGATCGCCTGGGCAACCTCGTCGGCCTTGCCGATCCGGCCGCCGGGCAGGCTCTGGGCGGCCTGGACCAACAAGCCGCTGCGCGCAGCCTCGCCCATGACGTCGAACAGCGGGGTGTCCACGAAGCCGGGCGCGATGACGTTTACGCGGATCGGCTTCAACTCCAACGCCAGGGCCTGCGCGAAGGCCTCGATCCCGCGCACCGCCGCGGCCACCACCGAGAAGCCGGCGGACGGCCGGTCGGAGAACTGGCCACCGGTCAGAACGATGGATCCGGTCGGCGACATCAGCGGCAAGGCGGCCTTGATGGCGTAGAGCGGCCCGGCGATCCGCTCCTGCAACGCGGCCAGCAAGACGTCCGGGTCGGTGACGGCGAGGGGGCCGCCGCCCAGGGCGCCGGCGGTGATAACCAGATGATCGATCGGATCGCCCTCGACGAACACGCTCTCCACCGCGCGGCGATCGGTGATGTCCGCAATGGCGGTCCGCGCGCCAAGAGGTGCGGCAGCGGCAGCGAGTTTGGCCGGGGTGCGTCCAACCAGGGTCACGCGAGCGCCACGGGCATGTGCCGCGGTGGCGGTGGCAAGGCCGATCCCCGTGGCGCCGCCGAATACGACGACATGTGCATCCTTCAAGGGGTCGGGAGCAGTCGGGTTCATGCAAGGGCCTTTCGAGCAGGAGTGACGGCTGCTGGAATAGGCCATTCCAATTCATCTCAGAACTGAGTATAGCTGACTAGGCCTTATGCCAAGGAGGCATGAGTTGGATCGACTTCACGCCCTGCGGCTGTTCACCCGCGCCGTCGAACTCGGCAGTTTTTCTGCGGTGGCCCGCGAAGCACGCATTTCCCAGCCAACGGTGAGCAAGATCATTGCCGCCCTGGAGCGGGACATCGGCGTGCGGCTGATCGAGCGCACGACGACCAGCCTCTCCACGACCAACGAAGGCCGACGCTTCTATCAGCGCTGCCGCCAACTGGCCGACGACTATGCCGACGCCATCGCGGAGGTTCGCGGGCAAGTGCAGCAGGTGATCGGCAAGCTCACGGTCAGCGCTCCCCTGGGCTTCGGCGAACTCCGGCTCAACGCGCTGGTGATGGCCTTTCTAAGCCGACATCCGGGAACCGAGGTCGAGCTGATCCTGAATGATCGGATGGTCGATCTGGTCGAGGAGGGCATCGATGTCGCGGTCCGGCTAGGGGGGCCGTTGCCGCCGGACGCCGTGGCGCGCGAGGTCGCGACCTCTCCGCGTTTATTGGTCGCCTCGACCGCCTACCTCGCGGGGGCGCCGGTTCTACGCCACCCCGGTGACGTTGAAAGGCACCCCTATATCGGCTACGCCGGGCTGGAGCCCCGCGGGACCCTCACCTTCACCAATGGTGCGGAGCATGTTTCGGTCGCCACCATTGGCCCCTATCGGGTCAACAGTTCCCTGTCGTTGCGGCAGTGCTTCCTCGATGGCATTGGAATCGGCAGCGCGCCGGCTTGGCTGGTTCAGGACCTGATAGAGAAGGGCGACCTCGCTCATCTGCTGCCGGAATGGACATTGCCGTCCCAAAGCGTCCATCTGCTGTACCCGACACGGCGCTACCTCCCGCGCCGGACCCAGGTGTTCCTTCAGTCCATGACGGCAGTCATCCGTGCACTCCCGGGATTTACCCTGCCGGACGCCGCCTGATCCGACGGTGTGAGCCCAAGCGAGGATCTTCAAGCATCGCTGACCCGCCGTTCCCCACCGGCTCCCCCCGCTGCATCCCCCTCTCCCCGAATGGAGACGGGGATGCAGTGGGTATATGGGGATTCCCCTAAGCCGCCTCCCCCACCGGTGCCGGTTTCGCTGCGCGCAGGATCATGCCGAACAGGTCGCGCGGCTCGTCCGGATCGGCCAGCATGTCCAAATTCTCGTAGAAGCCGGTCCCCGTCACCTTGTCGCGGACATAGCGCAGGGCGGAGAAGTCCTCCGTCGCGAAGCCGACCGAATCGAACAGCGTGATCTGCCGCGCGTCGCGCCGGCCGACCGCCTGCCCGGTCATCACCATCCACAGCTCCGTCACCGGATGGTCGGGGGCCAACTGCTGGATCTCGCCCTCGATCCGCGTCTGCGGCGGATATTCGACGAAGATGTCCGAGCGCAGCAGAATGTCGCGGTGCAGCTCCGTCTTGCCGGGGCAATCGCCGCCGACCGCGTTGATGTGCACGCCCGCCCCGACCATGTTGTCGGTCAGGATTGTGGCACACTGCTTGTCGGCCGTGACGGTGGTGATGATCTGCGCGCCCTCCACCGCCTCCTCGGTCGATTTGCAGGCGGTGATCTCGAAGCCCTGGTCGCGCAGGTTGCGCACGCATTTCTGCGTCGCTGCCGGGTCGATGTCGTAGAGCCGCAGCTTGGTTATCCCCAGCAGCGCCTTGAAGGCCAGCGCCTGGAATTCCGCCTGCGCGCCGTTGCCGATGATCGCCATGCAGGTCGCATCCTTCGGCGCCAGATGCTTCGCGGCGACGGCCGACGTCGCGGCGGTGCGCAGCGCCGTCAGGATGGTCATCTCCGTCATCAGCACCGGATAGCCGTTGCCGACATCGGCCAGCACGCCGAAGGCGGTGACGGTCTGCCGCCCTTCCCGCGTGTTCTTCGGATGGCCGTTCACATACTTGAAGCCATAGGTGCGGCCGTCGCTGGTCGGCATCAGCTCGATCACGCCTTCCGCGCTGTGCGAGGCCACCCGCGGCGTCTTGTCGAAGCTCTCCCAGCGGCGGAAATCCTCCTCGACATAGGCGGACAGCTCGGTCAGGAAGCGCTCCACGCCGATGTGCAGCACCAGCTTCATCATGTGATCGACGCTGACGAAGGGAACGAGGTTCAGGTTCGGGATCATGGTTGGACGCTCCAGTCGATCAAAAGCTGCGGGTGGGATAGTCGAGAACGCGGCGCCCCATCAGGCTCGCCAGCAGTTCCACCATCAGGGTCGCGGTCCTGCCGCGCTCGTCCAGGAAGGGGTTCAGCTCCACCAGATCGACGCTGCTGACAAGGCCGGTGTCGTGCAGCATCTCCATGACCAGATGCGCCTCGCGGAAGGTGGCGCCGCCGGGAACCGTGGTGCCGACGCCGGGCGCGATGCCGGGATCGAGGAAATCGACATCCAGGCTGACATGCAGCAGCCCGTCCGCCTCCACCACCCGCTCCAGGAACGGGCGCAGCAGGGCGACGATGCCGTGCTCGTCGATCTTGCGCATGTCATGGACGGTGATGCCGGAGGTCTCCAGCGCCCGCCGTTCGGCCGGATCGACGCTGCGGATGCCCATCATGCAGACATTGTGGGGATCGAGCCGGGCCGGCGGCGGCGGGAAATAGCCGTCGAAACCGCTCCGCCCGGTGGCGTAGGCCATCGGCACGCCATGCAGGTTGCCGCTCTCCGTCGTCTCCAGCGTGTGGAAATCCGGATGCGCGTCCAGCCACAGCACGAACAGCGGGCGCCGCATCCCGGCGGCGCGCTGCGCCAGCCCGGTCAGGGTGCCGGCGGCAAGGCTGTGGTCGCCGCCCATGAAGATCGGCATGGCGTCCGGCCCGGCGCTCGCCTCATAGGCGACCTGGGTCAGCGCGGCGGTCCAGCCCGCCACCTCCGGCAGGAATTTCAGCGCGGCGTTGCCATGCGCCATCGGCCGCTGCGGCAGCGGCGCCACGTTGCCCAGGTCGGTCACGCTGTGGCCGAGGTCCGACAGCGCCCGCGCGATGCCGGCGGTACGGTAGGCGCTGGGGCCCATTTCGCAGCCCAGCCGGCCCGCCCCGTCCTGCACCGGTACGCCGACCAGCCGGCACTGCTTCGTCTTTGTCTTCTGGTAGGACATTGTTCGGTCTCTTGCCTGTTCCTCTCACCAGCAAACCACAGGAATCCGGCGGAACGGACAGGACAATTTGACAAATGTCGCCAACCTGCCTACCAAAGTGAACAGCCAAGCTTGTCAAAATGTCGGAAGGCTTCACGACCATGACGCTCGACCAGCTCGACGGGAAGCTCATCACCCTGCTGCGCCATGACGGCCGCCGCAGCATTTCCGACCTTGCCATCGAACTCGGCGTGTCGCGGGCAACCGTGCGTTCGCGGATGGAGCGGCTGGAAAGCGCCGGCATCATCACCGGCTACACCGTGATCCTGCGCGCCGACACGGTGGAGGCGCCGGTGCGCGGCATCATGCTGATCGAAGTGGAGGGGCAGGCGACCGACCGCGTGGTGCGGACGCTCAGTGGCTTCCCCGAAATCATGGAGATCCACAGCACCAACGGACGTTGGGATCTGATCGTGGAGCTGTCGGCCGCCAGCCTGCCGGAATTCGACGGGGTGCTGCGCCGCATCCGCTTGATACCCGGCATCACCACCAGCGAGACGAACCTTCTGCTGAATACCCCGCGCAGCACCCGCGCCCGGCTGTAATCGGCCGCCGACCTGCCAATTCGCGCGGGCCAAGCGTCCGTTCCGGCAAGGTCGCTCAAGATATCCGCACAGGGGCGTGAGAGGCGGCAATTCATGCTATCCTGCCGTCCAACCTCGACTGCACCAGCAACCGGACGACATGACCACCGCCGTCAGCGACCAGGACCGCCTCATCCCCACCCGAACCGGCGCAGGATCCGGCCGCCTCTATGTGAAGGATTGGACCCCGGACGCGGAGACCGCCGGCACCCTCCCGCCGATCCTGCTGCTCCACGATTCGCTCGGCTGCGTCGATCTGTGGCGCAGCTTCCCGGCCAGCCTCGCCGCAGCGACGGCGCGGCGGGTCGTCGCTTATGACCGGCTCGGCTTCGGGCGTTCCGATCCCCATCCCGGCGCCCTCCCCCGCGATTTCGTCGCGGCGGAGGCGCGGGATACCATCCCCCTCCTGCTCGACCATCTCGGCATCGGCGATTTCGTCGCCTGCGGCCACAGCGTCGGCGGCGGCATGGCGGTGGAGACGGCGGCGCGCTTTCCCGCCCGCTGCCGGGCGCTGGTGACCATCGCCGCGCAGGCTTTCGTCGAGGAGCGGACGCTGGACGGCATCCGCGTGGCGAAGCAGGGCTTCCAGGATCCGGCGCAGCTCGCCCGGCTGGCGAGATACCAGGGCGACAAGGCGCGCTGGGCGGTCGATGCCTGGACCGAAACCTGGCTGTCCGCCGCCTTCGCCGACTGGACCCTGGACACGCCGTTGTCGCAGATCCGCTGCCCGGTGCTGGCCCTGCATGGCGACCGCGACGAATACGGGTCGGCCGAGCACCCCGCCCGCATCGCCGCCGGACGCGGCACCGTCCGCCTGCTGCCCGACACCGGCCACGTTCCCCACCGCGAATGCGAGGACGAGGTGGTCGAAGCGATCCGCACCTTCCTTTCGGAACCCTGACGCGGCCAAACCGTCGCCCGCCTATCCGGCCGGGCCGGCTCCCGCCACGCGCTCGCGCTCGGCCCGCAGTGCTGCGAGCTTCGATTCCAGCTTGTCGATCTTCCGGTCGAGCTTGCGCAATCGCTTGCGCGGCGTCTTTCCCTCGGCCGAGTCGGCCTGGACAGCTAGCCTGCCCCCTTTGGCGATCCTGTCGTTGATCGCCGCCTTGGCCGCATTGCTCAACCGCTTCCAGCCCTTCACCTCCGCCTTGGTGCGGTGGCAGCCCAGGCAGGCACCGTCGCCACCGAACCGGCAGAGGCCGATACAGGGATTGTCCGTCGCCCTGCCCAATCCGTCCTTCGACTTTCCGCTCATCTGTCCTGTCGCATGGTCGTCTCCAGTCGCAGACAATGTGCGCCGCAAATCCGGCGCGGCAATGGCGGCTGACGACGCCCGATATCCATACAAACTATAAAAATGCCGCCGAGCCGGTCTATTGTATGGATTGAGGCCCCTATCAAAGACCCGGACACAGTGCGTCAAACCGCCACATGGCGGAATACCCGCCACTATTATCCGTACAATGGCCTTGAGGTTTCCGTACGGTTGATCCATACAAGCGGCATCGCCGGAGGGCCGCCGCTCCATACGCCTGTCAGGCGCGGGCGGACGGCCGGACGGTTTCTTCGTGCCAGGTGATCCATGCCCAGCGATGCGCCCATCGTCACCCGCCGGCCGGACCATGCGACCGTTCCTCCGGCGCCGCCCCCGGCCCCAGGTCCAGCCTATGCCCCCCACCGCAAGATCCATCCCAAGGCGGTGCGCGGGCGATACCGGCGCGTGAAGACGCTGTTGGGCGTGGTCCTGCTGGCGCTGTTCGCCGTCATCCCATGGCTGCGCTGGGACCGCGGGCCGGGTCTGCCGGATCAGGCGGTTCTGTTCGATCTGGGCAGCCAGCGCTTCTACATCTTCGCCCTGCAGCTCTGGCCGCAGCATGTCTACTACATCACCGGCGTGATGATTCTCTCCGCCATCGGCCTGTTCCTGGCGACCGCGCTCGGCGGCCGGGTCTGGTGCGGCTTCATCTGTCCGCAGACGGTGTGGACCGATCTGTTCGTCTGGGTGGAGCGGCGGGTGGAGGGCGACCGCGGCGACCGCATCCGCCTCGACCGGCATCCCTGGACCGCCGGCTGGCTGGCGAAGAAGACGGTCAAGCATGCGGCGTGGCTGGCGGTGTCTCTGGTCACCGGCTTCCTCGGCATCGCCTATCTGACCGACGCGCCGACGCTGGCGGTCGATTTGCTGCGCTTCGACGCCTCGGCGCTCGCCGCCGGCTCGGTCCTGTTTATCGCCGCCTGCACCTATGCGATGGCGGGTTTCATGCGCGAACAGATGTGCTTCTACGTCTGCCCCTGGCCGCGCATCCAGGCCGCCATGCTGGACGAGGACAGTCTGGTCGTCACCTATCAGGAGTGGCGCGGCGAGGGACGCGCGCCCTTGCACAAGAGCGAGGGCTGGGACACCCGCACCCACAAGGGCTATGGCGACTGCATCGACTGCGGGCAATGCGTCCATGTCTGCCCGACCGGCATCGACATCCGCGACGGCATCCAGATGGAATGCATCGGCTGCGGCCTGTGCGTCGACGCCTGCAACGACGTGATGGCGCGCATCGGCCGGCCCGGCGACCTGATCCGGTTCGACACCTTGACCGCCCAGGCGGCGATGGCGACCGCCGCTCCGCCGCCCCGCTACCGCCTGATCCGGCCACGCACCATCGTCTATGGCCTGATGCTGGTCGTGGTCGGCGGGGTGATGGCGATCGCGCTGGCGATGAGGTCCAGCAACGACATCTCCGTTCTGCGCGACCGGGCGCCGCTGTTCGTGACGCTCAACGACGGCCGCATCCAGAACGCCTACACGATCAAGATCGCCAACATGTCGCTGGTGGAACGCCATTACCGCCTCGCCCTGTCCGGCCTGCCGCAGGCGAGTCTCAGCCTGTCCGGCGACGGCACCGAGGCCGGCGAGTTGTCGCTGTCCGCCCGCGCCAACGCGGTGGAGACCTACCGCATCCAGGTCCGCGTCCCCCATGCGGCCTTGACCGCCCCCTCCACCCCCGTGACCGTCACCCTGACCCCCGATACCGGCGCCGGCCAGCCGGTCCGGCACGACAGCATCTTCCTGGCGCCTTAGCCACTCCCCAAGGAACTCCCCCTCTCCCCCCCGGGGAGTGGGTCGGGGTGAGGGGGATGCACAGGGTGGATTTGGTGGGAAGCGGAGAGTTTGGGATGCTTGAAGATCCTCGCAACGCGTCCCCCTCACCCTAACCCTCTCCCCGGGGGGAGAGGGGAATGGACGCTTGCAGCACCCGCACTTAAACGCGCATATGCTACCGACAGTGCCGCGGCATGCAGGCAAGGGAACGGCCAGGAAATCCATGCAATCCGATAACGCAGGACAAGCCGAGCCGGCGGACACCGGCATCTGGCAACCCGACCTGAGCAACCGCGCGCGGCCGGTCTATCTCGCCATCGCCGATGCCCTCGCCGACGACATCGCTGGCGGGCGTCTCGCGGCGGGACAGCGGCTGCCGCCGCAGCGCGTGCTGGCCGACCGTTTGGGGGTCGATCTGACCACCGTCAGCCGCGCCTACAGCGAGGCCCGCCGCCGTGGCCTGCTCGACGCCCGTGTCGGCCAGGGCACCTTCGTCAGCGCACCGAATGCGCCATCGGAAAGCACCGCCCCCACCCCGCCCCGGCGCGCAGCGACTCCCCCGGCCACCGCCCTGGCCACCGCTTCGACCGGGGTCATCGACATGACCATGAACCAGCCGCCGCTGCCCGATTCGCCGGAGCTGCTGGACCGTGTGCGGCAGGGGCTGGCCCAGGCGATGCTGCGCCTCGACCCGCAAGCGCTGCTGCGCTATCCCGAGGCCGACGCCGGTTTCCGCGCCGGGGAGGACGACCGTGCCGCCGGCGCGCATTGGCTCGGCAGGCGCCTGCCCGACCTCGACGACAGCGGCCGTATCGTCGTCTGCCCCGGCACGCAGAGCGCGCTGCTGGCCCTGCTCTGCATGCTCACCCGCCCCGGCGACACCGTCTGTACCGAGGCGCTGACCTATCCCGGCTTCAAGGCGATCGCGCGGCAGCTCGGCCTGCGGGTGGTCGGGGTGGCGATGGACGGCGACGGCCTCGACCCCGACGCCCTGCGCGCCGCGGTGGAGGCCCATGCCCCGAAGGCGCTCTACTGCACCCCCACCCTGCACAACCCGACGACGGCGACCCTGCCGGCGGAGCGGCGCGGCGCCATCGCCGCCATCGCCCGTAGCCACAACATCCCGATCATCGAGGATGACATCTACGGCGTGCTGCCGCAGGACGCCCCGCCGCCGATCGCCGCATTGGCGCCCGACGTGACCTTCCATGTCGTCGGCCTCGCCAAATGCGTGGCGCCCGGCCTGCGCGTCACTTATGTCGCCGCCCCAGACGCCCGTCAGGCGATGCGGCTCGCCGCCGCCCAGCGCGCCACCATCCTCGGCACGCCGCCGATCCCCGCCGCCGTCGCCACCCAATGGATCGCCGACGGCACCGCCGACGCGCTGCTGACCGCCATCCGCGCCGAGGCCACGGCCCGCCAGCGCATCGCCCGCGATCTGCTGCCGCCCGAATCGGTCACCGCCCATGCGGAAGGCTTCCATCTGTGGCTGAGCCTGCCGCCGGCCTGGACGCGCGGGGAGTTCGCCGCTCATCTGCGCAGCGCCGGCATCGCCGCCGCCGTCAGCGACGTCTTCCTCACCGCCGGCCCTGCACCGGAGGCCCTGCGCATCTGCCTCGGCGCCCCGGTGAGCCGCGCCGATTGCCGCCGCATGCTGGAAATCCTCACCGACGCCCTCGACCAGAGCCCCGCGCTCGCCGGCATCGTGATCTGAAGCGTCAGACCAGATCCCTTGCCATGCCCGACCGCACCAGCAGGTCGGTGTCGGGCGAGAAGCGCGCCTTCAGCGGCAGCATCGCCGCCCCCAGCACGCGGGCCATCGGTCCGATGGAGCCCGCCAGTACCGGTGCGGCCTTCAGGCCCGACCGGTTGAAGCGCTCCACCGCCGCCGCCAGCCGTTGCGTGAAGCGGTCGCGCCAGGACGGCGGCAGGAAGCCGTCGACCACCACCTCCT
>CBIHQY010000004.1:0-214564 GCA_966212305.1 uncultured Azospirillum sp.
AGGCCACCTTCCTCGACATCACCCGCCGGATGATGGAGGACCTGAACGCCCGCCTGGACGCCGGCATCCGCAAGGATCTGGCGCCGATGGTGCGGCGGTGATTTCCCGGCGCTGACTTCTCCATAGGAGTCGGCCCGGCCCTTGCCATGGGCACTCGACCATTCGTCGGAAGGGAGAGTGCCCATGCCGAAATTCGACCTATACGTCGTCCGGCCGCCGCCGCCCTAAATCTCCAGCTGCATGCCCAGCTCGACCACCCGGTTGGGCGGGATGCAGAAATACTCCGACGCGCTGGACGACAGCTTCGACAGGAAGATGAACAGCGGTTCCTGCCAGCGCGGCAGGCCGGATTTGCCGTGGGTGCGGATCAGCGTCTCGCGGCTGACGAAATAGGTCGTCTCCATCGACTCGAACGGCAATCCCGGAATGCGCCGGGCCTCCAGCGCCTGCGGGATGTCGGGCTCGTCCTTGAAGCCGAAATGGACGATCAGCCGGAAGAAGCCGGCCGACAGCGCCTTCAGTTCGAAACGCTGGTCGTCCGGCACATGGGGCACGTCCTCGATGTCGACGGTCAGCAGCACCACCCGCTGGTGCAGCACCTTGTAGTGCTTCAGGCTGTGCAGCAGCCCCGGCGGCAGGCCGCGCGGGTTGCCGGTCAGGAAGACGGCGGTGCCCGGCACCCGCTGCACCGACCCGCCCTTCAGCCGCTCCAGCAGCATGTCGAAGGGCAGCGCGTCCTCGGCCAGCCGCTTGCGCACCACCTCGCGCCCACGCCGCCACGTCGCCATCAGCAGGAAGACCATCGCGCCGACCACCAGCGGGAACCAACCACCCTCCTCCACCTTGATCAGGTTCGACAGGAAGAAGGCGAGATCGACCGACAGGAACACCACCAGCGCCAGCACCGCCTGCCACAGCTTCCAGCGGCCGAGCGAGCGGGCGACCTTGTAGGCCAGCAGCGTGGTCGCCACCATCGTGCCGGTGACCGCGATGCCGTAGGCGGCGGCGAGGTTGCTGGAGGTCTGGAAGCTCAGCACCAGCACGATGACCCCGGCCAGCAGCAGCCAGGTCAGCTGCGGCATGTAGATCTGGCCCTTCTCATGCTCCGAGGTGTGCATCACCTCCATCCGCGGCAGGTAGCGCAGATGCATCGCCTGCAGCGTCACCGAATAGGCGCCGGAGATCACCGCCTGTCCGGCGATGATGGTGGCGGCGGTCGCCAGCAGCAGAAGCGGCACCTGCGCCCAGTCCGGCGCCAGATGGAAGAAGGGGTTCTCGATCGCCTGCGGTTCGTGCAGCAGCAGGGCGCCCTGGCCGAAATAGCACAGCAGCAGCGACGGCAGCACGATGGTGTACCAGGCGCCGCGGATCGGCTTGCGGCCGAAATGGCCCATGTCGGCATAGAGCGCCTCCGCCCCGGTCACCGCCAGCACCACCGCGCCCAGCAGCAGGAAGCCGTGCCAGCCATGCTCGAACAGCATTTCCACGGCATGACCGGGCCACACCGCCCCCAGCACGCCGGGATAGCGGACGATCTGCCCGATGCCCAGCACCGCCAGCGTCAGGAACCACACCATCATCACCGGGCCGAACAGCCGGCCGACCTTCTCCGTCCCGAACCGCTGCAGGACGAACAGCCCGACCAGGATGGTCAGCGTGATCGGGATGACGTAGCTGTCCAGGGCGGGGGCGACGACATGCAGCCCTTCCACCGCGCTCAGCACCGAGATGGCGGGGGTGATCAGGCTGTCGCCGTAGAACAGCGAGGCGCCCATCACGCCGATCGCCATGACCATTCCGGTGCGCCGGTGTCCCGGCCGCATGCCGCGCAGGGCCAGCGCGGTCAGCGCCAGGATGCCGCCCTCACCCTGGTTGTCGGCGCGCATGATGAAGACGACGTACTTCACCGTCACCGTGATGACCAGCGCCCAGAAAATCAGCGACAGCACGCCCAGGATGACCTCGGGCGTCAGCGGGAAGCCGCCGCCCTCGGTCAGGCATTCGCGCAGCGTGTAGAGCGGGCTGGTGCCGATGTCGCCATAGACGACACCCAGCGCCCCCAGCGCGAGCGCGCGCAGCTTTGCCGCATGCTCCCGCCCGTCCATGCTTGCTTCCATACCCGGTCCGCTCCGATCGTTTCGTATGCACGGCCATGCCTAAGGTGGCTTGGCGTCGCCGCGCAAGCCCCGAATGGCGAAACGCGCCACCGGCCCGACCGATCCTTCACCAAATTCGCCGCACATGGTTCGAAACGACATAGGGCGGGCGCGGCACTCGGCACCGTTGCATCGCTGGTGGCGGCGTGGTTCTATCCTTACGTGTACCGTGGACAGTTCCGAGCCGGCAGCCATGCCCAATGATTTCCTGTTCGCCTCGGACGAGTCCCCGGCCCCGCGGGATGTCGCCGATTCCGGCGCTCCGCCCTGGCTGGTGCTGGTCGCCGACGACGAGCCGGAGGTGCATGCCGTCACCCGGCTGGCGCTCGCCCGGCTGCGCTTCCGCGACCGTCCCGTCCGCCTGCTGGACTGCACCAGTGCTGCGGAGGCCGAGCGCATCCTGCGCGATACCCCGGACATCGCCGTCATCCTGCTCGACGTGGTGATGGAGACCGAGGATGCCGGCCTGCAACTGGTCCGCCGCATCCGCCAGGATCTGGGCAACCGCGCCGTCCGCATCGTCCTGCGCACCGGCCAGCCGGCCCGCGTGCCGGAGGAGGAGCTGGTCCTCGCCTATGAGATCGACGGCTATACCGCGAAGACGGAACTGACCGCCCGCCGCCTGTTCACCAGCGTGGTCACGGCGCTCCGCGCCTATGCCGAACTGGCGGATCTCGAAAGCCGGCTCGCCGAGCGCAGCCGCGCGCTGGAGGAGGCGTCCGTCCGCCTGAACCGCATGGCGACGCTGGACCCGCTGACCGGCGTGTGGAACCGCCGCCGCTTCCTGGAGCTGGCTGCGGCGGAGCTGGCGCGGGCGCGCCGCTATGGCCGGCATCTCGGCGTCTTCCTGCTCGACCTCGACGGCTTCAAGGCGGTCAACGACGCCCATGGCGACGCCACCGGCGATGCGGTCCTGCGCGCGGTGGTGAAGCGGGTGCGGGCGGCGCTGCGCATCTCCGACCATATCGCCCGCTCCGGCGGGGCGGAGTTCGTCGTGCTTCTGCCGGAAACCGACGGGGCCGGCACCGCCGTGGTGGCGGAACGGGTGCGCGCCGCCCTGGCCGACAGCCCGTTCCTGGTGGAGGAGCGGTCGATCCCCGTCACCGCCAGCATCGGCGTCGCCAGCTGGCTGCCCAGTGAACCCGGCGTCGAACAGACCCTGCACCGCGCCGAGCATGCGCTGCACGCCGCCAAGCAGGCCGGCCGCAACCGGGTGGAACGGGCGGAGGGATAAGGCCGCCGTCCTCCACCGGCATGTTTCATGTGAAATATCGTTACAGCGCCGAGATTGAACGGCGGAACTCCAGGGGGTAATCCTTAAGGTCGGAAGCATCCACCGGGATGGCATTCCCGATCGGGGACTCGCACATGTGGCAGGACTATACCAACGCGCTGATTTCCGCCTTCGGGCTGTCGGGGCTGGGGTTCGGCATCGGCAAGCTCGTCATCGTGTTCGGCGAGCGCGCGATCGAACGCCGCCGCGGATCGGAGGGGGTGCGCGACGTCATCGCCCGCCGCGCGAAGATGGAGACGAAGTTCGAAGCCCGCCGCGGCGACCGCATCCGCGAACTGAAGGAACTGGACGGCGCGGTCGAGGATGTGCTGCGCCGCCGCAAGGTGATGGAGCGCCAGATCGAGGACGCGCGCCAGTCCGGCGAACGGCTGGTCCGCCTGATCGGCGAGGAGGTCCAGGGCAGCCCCTGCTATGTCGCCATGGTCGTGAACAAATATGTCGGCACCGGCGCCGCCCAGCAGAGCCAGCACGCGCTGGTCGACCCCAGCTGGGCGCAGCCGCAGATGATCGAGGTGTGGGCGCGCTCGATGGCGGAGGCGCGGACGGAGATCGAGCGGCGCTACCCGCCCGCCTTCGGCTATGCGGTGACGCGGATGCAGGAGTTCCTGTCCGCCGACACGCCCGTCGCCAAGGCGAGCTGAGATAGAGGACGCGCCATGGACAGCATGCCCTACATCTTCGCCGGTCTGGTCGGCCTCGCCTCGCTGGCGGTGTCGCTGCTGCTGGCTCTGCGCCGCCTGAAGACGTCGGAGGAGCGGATCGCCACCGCCGTGTCGCGCAAGCAGGCGCAGGTGGAGCGGATCAAGAAGATCGCCCGCGTCACGCTGCAGCAGGCCCGCGACCTGCGCGACGCCCGCCGCCGCAAGGCGATGGCCGAACTGGGCTGCGAGGATCTGGAACAGCGCCTGAAGGCCGCCGGCGCCACCGACCGCCGCATCTATGTGCTGGACGACCGCCGCACCCAGAAGGACCAGGGCTGGCTGCTGCGGGTGGTCAACATCGAATACGCCTCCCGCGTCAACGCCAGCCTGACCCCCACCGCATTGGACAGCTGGAAGCGCGGCCGGCGCTTCCTGGTCTGGGCGCTGGACGAGAGGAAGGCCCGCGAAAAGCTCAACGCCCGCTTCCCGGAGAACAAGGGCTTCGCAGTCATGGGCGTTGAGTCCTATCTGGGGTGAATGTTGGCTGACGATGTCCCCACTCGGCCTCCCCCCTCCGCCACAATAATGACATAAGTCTTATTTCTGGACTATCATCCCCGCGCACACCCATCCACGCGCGCCGGGGAGCCTTGCCATGATCCGTTACGCCGAGTTGCAGGTCGCCACCAGCTTCAGCTTTCTGGAGGGGGCGTCGCATCCTGACGAGCTGGCGATGACGGCGGCGGCGCTGGGGCTGGCGGCGGTGGGGGTGACGGACCGCAACTCGCTGGCCGGCGTGGTGCAGATGCATGCGGCGGCGAAGAAGTTCGGCCTCCGGGTGCTGATCGGCTGCCGGCTCGACCTGACCGACGCCGACAGCCTGCTGGCCTACCCGACCGACCGCGCCGCCTATGCCCGGCTGTCGCGGCTGCTGACCCTGGGCAAGATGCGGGCGCCGAAGGGCGAATGCTTCATCGCCCGCGCCGACGTGCTGGCCCATGCCGAGGGCATGCTGTTCCTGCTGCTCGGCCCCAACCAGCGCGCCGGCCAGCCTGCCGAGTCGTTCCTGCGCGAGCTGCGCGCCTGGCGTGGTGGGCTGGCGCGCGGGCAGCTCTATCTGGCGGCGAGCCACCGCTACCAGGGCGACGATTCCCGGCGGCTGCGCTGGCTGGCCGGGCTGGCGGAGGCGGAGGGGGTGCCGCTGGTCGCCACCAACGACGTGCTCTATCACGGCGCCGGGCGGCGGGCGCTGGCCGACGTGATGACCTGCATCCGCCACCACACCACCATCGACGAGGCCGGCTGGCGGCTGTCCGCCAATGCCGAGCGCCACCTGAAGCCGGCCGTCGAGATGGTGCGCCTGTTCCGCGACCACCCCGACGCCGTCGCCCGCACGGTGGAGATCGCCGAGGCCTGCCGCTTCTCGCTGGACGAGCTGCGCTATGAGTACCCCGACGAGGTGGCGGAGGGCGGCGACCCGCAGGACACGCTGGTCACCCTGACTTGGGAGGGGGCGGCGGAGAAGTATCCGGGCGGCGTTCCCGACAAGGTCCGTGCCGCCATCGAACATGAGTTGGCCCTGATCGGGGAACTGCGCTACGCCCCCTATTTCCTGACCGTCCACGACATCGTCCGATTCGCACGGGGCCAGGGCATCCTCTGCCAGGGGCGCGGCAGTGCCGCCAACTCCGCCGTCTGCTATTGCCTGGGCATCACCGCGGTTGATCCCGCCCGCTTCGACCTGCTGTTCGAACGCTTCATCTCCGCCGCCCGCAACGAGCCGCCGGACATCGACGTCGATTTCGAGCATGAGCGGCGCGAGGAGGTGATCCAGTACATCTACCGGAAATACGGCCGCCACCGCGCCGGGCTGACCGCCACCGTCATCCGTTATCGCGCCCGAGGCGCCTTGCGCGAGGTCGGCAAGGCGATGGGGCTGTCGGCCGATCTGGTGGCGCGGCTGACCGGCTCCATCTGGGGTTGGAGCCGCGACGGCGTCGACGAGGAGCGCGCCCGTTCGCTCGGCGTCGACCCCGACGACCCAAGGCTCAAGCGCACGCTGGAACTGGCCCACGAGCTGATGGGCTTCCCCCGCCACCTGTCGCAGCATGTCGGCGGCTTCGTCATCACCCGCGGCCCGCTGTCGGATCTCTGCCCGGTCGCCAACGCGGCGATGGAGGATCGCACCACCATCGAGTGGGACAAGGACGACATCGACGCGCTGGGCATCCTGAAGGTCGATATCCTGGCGCTGGGCATGCTGACCTGCGTGCGCAAGGCCTTCGACCTGATCGAGCAGGTGCAAGGGCACCGCTGGACGCTCGACAGCCTGCCCAAGGAGGACCCGGCGGTCTACGACATGCTCTGCCGCGCCGACAGCCTGGGCGTCTTCCAGGTCGAAAGCCGCGCGCAGATGAGCATGCTGCCCCGGCTGCGCCCACGGGAGTTCTACGATCTGGTGATCGAGGTCGCCATCGTCCGCCCCGGCCCGATCCAGGGCGGCATGGTCCATCCCTATCTGCGCCGCCGCAGCGGGGCGGAGGACATCACCTATCCGATGCCGGCGCTGAAACCGGTCCTCTACAAGACGCTGGGCGTGCCGCTGTTCCAGGAGCAGGCGATGAAGATCGCCATGGTCGGCGCCGGCTTCACCGCCGAGGAGGCCGACCGGCTGCGCCGCGCCATGGCCGCCTTCCGCAAGTCCGGGCAGGTCCACCTGTTCCACGACAAGTTCATCGCCGGCATGACCGCCAGGGGCTGCGACCCCGCCTTCGCCGAGCGCTGCTTCCAGCAGATCGAGGGCTTCGGCGAATACGGCTTCCCGGAAAGCCACGCCGCCAGCTTCGCGCTGCTGGTCTATGTCTCCGCCTGGATCAAGCGCCACCACCCCGCCATCTTCGCCGCCGCCCTGCTGAACAGCCAGCCGATGGGCTTCTACGCCCCGGCCCAGATCGTCCGCGACGCGCGCGAGCATGGCGTGACGGTGCTGCCGCCGGATGTGAATGTGTCGGGTTGGGATTGTGCGGTGGAAGGCTCTTCGTCGCTCCGCCTCGGCCTCCGCCTCATCAAGGGCTTCGCCGAGTCGCACGCCGACGCCATCGTCCTCTCCCGCGCCGGCGGCTATCGCGACCCCTACGATTTGTGGCGGCGCGCCCGCCTGCCGGTCGCGGCGCTGGAGAAGCTCGCGAAGGCCGACGCCTTCCGCTCCGTCGGGCTCGACCGCCGGGCCGCCCTGTGGGCGGTGCGGGCGCTGGGCGACCAGCCGCTGCCGCTGTTCGCCCGCCTGGATGGCCCGATGGCGGAGGAACCCGAGGCCCCGCTGCCGGCCATGGCGCTCGGCGAGCATGTGGTGATGGACTACACCAGCCTGTCGCTGTCGCTGAAGGCCCACCCGCTGTCGCTGCTGCGCGACGGTCTGCCCGGCGTCACCCCGGCGGAACGGCTGGCCTGGACGCGCGACGGCCGGCGCCTGACCACCGCCGGCCTCGTCCTGGTCCGCCAGCGGCCGGGCAGCGCCGAGGGCGTCGTCTTCATCACGCTGGAGGACGAGACCGGTATAGCCAACCTCGTCGTCATGCCCGACGCCTTCGAGACCTTCCGCCGCCCGATCATGACCGCGCGGCTGATGGCCGCCACCGGCCGGGTGCAGAACCACGAAGGCGTGGTGCATCTGCGGGTGGAATCGCTGATCGACCTGACCCACCGGCTGTCCGAACTGACCGGCGAGGACCGGCCCGCGGCAGGCCCCTTCCCCAAGGGCCGCAATTTTCATTGAAGGGGCCGGCCATTTTAATTCAGCCGGCCGATTGCTCCTGACATCACGCTGTCAGGAGGGGCGTGGTATCAAGAGGGCGTGCCGGCACGAACCACGAACATCCCTCTCCC
This sequence comes from uncultured Azospirillum sp., assembly GCA_966212305.1. Classification (GTDB taxonomy): domain Bacteria; phylum Pseudomonadota; class Alphaproteobacteria; order Azospirillales; family Azospirillaceae; genus Azospirillum. The sequence continues at coordinate 7,977 of CBIHQY010000004.1, forward strand.
TTCTGTCAGGAGCCAATCCGATGAACATCCCGCACGTCGTCACCTGGTTCGAGATTCCGGTCACCGACCTCGCCCGCGCCGTCGCCTTCTACGAGACCGTCTTCGCCGCCAAGATGATCCAGGAACCCTGCCCCAGCGGCATGACCATGGCCGTCTTCCCGGCCGAGGGCACCGCCATCAAGGGCTGCCTGATCCAGCACGAGGCCTGCAAGCCCAGCGCCGACGGCACCACCGTCTACCTGAACGGCGGCGACGACCTGTCCGCTCCGCTGTCCCGTGCCGAGCAGGCCGGCGCCCGCATCGTCGTGCCGAAGACGCTCATCACGCCGGAGATCGGCTATTTCGCCCAGTTCATCGACAGCGAGGGCAACCGCGTCGGCCTCTATTCGATGCACTGACACGTCTGACCGGAGCCGCCGTCATGCGCCGCGCCGACCGCCTGTTCCAGATCGTCCAGCATCTCCGCAAGGGGCGGTTGGTGACGGCTGCCGAACTGGCGCGGTGCCTGGAGGTTTCGGAGCGCACCGTCTACCGCGACATGCGCGACCTCGCCTCCTCCGGCGTGCCGGTGGAGGGCGAGGCCGGCGTCGGCTATCTGCTGCGCGACGGCTACGACCTGCCGCCGCTGATGTTCACCCAGGACGAGGTGGAGGCGCTGGTGGTCGGCGCCCGCCTCGCCCGCGCCTGGGTCGGCGGCGCGCTCGCCGATGCCGCCGCCCGCGCGCTCGACAAGGTGGAGGCGGTGGTGCCGGAGGCGCGGCGGCGCGAGCTGGCCGACAGCCGCGTCTTCGTCCCCGACTTCTCCTTTCCCGCCCCCTTGCGCGAGCGGATGGACGTGCTGCGCTGCGCCATCAACGCCAGGCGCGTCGTGCTGTTCGATTACCGGCGCGAGGACGGCACCCATTCCGCCCGCGCGGTCCAGCCTCTGGGCCTGTTCTTCTGGGGCCGGGTGTGGACGCTGGGCGCCTGGTGCGAACTGCGCGAGGAATTCCGCAGCTTCCGCATCGACCGCATGGAAACCCTGCTGGCGCTCGACCGCCGATTCGACGAAATCCCCGGCCGCGGCCTGGACGACTATCTCGCCCGCTGGCGCCAGGAGGGCTGTCCGCGCGGGTGAGTCACTCCACCAGCTTGATCTCCGTCGTCGCCACGCCCGACGCCCCGACCGCCACCGCGTAATCGTCGAAGCTCGGCGGGCCGAAGCTGCCGCGGGCGGAGCGGCTGAAGCCGTGCGGTTCGGCCGGGATGCCGAACAGGCCGGTGGCAAGCTCGCCGTTGTTGTCCAAATCCTGGAAGGCGATCAGCCCGTAGCGGCCGGCCGGCAGGTCGGGGAAGACCACCTGCAGCTCCGGTCCCAGCGCGGCGACGAAATAGCCGGCGCGCGGCCTCTTTGCCGCCTGCGCCTCGGCGCTGTCGAACAGCGCGACCATCACCTTGCCCTGATTGGGCTTGACGTTACGGACGGTTGCGCGAAGCTCCCCCGCGGCGGCCGGACCAGCGGCAGCCAGCGCCAGCAGAGCGACCGGGGCGACCATCCTTGCAGACCAACGCGCAACCCAACGCCGAAACCTCATCCCCCGCCCTCCCCTGGCAGTCCCCGCCCGTTCCCTATGGCCGGCGCGTGCTGCGCCGCCGCCTGCCGTTGCTGGCGGCCTCCATCCTAGCATTGGCTCTGCTGGGACCGTTCGGCACCTTCCGTGAAATGGGCTTCGCCGTCCGGCTTGCCTACTGGGGCGGGCTGATCGCCACCGGCTGGTCGATGTTCGAACTGGTGCTGCTGGTCGCCCGCCGCGTGCTGCCGAACCTGGAGCGCACATGGCCGCTGATGCTGGCTGCGGCCTTTCTGACCGTCAGCATCGTGCAGACCCTGGTGGTCGCCCTGCTGGAAAGCCGGCTGCGCGGCGAGGATTTCCTCACCCCTGCCGGACTGGCCGAGCATTACGGCTATGTGCTGGTCATCACCATGCTGGTGTCGGCCCTGCCGGTGTGGCTGGAGCTGCGCGACCATGGCGTGGTCGGCCACCAGCCGCCCGCGCCGCCCGAACCGATTTCTGCCGGCGAACCGACTGGCGACCGCCCCGCCCCCTTCCTCGACCGCATTCCGGCGAAGCTGGGGCGCGACCTGCTGGCGTTGGAGATGGAGGACCATTACGTCCGCGTCCACACCGCGCTGGGCAGCGACCTGATCCTGATGCGGATGCGCGACGCGGTGGCGGAGCTGGCGGGCCTCGACGGCCGGCAGGTCCACCGCTCCTATTGGGTCGCAGCATCGGCGGTCGCGGCGGTGGAGCGCAAGCCGGACGGCAAGCTGTCGCTGCGCCTGACCAACGGCCTGCTGGTCCCGGTCAGCCGCACCCACGCGCCCTCGGTGCGCGCCGCCGGCTGGGTGGAGAAAACCGTCTCTTAAACGCCTTCCCCGCGGAAGGGGCGGGACAGCAAGCCGTCGATGGTCTCGTCCAGTCCGGCGCCGCGGTTCAGGATGGCGTCGACCGCCGTGCAGATCGGCATGTCGACGCCCAGCTTCGCCGCCAGCCCGACCACGGCGGCGGCGGTATAGACGCCCTCCGCCACCGACCGCCGCGCGGCCAGAATCTCGGACAGCGCCTTGCCCGCGCCCAGCGCCGCCCCCAGCGACATGTTGCGCGACTGCAGGCTGGAACAGGTCAGCGTCAGGTCGCCGAGCCCGGACAGCCCCATCAGCGTCTCCGCCCGGCCGCCGAGCGCCAGCGCCAGCCGGGTGATCTCCGCCAGCCCACGGGTGATCAGCGCGGCGCGCGCGTTGTCGCCCAGCCGCCGCCCCTCGACCACGCCGCAGGCGATGGCCAGCACATTCTTCACCGCCCCGCCGATCTGCGAGCCGACGACGTCGTCCGAGCGATAGGGCCGGAAGGTGCGGCTGCCCAGTGCGGCGACCAGCGCCGTACCCAGCGCCTCGTCCGCACAGGCCAGCGTCACCGCCGTCGGCAGCCCGCGCGCCACCTCCGCCGCGAAGGTCGGGCCGGACAGGATCGCCACCGGATTGCCGGCCGGCAGCGCGGCGCCGACCGCCTCGCTCATCAGCGCGTGGCTGTCCAGCTCGATCCCCTTGGCGCAGACGACGACCGGCGCCCCCGGCTTCAGCAGCGGCGCCATGCCTGCTGTGACGCTGCGCGCATGCTGGGCCGGCGACACCAGCAGCACGGCGTCGCAATCGCCGAGATCGGCCAGATCGCCGGTAACCCGCAGCGCGTCGGGCAGCGGCACGCCGGGCAGGTAATCGCGGTTCTCTCGGCGGATGCTCATCGCCTCCACCACCGCCGGCTCGCGCGCCCACAGCAGCGTCTCGCGCCCGGCCCGCAATGCCGCCAAGGCCAGCGCCGTTCCCCAGGCGCCGCCGCCGACGACGCCGATGCGGTTGAGGGAGGAGGGGGGCACGGCACTCATGGCAGGTCTCTCACGCTGACGAAGTCCATCACGCCTTCACCCCCGCACCCACGCCTGCGCGCCCGATCACCGGCGCGGCGGTGGGGTCCAGCGGCCAGCGCGGACGGGGGGCGAAGTTCAGCGGGTCGCTCTCGCCCAGCCGGAAGCGCTCGATCCCGGCCCAGGCGATCATCGCCGCGTTGTCGGTGCACAGGCGCAGCGGCGGCGCCACGAACGGCATGCGCTGCTTCTCCGCCAGGGTGGCCAGCCGGCTGCGGATCGCCTTGTTGGCGGCGACGCCGCCGGCGACCACCAGGGCGCCGCCCTGCGGATGGTCCTCCTTGAAGCGGCGGATGGCGCGGGCGCAGCGGTCGGCCAGCACCTCCGCCACCGTCGCCTGGAAGGCGGCGGCGAGGTCGTCGCGATCCGCATCCGACAGGACACCACCCGTTGGGCCCCCCAACTCCTCCACATGCCGCCGCACCGCGGTCTTCAGCCCGGAGAAGGAGAAATCGCAGCCCGGACGGCCCAGCATCGGCCGCGGCAGCTCGAACCGCGCCGGGTTGGTGGCGCGCGCCGCCGCCTTCTCCACCAGCGGCCCGCCGGGATAGCCCAGCCCCAGCAGCTTGGCGGTCTTGTCGAACGCCTCGCCGACCGCGTCGTCGATGGTGGTGCCGAGCCGGCGGTAGCGCCCGACCCCCTCCACCGCCAGCAGCTGGCAATGGCCGCCCGACACCAGCAGCAGCAGGTAGGGAAAGGCGACGTCGTCGGTCAGCCGCGCGGTCAGCGCGTGGCCTTCCAGATGGTTGACGGCGACGAAGGGCAGCCCGCGCGCCGCGGCGATGGCCTTGGCGGTCATCACGCCGACGATGACGCCGCCGATCAGCCCCGGCCCGCCGGTGGCCGCCACAGCGTCCAGATCGCCGAAGCCGATCCCGGCCTCGTCCATGGCGCGGCGGATCAGCCCGTCCAGATGTTCCAGATGGGCGCGGGCGGCGATTTCCGGGACGACGCCGCCATAGGGCGTGTGGTCGTCCAGCTGCGACAGCACGACGTCGGCGCGGATTTCGCGCGCGTCGGTGACGACGGCGGCGGCCGTCTCGTCGCAGCTCGTTTCGATTCCAAGAACGATCATGGCGCCAAACTAGCCGCCTTGGCCGTCGGGGTACAGGATGGAGTTGCGCACACCTCCGCGCATGAAATTTGATCCGCCTCAATCTTATGTATGAGGGGCAGACGAATCCTTGCAAAGCTGCGCGGATCCCCTAGAACACGCCCTATGACGACCCACCCGCTCCGTATCGGGACGCGCGGCAGCCCGCTGGCGCTGGCGCAGGCCCATGAAACCCGCGACCGCCTGATCGCCGCCCATCCGCATCTGGCCGCCCCCGGCGCCATCGAGATCGTCGTCTTCAAGACCACGGGCGACCGCATCCTCGACCGCACGTTGGCGGAGGCTGGCGGCAAGGGCCTGTTCACCAAGGAGCTGGAGGAAGCGCTGTTCGACGGCCGCGCCGACCTGGCCGTCCATTCGATGAAGGACGTGCCGACCCAGCTTCCCGACGGGCTGGAGATCGCCACCCTGCTGCCGCGCGAGGATCCGCGCGACGCCTTCTTCGCCCGCTCCGGCGGCGGTCTGGCCGACCTGCCGGCCGGCTCCGTGGTCGGCACCGCCGGCCTGCGCCGTCAGGCCCAGGTGCTGGAACTGCGCCCCGACCTGAAGATCTTCCCCTTGCGCGGCAACGTGCAGACCCGCCTGTCCAAGCTGGACGCGGGCGAGGTGGACGCCACCCTGCTGGCGCTGGCCGGCCTGCGCCGCCTTGGCCTGACCGACCGCATCACCGCGGTGCTGGAACCGGAAGCCATGCTGCCGGCGGTGGCCCAGGGCGCCATCGGCATCGAGATCCGCAGCGCCGACGACGCCACCCGCGCCCTGCTGGCCCCGCTGAACTGTGCGGAAACCATGGTCCGCGTCACGGCGGAACGCGCGCTGCTGGCCGCGCTGGACGGCTCCTGCCGCACGCCCATCGCGGCGCTGGCGATGCTGGACGGCGACGACCTGCATCTGCGCGCCAAGGTGCTGTCGACCGACGGACGCATCATCTTCCGGGCGGAACGCCGCGGCAAGGCAGCCGACGCCGAGTCGCTGGGCGCCGACGCCGGGGCCGAGATCCGGGCGCAGCTGCCGCCGGATTTCTTCGCCGCGGCACCCCACTGACCGCCCCTCCGTCCGGGTTTTCCGCATGACGGGAAAACAGCCCGAGCCCGCTTCCGCCCTCCACCGTACGCGTCTTCTGGTGACGCGTCCGGCGGAGGATGCCGAACCGCTGGTCCGCCGGCTGGAGGCGCTCGGCTTCGCCACAGCGGTGGAGCCGATGCTGTCGATGAACTGGCTCGACGGGCCGGAACCCGACCTTTCCGACGTACAAGCCCTGCTGTTCACCAGCGCGAACGGCGTACGCGCCTACACCAAACGTACGAGCCGGCGCGACCGTCCGGTGCACGCCGTCGGCGACGCCACCGCGCGGGCGGCGCGGGCGGCCGGCTTCGCGCAGGTCGACAGCGCGTCGGGCGACGTGTACGCGCTGGCCGATCATGTCCGTCGGCTGCGCGAACCGGCTGCCGGTACGCTTCTGCATGTGGCCGGCAGCAAGGTGGCGGGCGACCTCGCCGGGCTGCTGGGGGCGGCCGGGTTCACGCTGCGGCGCAGCGTGATGTACGATGCCGTACCCGCGCTAACCCTGTCGGACGATACCGCGACATTTTTGCGTACGTCGGCGCTTGACGGCGTGTTGTTTTTCTCTCCCCGTACCGCCGCATCCTTTGTTAGGCTGCTGGCCGAGGCGGGGCTGGTCGATTGTTGTCGTACGGTCGATGCGTTCTGCCTCAGCCCCGCGGTCGCGGAGGCTGCCCGTGCGTACGGCGACCAGGGAGTGACGCCGTGGCGAAGCGTACGGGTGGCGGCGCGGCCGGAGCAGGACGCCCTGCTCGATCTGTTGCCGGTCGCCGGATAATCCCGGCGCGGTCCGGCCGTACGGCTTACGCCCCCGGTGCGTCCGGGTGGGTGGGTCAGCCGTACGGGGGACGAGGGGGACCGGTCAGGGGGCTGTGACGTTAAAACGAACAACAGCGAACCGAAGGTACAGCCCATGACCTCTCGTCCAGGCCCCGAACGCCCCGGCACAGACCGTGACGGCGACGGCGCCAACACCGGCAATGCGGCGGTCGACCGCATCGTCGAACGTTTCGGCGGCATCCGCCCGATGGCCCACAAGCTGGACACCCCGGTGACGACGGTCCAGGGCTGGAAGAAGCGGGGCGCGATCCCGCTGGCCCGCCATGCCGACCTGCGCACCGCCGCCGCCAAGCACCGCATCAAGTTGGACGACGCCGACCTGGACGCGGCCACCCCCAGCGAGGATCGGCCGACCGACGCCTCCGCCGCATCCGTCATCATCCCGGCTGACGCCTCCCCGGTGGTGGAGCCGGTGCCGACCGCTTCCCCGGCCGACACCATTCCCGGCGCCGACACCCCGGTTGCCGAGACCCCGGCGGCTGGCGCGACCATCGGTTCGGCGACCGAGCTGCAGTCCTCCGACGCCCTGATCCCGCCGGCCACGGCGATCGGCGCGACCGACAGCCTCGCCGACACGCCGAAGAGCGACACGGAGAAGGCCGAAGAGGCCAAGGACGCCTCCACCAAGGACGACGGCCTCAAGTTCGCCTCCACCAAATCCGAAGAGCCGAAGACCACCACCGGCAGCTGGACGCCGTCCGGCACCAGCGGCAGCGCGGGCTACAGCCGCAGCGCCGATGCCGAGCCGGCACGTCCGACCATCGCCCCAACCCCGTCCTACATCGACGAGCCGCGCTCCGGCGGCGGCTTCGCCACCGCCCTGTCGGTGGTAGCATTGCTGGTCGGCGCCGCCGCGCTGTCCGAGCCCTGGTGGGGTCCCGCCCTGCCCGGCTGGCCGGCGACCTCCACGTCCTCCAGCGCCTCCGCTCCGGCCGACCCGGCGCTGAAGTCGCAGATCCAGCAGCTCGCCGACCGCGTCGGCAAGCTGGAGCAGCGTCCGGCCGCCGCCAACGGGAGCAATGGCGCCGACCTTTCCGCGCTGACCCAGCGGATCGACGCGCTGGAGAAGCGCCCGACCGCCAGTGCCGATGCCGGCGACGCCCGCAAGGAGCTGGCCGACCGCATCGACGCGCTCGAGCAGAAGGTTTCCGCCGTCTCCGGCAATTCCCAGGCGGCGCAGGAGCTGCGCAGCGAGGTCGACCAGCTCAAGCAGCAGGTCACCACCGTCAACAAGGCCGTCAGCGAGCGCCAGGACGCCGCCTCCACCGCGCAGGCGCTGGTGCTGGCCGCCGGGCAGCTGCGCGCCTCCCTGTCGGGCGGGCAGCCGTTCCAGCAGGACCTCCAGGCGGTCCGCGCGCTCAACATCTCCGACTCTGGCGTGACCCAGCCGCTCGACGCCGTGGCGCCCTATGCCGCCAAGGGCATCCCGACCCGCGCCCAGCTGACCGACCGCTTCCAGCCGCTGGCCGGCGAGATCGTCCGCGCCGACATCCGCGGCGAGGGCAACAGCTGGATCGACACGGCGGTCGGCAAGCTGTCCACCCTGGTCACCGTGCGCCAGGAGGGTGGCGGCGTGGTCGGCACCACCGCCAACGCCATCGTCGCCCGCGCCGAGGCCGCGCTGAGCGAGGGCAACCTCGCCAAGGCGGCGGAGGAGCTGTCGGCCCTGCAGGGTCCGGCGGCGCAGACCGCCGCCCCGTGGCTGGCCGACGCCAAGGCGCGCCTAGCCGCCGATCAGGCCGCGCGCCAGTTGAACGACCGCGCCATCGCCCTGATGACCACCGCCGCCGGCGGGAAGGGGACGGCCCAATGATCCGCGCCCTCTGGTTCCTTCTGAAGGTCGCGGTTGTCATCGCCGCCGCGATCTGGCTCGCCGACCGTCCCGGCACCGTCAGCGTCCATTGGCTGGGCTACGCCGTCGAGGCGCCCTTCTGGGTCGCGCTGCTGGTCACAATCGTGGCGCTGGGCATCGCGGCGCTGGGCTATCGCCTGATCCGCGGGCTGATCCGCACGCCGCACCGCATCCGCCGCCACAGCAGGGTCCGCCGCCGCGAACGCGGCTACCGCGCCCTGACCCAGGGCATGGTCGCCATCGCCGCCGGCGACGCGCAGACCGCGCGCAAGATGGCGCGCAAGGCCGACGGGCTGCTGAACGAGCCGCCGCTGACCATGCTGCTGTCGGCCCAGGCCGCCCAGCTGCAGGGCGACGAGCGCGCCGCCAAGGAGTATTTCACCGCCATGCTGGAGCGGCCGGAAACGGCTTTCCTCGGCATGCGCGGGCTGCTGACCCAGGCGATCAAGTCGGGCGACCGGGTGGAGGCGCTGACCCTCGCCCGCAAGGCGCGCGGGCTGCAGCCCAACACGCCCTGGCTGCTCGGCACGCTCTATGACCTGGAGGCGCAGGCCGGCGACTGGGCTGCCGCCGAAGGCACCTTGCAGCAGGCGATCCAGGCCGGGGCCATCCCGACCGAGGAGGGCCGCCGCCACCGCGCCGTCCTGCTGCTGGAACGCAGCTTCGAGGCGGAGCGCCGCGGCCGTGCCGACGGCGCCCTGTCGCACGCCCAGGCGGCGCACGACATGATGCCGGGCTTCGTCCCCGCAGCCGTCCGTCTGGCCCGCCTGCAACTCGCCGCCGACCGGCTGAAGCCGGCCGCCAAGGTGGTGGAGCGGGCATGGCGCCACTCGCCGCATCCGGAACTGGCCGACATCTACCGGTCGATCGTCTCCAGCTATGATCCGCTGACCCGCGTCCGGCTGTTCCAGAAGCTGGTGCGTCAGGCTCCGGACTCGGCCGAATCGCACCTCGCCGTCGCCCGCGCCGCCATCGACGCCCAGCTGTGGGGTGAAGCGCGCCAGCACCTGAACCGCGCCATGGAGATCGGCCCGACCCGCCGCACCTTCCGCCTGATGGCCGAGCTGGACCGCGGCGAGCGCCACGACGAGGACGCGGCGAAGGACTGGCTGGCCAAGGCCGCCAACGCGCCGGAGGATCCGGTGTGGACCTGCAGCTCCTGCGGGGCGGTCAGCCACAACTGGGGCGGCCTGTGCGGCCATTGCGGCGCCTTCGACACGCTGACCTGGAAGGCCCCGACGGTCGCCGTCCCGGTGATGGAACCGACCGACATCCCCCCGGCGCTGGCCCGTCCGGCGACCGTGTGAGGAATGAGCCAAGGCTCAAGAAAAAGCGCCCTTCCTTTCCGGGAAGGGCGCTTTTTCTTTTTCCAACCTGTTGTCCTTACCGCATCCCCTCCGGCCCGACGCGGTCCAGGGGCAGTTCCTTCATCGCCAACAGGCGGTCGAGCAGACGCCCCCCAGCCGGCGGGGCGGCCGCCCTGGCGGCGCTGGCCACGCCCGCAACCGGCGCCGCGTTTTCGAGCTGCGTGCGTTCGATCCGGTACTCGCCGCCGGACAGGCTGTTGACGACCTGATCCTTCGCCGCCGGGCCGGCCACCACGTTGCCGTCGGCGACATTGCCGTGCATCCGGCCGGCCGGGCCGGCGCTGGGCACCCATTCCAGCCGCAGGAAGCGGTCCTTACCGTCGTTCATCATGGTGATGTTGTCCGACACCCGGTTGTTGTCGCCGCCGTGCAGGAAGATCGCCGCCATGCCGGTGTTCTCCAGCAGGTTGCCCTGCACCGTCACGCCGCTGGTCATGTCGTCCAGATAGATGCCGAAGCCCTTGTAACGGACCAGCCAGCGCCCCTGCGCGTCGGTGGCGAGGCCGCCGGTGTCGCGGATGTCGTTGAAGCGGATGATGCTGCGGGTGTCGTTGCCGCTGCGGCCCAGCATCTCGATGGCGCCGGCGTCGGCGGTCTGGCGGGCGGTGTCGCGGATGCGGTTGAACTCGATGGTATTGTCGCTGTTCACCGTCTGCGGGTTCCAGTTCTTGATCGAGATGCCGTAACGGGCCGACCGGCGGATGTCATTGTGGGCGATCAGCGTGTTGCGGATGCCGGCCCCCATCACGCCGCCGCTGAAGAAGCGGACCTCGCCGATGTCGCTGATGCGGTTGGCGAGGATGCGGTTGTCGCTGCTGCCCGGCGCCAGCACCACGCCGGAGCGGCCGAGATGCTCCATCCGGTTGCCCGACACCTCGCTGCGGCTGGCGCCGTCGAGCATCACCGCGGTGCCGACCAGCAGGAAGCGGTTGTCGGCGATCCGCACGCCGCTGCCGCCCTTCACCAGCACCGCGTTGCCGTCCCACGGCACATCGGTGAAGGTCAGCCCCGCCACCGTCACGTCGCGGGCGTTGTCCAGCCGCAGCAGCACCGGCTGCCGCGCCACCTCCAGCTCCGCCCCGGCGCTGTTCAGCCCGGTCGGCGGCTTCACCAGCAGGCGTTTGCCCTTGGCATCCCAGGCGAATTCGCCCGGCCGCGTCAGGAAATCAGGATGGCCGAGCAGCCGCACCGTGGAACCGTCGCGGTAAGGATACTGCCCGTCGCCGCCAAGAGTCAGCAACCCGTTCGGATCGACCGACGCCACGCCCAGCAGGTCGTCGGACAGCCGTTCGCGGTCCAGCGCCTGCGCCCGCACGCCCGGCCCGGCCCAGCCGGACTTCAGCACGCCGGCGGGCAGCCGCATCTGCCGCTTGCTGCCCGGATTTTTGGGATCGGACTGCACCGCCTTGGCCGGGAACCAGCCGCTGCGCGGGTCGCCGGGAGTGACGTCGCCGCTGCGCGCGGCGTCCAGGCGCAACCTTTCACCGGGTCCGCCGATCGAGACATCCAGCCCCGGATCGCGCGCCAGCGGCGCCGACAGCAGGCCGTTCGCCAACTGCGCCCCGCCCACCGCCTCGCCGCCCGACAGCACCGGCTGCTCCCCCTCCACCGCCGTCAGCCGCAGCCCCGGCAGCGAAGCATCCACCACCAGCGGCGCCGTCAGCCGATAGGTTCCGCCATGCAGCCGCACGGTGGCCGGGCCGTTGCCCTTGGCGGCGGCCAGCGCACGCGCCGGGGTGGCGAAGGGACCGTCCCGCCCGTCCGCCGACGGTTGGGACAGGCGTCCCGACCAGCGGTCGTTGCCGGTCGGCGACACATAGAAGGTCGCCTCATCCGCAATGGCCGGCCCCCATCCGGCCGCAGTCAGCAGAAATGCGCAGATCAACAAAATCCGAGGCAGGATTTTGGCCGCTCCACTCCGGCAACGAGGCTGGGAACGGAACATGGGAGACCCTCCTCCAAGACTACGGCGAAACCGCCGAAGGAGGGAGACTGACCCAGCCCCGCCGCACCGGCAAAAGCGCGAAGGGGGTGTGCGGGTGCGAAGGGGCCACGCCCTCTGCACACCTGCCCGACCGGGACGGGGCGTATAGGCTGACTTTTCATCCTAGCCTGACCGGCCGGTCGTACCCGCTTGCCCGCGGGCCGCGCGCCCCGTTCAGGCGGAGCCTAATTACCGGGGACTGTTTGCCGATGATCGAAATGGCGCTGATCGCGCAGGTCCTGGTGCTGGTGCTGGTAACCGTGGTGTTCCTCAGCTCCGGCAGCGCATCGATGTTCCATCCGCTGACGCTGTACCTGATCTTCCACGCCCTGGTCTTCGTCATGCGGCCGATCCTGGTCCACACCCAGAATTTCGACGATGTCTGGCTGTTCATGGGCTTCTGGCCGAACGAGCAGCAGTTCGTCATGACCCTGGTGGTCAGTTCGGTGGGGCTGATCGCCTTCGCCGCCGCCTGCATGTGGGCCGGGCTGGCCAAGCCCGACTGGACCCCGAACGGCGAGCCGGCGCCGGCCTTCTCCTTCGACCGCGTCGACATCGTGGCCTTCCTGACCACCGCCGCCCTGCTGGCGCCGCTCGCCATCTATTCGGCGATCCAGCGCCAGGGCGGCGCCAGCTTCGACGGCACCGGCGACGTGCAGATGGAGCGCGATCCGCTGACCGGCCAGCCGATCTACACCAACACCACCGGCTACATCGCGGAGGCCCATTCGATGGGTCTGCCGCTGACGCTGGGGCTGATCTGGGTCTGCCGCTTCCACCCGCTGTCCTTCATCCCCTTCGCCGGCTTCGTCGCCTACCGCGCCTATCTGGGTTGGGGACGCTGGGCGATCATCATGGGCATCCTGGGGCTGGTGCTGCTGATGCTGTACCGCACCCGCACCAAATGGTTCCGGCTGTGGCATGTGCTGGCGGCGATCCCGGTGATGGGGCTGTTCACCGTGCTCGGCAACAACCGCGACGCCTTCCGCGACGTGCTGGCCGGCGACGCCCCGGCTTCCGTCCTGCTGCGCTTCAACGGCGGCAGCGGCAGCGGTCGGGCGCTGGACGCGCTGGCCGGCCAGGATCTGGCGAACTTCGACTTTCTCGCCTACATCCTTTGGGTGGTGCCGAAACAGTCGGCGACCTACACCTGGTTCACCCAATACCTGCAGCTGTTCACCGAACCGATCCCGCGCCTGCTGTGGCCGGGCAAGCCGGTCGGCGCGCCGGTGAAGTGGGTGGACCTGAACGACTACGGCGTCTTCTACAACCTGACCACCTCGCTGCCCGGCGACGGCTGGATGAGCGCGGGCTGGATCGGCATGATCGTCACCATGGTGGTGGTGGGGCTGATCCTGGGCCGCATGCACCGCTGGTTCTGGACCAGCGGGTTCCGCAACCGCTACGCCGTGCTGTTCTATTGCGCCTTCCTGCCGCTGTGCCTGCAGTGGTTCCGCGACGGCAACATCACCATCGTGAAGTTCGGCTTCTTCTCGCTGCTGCCGATCCTGCTGTGGATCGGGCTGACCCGCGCGCTCCGCGCCTGGGGGATCCTGGAGGACGACCCGATGCGCCCGGCGGTGGCACCGCCCAATCTCGTCAGAAGGGAGCCGTCATGACGCTGACCGTCAGCGCCGTCATCGCCACCTACAACCGCGGGCCGGAGCTGCGCATCGCGCTGACCCGGCTGATGAACCAGACCACCCCGCCGATGGAGATCATCGTCATCGACGACGGCTCCAGCGACGGCACCGGCGCCATGATGCGGGCGGAGTTCCCGACCGTCCGCTATGTCCGCCAGCCGCACAATGGCGGACTGATCCTGGCCCGCAACTTCGGCTTCGTGAACACCACCGGCGACTGCATCCTGTCGGTCGACGACGACAGCTGGTTCGAGGATCCGGACGGACTGGCCCGCTGCGTCGCCTATCTGGAGCAGAATCCGGAGGTCGCCGCCGTCGCCTGCAACATCGAGACGCGCGACGGGCTGGTCTATTTCCCCAAGGGCGCCGCCCCCTTCGATGTGCCGTGGTATGTCGGCTGCGGCCATCTGCTGCGGCGCAGCGCCGTGGAGCAGGTCGGCCTCTACATGCCCGAACTCTACCGCCAGGGGGAGGAGAAGGACCGCTGCCTGCGGCTGGTCGGCGCCGGCTATCGCATCGTGGCCCTGCCCGACGTCATGGTCTACCACGACAAGAGCGAGAAGGGCCGCAAGCCGGGGATGGAGCGCTTCTACAACCACCGCAACGACCTGATTCGCGAGGTGGCGCGCTGCCCGTCCTCGCTGATGGCGTGGCGGCTGGCGCGCAGTTGGGCCGGCAACAGCTGGAAGAACCTGCGCCACGGCCCGCGGATGACCGACCTGAAGGTGCTTCTCGCCCTGCCGCAGATCCTGCGCATCGGGCTGAAGCACCGCGCGCCGGTGAGCGCCGAGGCCTACCGCCGCTGGCTGCATCTGGCGAAGACGGCGGCCCCGGCCAGCGCGCCGCCTGCGGAGAAGCCCGTCAGCCGGGCTGCATCCCGCCCAGTTGCAGCAGAACGGCCCAGCCCAGCACGATCAGATTGACGGTCAGCGTCATCGCCATGCCCGGCGCGCGGGCGAAGGGATGCACCAGATAGCCCGCCCAGAACAGCAGCCGGCCCAGCACGAACAGCCCGGTCGCCGCCACGGCCGCCCCCAGCGAGGGCTGCGGCAGGGTGGCGACCAGGGCGGCCAGAGCCGGGACGAAGATGGCGGTCTGCTCCACGCTGTTGGCGAGCACCCGCTGGCAGACGCGCTGACCGCGCGATTCGGGGTCTTCGATCGGGTTGAAGGCCTGGGTGCGGCCACGCATCGCCATCACGCCGACGACCATGCCGAACAGCACCAGCGCCGGCCAGACCGCCAGCCGCGCCCACAGCGCCATCCGCGCGCCCGGCGCGTTGACCCCCATCGGCGGCGCCACCAGCGACAGCAGCAGGACGAACAGCAGCACCGTCACCACCGCCGACGCGCCGTTCAGCATCAGGGCACGGAGCACCAGGGATTTGCGCCTTCGGGGGGCGCTTTGGCGAAGACTGGTATCGGACATCGGGGCGGGGCTCCGTCAAAGGCCCGGGATTCGACAAAGGGCCGGCCCCTTCCCATCTGGAAAGGACCGCACCCTGTTCCTTCGACCAATAACGGCCCGGCTCGTGATTTGGATCAAGGCCGGGGCGACGCGGAGGGTGTCCGATGACGGCAGGTATCAGGGACTGCCCCGATGGGAGAGATGTTGTCAGTCTCTCTTTTCGCTACCATGTTCTAACCAACTGCTTCACCATGTGGGTGAACGCGGGGATCTCGATGGTGGAGGGCCTATGATGGATCTCGTTCTGCTCGGTGGTGCGGTGGCGACGGCTGCGGCGTTGGCCGGTCTGATCGCCACGATGCCCACACCGAAACCGATCCCGATCCGCGTCCGCGACCGGCGCCGCCAGCGGCGCTGACGACACCGGCCCCCGGCCTTTGCGGTCGGGGATCAGCGGTTCGATTGCGGAACGCAATCAGCGATCCAGGTCGCGGATCGCGCGGTTCAGCTCGAATTCCTTCGAGGCGACGTATGCCTCCATCCCGACGATCCGCTTCTCCATGTCGCGGAAGCGCTGGACCAGACCCACGATCGTCCGGTCGGGCTTGGTCGACACCGTCCGCCAGAACGCCTCTTCCTCGGCATCGCGATAGACCTGCGCCGGACGCACCGGCAGCACCACCAGCGCGATGACATAGGCGATCACCAACGGCACCGAAAAGAAGAACAGGGCGAACAGCACCGCCAGCCGGATGACGGCCGGCTGCACGCCGAAGTAATCGGCAATACCGGTGCACACCCCGCCCAGCACCCCGCGCTGCGGATCGCGATAGAGCCGGTGCGGATTCGGCGAGTCGTAGGGGGACGCGCGGTCCATGACTCCTCCCAATAATTGAATGACTTGCGTCATCCCCGCGAAGGCGGGGATCGAGATTTGGCGGAACGACACTTATGGCGAAGGCTGGGTCCCCGCCTTCGCGGGGATGACACCGCTTGAAAACGCGCGTTTCCGCCTGCAAACACCCCTCACACCTTGTTGCGCCAGTTCGGCGCCTCGGTGTCGAGCACGCGCTCCAGCGAGTGGACGCGGGCCTCCAGCCGGTTGGAGATCTCCCACAATTCGGCCAGAAGCCGTTCGTCCTGCGCGGTGAGCCCGCGCTGGGAGCGCCATTTGGTGATGTAGTGGAAGACGATCCAGACCGGCGCCACCACCACCATGAACAGCACCGCGAGGACGAAACCCAGGAACCCCATGGTCGTCGGGCCTTCTTATTGTCGTGGGAAGAGTGGGCGGGGCCTGTGGCCCCACCCCGTCAGCCGTTGCGGCGGGCGGCGATGCGGGCCTTCAGCGCGGCCAGATCCTCCTCGACCTTGTGGGTCGCCTCAAGCTCAGCGATTTCCTCGGTCAGGCTCTTGCTGCGGCCGACGTCATAGGCCTCCACCCGGCCCTCCATCTCGTCAAGGTTACGCTCGACCTGCTCGAAGCGCGAGAGGGCGTCGTTGATGCGCTCGTCATGGAGGACGGTGCGGACCTTGACCCGGTTGCTGGCCGTCTGGGTGCGGGCGACCAGCGCCTTCTCGCGGGTCTTGGCGTCGGTCAGCTTGGCCTGCAGGCGGCCGATGTCCTCGTTGGCCTTGGACAGCGCGGCCTCGACCTGCACCAGCTGTTCGGCCAGCGCGTCGGCCTGCTCGGCGACCTTGGACTTCGCCATCAGCGCGCCCTTGGCCAGATCCTCGCGGTCGCGGGTCAGCGCTACCTCGGCCTTGCGGTCCCATTCGTCGCGCTCGCGGTGGAGATCGGCGACGCGGCGTTCGATCTCCTTCTTCTCCGCGATGATCTTGACGGTGGAGGAGCGCACCTCGACCAGCGTGTCTTCCATCTCCTGGATGATCAGGCGGATCAGCTTCTCCGGCTCCTCGGCGCGGTCGAGCAGGGAGTTCAGGTTCGACTGCACGATGTCGGTCAGGCGCGAAAAGATGCTCATGATGGATGTCCCGTGGGTCAGCCGAGGATGGCGCCGGCGACGATGCCGGCGAAGAAGAACAGCCAGCTTTCCGCCGGCCGGGTGGCGAGATAGTTGCGCACGCGGCGCGCCAGCGGGCGGCCCTGCGTGGTGTTGAAGCGGTCACCGCCATAGCGGCGGCGGAAATCGCTGAAGTCGCTCATGGATGACCTCCTTGCCATGCCACCGGTATCGCAACCGCCGTGCCAACTCCGGCGAATTGACGCCAAACCGTTGGAAAGCCTGGGCTTGCCAAGCTTACGCCCGTGCATGCTCCGGATTGCCGCTTCGCTGATAGGACGATATAATCGTCAAACCGGCGAAACAGTGGTGAAAATCACGATGAGCATCACTCCCCCCTCGCTGCTCGGCGAATCGCCCGCCTTCCTGGCGGCGCTGACGCATGTGTCGCGGGTGGCGCCGCTGGAGCGGCCGGTGCTGGTGATCGGCGAGCGCGGCACCGGCAAGGAGCTGATCGCCGCCCGCCTGCACTACCTGTCGCAGCGGTGGGACCGCCCCTTCGTCAAGGTGAACTGCGCGGCTCTCCCTGAGTCGCTGCTCGATTCGGAGCTGTTCGGGCATGAGGCCGGGGCCTTCACCGGCGCCACCCGCCGGCAGATCGGCCGGATCGAGCAGGCCGACGGCGGCACCCTGTTCCTGGACGAGATCGCCACCGCCTCCCCCGCCGTTCAGGAAAAGCTGCTGCGCGCCGTCGAATATGGCGAGATCGAGCGGGTCGGCGGACGCACCGCCACCGTCGATGTCCGGGTGGTCGGCGCCACCAACGCCGACCTGCCGGCGCTGGCCGCCGCCGGACGGTTCCGCGCCGACCTGCTGGACCGGCTGGCCTTCGACGTGGTGACCCTGCCGCCGCTGCGCGCCCGTCCCGACGACATCCCGCCACTGGCCGAGCATTTCGCGCTGGGCATGGTGCGCGAGTTGCAGCGCCCGCTGTTCCCCGGCTTCACCGCCGCCGCGCTGGACCGCCTGCGCGGCCATGACTGGCCGGGCAACGTGCGCGAGTTGCGCAACGCGGTGGAGCGCTCCGTCGCCGCCGCCGATTCCGACGAGCCGCTCGACCACATCATCCTCGACCCCTTCGAGTCGCCCTGGCGTCCCACAGCCGCTTGGGCCGCAGCGCCAACGGCCCGCATTGAGGCCGCCCCCATCGCGGAGAAGGTCGCAACGCCTGAGTTCGACGGCGGCATCCTCGATCAGGTCCGCGCCTTCGAGGCCGCCCGCCTGCGCGAGGCGCTGGAGCGCAACCGCTTCAACCAGCGCCAGACCGCCGAGGCGCTGGGGCTGGGCTATCACCAGCTGCGCGGCATGCTGAAGAAGCACGGGCTGATCCCGCCCCCCCATCTGCGACCTTAGGCCGTCCCCGGATTGTGCGTTTGCCGTGCTATACCGGTTTCTCAACCGTCGCAGAGCGGTTCGTCACGATACGGGAAGGGGAGCAGCACGATGGCCAGCAGCATCTCAGGTCTTGAAATCCGTGGTCCGATCAAGCCCGGTTTCGAGGAAATCCTGACGCCGGAGGCGATGGCCTTCCTGGCGGAGCTGGAGGGGCGCTTCGGCGGTGAACGGCTGCGGCTGCTGGATGTGCGGACCAAGCGGCAGGCGCTGCTCGACCAGGGCCACAAGCCCGACTTCCTGCCGGAAACCCGCGCGATCCGCGAGGCCGATTGGACCATCAGCGCGCTGCCGGTCGATCTGCTCGACCGCCGGGTGGAGATCACCGGCCCGGTCGACCGCAAGATGGTCATCAATGCGCTGAACAGCGGCGCAAAAATCTTCATGGCCGATTACGAGGATGCGACCTGCCCGACCTGGACCAATCTGGTCGAGGGGCAGATCAACATCCGCGACGCCGTGCGCCGGACCATTTCGTATGAGGATCCGGCCAGCGGGAAGAAATACCGCCTCGACGACAAGACCGCGGTGCTGAAGGTCCGGCCGCGCGGCTGGCATCTGGACGAGCGCCATGTGCTGATGGACGGCGAGCCGATTTCGGGCGCGCTGTTCGACTTCGGCCTGCATGTCTTCCACAACGCCAAGGAGCTTCTGGCGCGCGGCAGCGGCCCCTATTTCTACCTGCCCAAGCTTGAAAGCCATTTCGAGGCGCGGCTGTGGCGCGAGGTCTTCCTGGTGGCGGAGGAGTATCTCCACCTGCCGCACGGCTCGATCAAGGCGACGGTGCTGATCGAAACCATCCTCGCCGCCTTCGAGATGGACGAGATCCTCTATGAGCTGCGCGAGCATTCCGCCGGTCTGAACTGCGGCCGCTGGGACTACATCTTCAGCTTCATCAAGAAGTTCCGCAAGGACCCCGCCGCCGTCATGCCCGACCGGGCGGAGGTGACGATGGCCACCCCCTTCCTGTCGGCCTACAGCCAGCTGGCGGTCAAGACCTGCCACCGCCGCGGCGCGCCGGCCATCGGCGGCATGGCCGCCTTCATCCCGGTCAAGGACAACCCGCAGGCCAATGAGGCCGCCTTCTCCCGCGTGCGCGCGGACAAGGAGCGCGAGGCGTCCAACGGCCATGACGGCACCTGGGTCGCCCATCCCGGACTGGTCCCGGTGGCGCGCGAGGTGTTCGACGCCTACATGCCGGCTCCCAACCAGATCGCCCGCAAGCGCACCGACGTGACCGTCACCGCCGCCGACCTGCTGGCGGTGCCCGCCGGGCCGAAGACGGAAGCGGGCCTGCGCAACAACGTGGCGGTCGGCATCGGCTATATCGAGGCGTGGCTGCGCGGCCAGGGCTGCGTCCCGCTGTTCAACCTGATGGAGGACGCCGCCACCGCGGAGATCAGCCGCACCCAGGTCTGGCAGTGGCTCCACACCGGCACGACGCTGGACGACGGACAGGCCGTCACCCTCGACCTCGTCGACCGCGTCATCGCGGAGGAGCTGTCGGCCTGGAAGGCCCGCGTCGGCGCCGACGCCTATGCCAAGGGCCGCCACGCCGACGCCGCGTCGCTGTTCCGCGATCTGGTCGCGCGCGAGGACTTCACCGACTTCCTGACCCTGCCCGCCTACGAGCGCGTGGTGGCGGAGGGGGCTTGATTTTGGGGGCGTAAACCAAGGGGGCGTAACGCCCCCTACCCCACCTGCCCCAGCCGGACCGTCAGCGGCCAGCGAATCCGCCGTTCCGTCTCCGCGTCGCCCCACAGCGGCGCGATCTCCTCCGCGAACGCCTCCAGCGGGTTGCGTCCCAGCGCCTTTGTCGCCGCCTTCACCCCCGACCAGGTGTTCATGTAGCCGAGCAGCCGCGGCAGCGTCCAAACCGCCTCCATCGCCAGCGGCGGCACCGGCAGCTCCGGAAACGGAAACTCCATGCCGCGATAGCCCTCGATCACCTTCCAGCGGTCGGCCGGCCAATAGGGTCCCAGCGTGCCGTTGTGGAACCGCTCCACCACCGGATCCAGCACGGGATCGTCGAGCCATTGCCGGCCGTAGCAGACCAGCGCCACCGCCGCCCCCGGCTTCGCCACCCGCCGCACCTCGGCATAGAAACGCCCCAGGTCGAACCAGTGCGCCGCCTGCGCCGCGACGATCAGGTCGCAGCAGCCGTCGGGCAATCCGCTGTCCTCCGCCGGAGCGACGGCATAGCGAACCTGCGGATGCGCGTCCGCCTGCCCGATCTGCTCCGCGCTGGCGTCGGTGGCGTGAACCGCCGCGAAGTGATCGGCCAGCGAAAGGGAGAACTGCCCGTTGCCGCAACCGACGTCCCAGGCCAGTTCGCGGGCCGGCGCCGCATCGGCCAGGGCGGCGGCCAGACCGGGCGGATATGTGGGACGAAAGGCGCGGTAATCGCCGGCATGGCCGGAGAAATGGTCCTTGAAGAGCGACATGCAGCGATCCGCCTTGCACGATCCGGGCAACGATTAGGCTTGGAATTTCCCGGCGGTTAAGGATAAACCCTGTGGGTTCGTCGCGGAACCCTTCCCAGGCTGTCCCGCATCTTTCCGCTGTGGCGCAGGCGCGCCGGGCGTGCTACCAAGCGCGCGTTTTTTGTGCGCCTCGCCAACCACCCGTGTCCGGCATGCAGACCTTCCTGGAATTCGAAAAGCCGATCGCCGAGCTTGAAGGCAAGATCGAGGAGTTGCGGCACCTGACCAACGCCGGCGACATCAACATCGCCGACGAGGTCGCCAAGCTGCAGGCCAAGGTCGACAAGCTCCTGCGGCAGACCTACGCCAAGCTCACGCCCGCGCAGAAGGTTCAGGTGGCCCGCCACCCCAATCGGCCGCACTGCCTGGACTATGTGAACGGCCTGATCGAGGACTTCACGCCGCTGGCCGGCGACCGCCATTTCGCCGAGGACCGCGCGGTCATCGGCGGGCTGGGTCGCTTCCGCGGCCGCTCGGTGGTGGTGATCGGCCAGGAAAAGGGCAACGACACCGAATCGCGCGTCCGCCACAATTTCGGCATGGCGAAGCCGGAAGGCTACCGCAAGGCCCAGCGCCTGATGGATCTGGCCGACCGCTTCAAGCTGCCGGTCGTCTCGCTGGTCGACACCGCCGGCGCCTTCCCCGGCGTCCAGGCGGAGGAGCGCGGCCAGGCCGAGGCCATCGCCAAGAGCATCGAGCGCTGCCTGCGGCTGAACGTGCCGATGGTCGCCTCGGTGATCGGCGAGGGCGGATCGGGCGGCGCCATCGCCATCGCCACCGCCGACCGCGTGCTGATGCTGGAACACGCCATCTATTCGGTGATCTCGCCGGAAGGCTGCGCGTCGATCCTGTGGCGCAGCTCCGACATGGCGGGCGAGGCGGCCATCGCGCTGCGCCTGATCAGCCAGGACCTGAAGGAACTGGGCGTCATCGACCATGTGGTGAGCGAGCCGATCGGCGGCGCCCACCGCGACCCGGCCGAGACGATCAAGAAGCTGGGCGACTGCATCGAGGAGTCGCTGGGCGAACTGGACGGCCTGGACGGCACCACCCTGCGCGCCAAGCGCCGCGAGAAGTTCCTGGAGATGGGGCAGAAGGGGCTGGGGTGAGTTTCACCCCAGGAACCCGTGCAGAAACCAGCGCGGGTTCTCCCCGGGCCGGTACAGCCCGGCCCTGAACAGCCAGAAACGGCGGCCGTCGCCATCCTCCACGCGGTAGTAATCGCGCACGGCCAGCCCCAGCGATCCTTCCCCACGCCACCATTCGCATTCGATCCGCTCCGGCCCCTCGGCCCGGCTGACGCGGTGGCGCACCCCGCGCCAGACGAATTGCAGCGGCGGGTCGTCGGGCAGCGGGGCGGTGGCCTCCACCGGTTCGGGCGGGGTCAGCAGGCGCAACGGGCGCGGCTGCCCCGCTGGCCAGGGCTTCGGCGCCGGCAAACTCTCCAATGGCGGATGCGGCGCCACGCAGCGCTCCGGCAACCAGCTTTCCCGCGGCACCAGCCGCAGCACCGCACGCTCCCCCAGCCGCAGCGTCAGCCGGTCCACCAGCTCCGCCAGTCCGCCATCAGCCTCCTCCCCATCCAGGCCGGTCTGCACGGCCGACAGCGGCCCGGTCTCCGTCGCCGACAGCACCAGCGTTTCCAGCCCTGGTCCCGGCTCGATCCGCTCCAGCAGCGGGGTGAACAGCCGGGCCAGCGCCGCCGGGTCGCGGGTCGGGCGGCTGGTGCCGAGCGTCAGGCTTTGCGGCTCGTCGTCCACCCGCTGGTCGGTGCGGTGGGCATCCAGCCGCAGCCGGCGCGCGCCCAGCCCCGCCGCCTCCAGCCCCTTGCACAGCCGGCCCAGCAGATGGCGCAGCGCCCCGGCAATCGACTCGGGCGTGGCGATCGGTTCGGCGAAGGTCAGGCGCTCGCGATGGTCCGCCACCGGCCGGCGCGGGGAGATCGGCTCGTCCAGCCGGCCGAATGCCTGATCGTAACGTTGCAGCAACCTGCCCCCGAACCTTGCGGCCAGCCCCGCCCGCGGCATGGCATGCAGGTCGCCGATCCGGCGCAGGCCCAGCGCATGCAGCCCCTCCACCATTTCCGGAGCCAAACGCAGGGCGGCGAGGGGCAGACCGTCCAGCGTTTCCCGCCGCCGCTCCTCCGGACTGCCGAAGCGCACCAGCCCCCAGGCGGCGGCCGGGGTGTCGGCGATGGCGGCGCGGGCGGCGAAGCCGGCGGCGCGCAGCCGCCCGGTCAGGTCGGCGGCCAGCGCCAACTCGCCGCCAAACAGATGGGCGCAGCCGGTGATGTCGATCACCACCCCGTCCGGCTCGTCCGCCGCGGTCCAGGGGCTGTAGCGCCGCGCCCAGTCGGCGATGCGGCCGAGCAGGGCCGAATCGGCCTCCGGCGTCGCCTCCGCCACCTCCAGCGCCGGCTCCAGCGCGCGGGCATCGCTGAGGGTCTGTCCGGGAGCGATGCCCAGCACCGCCGCCGCCCGGTTGACCGCAACCACCATCCGCCGCTGGCGCTCCGTCCGCAGCAGGGCAAGGGGACGGGCACGCAGCTCCGGCGGCATGAACCGTTCCCGCGCGTCGGTGGATAGGCGAGGGAGCCACAGGGCGAGGATGCGGCGCTTGTTTCTTTCCACCCTGCTGCAAGATCCCCTCTCCCCGCTGCCTTGAGATCTCCTTTCCCCCCCAGGGAGAGGGTTAGGGTGAGGGGAGTGCGCGGCGGGACCTTTGGGGAAATCCTGAGATGCATCCCCCTCACCCCGACCCTCTCCCCGCCTTTCGACGAAGCTGCGCTTCGCCGAAAGGCGGGGAGAGGGAGAAGCGTGCGGGTGGCGAGGGGAGTGCGTCATACGAAACCCAACAATCCAGAACAAACAAAGAACACTCTAGCGCTGGCTTGGCCTTGGGGCGAGTCCCTCCTTTGGGGTCATCTTGCCGAAACGATCGGCGATGCCGACATTCAATCAATGACCCCACATCTCCCGTTCCCCGCCCGCCGTCTGGCTCCGCTGGCATTCCTGCTGGCCGCCGGCGCCTGCGCGCAGCCGGACCTGCGCGACGACATGCCCGGCCGTGCCCAGGCCATTCCGCCGATCCACGAGCAGACGGTGATTCCCGGCGGCGGCGAGCGGAGGACCTGGAGCCAGATCCAGGCGGAGCAGTCGCGCGCCGGCTCGAAGCCCGCCACCCAGGCCCGGCAGGCCCAGACTTCGCAGGCAGAGCCCCCGCAGGCACGCCGCGACTCGGGAGACACCGACCGCCCGCCACCCAAGCGCCGCCGCGGCAGTTCGTCGCCCCCGCCCGACCCGGCCGTCCTGCCCCAGCCGCCGCGACCGATCCCGGTGCCGCCGCCGCCCTCGTCCCAGAGCGCCACCGATGCCTTCAAGCGTGACCTGATCCGGCCGGAGGTCGACCGCATGCGCACCGACGACGCCATGGGACGGCTCGACCCGCTGGGCCAGCGCGAACTGATGAAGCGCGAGAACGACCTGCGGCAGTGGGGCGACCCGCTGGCGCGGTAGCCTCCTTCCCTCCCCAACCTGAAGCCTCGCCGCTTGACCCCGCCCCGCCTCAGCCGCCATACCGGCTGCCGGAGCGACACGGGATGGGGGACGCGGGCGCATGACGACGCTGACGGGGGCCTTCGGCACCGGGCTGACCACGCCGGTGTGGGTGCTGCAGCATCTGCTGGGCATCCTCGGCATCGGCATGTGGGCGGGACAGACCGGCGGCACCGCGGTGTGGCAGGTGCCGGCCGCCGCCGTGACCGCCGCGCTGGCGGCGGGCTTCGCCGCCCAGATGGGTGTGCGGCTGCCCTATGCCGGGCCGGGGCTAGCCGCCTCGCTGGTGGTGGTCGGGTCGCTGGTGGCGCTGGGGGTGCGGGCGCCCGCCGTGCTGGCGGTGCTGGTCGCCGCGGTCGCCGCGGTGTTCCACGGCCATGCCCACCAGGGACCGCCGCTCTATTGGGCCGGTTTCGCCGCCGGGCTGATGCTGGTCGCCTGCGGCGGGCTCGGGCTGTCGGTCGCGGTGACCCAGGCCGAGTCGGAGCGCGCGGTGCGGCTGTGTGGCGGTGCGGTAGCAGTCGCCGGCGTTCTTGACCTCGTCGGCGTGATTTGACCGGTTGCGCCTTGAAATGACGGGGTTGCGCGGAAATCTTTGAAGACACGCCCCTCCTTCCCGCCCCGCCCCTCCCTTCCGGGACCAACGGGCCAGACGAACGGAACGCCCCGGTGCCCCGCGCAGCCGCCAAAGCCTGCCTTACCCCGCCGGGGCTCCCCTCACCGGGACTTCAGGACGGTCCCGACATGACCGCCCCCCAGATGCCCAATCTGACCCGCCGCCGTCTGCTGGGCCGCCTGCTGGGCGGGGTGGCGCTGGCGCCGCTGCTGCCGTCCGCCGGCCTGCTGCTGGGCGCGCCCGCCGCCGCGCAGGATCTGCGCTATTTCCGCATCGGCACCGGCACCACCGCCGGCACCTATTTCCCGATCGGCGGGCTGATCGCCAACGCCATCTCCAACCCGCCGGGCTCCCGCCCCTGCGACAAGGGGGGAAGCTGCGGCATTCCCGGCCTGATCGTGGTGGCGCAGGCCAGCAACGGTTCGGTCGACAATGTCGAGATGCTGCGCGCCGGCACGGTGGAGGCCGGCTTCGCCCAGGCCGACGTCGCCTATTGGGCCTACAGCGGCACCGGCAGCTTCACCGGCAAGCGTCCGTTCACGGAACTGCGCTCGCTCGGCATGCTCTATGCGGAGGCGATCCAGGTCGTCGTCCGCTCCGACGGCTTCATCGACCGCATGCCCGACCTGAAGGGCCGCAGCATCTCTCTGGGCGAGGAAGGCTCCGGCACGCTGGTGGAGGCGCGGCTGATCCTGGACGCCTACGGTTTGTCGGAAAGCACGATCACGCCGCTCTACCTGAAGCCCGGCATGGCGGCCGACCGGCTGGCGAAGGGCGAGTTGGACGGGTTCTTCATGGTCGGCGGCTATCCGGTGGCGGCGGTCAGCGACGTGGCGGCGCGGGTGCCGATCCGGCTGGTGCCGCTGGACGGCGAGCCCGCCGACCGGCTGCTGCGGACCCAGCGCTTCTATATCGAGGGCGAGATCCCCGCCAACGCCTATCCGGGCAGCGCCCCCACCCCGACGCTCAGCCTGGGGGCGGAGCTGCTGACCCGCGCCGACCGCGATCCCGACCTGATCTATGGCGTCGTCCGCGCGCTGTGGCACGAGAACACCCGCCGCGTCCTGGCCGAAGGCCACCCGCAGGGCCGCAACTTCGACCCCGCCCGCGCGGTCGCCAACGTCTCGGTTCCCCTGCATCCGGGAGCGGAGCGCTATTACCGCGAGGCCGGCCTGCTCGGCAACGCCGCCAACGAACCGGCACGGGCACCCACCGGCGGGACCGGCACGGACGCCACTCCCGCCGGCGGCGAGAAGGCCGCGAACGGGAAGCCCCCCGCCGACACGCCTCCCGCCGAGAAGACCGCCACCGAGAAGACCGCCACCGGGGGGGCCGCCACCGGGAGGGCCGGGGACAAGGCGCCGCGCTGAACGTCCCTTTCTCCGGACAGGACGAAAGGACCGTTCCCGGACGGCCCGCCGGTGGAATAGTCTGACCGGAGATCCGGTTGATCCTCAGGATCGGGTGCAACGGGCAGAAGGAGAGAGGCATGCCGGCCGGGGAAGGGGTGCGCATCGCGATCCGTTCCGCCCGCAGCGCCGACTCCGAACGCTGTGCCGAAATCTTCCTGCACGGCCGCCGCCAGGCCTTCTCCTGGCAACCCGCCGACCGCTTCGGGCTTGACGATTATTACGACTGCGTGCGCGAGGATTCGGTGCTGGTCGCCGAGTCGGACGGCACGGTGGTCGGCTTCGTCTCGCTCGACCCCAAGGCCGGCGTCATCCACAACCTGTTCATCGACCCCGGATGGCACAAGCGCGGCATCGGGTCCGCTCTGCTGCGCGAGGCGCTGGCCCTGCTGCGCGGCGGCTCCCACCCGGTCGAACTGGCCTGCGCCGCCCGCAACGCCGCCGCCCGCGCCTTCTACGAGCGCAACGGCTGGACGCCGGTGGGCCCCCCCTCCGACCAGCCGGACGCGCTGGTGCTCTACCGCCTGTCGCGGGCGGGGTGAACGGCTCGCCGCTTGCCCGGCCGGCCCACCCCCAACGAGACCCGCAGGCCCGGATGCGCAGGCTGTTTTCCTTTGCGGCGTTGCGGTAAAGTCGCGCCGCCATGCGAACCCTGTACCACCACCCGATCCACGCCCTGTCGCGCACCGCGCGCGTAATGCTCGCCGAGAAGGCCCTGCCCTTCGAACCCGTGGTCGAAAGGCCATGGGAGCGGCGCACCGACTTCCTGAAGCTGAACCCGGCCGCCGAGGTTCCGGTTCTGGTGGAGGAGGACGGGACGGTCGTCGCCGGCGGCCTCGCCGTGATCGAATATCTGGAGGAGGCCTATCCCGACACCCCCCTGCTGCCGCGCGAGATCGCGGCGCGGGCGGAGGTGCGGCGGGTCGCCGACTGGTTCCTGAACAAGTTCGACCGCGAGGTGACCGAGAATCTGGTGGGCGAGAAGCTGATCAAGCGGCTGTCCGGCCAGGGCCACCCCTTCGCCCCGGCGATTCGCGCGGGGCTGGCCAACGTCACCTATCATCTCGACTACATCGCCTTCCTGTCGGAACGGCGGCCCTGGCTGGCCGGGTCGGTCTTCACCCTGGCCGACATCGCCGCCGCGGCGCAGCTGTCCTGCCTGGACTATATCGACAACGTGCCGTGGGACCGCAGTCCGGAGGCCAAGGACTGGTACGCCCGGATCAAGTCGCGCCCCAGTTTCCGCGCGCTGCTGGCCGACAACATCACCGGCTGCCCGCCGCCCAGGCACTACGCCGACCTGGATTTTTAACCGCCTCTCGAGGATCCGCTCATCAGAGGCATGGACCGGCCTCGCGTATCAAGCTTAACGTGCTCCCAAATCGTACCCGGGAGAAGTTCCTCGATGCGTCTCAGCCGTCTTTCGCCTGTCCCGGCCCTGCCGGTCCGTTCCCTGAGGCCCGCCCTGATCGCCGGCGGCATGCTGGCGCTGGTGGCCGGCTGGTCGCCCGCCCAGGCCGCCCCCGCCGTCGACGACGCCGGGGCCAAGGCGCTCGCCGCCTCGTTGAAGAAGGACCTGCCCCGCTGGTTCCCGCCGCCCAGCGAGGATGGCGAGGGCATCGGCTTCGAATGGCAGGGCGAGCCGACCGTCAAGCCGGCCGGCGACCATTACGACGTCGCCCTGCCCCGCCTGTCGGCCGAGGATGCCGAAGGCACGCTGTTCGACATCGGCACCGTGCTGCTGTCGGTGTCGCCGAAGGATGACGGCCAGTATGGCGTGTCGATCACGCTGCCCAGCGCGATCAAGGTGCAGAACCTCGACGACAACGACGAGTATGTCGACGCCGCCACCATCTCCATCGGCAAGCAGTCCTTCACCAGCACCTGGTCGGGCGCGCTGGAGACGCTGCTGACGGTCGATGCCGCCTACAACGACATCGCGGTCAACGCCGCCGACGGCAAGGGCAAGATCTCCGTCGCGTCCATGACCATGGTCCAGGACCTGAAGCCGGAGGCCGGGACCGCCGGCGCCACCCTGTGGAGCGGCCCGGCCGCCTTCGCCTTCGGCGGCCTGTCGGTGCGGGACGACAAGAACAAGGAGCTGGTGAAGATCGGCGGCGTCACCGCCGAGGCGACCTACACCCGCGTCGACCTGACCAAGGTCAGCGCGCTGCAGAAGCTGTCGGAACAGACCGCCGCCAAGGGGGCCGCGCCGACCAGCGCCGAGCTTCTGCCGAAGCTGCAGGGCATCTTCGGCGGCGTCAGCGGCGCCATGCGCCTGTCCAACCTGTCCGTCGTCAATCCGGAGGACGGGACCACGGTGACGCTCGGCCAGCTCGCCTTCCGCAGCGGCCTGACCGATCTCGACCAAGCAATGTCGACCGTCAGCATGGGCATCGAGGCGCGCGACTTCACCATGACGCCGTCGCCGGCCCCCGCGGCCTTCACCCCGCGCGCCTTCGAGGTCAAGCTGTCGGTCGCCAAGCTGCCGAACGGCGCCCTGTGGAAGGCCTTCACCGAGCTGGCCAAGGCCGCCGAGGCGGAAGAGACCCAGCCGAAGAAGGGCGCCAAGAACAAGGCCGCCCCGCCGCCGCCGTCCTCGGACGTCGTCATGCAGCAGGCGATGGCCGCCATGGGCGAGGCCGGGACGGAGCTGCGGATCGACGCGCTGAACCTCGACACCCCGGCGACGGCCGGCACCGCCACCGGCGCGGTCAAGGTCGCCACCCAGGCAGCCTTCGGCGTCACCGGCGGCGCCACCGTCCTGCTGCGCGGCATCGACGCCGCGGTGAAGGCGATGCAGCCGGCGCCGGGCGCCAAGCCCGACAAGGAGACCCAGGATCTGCTGGGCGGTCTGGCGATGGTCCAGGCCATGGGTCAGGCCGGCAAGGACGACACCGGCGCCGACGTCCGCAGCTACAAGTTCGAGGTGACGGAGGCCGGCCAGCTCCTGCTGAACGGCGCCGACATGACCCCGCTGCTGGCCGGCGGCGGCGAACCGGCTCCGGCCCCGGCGGAGCAGCCGAAGAAGAAGAAGTAACGGGGAGCGCGGTGGGAGGGGGAGCCCCCACCCGCGACACCTGACCGCACGCCTCCCGCGGTTGTACGCCACAAGCCTCTTGAACGGCGGAGACGCTTTCACATATCTCCGCCGTCTTGACGCCCACCCGTGCAAAACCAACGAAGGTGCCCCCAATGACCGAGGAACGGCTCAGTTTTCAAGCCGAGGTCAGCCGTCTGCTCGACATCGTCGCCCACTCGCTCTACAGCGAGAAGGAAGTGTTCCTGCGCGAACTGGTCTCCAACGCGTCGGATGCCTGCGACCGCCTGCGCTACGCGGCGCTGACCCAGCCCGAACTCTCGGCCGACGATCCGAACCTCAAGGTCCGCCTGCTGGTCGACAAGGAGGCGCGGACCCTGACCGTCGCCGACAACGGCATCGGCATGAACCGCGAGGATCTGGTCGAGAATCTCGGCACCATCGCCCGCTCCGGCACCGCCGCCTTCATGAAGTCGCTGGAAGGTGCCGAGAAGGGTGACGGCAAGAAGGACGTCAACCTGATCGGCCAGTTCGGCGTCGGCTTCTATTCCGCCTTCATGGCCGCCGACAAGGTCACCGTGCTGACCCGCAAGGCCGGCGAGAACCAGGGCTGGCGCTGGGAATCCGACGGCAAGGGCGAGTTCACCATCGCCGAGACCGACGGCCTGCCGCGCGGCACGAAGATCGTCCTGCATCTGCGCGAGGGCGACGACGAGTATCTCGACGAAGCGCGCCTGGGCGGCATCGTCCGCAAATATTCCGACCACATCGCCATCCCGATCCTGTTCGGCGAGGGTGACGACGCCAAGGCGCTGAACAGCGCGTCGGCCCTGTGGACGCGGTCGAAGTCGGAGATCACCGCCGACCAGTACAAGGAATTCTACCACCATGTCGGCCACGCCTTCGACGATCCGTGGCTGACCCTGCACTGGCGGGCCGAAGGGGCGCTGGAATACACCAACCTGCTCTATGTGCCCTCGACCAAGCCGTTCGACCTGTTCGATCCCAAGCGCGCCCACCGGGTGAAGCTGTACGTCAAGCGCGTCTTCATCACCGACGCGGCCGAAGGGCTGATCCCGCCCTATCTGCGCTTCCTGCGCGGCGTGGTCGACAGCGAGGATCTGCCGCTGAACATCAGCCGCGAGATGCTGCAGCACAACCCGATGCTGGCCAAGATCAAGGCCGGCATCACGCGGCGCGTCCTGTCGGAACTGTCGAAGAAGGCCAAGGACACCGAGAACGCGGCCGAATACGACACGTTCTGGGAAAACTTCGGCGCGGTGCTGAAGGAAGGCCTCTATGAGGACTACGAGCACCGGGACGATCTGCTGAAGCTGCTGCGCTTCCGCACCACCGCCGGCGAGGAACTGGTCTCGCTGGAGCAGTATGTCGCCCGCATGAAGGAGGGCCAGGACGCCATCTTCACCATCAGCGGCGACGACATCGACACCCTGCTGCGCAGCCCGCAGCTGGAAGGCTTCAAGGCCAAGGGCGTCGAGGTCCTGCTGCTGACCGACCCGGTGGACGAGTTCTGGATGCCGTCGGTCGGCGTCTATGACGGTAAGCCCTTCAAGTCGGTGACCCGCGGCGGCGCCGATCTCGGCAAGATCAAGGGCGAGGAGACCGAAAAGCCGGAGGAGAAGACGCCGGAGGGCGAACTGACCGACCTGCTGGCCCTGCTGAAGCTGACGCTGTCCGACGTGGTGAAGGATGTCCGCAAGTCCGAACGCCTGACCGACAGCGCCGTCTGTCTGGTGGCCGACGACAACGACATGGACATGCACCTGGAACGCCTGCTGAAGCAGCACAAGCAGCTGAACGGCGAGGTCGGCAAGCGCATCCTGGAGATCAACCCGTCGCACGCCCTGATCAAGCGTCTGGCCGAACGGGCCAAGGGCACCGGCGCCACCGACGCGCTGGAGGATGCGGCCTGGCTCCTGCTCGATCAGGCCCGCATCGTCGAGGGCGAGCCCCTGCCCGACCCCGCAGCCTTCGCCCGCCGCTTGGCGAGCGCGATGGAGAAGGGTCTGGCGTAAGGTTCGACCTGAGCCGCAAAGTCTGACGGAAATGCCCTCTCCTTCCCGAAGGAGGGGGCTTTTCCATTTTACCCCCGCCCCACCCGCTGGGGCGGGAAGACCAGCGACATGGTGGTGCCCTCGTCGCGGCGGCTGACGACGTCCAGGCGGCCGCCATGAAGTTCGATCAGGCGCTTGGTCAGCGGCAGTCCCAGGCCGGTGCCGACCTGGGCGCGGGCCAGCGCACTGTCCACCTGCCCCCAGGGCTCCAGTGCCTTGCCCAGTTCCTCCCCGGTCATGCCGATGCCGGTGTCGTGCACCGACAGCCACAAGGCGCCGTCCGCCGCCACCCGGGCGCCGAGCGTCACCACGCCATTCGTCGGGGTGAACTTCACCGCGTTCGACAGCAGGTTCAGCAGCATCTGACGCAGCTTGCGTTCGTCCGCGCGCAGCGGCGGCAGGTCCAGCGGCACCTCGGTGGCGATGCTCACGCCATGGCGCGACGCCCGCTCGGCCAGCAGCCGCGCCGTGCCGATCGCCACCCGCACCACATCCACCGTCCCGTCCACCAGTTCCAGCCGGTCGGCGTCGGCCTTGGACAGGTCGAGCAGGTCGTTGATCAGCTCCATCAGGTGCCGGCCGCTCTCGGCGATGTCGCGGGCGTATTCGCGATAGAGCGGGATGGCGTGCGGCCCCAGCACCTCCTGCTCCAGCAGTTCGGCGAATCCCATCATCGCGGTCAACGGCGTGCGGATCTCGTGGCTCATGTTGGCGAGGAAGGCGGTCTTGGCCCGGATCGCCTGTTCGGCCTGCCGGCGCGCCTCCTCCAACTGGTGGGCGCGCAGCTCCGTCTGTTCGGCCGAGCGTGCCATCAGCATGGTCACCGTGCCGACGCCGAGATAACGGCCCTGCTCCACCACCAGGAAGCCGGTCACCAGCGCCGCCGGCTTCAGCCGCGCCAGTTGCCGCCCGATCTCCGCCAGCGGGGTCGCCCCTTCGATCAGCAGCGGATGCGGGTCCATCGCGTCGGAAACCAGCTGCCGGCCGCCCCCCTCTCCCCCGCCGTCCGGCATCACCCGACCACGCTCCAGCAGCCCGGCGACACGGCCGTCGCCGTCGACCACCGGCAGGGCGGCAAGCTCCGGCTGGCGCTGGAAACGGGCGAGCGCGGCGGCACACTCCTCGGCCGGGCCCAGGGGCGGCACCGGAACGGCCAGTCCCGCGGCGGTGAAGGCGGGTTCGTCCACGGGCGGCTCCGCCGGAATATTCGGGACGGGAGGCGGGACATCGAATGGCGTCATTGCTGCTCCTCCCCCTCCCCGTCCGGCATGGTCACGTCCGATCAGGCGCCGTCCCGGACTGCACGGCGCTCCTTCCGGCAAAACCTAGCAGGGGATTATGAGCAATTGGTTTCCGTTCCAACCATCCGTCCCCGCTGAACGATAGCCTGAACGTACTATGGCTTTGGCCGACAAAGCCTCTTCCGCTCGGCCGTCCGGCGGGGGCGTGGGTATTTGAGAATGCGTCCGAAACACAGTATATTGCTCGGATATTCGGGATGCCGCGAAGTGCCGGCCGGGATGGAACATCCGGTCGGCGTTCGGTGCTGGCGTTCCCGGGGATCAGGGAGACCGGAGGGGCGAAGCGTCGCCCGTCGAACAAAGACAGGAATACAGGGGATGTCCATGCCCTCGCGCCTTGAAGAACTGTGCGTGAAGAAGGGATTGAAGATGACCGACCAGCGCCGCGTGATCTCGCGCGTGCTGTCGGAGGCGACGGACCACCCCGATGTGGAGGAAGTGCACCGCCGTGCGTCGGCCATCGACCCGCGCATTTCCATCGCCACGGTCTACCGCACGATGCGGCTGTTCGAGGAGGCGCACGTCATCGACCGGCTGGATTTCGGTGACGGCCGTGCGCGCTATGAAGAAACCAGAACCGATCATCACCACCATCTGATCGATGTCGACTCAGGGGAAGTGATAGAGTTCACCAACGATGAAATGGAACGGCTGAAGGAAAGCATCGCCCGCGAACTTGGCTATGACCTCATCGGCCATCGGTTGGAACTGTACGGTGTTCCGCGCAAACGCCGAACTGATAAATCTGAGTCTTAACTGTATAAAGAACTTGTTGGCGATGCGCACAAGGGGTGCCGGCTGACTCTCCCTTCCCCGGAATCTCCACACGCGGGACGGGCGGGTCAGGCGGTCATCGCTTGCGGGGTGCATCGGGTGCCGGGCTGGACCTTGCCGGCCGCTGGCCCAAGGTTAGGCGAGGAGCAAACCTCACTGACCGGAACCGGCCGCACCATGGATGATCGTCCCGACAATCGCCAAGACCGACGCCCCGACGCCCGGCCCGAAAGCCCGCCAAGCACGGCCGGGCCGGACGTTCCCAAGATCGCGGCCAACGCCGCAGGCTCGGGTCCCGACCCCGTCCTCGAACGGCTGGACCGCCTGTCCGACCTGCTGCTGCGCCGCATCGACCGGCTGGAAGAGCGGGTCCGCAGCCTGGAGCAGGACAATGGCGAGATCATCAACCTGCTGATCGCCGTCAAGGCCGGGCTGGAGGAAGCGTCGGGCGACCTGATCGCCCAGCTGGAGGAGGCGGACGACAGCGCCGGGCCGGAATTCGCTTCCGACGACGGGTCGGAGGACGGAGCGGAGGACGGACCGCTGTTCGAAGCCCCCTGCGGCCCCACCATGCTGCATTGATCGGCACTGCCGGGGCCGACTTGAAAATCCTTGCCTGCCGCACCGCGCCGGCCGGATAAACATGGTCATGCAAACGACGTCCGTTCCGCCCCGCGGCATCGAGCCCCGGATCAGCATCACGCCGCCCGCGCCGCTGCTGGCGGTGGCTCCCGATTCGCCGGTTTCCGGGCCATTGGTTTCCGCGCCATTGGTTTCTGGGCCGGCCGGCGTGGCTTTCTTCGACTTCGACGGGACGCTGATCCATGGCGACAGCCTGCCGATGTTCGTCGGCGAGGTGATCGGCCGGCGCCGCGCCGCCCTGGCGCTGGCCGACGCCATCCGGTCGGCCCTGCACCGCCATGTCCGCGGCCGCGGGCCGGGTTGCGATTTTCCCGGCTCGGTCAAGGCCATCTACCTGAAGCGCACCCTGCGCGGCCTGCCGGTGGCCGACGCGCTGGCCGCGGCGGAGCGGATGGTTCCCCGCGTGCGCTGGCACCAGCCCATGCTCGACGTGCTGAAGGAGCATCGCCGCCAGGGCCGCCGCGTCGTGGTCGCCACCGGCGCGCTCGATCTCTACATGCCGGCTCTGCTGCGCGGGCTGGAGGTGGACGACCTGCTGGCGACGGGCATGGAGGTGGTGGACGGCACGCTGACCGGCCGGCTCAGCACCGCCAACTGCGTGCGGCTGGACAAGGCGGAGCGGGTGACCGGCTGGATCGCCGGCAACGGCCCGGTCGCCGCCACCTGGGGCTATGGCAACCATCCCAGCGACCTGCCGATGCTGGCGCTGATGCACAAGGGTGAAGTGGTCCGTATTCGACGAAGGTCGAACCACAGGTAGCGACCGTTTACAACCCGTCCACCCAACCGCATACTCGTTTCGTCCATAACAAAAACATGATGGACGGAGGGGGAACGTGGCTTTCAGCATCGAGGCGGACATCCGGATGCCGGGTTACGGCGGGCGCCGCGCCGTGGTCGCCGATACCGACCGCATCCAGCGCGAGGCGCTGGCCGGCCATCTGTCCGGCCGCGGTTTCCAGGTCTCGCAGACGGCCGATGCGCTGGAGGCCCTGACCCTCATCGGGGCGGAGGCGCCGGTCGTCGCATTGCTGCCGCTGGACCATGAGGGCGACGAGGGCGACCGTGCCGCGGCGCTGGCGGCGATGCTCTATCCGCAGACGCGCATCCTGATGACCGGCCCGCACATGCCGAACCTGCCCTTCCCCATCCTGCCCCGCCCGGTCGATCTGACCGCGCTCGACCGCTGGCTGGACGAGGCGGCAGCCTAAAAACCGGACAGCCTAAAAGCTCCGCACCCGCTCCAGCTTCTGCGGGTTGGCGACCTGATAGACCCGCAGAATCCGGCTGGCGGCAACGTCGAAGGCCAGCACGCTGCGGAAGGAGCCGCCCAGCTCGGCCAGCAGCCCCGGCCCGCCATTGACCCGCACCGGCACGAATCGGAAGCTGACGGCGCGCTTGCGCTGGACGCCGATCAGGAAGCGGGCGATGCGGTCGGCACCGAACAGCGGGTTGACCGCCGTCCGCACCATCCCGCCGCCGTCGCTCAGCCACTGGGCGTCGTCCGACAGAAGGGCGACGATGGCGGCATAGTCGCGCCGGACGCTGGCCTCGGCGAAGGCGGCGGCCAGACGGCGCCCGGCATCCGGATCGGCCATCGCGGCGGACGGCTCGGCCATGCGGGCGCGGGCGCGCCGCATGATCTGGCGGCAGGCCTCGACCGACTTGCCGAGCATCGTTGCGATCTCCGCGTAATCCAGATCCATCGCCTCGCGCAGGACGAAGACCGCCCGCTGGTCCGGCGCCAGCCGTTCCAGCAGCAGGAGCATCGCCATCGGCACCGACTCGGACTCCGATCCGTCATCGGATCCGTCATCCCAGCCGGCGACCTCGGGCTCGGGCAGCCACAGCCCGTAATAGCGCTCCCGCGCCACCCGGGCGGAGCGCAGCCGGTCGAGCGCCAACCGCGTCACCAGCGTCGTCAGAAAGGCGGGGGCCGACCCGACGCTGCCGGGCGCCACCGCGGACCAGCGCAGCCAGGCGTCCTGCAACGCGTCCTCGGCCTCCGCCACCGAACCGAGCAGCCGGTAGGCCAGGGCACGCAGCCGCGCCCGCTCGCCCGCGAAGGCGGCGAGCGCGGTGTTCGGGTCGGCCAGCGCCGTCACGCCGCCATCCCGACGGCGGTGCCCTCGACATGCTGGGCGATGCCGACGCGGTTCCAGGCGTTGATCTGCGCCACCGCCACCGTCAATTGGGCGATCTGCTCGGCGCTGAAATGGCGCTGCAGTTCCTGGTGGGCGGCATCGATATCGTGATGCCGGCTGCGGGTCAGCACCTCGGCCCAGGCGAAGGCGGCGCGCTCGTCCGGCAGGAACAGGTCCGACCGCTCCCACTCGGCCACGGCGGCGATGCGCTGGTCAGACTGGCCGTCATGGCGGGCTTCCTTGCCATGCATGTCGATGCAATAGGCACAGCCGTTGATCTGCGACACGCGCAGGTCGATCAGGTGGATCAGCCCGGTCGGCAGGCCGCTGCCGCGGATGGCCTTGGTGGTGGCGAGCATCGGCGCGTAGAGGGACGGGGCGTCGGCGGCGACGGTGAAACGGAAAGCCATGGTGTTCATCCTCATCTGGAGCGTCTTCACCCCCATGACGGGGCGCACATCTCCAGCGTGACGCATGGCTTCCATGCGCTCAGCTCAAGCGTCGCCTCTCATGCATCGCTCAGCAGCCCCACCGCCTCGCGCAGGATGGCGATCTTTGCGGCGAACCGCCCCTCGGGATCGCTCTCGCCGATCAGTTGGATCATGATCCCAAGCGCATGGGCGACACGCGGCGCCATGCCCGGCCGGCCGCGCACGCGGGTGGCAAGCTCGGCCAGCGCCGGCCGGTGGGGACGCCCCTCGAATCCGTCGGTGGCGATCGACTCGAACCGGTTGGCGAGGTCGAGGATCTCGTGGTTGTCGCTCATGCTCTATCCAACAGCCTCAGACGAACAGCATGGCGCCGCCACCCGGCGCCTCGTTGAGGAAAGTGACGACGCCGCCGGTGGCGACCGGCACGTCCGCACGCAGCGAGACGCCCGGCGGCAGCCCCAGCGCGCGCAGCCCCATCTCGCAGGCCATCACGGTGACGCCCATGGCGACACAGGCCTCCAGCAACTCCTCGAAGGTGGCGAGCCCGTGGGTGGCGAAATAGCGGTCGCGCGCCACCGGCGTGCTGCCGTCGTCGGCCGGGTCCAGGTCGTGCCAGCCCAGCACCCCAGGCTCCGTCTCATGCACCAGGGCGCGCAGGGCGCGGCCGGTGAAGAACAGCGTGACCTTGCGGTTGGTGGCCGCCGCGGCGCTGGCCATCACCAGCGCGTAATGGACGCGGTCGAAGCCGCCGGCGAACAGCACGATGGAAAGCGCCGACGTACCGCCGGCGGTGGTTCCGGAAATGGTGGTGGACATGATCGGCCGCCTCCCGTCTTTGCCGCGGCGCCCGTCAATGGGCGGAGAGGTCGTGGATCGTCGGATGATCGCCGCAAAGCGCGCAGTGGGGATCCCGCTTGATGGAGATGCGCTGATAAGACGCATAGAGCGTGTCCATCATCAGCAGGCTGCCCGACAGGCTCTCGCCCAGCCCCAGCAGTTCCTTCAGCACCTCCGTCGCCTGCAGCGAACCGACGGAGCCGGCCAGCGCCCCGAGCACTCCGCCTTCCGAGCAGGACGGCACGGTGCCGCGCGGCGGCGGTTCCGGGAACAGGCAGCGATAGCAGGGGTGCGGCGCGCCCAGATGCGCCTTGAAGGTCGTCAGCTGTCCGTCGAAACGCAGGATCGCCGCCGACACCAGCGTCTTGCCGGCCAGGAAGCAGGCGTCGTTGAGCAGGAAGCGCGTGGCGAAATTGTCCGAGCCGTCGGCGACCAGATCATAGCCGGCGATCAGTTCCATCGCGTTGTCGCGGTTGATCCGCGTCCGGTGCGTCTCCACCCGGACATCCGGGTTCAGCGCCCGGATGCGGGCGGCGGCACTCTCCACCTTCGGGTGGCCGAGCGACGATTCGTCGTGGATCACCTGCCGCTGCAGGTTCGACAGGTCGACGGTGTCGTCGTCGACGATGCCGATGGTGCCGACGCCGGCCGCCGCCAGATAGAGCAGCAGGGGCGCGCCCAGGCCGCCGGCACCGACGACCAGCACCTTGGAACGAAACAGCTTTTCCTGGCCGATGCCGCCGACTTCCGGCAGCACGATGTGGCGGGAATAGCGGTGAAGCTGGGTATCCGTGAAGTCCATGGCCCGCAGCATAGCGCAAGGACGGGCCGTTGCAGCAACATTCGATGCCGGCTTTTCCGCAAGCCGGCAGCGCCGCCGGTCAGACTCCGTTCCCGTCAGGCCCCGTTCCCGTCAGGCCCCACTCCCATCAGGCTTTGGTCGAGGTGGTCGTGGGCTTCGCTTCCGACGCCCACTGGCGCAGCCGGTCCTGCCGTTCGCGCAGAGTCTTCTGGATGGCGCTTTCCTGGTTGAGGCCGCTTTCCGACAGCTCGGGATTGCGCGGCACCAGGCTCAGCCGGAAATCGGTCGGGCTCTTCAGGCTGGACGGCGGCACCACCACCATCGTGTATTGGCCGGGTTCCAGCTTGTAGGTCGGCTTCTGCAGGAAGTTCTGCTCTGCATCGGTTTTGCCCGAGTCGCTGGCGGCCACCACCTTGCCGTCCTTGTCCATCATCGCCCAGCGCGTGTTGGCAATCGAGATGTCGGCGGTGAAGGTGCCGCCCTGCACGACGTTGAAGGTGTGCTTCTGGACACCGGTGTCGCCGTTCCCCGGCGGCTGGGCGGTGCCCTTCAAGGTCGCGCCGCCGGCCGTCACCACCACGTTCTGCCGTTCGGTGACGTCCATCGAATAGTCGCGCACGCCGGCCGCACGATTGGCCTGCGAAAAGGTCGCCGTGTAGGTGCCGGGTCCCAGCCGCGCGCTGGCGTCCGCCGCCGATTCCTTCGACCGGATGGTGGTCACCACCTCGTTGCGGTCGTTGCGGATCTCGACGTTGGTGAAGGTGTCGTTGATCTTGAAATTGAACTCGCCGGCCTTGCTGACCGTGAAGGTCTTGGTATCGGCGTTGGCACCGTCCGAATTGAGTCCCGTCGTCTTCCCCTTGAACTGGGAGAAGGCGCTGCTCGACAGGTTCGGAACATAGGTGGCGGCGGTAATATCCGTCATGGCGGTCACTCCCCGGCGGCGGCACGGACGGAACGGCGGTGCGGTCACCGGGAAGATTAGCCGAAAGGGCGAATTCCGTCAAATTTCGGGCCGGAATTTCGCCGATAGGCTGCGGGTGGGGACAAAGATCGCCCCACCCGCGTCAATGCGCCTTTACTCCAGACCTTCGAACAGGGCGGTCGACAAGTATCGTTCGGCGAAGGACGGCAGGATCACGACAATCTGCTTGCCCTCGTTCTCCGCACGGGCGCCGATCTCCAGCGCCGCGGCCAGCGCCGCACCGGACGAGATGCCGACCGGCACGCCTTCCAGGCGGGCGACGCTGCGGGCGGTCTCGAAGGCGCGCTGGTTGGAGATGCGCACCACCTCGTCGATCAGTTCCTTCTTCAGGATGTCGGGCACGAATCCGGCGCCGATGCCCTGGATCTTGTGCGGGCCGGGCATGCCGCCGGACAGGACGGGGCTGTCCTCCGGCTCCACCGCCACGGCCTTGAAGGAGGGCTTGCGCGCCTTGATGACCTCGGCGGTGCCGGTCAGCGTGCCGCCGGTGCCGACGCCGGAGATCAGGAAATCGACCTGACCGTCGGTGTCCTTCCAGATCTCCTCCGCCGTGGTGGCGCGGTGGACGGCCGGGTTGGCGGCGTTCTTGAACTGCTGCAGCAGATAGGCGTTCGGATCGGCGGCCAGGATCTCCTCCGCCTTGCGGATGGCGCCCTTCATGCCTTCGGCCGCCGGGGTCAACACCAGCTCGGCGCCCAGCAGCTTCAGCATCTTGCGCCGCTCCACCGACATGCTTTCCGGCATGGTCAGGATCAGCTTGTAGCCCTTGGCGGCGGCGACGAAAGCCAGCGCGATGCCGGTGTTGCCGGAGGTGGGTTCGACCAGCGTCGTGCGGCCGGGGGCGATGGTGCCGGCGGCCTCGGCGGCTTCGATCATGGCGCGGCCGATGCGGTCCTTGACGCTGGCCAGCGGGTTGAAGAACTCCAGCTTGCCGATGATCTGGGCCTTCACCCCCGCCTCGGCGGCGAGACGGTCAAGCCGCACCAGCGGCGTGGCGCCGATCGTATCGAGGATGCTGTCGTAGATCTTGCCGCGGAACTCCGGTGCAGCCATGATTCCACCTCTGAGATTTGTGTTATAAGTGAGTTCAACACCCCAGGCGGAGCATTATCCAGCACAGGGACACTGTCAAACGGCAAGTGGGGCAAACGGCAAGTAGCGCAAACGGAAAGTGGGATGCCCTGGCCGCCCGCACCAGCCTATTCCGACCGCACTAGATGGTGAAGTCGATCCGGTCCTCGGTCTCGCTCTCCACCCCGGCGCGCCGCGCGCGCATGCACAGATCCTCGATGGTGATGGTGTCGAGCTTCAACATGCACTCTTCCTGCAGTTCGCCCCACAGCGGGCGCACCACCTGATGGCCCAGCACGGAACCGGCCGGCTCTTCGATGGGGTCGGTGGCGGTCTCCATCGCGCGGACGACCTTGACGATCTCGCCCAGCGTGATCCGCCGCCGCTCGCGCGCCAGCCGGTAGCCGCCGCGCGGGCCCCGCACCCCGGCCAGCACGCCTTCACGCACCAGCTGCTGCAGCACCTGTTCCAGATAACGCTTCGGGATGCCCTGGCGCCGGGTGATCTCCCCCGACTGCACCGGTTCGGTGCCCGCGTTGTAGGCGATGTCGAGGACCGCCTCGATGGCGAACATCAGCTTCTTGGAGATGCGGAGCATCACGAAAGACTCCCGGTGATCTGTCTGTGGGCTGCCCGGCGGTGGAAAACCGCCTTCTCTCCCATTCCCGCCTGTTGGTTAAGAACCGTTTTACACCGCTGGATCGGTAATTCTCAACAGGATTTGTCGCAGACAGATTCGGGAAAATGCGCCTCACCCCACCGGAGCCCAGGCCACCTCCCCCAGATCTTCGCGAAAGGCGAAGCGCTTCAGGTGGTCGATCACCACCCCCTGCATGCGCTCCATCTGTCCGGACTCCGCCACCTCCAGGGTCAGGGTCAGCCCCTCGGCGTCGGCCGCCATGCGGCAGCGGCTGTCGGGACCGAAGGGGACGAGGCCCTGGGTCTCGTCATAAACGACCTCGAACTTGTGCGCCCAATGCTTGCACAGCTGGGTCATGTAGCGGCGCCCGTTCGGCGTCGCGATGCGCGCGGTCGATGCGGCCATGGTCCTTGTCTCCTGTCCGGTCAGATGCGTTCAACGCTGCGGGCGGCGTTGTCGATGATGTCGGCGATGGCCTGGGTCTGCTCCGTCGTCAGGTCGCCGCGCGACAGGCGCATCCGCAGGGCCATCTTGAAGTTCTCGACGGCGCGGACGATCTGCGGCGACGATTCACGCTGACGGCAGGCCTTCGCATGGGCGATGCGCTCGCGCACCGCCGCCACGGTCGGCTCCGCCGCCGCCAGCGCCGCCGTGCCATCGGGCGTGATCTCGTAGAGCTTCTTGTTGCCATCGGTGGCGCCGACCCGGATGTGGCCCTGCTCCTCCAGCAGAGTCAGCGTCGGATAGACGACGCCGGGGCTGGGGCTGTAGGCGCCGCCGACCAACTCCTCGATCGTCTTGATCAGGTCATAGCCGGAGCGCGGCTTTTCCGCGATCAGCCACAGCAGGACCAGCCGCAGGTCGCCATGGTCGAAGATGCGCCGCTCTCCCCGGCCGCCTTTCCCATGGCCGCCCCAGCCTTCCCAGCCGCCGCGATGGCCATGGCGCCCGTGCCGGCCGCGTCCTTCCGGAGCCTCGTCGTCGAACTCCGGACGCGAGAAGCGGCGCCCGTGTTTGTGAAACAGATGCCGAAGCATGGAACCCTCTCTTGATGCAGTTTCGATATAACGAAAATTTAGATATATCGAAACCCGCTCTTAGACAAGGGGGGATTTTCGGGCGGACACGCCTGCGGCGCCCATGCGGCGCCCATGCCGCGGACAAATCGCGTTCATCCGCAAATCTCTGTCGCCCGCCCGGCCGAAGGGGCTATAACCGACGCCCTGGCATTGCTTTCGCGCGTGTGTGTCCTCATGCCCCTTCGGATCGAGACCTTTTCCAACGTCACCGGCGGCTCCAGCTTCTTCAAGGCGGTGGGCCATCCGCTGGCGGCACCCAAGGCTGCGATCCTGATTGCGCGGCTGGCGTCCTTCGGGCCGGTGGCGGTTTATGACCCGCTGGGCCTGCTGTCGGGACTGGCGGAGTTCTATGACCTGTCGTCGATCGACATCGGCGGGATCTATGTCCAGGACGTCGAGCAGGTGGGCCGCGAGGTGTTCGGACACGCCGCCCGCCCGGTCACCGACCTGCCGTCCAGCGGCGCCCGCACCGTCTTCATCGTCGCCTTCGATTCCCAGCGGCTGGAAGGCCACATCGCCCATCTGATCCCGAAGCAGGCCGGCGTCGTCTCGCTCGACGCCATGCGCGTGCCGGAGGACATGCTGAACGACCCCGGCCATTACCTGTCGAAGTTCAACTGGGCGACCAACTTCGCCTGGTTCCGCGACAGCGACGGCCACCACACCCGCGTGGTGTCGGCCAATTACTGGCCGCGCTACGGCGCCAAGGGCACCCGGCTGTGGGCCTGCCTGTTCGACGGCGAGGGCCGCCCCATCGCCGATTGGACGGAGCCGATGCCGCCGACCGACGGCACCGTGGTGATCGACAGCCGGCAGGTGCGCGAGCGCTTCACCCTGTCCGACTTCTGCGGCTCGCTGTTCCTGCACGTCATCGGCGCCGCTGGGCATGACGTGGTCAAATACGCGCTCGACACCTATGG
Organism: uncultured Azospirillum sp.; assembly: GCA_966212305.1. GTDB lineage: Bacteria > Pseudomonadota > Alphaproteobacteria > Azospirillales > Azospirillaceae > Azospirillum. The sequence goes on from CBIHQY010000004.1 coordinate 50,927, forward strand.
CGACGACGACAGCGTGCTGTCCTGCACCCACGACGCCAACGCCTGGCCCGCCGACCTCTATGCCGGCCTGCCCGCCCCGCGCGAGGGCGAACGGGTGACGCTGTGGATCCAGAACAGCCACCCGACCCCGATCCCGGCCGGCGCCGTCGGCCTGAACCTGATGGGCTCGGCCGACATCCGCAGGCTCGACCAGACGGTCCCGGCCTTCGCCACCGTCGAGTTGGACGTCGCCAGCCTGTTCCCCGAGGCGCGCTGGCCGCAGCAGTTCGAGGTGCAGGCCGGCAAGCATTTCGTCCGCCCGCGCTACGAGATCGTCGCCGCCGACGGCCGCCGCCGCATGGCCCATGCCAATGTCGAGCGCACCGACCTGAAGCCCGACCCCAAGTTGCCGCAACTGACCGGCGGCGCGATGGACAAGGGCGTGGTGGGCAAGGGCCACATCCTGCCGGCGCCGCTGCTGCCGATGGGCCGCTGGCGCACCATTCTGCTGCCGACGCCGATGAGCACGGCGCAGACCGAGTTGCCGGTGAAGGCCGTCGTCTACGACCGCAATGGCGTCGAGATCGCCGAACATCGCTTCGGCAACCTCAAGCGATCCGACAGCGTGGCGCTGGACGTGACCGGGCTGGTCGCCGACAAAAGCGTCGTCGACGGCTGGGGCCATGTCGAACTGGTCTATGATTTCGAAGCCGGAACGATTGCCGACGGCTGGCTCCACGCGATGGTCCGTTACGAGGACGTAACGACCGGCCATGTGGCGGAGACCAGCTTCGGCAGCCACATGTTCAACATGGCGATGGTCTATCGCGACGAACCGCAGAGCTACCATGGCCGCCCGCCGGGCCTGTCGACCCGCCTGTTCCTGCGGCTGGGCACCGACCCGTGGGACACGCTCTGCCACCTCGTCTACCCTGCCTCGACCCACTGGCATGACACCTCCGACACCAGCCTGATCCTGATCCGGCGCGACGGCGTCGAAGTGGCGCGCAAGCGGCTGGCGATCCCCTGCGGCGGCTCGCGTTTCTGGCGCTATCACGAGATGTTCACGGAAGCTGAACGGTTGGCGGCGGGCGAGCATGCCTATGTGCTGATCCGCGACACCACCTGCCGCCTGTTCGGCTACCATGGCTGCCTTGCTGCCGGTGACAGCGCCTTCAGCCTCGACCATATGTTTGGCTTCTAGAACCGTTCCAATCGCGAACTCCCTTCTGCCGATCACTGCGGGATCAGACCCATGGCCACCACGCACCACACCAAGGTCCTCATCATCGGCGCCGGCCCGGCCGGCTACACCGCCGCCATCTATGCCGCGCGCGCCAATCTGGAACCGCTGATGGTCCAGGGCATGCAGCCGGGCGGCCAGCTGATGATCACCACCGATGTGGAGAATTACCCCGGCTTCGCCGATCCGATCCAGGGCCCCTGGCTGATGGAGCAGATGCAGAAGCAGGCGGAGCATGTCGGCACGAAGATGGTGTTCGACCTGATCACCGATGTCGACTTCACCAAGCGTCCCTTCGTCTGCAAGGGCGACAGCGGTGACACCTACACCGCCGACAGCGTCATCATCGCCACCGGCGCCCAGGCGCGCTGGCTCGGCATCTCGACCGAGGAGATCTATCGCGGCTTCGGCGTGTCGGCCTGCGCCACCTGCGACGGTTTCTTCTTCCGTGGCAAGGAGGTCGCGGTGATCGGCGGCGGCAACTCGGCGGTCGAGGAGGCGCTGTACCTGACCAACCACGCCACCAAGGTGACGGTCATCCACCGCCGCGACAGCTTCCGCGCCGAACGCATCATGCAGGACCGCCTGTTCCGCCACCCGAAGATCGAGGTGGTGTGGGACAGCACGGTGGAGGAGATCGTCGGCGAGGGCGACGGCACCATGGGCAACCCGCGCGCCGTCACCGGCGTCCGCGTGAAGAACGTCAAGTCGGGCGAGGAGCGCGTGATCCCGGTGGCCGGCGTGTTCGTCGCCATCGGCCACGAGCCGGCGACCGGCATCTTCAAGGGCAAGGTGAAGATGGACGAGTCGGGCTACATCATCACCGCCCCCGATTCGACCGCCACCGACATCGCGGGCGTCTTCGCCGCCGGCGACGTGAAGGACAAGGTCTATCGTCAGGCGGTCACCGCCGCCGGCATGGGCTGCATGGCCGCGCTGGAGGCCGAACGCTGGCTCGCCCACCACGAACCGGCCGCCGGCGCGCATGGCGACCCCAGCCCGGCGGGGACCTGGTGAGCTGAAAGCTCCCCTTCCCCGTCCCCATCCGGGACGGGGAAGAGAGCGAATACCCCCCTATGCCCTTGACGGGCTTTGCAGAAAGCCGCGACTGTGATTCCTTAGCGCGTCCAATCGCGAGGGAGTCCTCTTGCCTACGCTGAAACGCGGCCTGACCCTGGTGGTCACGGTCGCCGCCACCCTGCTGGGCCTGCTGCTGGTCACGTTCCTGATCGGCCGCGTCGTGCCGATCGACCCGGTGTTGTCCGCGCTCGGCGACCGGGCGAACGCCGAAAGCTATGCGCAGATGCGCACGCAGCTGGGCCTCGACCTGCCGCTGTGGCAGCAGTTCCTCCGCTATGTCGGCGACGTGCTGCAGGGCGACCTCGGCACCTCGGTGCTGACCTCACGCCCGGTGCTGGAGGATGTGCTGCGCGTCTTCCCGGCGACGCTGGAGCTGGCGACGGTCGCCGTCGTCCTCGGCGCGCTGCTGGGCGTGCCGGCGGGCGTGTTCGCCGCCACCCACCGCGGGCGCTGGCCCGACCACGCCATCCGCCTGCTCGGCCTGATCGGCCATTCGGTGCCGATCTTCTGGCTCGGGCTGATGGCGCTGCTGCTGTTCTACGCCAAGCTGGACTGGGTGCCGGGACCGGGGCGGGTCGACGTCTTCTATGAGGGGATGGTCGATCCGGTGACCGGCATCGTCACCGTCGACGCCCTGCTGGCCGGCGAGACCGAGATGTTCTGGAACGCCGTTCATCATCTGGTGCTGCCGTCGGCCATCCTCGGCCTCTACAGCGTCGCCTACATCGCGCGGATGACGCGCGGCTTCATGCTGGACCAGCTGCGTCAGGAATACATCACCACCGCACGGGTGAAGGGCCTGTCGGAGACCCGTGTGGTCTGGCGCCATGCGCTGGGCAACATCGCGGTGCCGCTGGTCACCGTCATCGCCCTGTCCTATGCCAGCCTGCTGGAGGGGTCGGTGCTGACCGAGACGGTGTTCGCCTGGCCCGGCCTTGGGCTCTACATCACCAATTCGCTGCTCAGCGCCGACATGAACGCGGTGCTGGGCGGGACGCTGGTGGTCGGCGCGGTCTTCATCGCGCTGAACCTGCTGTCCGACCTGCTCTATCGCCTTCTGGATCCCCGGGCCCGATGACCGCGCGCACCGATACCCAATCCGCCGGCTGGCGGGAGTGGCTGACCACCGACACGCCGCAGTCCCGCGGGCAGGCCCGGCTTGGCCGCGCCTGGGCCGGCTGGACCGGCTTCCGCCGCAACCGGCTGGCCGTCGCCGGGCTGCTGATCGTGCTGGCGCTGGTCGTCGTCGCGGCGCTGGCGCCGGTGCTGGCGCCCTACCATCCCTATGCCCAGAATCTGGACAACCGGCTGATGCCGCCCAGCCTCGCCCATTGGCTGGGCACCGACGCCTTCGGACGCGACATCCTCTCGCGCCTGATCCACGGCGCGCGGCTGACGCTGATGATCGTGGCGCTGGTGGCGGCGACGGCGCCGCTGGCAGGGCTGATCATCGGCACCGTCGCCGGCTATTTCGGCGGCTGGGTCGATACCGTGCTGATGCGCATCACCGACATCGCGCTGGCCTTCCCCAAGCTGATCCTGGCGCTGGCCTTCGTCGCCGCGCTCGGGCCCGGCATCGAGAACGCGGTGATCGCCATCGCCATCACCTCCTGGCCGCCCTATGCCCGCATCGCGCGGGCGGAGACGCTGACCGTCCGCCGCGCCGACTTCATCAGCGCCGCCCGGCTGCAGGGCGCGTCCAGCCTGCGCATCATCCTCGGCCACATCATGCCGCTGTGCGTCGCCTCGCTGATCGTGCGGACCACGCTGGACATGGCCGGGGTGATCCTGACCGCCGCCGGCCTCGGCTTCCTCGGTCTCGGCGCCCAGCCGCCGCTGCCGGAATGGGGGGCGATGATCGCCAGCGGCCGGCAATATGTGCTGGAGCAATGGTGGGTCGCCGCCATGCCCGGCCTCGCCATCTTCATCGTCAGTCTGGGATTCAACCTGCTGGGCGACGGACTGCGCGACGTGCTGGACCCGAAGGGGGACTGACGATGACCAATCAAAAGATGGTGGGCAACACCCCCCTGCTCGAGGTCTCCAACCTCCGCGTCGCCTTCCCCACCCGCACCGGCATGGCCGAGGCGGTGCGCGGCGTCTCCTTCACGCTGGGCCGGGAAAAGCTGGGCATCGTCGGCGAATCGGGATCCGGCAAGTCGATGACCGGCCGTTCGATCCTGCGCCTCGTGCCGCCGCCGGGCCGGGTCACCGCCGACCGGCTGGCCTTCAACGGCGAGGATCTGCTGGCGGCGTCACCCAGGCGCATGCGCGACATCCGTGGCCGGCGCATCGCCATGGTGATGCAGGATCCGAAATACTCCCTCAATCCGGTGATGACCGTCGGCCGCCAGATCGCCGAGGCCTACCGCGTCCACAGCAAGGCCGGCGCCGCCGAGGCCAAGCGCCGCGCGCTGGAGATGCTGGCCGCCGTGCGCATCCGCGATCCCGAGCGGGTCTATGACCGCTATCCGCACGAGGTGTCGGGCGGCATGGGCCAGCGCATCATGATCGCGATGATGCTGATCCCCGACCCCGACCTGCTGATCGCCGACGAGCCGACCTCCGCCCTGGACGTCACCGTGCAGATGCAGGTGCTGGCGATCCTCGACGACCTCTGTTCCCAGCGCGGCATGGGCATGATCTTCGTCAGCCACGACCTGAACCTCGTCGCCTCCTTCTGCGATCGCATCCTCATCATGTATGCCGGCCGGGTGGTGGAAAGCTGCCGCGCGTCGGAACTGCACGCCGCCCAGCACCCCTACACCCGCGGCCTGCTGGCCAGCCTGCCGAAGATCGACGAGCCGCCGGGCGACCTGCCGGTGCTGAGCCGCGACCCCGCATGGCTGGAGGCCTGACGATGATGATCGACATCCAGGACCTGCGGGTCAGCTTCGGCGATGGCGGCGACGCCGTCACCGCGGTGGACGGCGTCACCCTGTCGGTGCGGGAGGGGGAAAGCTTCGGACTGGTCGGCGAGTCCGGCTCCGGCAAGTCGACCGTCCTGCGCGCGGTCAGCGGCCTGAACGACGATTGGACCGGCCGCATCGCCGTCGCCGGCACGGAGCAGGGACCGAAACGGCAAAAGGGCTTCTACAAGCTCTGCCAGATGGTGTTCCAGGATCCCTACGGCTCACTGCACCCGCGCCACACCGTGGACCGCATCCTGGCCGAGCCGATCGCCGTCCACGGGCTGGGCGACGCCGACGCCCGCATCGACCGGGTGCTGCGCGACGTCGGGCTCGGCCCGTCCTTCCGCTTCCGCTACCCGCACCAGCTCTCGGGCGGCCAGCGCCAGCGCGTCGCCATCGCCCGCGCCCTGGTGCTGGAGCCTCGCATCCTGCTGCTGGACGAGCCGACCTCGGCGCTCGACGTGTCGGTCCAGGCGGAGATCCTGAACCTGCTGCGCCGGCTCCGGGCGGAGCATGGCCTGACCCTGGTGCTGGTCACCCACAACCTCGCCGTCGTCGCCAATCTGTGCGACCGGCTGGCGGTGATGAACCGCGGCCGTCTGATTGAGGAAATGACGGTCGAGGAGTTGCGCCGGGGTGCGGCGCGCGAGCCCTACACGTTGCAGCTCCTGCGCGCCAGCCTGGGCTATGACCGCGCGACGGCGGAAAGCTTCCGGGATTATGCGTGAGGGAGCGCCGTAAGAGCCCTCACCCCAGCCGCACCACGCACAGCTTGTCCTCCGCCCCCTTGGCGGCGGCCTTGTGGTCGGCGATGGCGGTGTTGACGGCGTCGGGGGTCAGCTGGCCACCGCCGGGCGGGATCACCACGGCCACCCCGCTGGCCGCCAGCAGGGGGAAGCGCCGCAGCGTCCCGTAGCGGTCCTTCGCCAAGAACCCGCCGCTGACCCGCGTTTCGGCATCGTACAGGCTTTCGGCGTCGGAGCGGAACAGGGCCAGCAGTTCCACCAGCCGGGCCAGCACCTCGCCCTCCTCGCCGCCGCTGACGCCCAGGAAGAAGTCGTCGCCGCCGATATGGCCGGCGAAGGCGTCGGCAGTCCTGGCAGCCGTCCCGGCGCTGCCGGCCCAGGCCTTCAGCCGCTCGCTGAACATCAGGATGGCGCGGTCACCCTGGCGGAAGCCGAAATTGTCGTTGAAGGGTTTGAAGTTGTCGAAATCCAGATAGGCCAGCACATGGCAGCGCCCCGCATCGGCCAGCGCCCCTTCGATGTGGCGCAGGATCGCCGCATTGCCCGGCAGCCGGGTCAGCGGGTTCTGGTCGGTCGCCATCGCCAGATTGCGCTCATGCACCAGCCGCAGCAGGGCACCGCTCGACAGCACGCCGGCATAGGCGCCGCCCTCGACGATCACGATCCCGTCGGCGGCGGATTCGGTGGAGAAGGCCTCGATCACCCGGTCCAGCGGGGTGGAGATGTCGCAGACGGGCGAGCGGATGACCAGATCGTCTAGCCGGTCGCCCAGGCCGCGATTGCGCAGCAGTTCCCCGCCGAAGCGCGAATAGACGTAACGCTTCAGGTCGCGTTCGCGGATCAGGCCGAGCGGCCGGTCATGCTCGTCGGTGATCGGGGCGATGGGGGCGCTGCCGTCGCGGCGGAAATAGTCCAGCAGCTCGGTCTTGCGCGAATCCACCCGCAGCGGCGGCAACCGTTCGATCACCTCCGACAGGCGGCGGTGCGACTCGCTGGGCTGGCGCCGGTCCTCGCGGTTGAGATCCTCGACCATCGCATAGCGGTTGGGCAGCCCGGTCAGATCCACCCGCGGCCGGGCGATCAGGAAGCCTTGCGCGAAGTCGCAGCCGAGGTCGCGGCAGGTGTAGAACTCGGTCGCGGTCTCCACCCCCTCCGCCACGATCTGGATGCCCAGCGCGTGGGCATGGCCGGCCAGCGCCGCCACCAGCGCCCGCTTGCGCGAATCCGCGTCGATGCCGGCGACGAAGAAGCGGTCGATCTTCACATAGTCAGGCCGCGCCTCGTACAGCGTGCGCAGGCCGGAATGGCCGACGCCGAAATCATCGATGGCGATGCCGACCCCGCTCTGGCGGTAGCGGTCCACCGCCGCATCCACCGCAACGCCGCTGGGCACCGGCCGGCTTTCCGACAGCTCTAGCACGATGCCGCTGTTGCGCGATGCTGCCGGATCGCGGGCGAGCCAGGGCGAGTCGGGCCGGCCGATCAACCGGGCGTCCAGGTTCAGGAACAGCTTCGCCTCGCTCCAGCCCGACAACGCGCGATAGGCGGCGACCGCTTTGGCATGCAGCGCCGTCTCCACCGTCGCCAGCAGGCCGGCGGCCTCGGCGGCGTCCAGCAACTCGCCCGCATTGGCGAAGCCGGTGCGCTCGAACCCGCGCAGCAGCGCCTCATAGCCATGGCAGCGGCCGGAGCGCAGCTGGACGATCGGTTGGAAGGCATAGCGCAGGAGCCCGACCGCCGATGCCCAGTCGAATGTCGCGGCGGCACCATCGGCGGAGCGGACGGCGGTCCAGTTCGCGCCATAAGGGTCGGCGGGGTCGGTCGCCGTCCGCCCGGCTTTGGCACCGGCCATGGTCCCGGCTTTGGTGGTGGTCAGCACAGTCATCGCTCGGTCCGCCAGCGCCGATCCGGCATGAGATCAGCATCCGCTTGTAACAGAGCTTGTTTGCGGTTTCATGACCGCAGCGTCACGTTGTTGCGCAACACACCCTCCCGCCGCAGACGCGGAGGAACGGGCAGGATCGGAATTCTGGTTGATCGGGGATCGGCCGCGCACACGGTGCGGTGGAATGCACATTGCCCGCACCATCGTGCATCGCTATGCATGCATCGGTGGGAACCGGGCGGCGGAATGGCCACCGCCCGCGTCCCACCTACCTGGGAGCACAGAGTGGAAAAAGCACTCGTCCTCCTGGTCCTGGTGCTTCAGCTGATCAAGGCGATCCTTGACCTGCTGAAGTAACCGGACCGGACGGGGGGTGCGGTTGGCCCCGCACCCTCCTGTCCGCCAGAATATGGTCAAACCGCCCTCCGCCGCAAGACCCACCCCACCACCGGAACGCTCATCCGGGCCATCGCCACTCAATCGAGCGGAGAGTGGCTCCCGGTCCGCGGCCCCGCCGTCCCGAATCGAATCCTCGTATCGCCGCGCCCGCCTGCGCTATAGGAAGGCCCCGCCAATGACGAGGGCGGTTCGGGTGAGTGGGAGGCGAGCGGGATGAAGGTCGGCATCGACATGGGGGCGACGAACGCGGGCAGCGCCGCGACGCTCGACCTGGAAGAGCTGCTGGCGACCCGTCTGCTGGTCCAGGGCAATTCCGGCTCCGGCAAGTCGCACCTGCTGCGCCGGCTGATCGAACAGAGCGCCCAATGGGTGCAGCAGGCGGTGATCGACCCGGAAGGTGATTTCGTCACCCTGGCCGAACGTTTCGGCCATGTGGTGGTCGAGGCCGACGAGCACAGCGAGGCCGCGCTGCAATCCGTCGCCGCCCGCGTGCGCCAGCACCGCGTTTCCGTCGTCCTGAACCTGGAAGGGCTGGACGCGGAAATGCAGATGCGCCACGCCGCCGCCTTCCTGGGCGGGCTGTTCGATGCCGACCGCGATTTCTGGTATCCGATGCTGGTGGTGGTGGACGAGGCGCAGCTGTTCGCCCCGTCGGCCGCCGGCGAGGTGTCTGACGAGGCGCGCAAGGTCTCGCTCGGCGCCATGACCAACCTGATGTGCCGCGGGCGCAAGCGCGGGCTGGCCGGGGTGATCGCCACCCAGCGTCTGGCGAAGCTGGCGAAGAACGTCGCCGCCGAGGCGTCCAACTTCCTGATGGGCCGCACCTTCCTCGACATCGACATGGCGCGCGCCGCCGACCTGCTGGGCATGGAGCGCCGGCAGGCGGAGATGTTCCGCGATCTGGAGCGCGGGCATTTCATCGCGCTCGGCCCCGCCCTTTCGCGCCGGCCGCTGCCGCTGCGCATCGGCACGGTGGAAACCCAGGGCCGCACCGGCAGCCCGACCCTGATGCCGCCCCCCGCCACCCCGGTGGCGGACGCCCGTGACCTGATCTTCACCACCACCGAGCCGGAGCCGCCGCGCTACGTGCGCCGCCCCTCCACCTCGGCCAGCGCCGACCTGATGGCGCAGCTGGCACGCGGCCGTCCCGCCGCCCCGCCGCCGCCCGATGAAGGCACCGCCGAACAGCCCGCCCTGCTGCCCTTGGAGCCGGTGGAAACGCCCGAGCAGGCCGCCGAACGCGAGGCCCAATACGACCAGGTTCTGGCCGAGGTTCTGGCCGACCCGGAGGCGCCCTACCGCTCGCTGGCCGTGCTGTACCAGGATTTCCTGGTGCGCTGCCGGGGCCGCGGGGTGGATGGCGACCGTCTGGCGCTGCCAGCCTTCCGCCGCCGTCTCGCCACCGCCCGCGCCGGGACCGGCAGCGGCGACGATCCCGCCTGGCAGCGCGCGACGGAGGTCGCCGCCACGCTCGCGGAGGACATCCAGCCGGTCTTCCTGCTGCTGGCGCGCGCCGCGCTGGACCACGCTCCCTGCCCGTCCGACGCCGACGTGGCGCGCGCCTGCGGCAGCCGATCGAAGGGACGCGGCCGCCGCCTGCTGACCTACATGGAACAGCGCGGCTTCATCACCAGCCGCAGCGGCCTCGGCAACACCCGCGCCATCACCCTGCCGGCGCTGGGCTGGGAAACCGCGCTGGGCGATCCCAACGCCGACGATGCGGCAGACGCGCCCGATGAGGGCGGGCTGTTCGCGGCGGGGTGATCCGCCCTCGACTCCCCCTCAACTCCCCGCCGTCGGCGCGCTCACCGGCTTGCCGCTCTGGCTCCAGCTGGTGACGAAGTCGTTGACGCCGGGCACCGCCATCATGTGCGAGTCCTTGACGTAGACGAAGCGCTTCGGCCCGAAATCATACTCGGTCAGCGTGATGCCGGCGGCGCGGCAGCGCTTGTATTCGGCGGCGTTGATCGGACGGTCGGAGGCCACCATGTCGGGATGGTCCAGCCCGACCCCGCCGCAGAAGGCGCGGAAGCCGGCGGCGGTGCCGCGGGCGTCCAGATGCGGCTTGGTGTCGGGACCGCCGTCATATTTGGCAGCCGCCTGATCGATGGTGCCGCGCAGGGCCGGGCTGCCGACGATCCAGATGCCGCGGGCTTCCGGCGGCGGCTTGGGCACGGCCGGCGGCGGAAGGGCGGCGGTCTGTTGCGGCGGCGGCATGGTGCCCGGCATCTGGCAGCCGGCGAGCAGGGCGGCAGCGGCAAACGCGAGGGCCAGATTTTTAAAAGCCAAACTGCCGGCCGGCGCGGAAAAACGGATCATCGGGCGTCTCTCTCCTCAGGATCATCGGACATCCGGGCGGCAAGGCCCGGGGGCTGACAATGAGGACGCCCCCGCCCAGCTTCAACGGCCCGGCCGCCGCTTGTCCCACAGGCCGCCCCGATGCGCCGCTCGCCATCCATGAGCAATCGCGATAGGATGAGCATCACCGATGATCATCCGGAATGCATCCTCATGTCCCTGCCCGACCTGGAGATCGACGCGCTGCGCGCCTTTGTCACCGTGGCGGAGGCCGGCGGCTTCACCGCGGCGGCCGAACGGCTGGGCCGGACGCAGTCGGCAATCAGCGTCAAGGTCAAGAAGCTGGAGGATCTGCTCGGCCGCCGGGTGTTCGAGCGCACCAGCCGGTCGCTGGCGCTGACGCATGACGGCGAGCTGCTGATGGGCTATGCCCGCCGCATGCTGGACCTGAACGACGAGACCGTGCGCCGCTTCAGCGAACCGGCGGCGGAGGGCGAGCTGCGGCTGGGCGTCGCCGAATATTTCCTGTCCGACCATCTGCCCCATGTGCTGCGCCGCTTCACCAAGCTGCACCCGCGCCTGCACATCGACGTGCGGGTTGGGATGTGCAGCGATCTGGTCACGGCGCTGGATGGGGGCGATCTCGACCTCGTGATCTCGCGCCGCGATGCCGGCGACAGCCGCGGCCGCGCCATCTGGACCGAGCCGATGCGCTGGATCGCCGCCCCCGGTCTGGAAATCCCGGCCGACGGCCCCTTGCCCTTCTGCGCCCTGCCGGCCCCTTGCGTCTTCCGCAACCGCGGGCTGGCGGCGCTGGGCGAAACCGGCCGGTCCTGGCGGGTGGTCTACACCAGCGCCAGCGTCATGGGGGTCCAGGCCGCCGTCCGCGCCGGGCTGGGGGTGGCGGTGCTCAGCGAATCCTCGGTGCCCGACGGCGTGCGCCGGCTGGGGGTGGAGGACGGCCTGCCCGAGCTGGGCAATGTCGAAATGGCGATCTTCGGCGAGACGCCGCGCAACCGCCGCCTCGCCGAACCGCTGGTCGGCTTCATCGTGGAAAGCCTGGCGGCGATGCGCCCGGCCCGCCCGCCGCTCGCCCTGGCGGGGTAAAGCGGCGGGGGGACGCGGATCAGAAGCCTTCCAGCACCACCTTGCCGCGGGCCTTGCCCGACTCGATCAGGGCATGGGCCTTGCGCAGGGTGGCGGCGTCGATGCGGCCCAGCGTTTCCGTCAGCGTGGTGCGCAGCGTGCCGGCATCGACCAGCCGGGACACCTCGGTCAGCAGCTCGTGCTGTGCGATCATGTCGGCGGTCTGGAACAGCGACCGGGTGAACATCAGCTCCCAATGGAGCGAGACGCTCTTGCGCTTCAGCAGGCGGACGTCGATGGGGTCCGGGTCGTCGATCAGGCCGATATGGCCCTGCGGCGCCACCAGCTCGACCAGATCCTGGAAATGGCGGTCGGTCGCGTTGGTGGAGAAGACGTAATCGACGCCAGCCAGCCCCAGCGCCTTCACCTGCTCCGCCATCGGCCGGCTGTGGTCGATCACGTCATGGGCGCCCAGTTCGCGCACCCAGTCGGCGGTCTCCGGACGGGACGCGGTGGCCAGCACCCGAACCTTGCTCAGCCGGCGGGCCAGCTGGATGGCGATGGAACCGACGCCGCCGGCCCCGCCGACGATCAGCAGCGATTTGCCCTCGCCATTATTTTGGGCACCGCCGTCGCGCGGCAGGCCCAGCCGGTCGAACAGCATCTCCCAGGCGGTGATGGCGGTCAGCGGCAGGGCGGCGGCTTCGGCGACGCTCAGGCTGGCCGGGCGGGCGCCGACGATGCGCTCATCGACCAGATGATACTCGCTGTTGGTGCCGGGGCGGTCGATGGCGCCGGCATAGAACACCGCGTCGCCGGGGCGGAACAGGGTGACGTCCGGCCCGACCGCCTCGACGATGCCGGCGGCGTCGAAGCCGAGGACGCGCAGGTCGCCCTCGGCCGGCGAGGCATTGCGGCGCAGCTTGGTGTCCACCGGGTTGACCGACACCGCTTCCACCCGGACCAGCAGGTCGCGGCCGGTGGCGGCCGGGCGGTCGATTTCGACGTCGATCAGCGCGTCGGCATCGGTGATGGGCAGGGACTTGCGATAGCCGATGGCTTTCATGATGGCCTCGTCTTCATGCTGTGGAGGAAGTCGGGACACAGGATGGCGGCGCCAACCGGATATGTGAAATTCATAGTTCTTGTTTCATCCATCCGATACCGCGATGGACGGCCCGCCGCCTCACCTGCCCCGGACTGGGTGACGCCAAAGGGGTATGGAATAGCCGGGCGGGTTGGGCTGTTTGTACCGATGACCGCTTTCCTCACCGATCCCGGTCCTCCGCAAGACAGGAAGCAAGGCCATGCGCACCATCCGACCGACGATCCTGCCGAAGATGCTGACCGCCCTGCTTCTGGCCGCGGGTGCGGCAACACTGTCCGGCTGTGTGGCCTATGATGGCTACAGTGGCTACGATCCCTATTATCCCGCTTACGGCGGGCCGGTGGTGGTGCCGCCGCCCACCGTCTATGCGGTGCCGCCGCCGGTCATCGTGCAGCCCGGTTACCGCTACCGCTCGTGGGACGGCGACCGCGGCCGGGGGGATCACGGTTGGGGCGACCGCGGCTGGCACCGGCGGGAATGGGATCACAACGGCGACCCGCATGCATGGGAACGCCCCGGCGGCCCGCACGGCTGGGACCGCCGATAGACCTCGTCAGGCGGCCGATGCCGGCCCCTGATCGGCGCGGTTGCGCAGCACCAGGATGGTGTGGTCGTCGTCGCACATCGCGCCGTCACGCAGCAGGACCAGCGCCGCCAGCGTCGGTTCGACCGTGCGCAGGTCACGGCGGATGAACAGGGCGGGCAGCCGGGCGCATCCGCCGGTGTAGAGCACGACATGGTCGCCCGGCCCCCACAGCAGATGGACGGCGGCCGGGGCCAGCGGGTTGAAGCCGATCATCGCCCAGCGCGCGCCGAGCGCCGTCAGCTCCTGCGGGCGCACCACCGCCCCGGCCACGGTGCCGAGCGCGGTATAGTCGACGGCCTTGGCGTCGAAGCGCAGAACCGCGACGGCGGCCCGTCCGATCTGCGCCAGGGCCTTGTCCTCGGAAAGCCCCAGTTCGGGCCGCCCCTTCAGATCGCGCCGGATCGCATTGACCACCATGGGCGCCGGCAGGCCGGGCACCGTGGCGGCGACCACCGTCTCCACCTGCCGGATCACCGCGGGCGTCATCACCGTGGGGGGATAGGGGGGAGGACCATAGACGTCGCCCCCGCCGGAATCGGACCCGGCCGCGGCATCCACGCCCGCATTGCCGCCGGCCACCGTGTCGCCGTCGATCATCAGCGCGATTCCGCAGGGGCCGTACCCGCCGCGGGCGGGCGCGCAGCCGACGAACCAATGGTCGATGAAGGGGCCGCCCCGCTCGGCCTCGCCCCCGCTCCGCTCGACCATGACGGCCCCGGTCTGCACCATGGCGTCGGCGGGCGGCGCATCGTCCGCCCCGGGCCGCAGCACGCGGGCCAGCAGCGCCGAGCCGATGCCCGGCGTCACATGGACGTGGAAGCGGTCGGCCTGCGCCCGAACCATTTCCAGCGCGATGCCGAGACCCGCATCGCGCTCGGACGGCGCGGGCGGTTCGGCGGTGGCGGGATCGCGGTCGTAGGCCAGACATTCGACACCGGCACCCGACCGCATCCGCGCGATCAGCAGAGTCCCGTCCGGCAGGCCCAGCGCATGCTCGGCCAGCGCAGCCACCAGCCGGTCCAGCCGGGCCGCCTCGTCGGGCTCCAGCACGCCCTCGGCCCGTTCCGCCGCGATCCGACGCGCCGTGGCGATGTCGTCGGGCGACGCCACGGTAATGCGACGGTGACCATGATCGGGGAACATCGAACCGCTCCTGTCGGCGCTCTGGTTGCTCTTCGCCAGAACCTTACAATCCCTTTGGGGTTAAGCCCACGCAAAGGACACGTATCGTCTCATTTTTCGCCCGGCCGGAGCCGTAGGAAGCGCAACGTACAAGATGTCCGCTTCGTGCCCTGCGTCAGGATGCCGCCACTTCCATCAGCGCCGGCTGGCGGACGGGAAGCCCATGGGGCAGGTCGCGCCCGCGCAGCATCTCCGCCGCTTCCCACAGGCGGCCCAGCCCGACGATGGACCGGCAGCTGGTCTTTTCCATGATGCGGGCGCGGTGAACCTCCACCGTCTTGATGCTGATGCCCAATTCCCAGGCGATGGTCTTGCTCTGCTTGCCCTCGACGATCAGTTCCAGAACCTCCGACTCGCGGCGGCTCAGCAGGGCCAGCCGGCGGACGGCGTCGCGGCTGCGGTCGCGCTGCTGGGCCTGGGGATTGCCGGAGGCGAGGCAGGCGCGCAGCCGCTCCATGAAAGCCGGGATGGCGAAGGGATGGGCGATGCAGTCCATGGCGCCGGCCTTCATCGCGGCCACGGCGGCGTCGACGTCGCCCTGCTCGGTCACCACCAGCACCGGCAGGTCATGCCCGTGCAGCGAGGCCTCGGCCATGAATTCGATGGCGGTCATGTCCGGCAGGTCGCTGCGCAGGACGACGCAGGAGGACGCGGTGCCCAGCACGGCCAGGGCGTCGGCGGCGGTGCTGTGGACCCGGCAGGCGATCCCGACTGCGCCCAGCGCCCGCGAGAGCGTGCTGCGCGACAGCAGGTCGCCGTCGACGATATGAACCAGGCAGGCGGTTTGCGGGTAAGCGGACACGGGCATTTGCAGGGGCATCTTGGGACCTCCACCACATCGGACCGGCGAACAGCGCCGGCTCCACATGACGATCGATCCGACACCGAACCGCCGTCATGACCCGCATTTTAGCGGTCATCCCTTATTGACCGCCGCAAGCGCGAGGGATAGCGGGGGTGTCTAAAAGGATATCGGGGATATTATCCGGGCGAACATCCGAATAAGAATCCCAATCAAGACGCTATCCCGTGGCGCAAGACAAAACCAGACGGCGAACTTTGCAAGTATCTTCGCAAGTTCTTCTCATGGACCGACCGCCGACCCATGGAAAACGCCATCCCAACTTTGTCCCACACGGGATAATCCAATCCCAGCTCTTTTATTTCTCCGGCGCAGTTTGAAAATTTTCCTTTGATGGAAATTTTCTTACCTCCGCAGACCCTCGCCTCCGCTCATGCCCGGCGGCGGGTCGCCAGGACGATGCCGGCGGCGATCAGGGCGATGCCGATGCCGTGATAGAGATGCGGCTGCTCGCCCAGGAACAGGATGGCCAGAACACTGCCGAAGACCGGCACCAGATGGATGGCGAGACCGGCGGTGTTGGGACCGAGCAGCTCCACCGCCCGGTTGAAGCACAGATAGGCGGCGATGGATGGGAACAGCACGGTATAGCCGACCGCCAGCAGCGTGATGCCGCTGGCCTGCACCGGATGGCCGCTGACGCTCTCCCAGATGTAGAAGGGCAGCAGTTCCACCGCGCCGATGGCGAAGGTGACGACGACGAAGCTCAGGCCATGGATCGCCGGCCGGCGGCGCAGCAGCGTGGTATAGGCGGCATAGATCACCACCGCCGCCAGCATCCAGACGTCGCCGGCATTCAACTCCAGCCCCAGCAGCGTCGCCGGATCGCCGTGGGAGATCAGCGTCATCGCGCCGACCAAGGAGACGGCGATTCCCACCCCCTGCATCGCCCCGATCCGGTCGCGGAACAGGACGAGGCTCATCAGCACGATCATCACGGGCATCGACGACTGCAGCATCACGCAGTTCAGCGCGGTCGTCGTGTTCAGCGCGATGTATTGAAAGGTGTTGTAGATGCCGATGCCCAGCGTGCCCAGCAGCAGGACGCTCTTCCACCGCGCCAGGATCGGCGTGATGTCGTGGCGCAGATGCGGCCAGGCGAAGGGCAGCACCACCAGCATGCCCAGGCACCAGCGCCAGAAGGCCAGCCCGATGGGCGGCACCGCCCCGGCGACCGCGCGCCCCAGCACCGCGTTGCCGGCCCAGAACAGGGGCGGCAGCATCATCAGCAGCCAGGCCTGGTCGGCCAGACGGGATCCTTTGGCGGAGGCGACGCGGTCGGCGGGCATCGGGCTGTCCGTGCTTTAGGTGCGGCGGCGGGGCGAGGCGAAGACGCTGGACGCGGACAAGGTGCCGCCGCGGTCGCTGCTGTCTTCGGCGCGGAAGACGCTGGGGCGGGATTCGCGGCGGGGATGGCGCGGCGCGTCTTCACGGCCCTCGCCACCACGGCCCTCGCGGCCCTCACGACCTTCGCGGCCCTCGCGGGGCGGTTTGGCGGGCTGGCGCAGTTCGGCGTCGAGTTCGGTGATGCGCTTGACCAACGCTTCACGGATGGCGGGGGCCGCGTGGGCTTTCAGCGTCGCCAGCTGCTCCTTGAGCTGAACCAGCTGGCGCTGCTTCTGCTCGCGGGTGCGCTTGATGGCGACGTTGTCGGAATGCTGGCCCTCGAAGGAGCGCATGGAACAGGCCCTCGTTGAAATATACGGAAGTCAGGAGGCCGGCGCCCCACGCTGGAGCACCCGGCAAGAGAGGGGCGGATTATTGGGAGGCGACCGCGGCAAAGCAAGGCGGAGTTCGCCTTGACATTTCAGGGCCGGGGCTTTTCACGACGGCCGCGAATGGGCACGGCCCGCTCCCCCGCATCCCTCCGGGCAAAAGAAAAAGGGCGCCCCCTTGCGGAGGCGCCCCTTTCCCGAACCGACGAACGGTCGGCAGATGGCTATGGGCCGACGGGCTATTAGAAGCCCATGTCGTCCATGCCGCCCATGCCGCCCGGCATGCCGCCCGGAGCAGCCTTCTTCTCCGGCTTCTCGGCGATCATCGCCTCGGTGGTGATCAGCAGGCCGGCGATCGAGGCCGCATCCTGCAGGGCGGTGCGAACCACCTTCACCGGATCGATGATGCCGGCGGCGACCAGATCGGTGAACTCACCCTTCTGGGCGTCGTAGCCGTAGTTGGCATCGTTCTGGTCCAGCAGCTTGCCGACCACGATCGAACCGTCGGTGCCCGCGTTGTAGGCGATCTGACGGACCGGGGCCTGCAGGGCGCGGCGGATGATGTCGATGCCGACGCGCTGCTCGTCGTTGACCGGGACCAGCTTGTCCAGCGCCTTGCCGGCGTACAGCAGGGCCGAACCGCCACCGGCGACCACACCCTCTTCCACCGCGGCGCGGGTGGCGTGCATGGCGTCGTCAACGCGGTCCTTGCGCTCCTTCACCTCGACCTCGGTCGCACCGCCGACGCGGATGACCGCGACGCCGCCGGCCAGCTTGGCCAGACGCTCCTGCAGCTTCTCGCGGTCGTAGTCCGAGGTGGTCTCCTCGGCCTGCGCGCGGATCTGGCCGCAACGGGCTTCGATGTCGGCCTTCTCGCCGGCGCCGTCGACGATGGTGGTGGTCTCCTTGGAGATCACGACCTTCTTGGCGGTGCCGAGCATGTCGAGGGTGACGTTCTCGAGCTTGATGCCGAGGTCTTCCGAGATGACCTGGCCGCCGGTCAGGATGGCCATGTCCTCCAGCATCGCCTTGCGGCGATCACCGAAGCCCGGGGCCTTCACGGCGGCGATCTTCAGGCCGCCGCGCAGCTTGTTGACGACCAGGGTGGCCAGAGCCTCGCCCTCGATGTCCTCGGCGATGATCAGCAGCGGACGCGACGACTGCACGACCGACTCCAGGACCGGCAGCAGCGGCTGCAGGCCCGACAGCTTCTTCTCGTGCAGCAGGATGTACGGATTCTCGAGATCCGCGATCATCTTGTCGGCGTTGGTGATGAAGTACGGCGACAGGTAGCCGCGGTCGAACTGCATGCCCTCGACGACGTCCAGCTCGGTGTCCAGGCTCTTGGCCTCTTCCACCGTGATGACGCCCTCGTTGCCGACGCGCTCCATCGCCTGGGCGATCATCTTGCCGATCTCGGCTTCGCCGTTGGCGGAGATGGTGCCGACCTGGGCGATCTCGTCGTTGGTCGTGACCTTCTTGGCGCGGGCCTGGATATCGGCGACGACGGCGGCGACGGCGATGTCGATGCCGCGCTTCAGGTCCATCGGGTTCAGGCCGGCGGCGACCTTCGTCACGCCTTCGCGGACGATGGCCTGGGCCAGGACGGTGGCGGTGGTGGTGCCGTCACCGGCCAGATCGTTGGTCTTCGAGGCGACCTCGCGGACCATCTGGGCGCCCATGTTCTCGAACTTGTCCGACAGTTCGATTTCCTTGGCGACCGACACACCGTCCTTGGTGATGCGCGGAGCGCCGAAGGACTTCTCGATCACGACGTTGCGGCCCTTCGGGCCCAGCGTGACCTTCACGGCGTCGGCGAGGATGTCAACGCCACGCAGCAGCTTTTCGCGCGCGGAGGGGCCGAACTTGACGTCTTTGGCAGCCATGTCTCGATTCCTTTAACTTGTAAATTTCGAAGGATACGGGCGGAGGACTTAGGCCTCGATGACGCCCATGATGTCCGATTCCTTCATGATCAGGTAATCGACGCCTTCGATCTTCACTTCGGTGCCCGACCACTTGCCGAACAGGATGCGGTCGCCGGCCTTGACGTCCAGCGCCACGACCTTGCCCGACTCGTCACGGGCGCCGGGGCCGACGGCGATGATCTCGCCTTCCTGCGGCTTCTCCTTGGCCGTGTCGGGGATGATGATCCCACCCTTGGTCTTGGTGTCGGACTCCAGACGCTTGACGACGACGCGGTCGTGCAGCGGGCGGAACTTCATGGAATGCCTCCTTGGATCAAGGCTTGGTTCTGACTGACGTGAATTGGCGCGGGCGGCGGCTGTTAGCACTCCCACCCGGCGAGTGCCAGACAGCTAATAGAAGCGGTTTGGGGATTCAAGAGGCTCGTTTCGGAATTTGACGCGCATGCCGGCAGCACTCACCGAAGAATGCTGCCAACACTTTGATATGTCTCACTATTTCCCATTGCGGCCGGCGACCGGCACAGGCAAGATTTCTTCAAACGGTCACCAGGCACCCGACCGTTCCGGTGCCGGTCACCCCATGCCGGGACGGCAGTGAGAGGAACCGGACACCGCCAGACCCACCCGATCCACCCATCGAACGGGAGACCGCGCATGGCCGATCTCAGCCTCCAGTTCCGCGATTTCCGCCTGACCACCGCCGAGATTCTCTACCATATGCCGGACCATCCCGGCCTGCTGCAGTGCTACCTGTGGCAGGAGCTGGACCAGGCGCCGGACTATCCGGTGCTGCGCCGCTTCCTCGATTTCTGGCAGCGCAATCTGGACGGCAAGCTGCATTCGGTACGGTTGGCGAGTCAGACCCTGATCACCCCCGGCGAGCTTCGCCACGCCGCCGTCGATTTCCGCCTTCACTGATCCCGGACAGCGCCCTTTCAACCCCCTGTGACTGCCGTCACAGCATCACCTCCCGGATTTTGTTAAAATTTTAGCGAAATTCGGGGCTGCGGGGTTGGAGGGGACGATGGCGGCGAAGCGAAAGGCGGCGGACTGGCGGAATCGCGAGAACCGGCTGGTGGAAGCGCTGTTGGACGTCACGACAATCGCCGGGTTGTTCGCGCTGCTGTTCGCCCTGTTCGTGCTGTTCGGCGCCGCGCAGACGCTGACGCCCTGACTCTCCGGCACAACCATCCCGCCGGCTTGCGGCAATTTACGACAATTTGCATTCTATCCTTCCCGCTAAGCGCGTATCTCGCATAGGATCGCTCCCGTTGCGGGCGGAGAGCATCCGCCCGGCGCGCCAACCGGGAGTTAGCATCCATGACCACCAAGCCGGTCTGCCAAGCCGCGGTCGATCTCGTGAAGCATTTCGAGGGCCTGTACCTCAACGCCTACCTCTGCCCGGCCGGCGTTCCCACCATCGGTTACGGCCACACCGCCGGGGTGAAGATGGGCCAGACCATCACCGCGGAGCAGGCCGACGCCTTCCTTGCCTCCGACCTGACCGAGGCGGCGGGCCGCGTCGACGGGCTGGTGAAGGTGGCGCTGAACGACGACCAGCGCGGCGCGCTGTCGTCCTTCGTCTTCAACCTGGGCGCCGGCAGCCTGCAAAGCTCGACCCTGCTGAAGCTGCTGAATGCCGGTGATTACGCCGGGGCCGCCGACCAGTTCGGCCGCTGGGTCTATGCCACGGTGAACGGCAAGCCGACCAAGCTGGCCGGCCTCGTCGCCCGCCGCGCGGCGGAAGAGTCGCTGTTCCAGAGCCAGAGCGCCCAGCCCCAGGCCGGGGTGACCACCGCCGACGGCATCGCCTGATCCGGTCTTGCGGCAGGCGCCGGACACGAGGAGTTTGACGGGACGGGATGTTCGCACCACATTTGCGAACATCCCACCGCCGTGCTCCGGAATGCCGCCTTGACCGCCTTCGCCTCCGACAGCCTCGCCGCCTCCACCCGCCCGAATCCGAACCGGCCCATCGCCGTCTGGCTCCTGGTCTGCGCCGCCATGGTGCTGACCATGGCCGTGATCGGCGCCATCACCCGGCTGACCGAATCCGGTCTGTCGATGGTGGAGTGGAAGCCGCTGATCGGCATCCTGCCGCCGCTGTCCTCGGCGGAGTGGAACCGCGTCTTCGACCTGTACAAGGCGACGCCGGAATTCCGCATCTACAACAGCCACATGGATCTGGCCGGCTTCCAGTCGATCTTCTGGTGGGAGTGGTTCCACCGGCTGTGGGGCCAGTTGATCGGCTTCGTCTTCCTGATCCCCTTCCTGCGCTTCTGGATGCAGGGCCGCATCTCGGCCGAGCTTTGGCCGAAGCTGGCCGGGCTGTTCCTGCTGGGCGGGCTGCAGGGCGGCATCGGCTGGTTCATGGTGAAGAGCGGGCTGGTCGATTCGCCGAACGTCAGCCATTACCGGCTGGCCCTGCATCTCAGCACCGCGATCCTGATCTATGCCCTGCTGCTGCGCACGGCGCTGGGCCTGCTCGACCCGCTGCCGCTGGCCGGCTGGCGGCCGGAGTCGGCGCCGTTGCGCCGCCACGCCCGCTGGGCGCTGGGTCTGGTCGCCGTCACCATCGTCTGGGGCGCCTTCGTCGCCGGATCGGATGCAGGCTTCGCCTACAACACCTTCCCGCTGATGGCCGGCCATTGGATCCCGCCGGAGGTCGACACGCTGACCCCCTGGTGGATCAATCCGTTCGAGAACACCGCGGCGATCCAGCTGATCCACCGCGTGCTGGCGATTCTGACCGGGGTGGTGGTGCTGGTGCTGGCCGCCCGCGTCATCAACGCCCGCCTGCCCGGCCGCGCCGGCCGCGCCGCGCTGGCGTCCGGTGCGATGGTCCTGCTGCAGATCGCCATGGGCATCGCCACGCTGCTGACCGTGGTGTGGATCCCCATCGCCGCCGCCCATCAGGCCGGCGCCATCCTCGTGGTGTCGATGCTGGTGTGGCTGCTGTTCGAGTTGCGGTCGGTGGAGTGACCGCTCCGTAACGCCGCGCCCGATCCTTGCCGGCTTGCCGGGGTAGCCGGCAGTCTTTCCACGGACTGCACGGATTCAGGTACGGACTGCACGGATTTTTCCATGGCTTGCCGGAGCGGCAGTCCACCGGCAGCGCGCGGCTTTGCGGAGGAACATCCGTGAAATCCGTGTCCCGATCCGTGCAATCCGTGGAAAAATCGCCTGACCAGCCCGCAACCCGCAAAAGCGCGGGGCCCCGCGTCAGGCCCCTTCGGCGAGATCGTACATCGCGTCGAGGTCGGCGATCAGGACCTTGTTGCCTTCCTGCAGCGAGATCACCCCGGCGGTCTTCAACTGGGTGAAGGTGCGGCTGACGGTTTCGGTGGTCAGGCCGAGATAGTCGGCGATGTCGGCGCGGCTCATCGGCACGAAGACCGGGTTTTCCTTGTGGCCGCGGCGGGCGGCGCGCTGCGACAGCATCAGCAGGAAGGAGCAGATCTTCTCCTTCGCCGTCTTGCGGCCGAGCAGAAGCATCTGGTCTTGCGCGGCGGCCAGCTCGTTCGACGCCATGGAGAACAGGCGCCGCTGCATCTTGGGGAATTCCTCCAGCAGCGCGTCGATCTTCTTGCGCGGGAAGCGGCAGAGCGAGGCGCTGGTCACCGATTCGGCGGTGTAGGCATAGCTGTCGTTGACGGCCAGCCCCAGGAAATCGCCGGTCACCAGAAAGCCGGTGATCTGGCGGCGCCCGTCCGGCAGCAGCTTGTACAGCTTCACCGTGCCCGACGTGACGTTGTAGAGCGCGTCGGCGGCGTCGCCCTCGGCGAACAGGGTGTGGCCGGCATCGATGCGCACATTCTGCAGAATGTCGGCAAGACGGCGCAATTCCTCCGCTTCCAGCGCGGCGCACACCGTCAGGCTGCGCACGGGACAGGCCCCGCAGGGATTCATTTCCGTCGCAGCGCTCTTGTCGCGAGGCCGGACCATATCGAAGGGTGGCATGGACGAACCCAGCCTTTCATTCCGCATGCGCCCATATTGGTGGCAATCGCCGAGAATCGCAACCTCGCACGCATACAACCCTTTCATTGCCCATACAGACCTTGGGGCTATTGCCCGCGCGCGGCCTCCGCCGGCTTGGCCGGTTCATGCCCGGCGCGGGCGGGCGGCGGCAGATCGTCGTCGAACAGCACGCGGTGCGCAGCCCCGTCCAGATCGTCGAACTGGCCGGACTTAAGCGCCCACAGAAAGGCCCCCAGCCCCAGACCGCCCAGGCTCAGCGCGATCGCGATCAGATAGAGAAGCTCGTCCATCACCCGAATCCTTACCCGACGCTTCCCGCGCGGCGATGTCCCGCACGGGAAGATCCTTGACGACGGCGCCGCGGGCCAGCCGCAGCGCGTTGAGAATGACGATCAGCGACGAGGACGACATGGCCAGCGCCGCCAGCAGCGGCGTCAGCATGCCCCCCATCGCGAGCGGCACGGCGCACAGGTTATACACCAGCGCGATGCCGAAATTCTGCTTCACCAGCCGGCCGGACCGGCGGGAAACCTCCAGCGTCTCGACGATCGGACGCAGCAGGCGGCCCTGGAACACCACGTCGGCGGCGGTCTGGCTGACGTCCACCGCGGTGGAGGGCGACATCGACACCGCGGCGGCGGCCAGCGCCGGGGCGTCGTTCAGCCCGTCGCCGACCATCAGCACAGTGCGGCCCTGCGCCGCCAGTTCGGCCAGCGCCGCGGTCTTGTCAGCCGGCGTCTGCTCGGCCCGCCAATCGGCGATGCCCAGCCGCTCCGCCACCGCCGCCACCGCGCCCTTGCGGTCGCCCGACAGCAGCTTGACCTCCAGCCCGCGCGCCTTCAGCGCCGTCACCACGGCGGCGGCATCGGGACGCGGGGCGTCGAGGAAGACGATCCGGCGCGGCTCCTCGCCCGGACGGGCCAGCCACAGCTCCGGACCGGCGGAATCCTCCGCCTCCGGCGGCGCGCCGGTGAAGCGGCGGCTGCCCAGCCGCACCTCGCCGTCCGCCGTCTGCAGCGACAAACCGGCGCCGGCGATCTCGCGCACGCCCGCGGCGACCGGCGACTCCGGCGCGGCGGCGGCCAGCGCGCGGGCCAGCGGATGGCGGCTGGCCGCGGCGAGCGAGGCCGCCAGCGCCAGATCCTCCGCCGGCAGCCCATCCAGCTGCGGCACCGGGCGCCCCTCGGTCAAGGTGCCGGTCTTGTCGAACACCACCGTGTCGATGGCGGCGAGCCGTTCCAGCGCGGTCGGGCTTTTCAGCAGGGTGCCCTGCCGCATCAGCCGGCCGCTGGCGATCACCTGCACCACCGGCACGGCCAGCGCCAGCGCGCAGGGGCAGGTGATGATCAGCACGGCGATGGCGTTCATCAGCGCGTCCTGCCACACCACCCCGCCCAGCAGCATCCAGGCGATGAAGGTGGTCAGCGCGGTCAGGTGCACGACGGGAGCGTAGAGGCGCGACACCCGGTCGGCGATGGCGACATATTTGGCGCGGCCCTGCTCCGCCACTTCCATCAGCCGGACGATCTCGGCCAGCAGCGTGCCCTCGCCCACCGCGGTGACGGTCAGGCGCAGCGGCGCGGTCAGGTTCAGGGTGCCGGCGAAGACCCGATCGCCCGGCCGCGCGGTGCCCGGCACCGTCTCGCCGGTGATCAGGGCGGTGTCGAGGTCGGACACGCCGTCGGACACCCGGCCGTCGACGGGAATGCGCTCGCCAGCGGCGACCAGGATGGTGCTGCCGGGGCCGACCTGCTCCGGCGCCACCACGGCGCTGGTGCCGTCCTCGTTCAGGATGGTGACGGCATTGGCGCGCAGGCCCAGCAGCTGTTCCGCCGCCGACCGCGCCCGGCCGCGCGCCCGCTGGTCGAGATAGCGGCCGATCAGCAGGAAGAACAGCAGCATCACCGCGCCGTCGAAATAGGCGTGCTCGCCGCTGTGGATCGTCTCGAACAGGCTCATGCCGGTGGCGAGCAGGACGCCGATGGTGATCGGCACGTCCATGTTGGTGCGGCCATGGCGCAGCGCCGACAGCGCCGAGCGGGCGAAGGGACGCAGCGCATAGGCGATGGCCGGCATGCAGATCAGTGCGGAAACCCAATGCATCAGGTCGCGGGTGGCGGTGCCCATGCCCTGGCTGTGGCCGGCCCAGACCGACACCGACAGCAGCATGACGTTGCCCATTGCGAAGCCGGCCACCGCCATGGCGCGCAGCAGCTCCTTCTCGCCCTTCGCCTGGGCGCCGCCCAGCCGCTCCGGGTCGAAGGGCACGGCGCGGTATCCCAACTGCGCCACGGTGCCGACCACCGCGTTGGCGTCGGTTTCCTTGGGATCCCAGCGCACGGTCAGCCGGCGCGTGGTCATGTTCATGCGGGCTTGGCCGATGCCCGGCTGGCGGCTGAGCGCCGATTCGATCAGCCAGACGCAGGCCGCGCACTGCATGCCGTCGACCATCAGGTGCAGGCTGCGGCTGCCGTCGGATTCCTCGCGCGCATGCGGCTCGTAATCGGCAGCGGGGGTCTCGTCGGGGCGAAGCGGGCGGGCGGTGGGATCGACGCTGCGGCGCTCGTAATAGCGCTCCAGCCCCAGCCCGCGGACAAGGTCGTAGGCGGCGGCGCAGCCGGTGCAGCAGAACGGACCAGCGCCATCGCCCGCGGTCAGCCCACCGGTTTGCGCGCCGTCACCCAGCTCTTGTCCGCAATGGAGGCAGACGGTCATCTCAACGTCACCCTGACTGTCCCGGTCGCGGCGGTGTCGCCGCCGTCACTGCACCCAGACGCGCTTCTGGTCCTGATAGTCGCCGGTGGCGTGGGTGATGACGAAGCGCATGTCCCACTGGCCTTCCAGATCCAGTTCCACCGGGGCGCCATAGCGGCCCTCGCCCAGATAGGGCAGCGTCAGGCTCTTGTCGTGCCCTTCCGCGGTCGGGCGGATCATCGTCACCGTGACGGTGGCGTCCTTCAGGACATGGCCGGCCTTGTCGCGGGCGGTGATGGCGATCACGGCCTTGCGCGGTTCGGTGCTGGTGAATTGGGGCTCGACCTGCCAGCCGCGCTCCGCCTGGGCGCGGGCGCCGGCGAGGTCGTTGTTGTAGCCAAGACCCTTGATGAAGTGGTTCTCGGTCTCCACCCCGGTCCAGCTCGACATCGCGAAATGGACCATGACCCCGTTCACCGCCAGGACGATCATGAAGACGCCGACGTAGATCCAGGGGATGTACCAACCCGGCTGGCGCGATGCCTTTTCACGCTTCGGGGAGATGGGGCGGTTTCCGGTGGCGGTGCTGATGCTCATGGTCGGTGGCAGCCCTTCGACTGGTCGGCGGCGATTGATCGACGATGTGTGTGTGGCCGGTCGGGAGGCACTATGGCGACCGATTGCCGCAGGTACATTGCGATGGATCAAATGACAGGAAGTTAACGAAGCGACCGTCCGACCGCCAGTTGCGCATAAGAAAAAGGCGCCGGGGAGTGCCCCCCGACGCCTTTCCGGTCAGTTCCGAACCAGTTCCCCAGTCGGACGGCTTACTTGCCGCCGCCCAGGTTGTGGACGTAGACCGCCAGCGACTTGATCGTCGCGTCGTCCAGGCGCTTGGACCAGGCCGGCATCACGCCGGCGCGGCCGTTGGTCACCGTCTCCATCAGCGTCACCTTGTCGCCGCCGTAGAGCCAGTTGGCCTGCTTCAGCGGCGGGGCGCCGACGCCGTCGATGCCGGCGGCAACCGCACCCTGGGCCGCGTCGCCGTGGCAGGCGGCGCAGTTCTCGTCATAGACGGTCTTGCCCTTGGCGACCTTGCCGGCGTCGGCAGGCTTGCCGTTCAGCGACAGGACATAGTCCGTCACCTGATCGATCTGATCGCGGGTGAGGATGCCGTCCTTGCCGAAGGCGGTCATGCCGACGTTCGGGGTGCCGCGGGTGTCGCCGTCATCCGAGCGGATGCCGTGCTGGATGGTCTTGTAGATGTCGGCCGAGGCCCCGCCCCACAGCCACACGTCGTCGGCCAGCGTCGGGAAGCCCTTGGCACCCTGACCGCCGGCGCCGTGGCAGGCGGCGCAGTTCTCGTTGAAGTAGGAGCGGCCGCCGGCCATCGCGAAGCCCAGCAGGTCCTTGTCCTTCTGGATTTCGTCGACCGACTTGGCGGCGATGGCGGTCAGGTACTTGGCCTGGCCGGCCTTCGCTTCCGCCAGCTTGGTGTCCAGTTCCTCGCGCTGGGAATAGCCGAGGATGCCCTTCGTGTAGGTCTTGCCCAGCGGCCAAGCCGGATAGAACACGTAGTACACCATCGCCCAGGCGATGCAGACGTAGAAGAGATACAGCCACCACTTGGGCAGCGGATTGTTCAGCTCGCGCAGTCCATCCCACTCGTGGCCGGTGGTCTCGACGCCGGACAGCTCGTCCTTGTAATTCTGTGCCATGGTCTAAAGCTCCTGACCATCATCCTTGAGCGGGATCTGGGCGGCGTCGTCGAAGGTGCGGCGGTTGCCGGGCCACATGGCGTAAACCAGGATGCCCGTCAGCAGCAGCATCAACCACACCGTCCAGAAGGACCGAAGCATCACCGTGATCGAATCCAAGTCCATGGATTCCTCCCCCGATTACTGCTGCAGCTGCTTGGACTGGTACTTGGTGAAATCCACCATGGTGCCCAGCACTTGCAGGTAGGCAACCAGAGCGTCCATTTCGGTGACGGTCTTGCTGCCGGTGAAGTTCGCGACCACGGCCTTCGGGTAGCGCTTCGTCAGGCCGGCGGTGTCGCCGTCCGGGTTCTTCTGCGCTTCCAGGTCGGCCTTGGCGTTGGCGATCTGCTCGTCGGTGTAGGGCACCCCGACGACCTTCAGGGTCTTCAGGTGATCGGCGATGTCGCCGTAGCTCAGCGGACGGTCCTTCATCCAGCCGTAGGTCGGCATGATCGACTCCGGCACGACCGCGCGCGGGTTCACCAGATGGGCGACCTGCCAGTCGTTGGAGTACTTGCCGCCGACGCGGGCCAGATCGGGACCGGTGCGCTTGGAGCCCCACTGGAACGGATGGTCGTACATCGACTCCGCCGCCAGCGAGTAGTGACCATAGCGTTCGACCTCGTCACGGAACGGACGGATCTGCTGGCTGTGGCAGTTGTAGCAGCCTTCGCGGAAGTAGATGTTCTGCCCGGCCAGTTCGAGCGGGGAGTAGGGACGGACCCCCTCCACCTTCTCGATGGTCGATTCGATCGTGAAGAGCGGGACGATCTGAACCAGACCGCCGATCGACACGGTGATCAGCACGAGCACGATCAGCAGAAGGGTATTCCGCTCGATCAGGTCGTGGCTGAAGCCCTTTTTATCCTGAGCCATTTCTCGCATCCTTCCCTAGCGTCAGGCCGCGCCGACCGTCGCCTTGTGCGGCGTGGTGACATAGGGCTTCTCGATGCGGACATCGCCCTTCGCCGTGCGCCACAGGTTGTAGACCATGATGAGAGCGCCGGTGACGAACAGGACGCCGCCCATCGCGCGGATCACGTAGAACGGGTGCATCGCCGCGACGGTCTCCACGAAGGAGTACTGCAGGAAGCCCAGGTTGTCGTAGGCGCGCCACATCAGGCCCTGCATGATGCCCGATACCCACATGGCGGTGATGTAGAGCACGATGCCGATGGTGGCGGTCCAGAAGTGGTAGCTGACCAGACGCAGGCTGTAGAGCTGCGAGCGCTTCCACAGCACCGGAACCAGATAGTAGATCGCGCCGAAGGAGATGAAGGCGACCCAGCCGAGCGCGCCGGAGTGCACGTGGCCGACGGTCCAGTCGGTGTAGTGCGACAGGGCGTTGACCGGCTTGACCGACATCAGCGGGCCTTCGAAGGTCGACATGCCGTAGAAGGCGACCGAGGTGACCAGGAAACGCAGGACCGGGTCGGTGCGAAGCTTATCCCAGGCGCCCGACAGGGTCATGATGCCGTTGATCATGCCGCCCCAGGACGGCATCCACAGCATGATGGAGAAGGTCATGCCCAGCGTCTGCGCCCAGTCCGGCAGGGAGGTGTAGTGCAGGTGGTGCGGACCGGCCCAGATATAGAGGAAGATCAGGGTCCAGAAGTGGACGATCGACAGGCGGTAGGAATAGACCGGCCGCTCGGCGCGCTTGGGCACGAAGTAGTACATGATGCCCAGGAAGCCGGCGGTCAGGAAGAAGCCGACCGCGTTGTGGCCGTACCACCACTGCACCATCGCGCTCTGCACGCCCGACACGTAGGTGTAGGACTTCATGCCGAACAGCGACACCGGAACGTTGACGTTGTTGCCGATGTGCAGGATGGCGACGGTCAGGATGAACGCCATGAAGAACCAGTTCGCCACATAGATGTGCGACTCGCGCCGCGTCATCACGGTGCCGATGAACTGGACCGCATAGAGCACCCAGACGACCGTCAGGTACAGGTCGAGGATCCACTCGGGCTCGGCGTATTCCTTGCCCTGGGAGAAGCCCAGGACGTAGCTCAGCGCCGCGAGCACGATGAAGATGTTGTAGTTCCAGAAGATGAACTTCGCCAGCCCTTCGCCCCCGAAGAGATGCTGGCGGCAAGTCCGCTGGACCGAATAGAGCGAGGTGGCGAGCAGCACGTTGCCGCCGAACGCGAAAATCACGGCCGAGGTGTGGACCGGGCGCAGGCGCCCGAAGCTCGTCCATTCCAGCCCGAGATTAAGCGCCGGGAAGGCCAGCTGCAGAGCGATGAAGGTGCCGGCCAGGAAACCGACCACGCCCCAGAACACTGCAGCGATAACGAAGAGTCGGATGGCGTCCTCATGGTAACGCACGTCTTCCGACACCCGCTGGCTGCCCAGGGTGGCCCCTGAAGTCAGAGTCGCTGATGTCATAAATCTCTCCCGTTTGCCCCGGGCGGCCCTGAAGCCGCGCCTTCTGGGTTGCACCACCACTGGGTACGTACTGTTAAGGAGCGGGACAGGTTGCACTCGGAAATGCCGAGAGGGACGCCGGGCGCGCCTGTCTCCAATGGCGCACACTATGTGTATGGGGGGGTTCAGCAACATTGATCTACGTCAACGACCCTTGCGGCCCGGGGCTGCCATCGTTCAGTGTCCTTGCAATCGGCCGGACTGAAATGGACGACAGTTTCATCGCCAAACCCCTTGGTCGGCGCCAGATCGACCAGGCCTATCCGCTGGTCTGCGCCATCGCGCCGGGCCTGGGGGTCGACCAATGGCGCGCATTTGCCGCAGCGCTGCTCGACAGCGCAACCGTGGGCAGCAGCCCCAAGGGCGGTGGCGACGGCGGGACGGACGGCCTGCCCGCGGCCAGGGGCATCATGACCGTGCAGAACGCGCAAGGGTACATGCACGGCCTGTTCTCCTACGCGGTCGAACCGCAGCTCCTCCATGGCCGGACGCTGTGCGTCGACAACTTCGTCGTGCTCGACCTGTTCGACGTCTCCGGCCCCGCCGAGACCCTGCTGCAGGCGATGGAGGGGCTGGCCCGGCGGCTCGGCTGCACCGCCATCCACACCACCCTGCCGGAGCGCTACATGCCCCGGGACTCCCGCCGCAGCCCGATCCCCGACTGCTTCCACAGCGAAGGCCACCGGCAGGAGACGATCCGCTTCTGCAAGGATCTGGTCGTGGTCAACGACAACGCCCCCGACCTGCCGGGCGGAGCCGTCGGAGGGGAATAGCGGCGCCGGCACGGAAGCCGCAGGGAGCCATTGCGCGCCGGCGATTTGCCGCTAGGATGCGGCCCCATGAGCGACACCGGCACCAAACCCGTCAAGAAATACCCGCCGATCCATTTGCAGGCCGGCCGCCAGCGGCGCGTCATGCATGGACATCCCTGGGTCTATTCCAACGAAGTCCAGATGGACAGCATCGCCAAGGCGGTGCCGCCCGGCAGCCCGGTGCGGCTTCTGGACCCCGGCGGGACGCCGCTGGGCATCTACACCTTCAATCCGCACACGCTGATCGCCGCCCGGCTGCTGTCGAACGATCCGGCGACCGTGGTGGATCACGCCTTCATCGCTGACCGGCTGCGCCGCGCGGTGGAGCTGCGCGACCGGCTGTTCGACCGCCCCTTCTACCGCGTCGTCCATGCCGAGGCCGACGGGCTGCCCGGCCTGATCGTCGACCGTTTCGACGATGTGGTGACGGTCCAGGCCAACTCCGTCTTCATGGACAGCCGGATCGACGACATCCTGGCCGCCATCGACGAGGTGATGGCGCCGCGCGCGGTCATCCTGCGCAACGACGGCAGCCAGCGCGCGCTGGAAGGGCTGAGCGAGGAGACCCGGCTGGCCAAGGGCGAGATCGACGGGCCGATCCGCCTGGAAGAGAACGGCGTGACCTTCTTCGCCAACCCGCTGGAGGGCCAGAAGACCGGTTGGTTCTACGACCAACGCGACAACCGCGCCTTCGTCGCCTCGCTGGCCAAGGGCGGCCGGGCCATCGACTTCTACAGCTACAACGGCGGCTTCGGAATCCAGTGCGCGGTGGCCGGCGCCACCCATGTGGTCGCGGTCGACCGCTCCGCCCTGGCGCTGGAGAACGCCACCCGCGCCGCCGAGGCCAATGGCGTCGCCGACCGCTTCGAGGCCCGCAAGGCCGACGCCTTCCAGGAGATGGAACGGCTGGGCGAGGCCGGCGAGACCTTCCAGGTGGTGGTCGCCGACCCGCCGGCCTTCGTGAAGTCGAAGAAGGATCTGGCGGCCGGCACCCGCGCCTACCGCAAGATGGCGCGTCTGGCCGCGAAGATCACGGCGCCGGGCGGCTATCTGCTCTGCGGGTCGTGCAGCCACAATGTCGATCCGCCGACCTTCGCCGAGCAGGTCGCCCGCGGCCTGAACGACGCCGGCCGCACCGGCCGCATCCTGCGCAGCGCCGGCGCCGGCCCCGACCATCCGGTCCACCCGCACCTGCCGGAGTCGGCCTATCTGAAGGCGATCGTCCTGCAGCTGGATTGATGCGAGGGGGGAGGCTGCGACAGCCTCCTCACCGCTCGAACAGGCCGACCAGTTCCACATGGGCCGACCACAGGAACTGGTCGACCGGCCAGACCTTCACCAGACGATAGCCGCCATCCACCAGCACCCGCGCGTCGCGGGCGAAGCTGGCGGGATTGCAGGACACCCCCACCACCCGCGGCACCTTGCTCCCGGCGAGCACCGCCGCCTGGGCCGCCGCCCCGGCGCGCGGCGGATCGAACACCACCGCGTCATAGCGGTTGAGGTCCTTCACGCCCAGTGGGTTCTCGAACAGGTCGCGCCGTTCCACCGTCAGCCGCAGCCCCTGCACCGCGCGGCCAAGCGCCGCCACCGCCGCCTCGTCGCCCTCCACCGCATGCACCGCCGCTTGTTGCGCAAGCGGAATGGAAAAGGTGCCGATGCCGGCGAACAGGTCGGCGATGCGCGACGCCTGCCCCACCCCCTCGCGCACCGCGGCGACCAGGGCCGCCTCGCCCTCCGCGCTGGCCTGCAGGAAGGCGCCGGGCGGCGGCTGGATCGGAACGCCTGCGAAACGGATGAAGGCCGGCCGGCGGTTCGCCACCGGCTCCGCCGCCGCGCGGTCGGTGGGCTGCCAGGCGATCCGGGCGATGCGCTCCGGCTCGAAGGCGACCAGAGCCTCGCGGGCACCGCGATCCAGGCTGCGCGGCCCGACCAGCAGCAGGTCGATGCCGCCCTCCAGGTCGGTCAGGACCACGTCGGCGTCGCCACCGTCCGGCAGGATCTCCGCCAGCACGGCGCGCAGAGGCTCCATCAGGGCGAACAGGCGGGGCGCCAGGATCGGGCACTCCTCCAGATCGACCAGCCGGTGGCTCTGCCGCTCGTTGAAGCCGAACCACACCCGCTTGCCGCGCTTCAGCGCCGCGAAGCGGGCGCGGCGGCGGGCACCGGCGGGCGTACGCGCCAGCGGCTCCAACGCGACGTCGTCCAGCCCGACCCGTTCCAGCGCGCCGCGCACCATCCCGCTGTTCCAGGCGGCGTACGTCGCATCGTCCATCTGCTGGAGCGTACAGCCGCCGCAGCGGCCGAAATGGCGGCAGGGCGGGGCTTGGCGGCCGGGGCCGGGCTCAAGAACGTCAAGCAGGTCCGCCCGTACGCCCTCCCCTTTCCCATCGCCGTCGGCGACACGTACACGCACGCGGTCGCCGGTCACCGTGTAGGGCACGAACAGGCGCAGCCCCTCGGCGAACGCGATCCCGTCGCCGCGGGCGCCGACATCGGTGATGGCGACCTCCATCTCCCGCATCTCGGCGGACGGCTGGGCGGTCTTGCGGGCGGGCGGGCGTCCCTTGGCGAAGGGGCGCTTGCCGGAAGGGCGCTGGGGGGAGCGCGTCATGGCGGGGGTCCGTCGAGGTGCGGGGGGCTATTCCGCCTCCCTTTACGCCTCCAGCAGCTTGGCGCGCAACGGTTCCGGGATCGGGGTCGGGCGATGGGCCGCCTTGTCGACGATCACCGCCACCGCCTCCTGGGTGGCGATGCAGAGGTCGCCCAGGAAGATGGCGCAGCCCAGCGTGATCGAGCTGGTGCCCAGCCGCAGCGTCCGCGCGCCGACCCGGACCGTGTTCGGATAGAGCAGCTCCGCCTTGTATTCGATCACGCTGCGGGCCAGCACGACGGTCCACGGAACCTCGTCGGTGAAGCCGCCGACCTGATGGATCAGGGCGACGCGCGCCTGTTCGAAATAGACGCCGAGGGCATTGTTGTTGACGTGCCCCACCGCGTCGAGGTCGTTGAAGCGCACGCGCTCCTCCCACCAGAAGCGGTAGAGGTCGGGGCTGGTCAGGTCGGGCGTCCCGGTCATGCTGTCTCTCTTGCCGTATAGGTCAATGCATCTCCGGACTGTGGCGTATGGTCCGGGGCGGTGCAAGCCCGGCCTCCCGTTTCGCGGCCTCTATTTGCGGCGGCGACAGCGAATTCCCGCGCCAATCGCCGATTGGGCGTGTTATTGGAGTCGGACCAACCCTCCGCAACGGACCGGACGATGAGCAAGGACACCACCAACCAGACGGCCGAAGCGCTGTTCGAAAAGGCGCTGTCGATCGCCGAAAAGCATCTGGATGAGGCGATCAAGGAAGGTGGCCCGCTCGGCCCCTATATCGCCGTCGCCATGATCGAGGCCGCGGTGAACGCCGCCGTGGACGAGACCAGCCACGAAGACGTCATCGACATGCTGCGCGACCTCGCCGCCCAGATCGAGGCGGACGCCGACGAGGCGGAAGAGGACTAAGGATTACGCTGTTACGGCTCCTGCCTGCCGGCGCGCCTCGCGCCGGCGCAGGATCTCGTAGACGACGGCGCCCAGGATGGTCAGCGCGATCAGCACCAGCGACAGCGCGTTGACCGCCGGGGTCAGCCCGGTGCGCACCTTGGTCGCGATGTAGACGGTCAGGGTGGTGTCCAGCCCGCGCACGAACAGCGTGGTGTTGTAGTTCTCGAAGCTCTGCAGGAAGGCCAGCAGGGCCGCCGACAGGATCGCCGGCATCAGGTACGGCAGCGTGATGCGCCGGAACACCTGTCCATGGGTGGCGCCGAGGTCGAGCGCGGCCTCCTCCAGCGCCGGATCGAACCGCTCCAGCCTTGCCGAGAACAGCAGCATGGCATAGGCGGCGATGAAGCTGGACTGCGCGACCACGGTCAGGAACAGCCCGCCGCTGACCCCGAACCACTCCCGCCAGAACACCAGCGTCGAAATGCCGACGATCACCCCCGGCGTCAGCAGCGGCGATACCATCAGCGCGTAGAGGAAGGTCTTGGCCCGGCTGTGCAGCCTGTCGAGCAGCAGCGCCGCCGCCAGCCCCAGCGGCACGGCCAGTGCGATCACCCCCGCCCCGACGATCAGGCTGGTGCCCAGCGCCGCCCACATGCGCTGGTCCTCCCAAAGCGCCTGGAACCAGCCCAGCGTGAAGCCCATCCAGGGCGTGACGGTGGGAAAGCGGCTGCTGTTGAAGGTCGCCGCCGCCATGATGCCCAGCGGCAGGAACAGATAGCCGAAGAACAGCACCAGATAGGCGCCGGTCAGCAGGCGGCGGAGTCGGGCGGCGCTCATGGGCTTACTTCGCTATATCGGCCAGCCCGACGCGGAACAGCCGCATCGCGCCGAGGATGAAGCCGATGCACAGCACCAGCAGGATGAAGGCGTAGGCCGCCCCCTGGTTCCAGTTCCCGCCCTCGAAGAACCAGTTGTAGATGATCTCGGTGAACCAGCGGCTGTTCGGCCCGCCCAGCAGGGCCGGCACGGCATAGCTGCCGGCCGCCAGCATGAAGGTCATGATGCAGCCGACGGCAATGCCAGGTTTGGCGTGCGGCAGCACGATGCGGCGGTGGATGCGCAGCCAGCCGGCGCCCAGATCCCGCGCCGCCTCGATCTGGTTGCGGTCCAGCGATTCGATGGCGTTGTAGAGCGGGAAGACCATGAACAGGATGTAGACGTAGACCATCCCGACGATCACCCCGCCGTCGCCGCCCAGGAAGCGCTGCGGCTCGTCGATGATGCCCAGCCCCAGCAGGATCGCGTTCAGCGGCCCGTTGTAGGCGAGGATGATGTACCAGGAGAAGGTGCGCAGCAGCTCGTTGATCCAGAAGGGCACGACCAGCATCAGGATCAGCAGCGGCAAACGCCGCTTCGGCGCCACCTGCGCCAGGTAGTAGGCGACCGGATAGCAGACCGCCAGCGTGGTCGCGGTGACCAGCGCGCTGGCCCAGATCGTCTTCAGGAAGATCGACAGGTGGATCCGGTTGGTCCACAGCGTCAGGTAATTCTTGACCGTGAACACGTCCTCCGGCCCGCCGAGCTTGGACGGCGGCAGCGATGGCCGGAAGGAGAAGCCGATCATCATCAGCTGCGGCAGCACCACCAGCAGCGCCAGCCACAGCGCCACCGCCAGCAGGATCACTCCGGTCAGAACCGGGCCGTACCGGCGAAGAACCTCCGTCATTCGGGCGCTGCTCCAGCCTGTGGGACCGGTTTGACGCCTAACATGGGGATTCCCGCCGGCGCAAGCGCGGCTATATGACGATGACGTTCAGCAGAGGAGGCCGCCGCCCCGCTCAGCCCAGATTGTGCTTCGCCACCACCGCGGCGAAGTCGTCGCCGAAATGCTCGCCGACGCGGATGACGGAGACGCCGTGCGGGATCTCCTTCAGCGACGGGTGGTCGAGGTTCAGCGAGGTCAGCAGCGCCATCGGCACATGCTGGGTCACGCTCATGGCGCGCAGGCCGCGGATCAGGTCCAGGCCGGACAGCCCGTCCATCACCATCGAGGCGATGACCATGTCCGGCGGCACGCGCACGGCGAGGCTGATCGACTCGATCGGGTCGGTCACCGTCATGGTGCGGAAGCCGCAGGCCGCCAGCTCCGTCCCCAGCTTCTTGGCGACGACCTTGGACGGGGTGACCAGCATGATCTCGACGTTGCGGACATCGACGTCGGTGACCTGGAACTCATAGCGCACCGGCAGGGCGCGGATGATCCGGTTGGTCTCGGCCAGCAACGGCTGTTCGGCGCGGTCGACCAGTTCGGAGATGCGGTCGATGAAGATCTGGGCGTCGACCAGCTGCTTCTCGTCCAGCCGCTTCAGGCCGCTGAGGTAATCCTCCAGGCGGTGGGCGACGAGGCTGACGGTGGGATAGCCGAAGCTGGTGCCCATGCCCTTGAAATTGTGGGCTTCCAGCCGCAGGACGCCGATGGTGTCCGTGTCGCTGCGCTCGCCCTTCATGCGGTCCGTCAGCGTCGCGTTCATCAGCTCCAGCCGATCGCGCGCGTCGTCCACGAACTCCATGCGCAAGCGGTCTTCGAGGTCGTCGGTCGACAGGGACGAGGCCATGGAGAGGATTCCGGCTGAGGAAAGAGGTACCCCGAATGTACACCAAAACCGGACGCCGAAACAGACGCGGCGCGCCCCAATGCGAAGGACGCGCCGCGTGAAATAAAACCTTAGGTCCCGCAGGGAAATCAGAGACGGGAGAGCAGTTCCTGAAACCAGGCCAGACGCTCTTCCGTCTGGGCGATGTCGCGGTCCAGCCAGGAGGCGAAATGGCCGTCGCTGCCGACGTCGGCCCGCTTCAGGTCGCCCAGCCGGGCCAGTTCGGTCTCGCTGAGCGCCACGAGATTGTCGATCTGGTCGCGCTGCGACTCGACGTCCAGCAGATGCAGGAAGCGCAGCTTCAGCGCGGTGACCAGCTTGTTCAGCCCGTCGGCCGAAGGCGCGCGGACATTGGCGCGCATCAGGGTGTCGAACTCCGCCCGGCCGGTTTCGGTCGGGCCGAGCAGGGCGTTGTCTTCCATGCCGCTGCCGTCCAGCGCCTCGATCAGCCCCTCGTAGCGCAGCATCTCGAGCGAGGTGCCCATCAGGTCCAGCGACGGACCCATCATACGATCGAGGAAATGACGGACGGAACCGGCCAGATCGGCGTAGCGCAGCGGACCGCCCTGGATCAGCGTGCCCAGGACGACGAGGCGCACGGCCTCCTTCGGCATCAGCGAGTTGTCACGGTACATGGCGAACCCCCTGGGCGAAGCCCTGGATTGACGGATGGACGGCAAGCGCAACGGCCGGCCCGCAGCAACAAAGCTGCGAACCGATCGCAACACTACCCCTCAAAGTAGGGATGCGCGTCCCATCTGTCCAGAGGGCAAAATGCCATTACCGCCAGAAGGGTCTTTCCAGGGGGGTGCGACTCAGGCGGCGAGCCGCAGGTCCAGCCGGCTCCAGACGTCCAGCAGCGCATCGACCAGCATGCCCATCTGCGCGTCGGTGTGCAGCGGGGTCGGGGTGAAGCGCAGCCGCTCCGTCCCGCGCGGGACGGTGGGGTAGTTGATCGGCTGGACGTAGATGTTGTGCCGGTCCAGCAACTCGTCGGACGCCTGCTTGCAGCGGTGGGCATCGCCGACCATCAGCGGCACGATGTGGCTGACCGACGGCATCACCGGCAGGCCGGCGTCGGCGAACATCCGCTTCAGCGTGGCGGCGCGCTCCTGGTGCTTCGTCCGCTCGGTCTGGCTGTTCTTCAGGTGACGGATGGAGGCCAAGGCACCGGCCGCCAGCACCGGCGACAGCGATGTCGAGAAGATGAAGCCGGCGGCGAAGCTGCGGACGCAGTCGATCAGCGCGGTGGAGCCGGTGATGTAGCCGCCCTGCACGCCGAAGGCCTTGCCCAGCGTGCCCTCGACGATGGTCAGCCGGTCCATGGCGTCGTCGCGCTCGGCCACGCCGGCGCCGCGGGCGCCGTACATGCCGACGGCGTGGACCTCGTCCAGATAGGTCATGGCGCCGTGCTTGTCGGCGACGTCGCACAGGTCATGGATGGGGGCGATGTCGCCGTCCATCGAATAGACGCTTTCGAACGCCACCACCTTGGGCCGGCCGGGGGCGATGCCCGACAGCAGCTCGTCCAGGTGCTTGGGGTCGTTGTGGCGGAAGATGTGCTTCTCGGCGCCCGAATTGCGGATGCCGGTGATCATCGAGTTGTGGTTCAGCGCGTCCGACAGGATCACGCAGTTGGGCAGGATCTTGCCCAGCGTGGTCAGCGTCGCGTCGTTCGACACATAGCCCGAGGTGAAGAGCAGCGCCGCTTCCTTGTGGTGCAGGTCGGCCAGTTCGCGTTCCAGCAGCACATGGTAGATGTTGGTCCCGGAGATGTTGCGGGTGCCGCCGGCGCCGGCGCCGACCTGATCCAGCGCGTCGTGCATCGCCTTCATGACGCTGGGGTGCTGGCCCATGCCGAGATAGTCGTTGGAGCACCAGACCGTGACCGGACGTTCGCGCCCGTTGGAATCGCGGAAGGTCGCCGTCGGGAAATTGCCCGCATGGCGTTCCAGATTGGCGAACACCCGGTAGCGGCCGTCCTGCTTCAGGGTCGCAATCTGGTTGCGGAAGAAAGTCTCGTAATCCATCTCGCGTTCCCGTTTGCGTTCGTCCACTAAGGATCGGCTGCACCGGTTGAAGGCATATGGGCTAGGCCATTCGGTCGGCGCATCGAAGAGGATGGCATGATCCTTATCGTCACGCCACCCGGCATTGATCGAAATCAAGCCAATGTCATATGGGACCTTCGCACAAGTGGCAGGCTCCCATGTCCTGCGGATGCCGCATGTCGGCTTCCCGCCGACAGCCCCTTCGGGCGACCGTGACTTGACCGAAGCGGCAATTATACGGGCGGCAACTTTCCGCATAACCATGGCGGCAGTCGGGGAATACGTGCGTATGACTGGGCGGGCTACCCGGCGTTCGACCCCGGTTGCGGCGCACA
The DNA here is from genome assembly GCA_966212305.1 of uncultured Azospirillum sp. Classification (GTDB taxonomy): domain Bacteria; phylum Pseudomonadota; class Alphaproteobacteria; order Azospirillales; family Azospirillaceae; genus Azospirillum. The sequence continues at coordinate 90,143 of CBIHQY010000004.1, forward strand.
CGCCGGCACGTTCCGGAGTTGTGGGCATTTTCAACAAATCTGTTGAAGGTGAAAAACTATTGCTGCCATCATCTCCCGCGCGCATTCCGGCAGGGAGGGCAAGATGGCGAAGCGGATCGTCCTGTGTTTCGACGGAACCTGGAACACGCCGGGCAGCGGCAATCAGCCCGACAAGGACAACGAGGCGGCGACCAACGTCTGGAAATTCCACAAGTCGGTTCTCGACAACGCCCCCGATGGCACGGCGCAGGTCGGTTTCTACGATTCCGGCGTCGGCACCGACGACAAGGGCGGGTTCCTCCACGACTGGTTCGACAAGGTGTTCGGCGGCGCCTTCGGCCTCGGCATCGACAAGAAGATCAAGGACGGCTACCGCTTCCTCGCCTCGCATTACAACGACGGCGACCATGTCTTCATCCTGGGCTTCTCGCGCGGCGCCTACACCGCCCGCAGCCTGGTCGGGCTGATCCGCAACGCCGGGCTGCTGCCGGCCGACAGGCTGGACCGGACCAACGACGCCTATGCGCTCTACCGCAAGCGGGACGGCGGCCCCGACGTGGGCAAGGCGAAGCAGTTCCGCGACACCCATGGGTCGGCGCTGATCCCCATCCATTTCCTCGGCGTCTGGGACACGGTGGGGGCGCTCGGCGTGCCGCTCGGCATCTGCGAGCATCTGGACGAGGAGCTTTACGGCTTCCACGACACCGAACTCAGCAGCCTTGTCCGCAACGCCTTCCAGGCGCTGGCGATCGACGAGCACCGCAAGACCTTCGCCGCCAACCTGTGGGATCCGAAGGCGAAGCCGGCGCAGCGGATGGAACAGCGCTGGTTCGCCGGCTGCCATTCGAACGTCGGCGGCGGCTATGACGACGACAGGCTGTCGGACATCACGCTGAAATGGATGATGGAGCACGCCGAGACCTGCGGGCTGGCCATCGACCCCATCTGGGTGCCGGAGGTGACGCCCGACAACGCGCTGGGCGCCATCGTGGATTCCTACGCCCGTTTCCTCGACGGGGTCGGCAAGCTGGTGGAGCCGCGCCATTACCGCCCGGTCTGCGTCCTGCCCTACAGCGAGGAGAACCTGCACGCATCGGTGCCGCAGCGCGCCGCCGGCGATGCGGACTATGCGCCGCCCAACATCGGCTACCGCAAGGCGCTGGTCCAGTTCGGCGCCGTGCGGGAAGAGGAGCCGGCCACGGCCGGCTGACCGGAAAGGCCAAACGCAAAACGGGGCGGAGCCGTCCTCCGGCGCCCGCCCCGTTTCCCGGTGGCTTGATCGGTCCTTACTTGGTGCCGAACATGCGGTCGCCGGCGTCGCCCAGGCCGGGAACGATGTAGGCGTCCTCGTTCAGGTGGCTGTCCAGCGCGGCGGTGAAGACCTTCACATCCGGGTGCGACTCGTGGAAGCGGCGCACGCCCTCGGGCGCGGCGACCAGCGCCATGAAGCGGATGTTGTGGTCGTCGACGCCATGGCGGTTCAGCACGTCGCAGGCATGGGCGGCGGAGTTGCCGGTCGCCAGCATCGGGTCGACGACGATGAACAGCCGTCCTTCGGCCGGCGGCAGCTTCACCAGATATTCGTGCGGCTGCTTGGTGTCATGGTCGCGGTAGAGGCCGATATGCCCCTCGCGCGCCGACGGCACCAGTTCCAGCAGCCCGGCCGACATGCCGAGCCCGGCGCGCAGAACCGGCACGACCGCCAGCTTCTTGCCCAGGATCACCGGCGCGTCCATCGGCTGCAGCGGCGTTTCGATCCGCTCGGTGGTCAGCGGGATGTCCCGCGTCAGCTCATAGCCCATCAGCAGCGAGATCTCGCGCAGCAGGGTACGGAACCCGCCGGTCGACCGCTCCTTGTTCCGCATATGGGTCAGCTTGTGCTGGATCAGCGGATGGTCGAGGACGAACAGGTTGGGAAATTCGGGCAGGGTGCGCATGGAATCCGGATCGCGGCTGACGGTAAGGTTATCGCGATCCTAGCGCGTCAGGGGGTCCGGGGCCAAGGGGGCTGACCGGAGGGGCGCCGAGCCGAACCATCTTTGAACGAAGCGCCGGCTTTGCCGTTCAGCCTTGCCGCCGCATGAACTCAGCGAAAAGCGGCACGCTGAAGTCCAGATAGCCATGGTCGGAGCTGAAGATCATGCCTTTGGAAATGATGCTTGCCCGAGCCGGCCCCAAGGATTGCTGAGAACGGCCCATCGACTTGGCAATATCCGCCATTGCATAGGGACCATCACCGAGCTGCGCCATTGCCTTGACAAACTGAACCTCGGCCTTCGTCAGGCGGTCGATCCGAACCTTGAAGAACCCCTCGTCCAGCCGCGCGAGTGTCTCCCCATAGGAATGCTCGACATCGGCGGCGGTGATTTCCGGCCCCTCCGAATTGTCCCATACGACCGAGGCCAATTCCTGGATGAAGAAGGGATAGCCCTTCGTGCGGTCGTAAATTGCCCGCAGTGCTTCCGGTGTGATCGAGGCTTCCTCCTCAAGAACCGGTTTTTCGACGGCTTGGCCGGCGGAGACCGGATCCAGCGCTCCCACGGACGGGTATTGAAACAGGCGTTCCGCGTATGACTTGGCCTCTCCCGCCAAACGAGCGATTTGCGGAAGACCGGCCCCGACCATCAGGACGGGCAGGCCATCCTGCGACGTGCGATGCAACGCGACAATGAGCGCAGACAGATCGGCGTCGGACAGGTATTGAACCTCGTCGATCAGAAGCAGCCAGCCACGCCCCGCGGCTTGGGCAGCCTTCCCGATCAAGGTGAACAGGTCCGGCAGATCGTACTGGAGGTCGCCCGTCTCAGCCAGCCCGGGCTCAGGCTCCACCCCCACCTCGACACCGGCCATCTCGATCTTGAAGATCGACGCGAAGTTTCGCAGGCCTTTCAGACCGCGTGTCGCAAGGTGCTTTGCCGCCTCCACGCCCGACAGCGACCTCATGACTTTCCGCATTTCCGGAAAAATCAGGCGGGCGAGGCTTTCCCCTTCCGGAGACTCGGCCCGGGAGACGAGCAACCCCTCCCGTTCGGCATTCCGGCCGATCTCATTGAGCAGCACGGTCTTCCCAACGCCGCGCAGGCCCAGCAGCATGATCGGGCGTGCATTTCGTCCGTTCACGGCCCGGCCGCAGGAGATCTTCGCCATATCGAGAATGGCGGATCGGCCGGCAAGTTCCGGAGGGCGGCTGCCCGCACCCGGTGCGAATGGATTGCGATAGGGATCCACTGGGCCTCCGCAAGGCACGCGATAGCTAGCGGTTTATAGCGAAGTCTAGCGTCAGAAGCTAGACTTCGCTAGATATGTCCAGATCGCCTGGACTGAAACCCGAGTGACGCGGAACCGGGAATCTGGGGAAGAACCGAACTACCCCCGCCCCGCCTTCGCTGGCGCCGGCTTCGGCTCCGGACGGTCGATGCCGTAGCGGATCACGCGGTTGCGACCGGAATTCTTCGCCTGATAGAGCGCGCGGTCGGCGCAGACCACCAGATCGTCGACAGTCAGGTCGGACACCGCCTCCACCAGCCCGAAGGACGCGGTGACGGGAATGATCCGGCCGTCGGGCAGCACCACCGGCGAACGCATCAGGTCGACGCGCAGCCGTTCGATCACCTCATAGCCCTCGTCCAGCCTGGTTTCCTTCAGACAGACCAGGAACTCCTCGCCGCCCATGCGGAAGGCTTCGTCGAAGCTGCGGACGCCTCGGCTGATGACGGCGGCGGTGGCGGCCAGCACCCGGTCGCCGATGTCGTGGCCGTAGCTGTCGTTGATGCCCTTGAACTTGTCGATGTCGGCCAGCGCGACGCAGAAGGGCTGTCCGGTGCGGCGGTAGCGGTTGTGCTCGCGCTCCAGCGCCTCGCCCATGCCGCGCCGCGTGCGCAGGCCGGTCAGCGGGTCCAGGCCGGAGGCGGCGGCGGCGAAGGCGCGCTCCATCCGGCGCAGATGCAGCATGAACTCCTCGAAGCGGCCGACCACCCCCTCGAACTCGGCTTCGGTCGGCAACTCGCCGCCGGACGCCTTCAGCAGGATCAGCTTGGCTTGCCGGTGCATCTGCTCGTGCAGGGTCGCCAGCTTCTGCACCGCCGGCTGCTGCAGCAGGTCGTCGCGGCTGGCGGCCTGACACCAGGCCTGGAAGGAGGCCGGGGCCGACCACCGTTCCCCGCCGCGGCCCTCACGGTAGAAGACGGCGCGCTGCCACTGGCCGATCCAGCGCAGATGCTCGTCGAGCACGGCGCCGAGCGCCTCGGTTGTGGACGGAGTCGTCGAATCGCTCATGGGCGCATCCTACCCGACGGCGCAAGGTCCCGCCATGCGACCAAGATAAGCCGAAGCATTCGTCTAAAATAGGGCGCTTCCGCCGGAAACCGGCCTTAAATCGCCGCGACCGCCGACAGGAAGGCGCGGACCAGCGCCGGATCCTTGTGGCCGGGGCGGTCCTCCACGCCGGACGACACGTCGACCTCGGTGGCGCCGGTGACCCGCACCGCCTCGGCGACATTCTCCGCCGTCAGCCCGCCCGACAGCATCCAGGGGCGCGGCCAGCTGCGCCCGGCCAGGATCGTCCAATCAAAGGCGATGCCGTTGCCGCCGGGCAGCGCCGACACCTTGGCCGGCGGCTTGGCGTCGAACAGCAGCCGGTCGGCGACCTCCGCCGCCTCCATCGCCGTGGTCAGGTCTTCCGGCCCGCCGATCTTCACCGCCTTCATCACCGGCAGCGCATAGCGGGCCTTGATCTCGACGATGCGGCGCGGAGTCTCGGCGCCATGCAGCTGGATCAGGTCGAGCGGGACCTGCCCGGTGACATGTTCCAGGAACTCGTCGTCGGGATCGACGAACAGTCCGACGGACCGCACCCCGGTCGGCAGCAGCCGCGCCAGTTCCGCCGCCATCGGCGGGGCGATGGCGCGCGGGCTGCGCGGATAGAAGACGAAACCGACATAGCGCGCCCCGCCGGCGACGGCGGCGCGCAGGCTTTCGGGCTCGCTCAGCCCGCAGATCTTGGCGGCGACGGTCATGCGGTCCCCCCAAAATTGTCATGGATCTCGGCGACGATGCGGCGGGCGGCGGCGGCCGGATCGGCATCGGCGGTGATCGGCCGACCGATGACCAGATGGTCGGCGCCGGCGGCCAGCGCCTCCGCCGGGGTCATGATGCGCTTCTGGTCGTTGGTGGCGGCCCAGGCCGGACGGATGCCGGGCACCATCAGGATGAAGTCGGGACCGCAGGCCGCGCGCACCAGCGCCACCTCGGCCGGGGAGCAGACGACGCCGTCCACCCCCGACGCCTTGGCGAGCTTCGCCAGACGCACCACCTGATCGGCCACCGGAACCGACTGCCCGACGGCGCCCAGATCGCCCTCGTCCAGGCTGGTCAGCACGGTTACGGCGAGGATCTTCGGCCGGTCGGCCCCGGCGCTGGCCGCCGTCTCCGCCGCCGCGCGCATCATCGCCGGCCCGCCGGCGCTGTGGATGGTCATGAAGGCCGGCTTCAGCGGCAGCGCCGCGCGCACGCCGCCCGCCACCGTGTTGGGAATGTCGTGCAGCTTCAGGTCGAGGAACAGCGGCGGCCCGTCCTCCCCCACCACGGCGCGGACGCCGGCCGGCCCCTGGGCGATGAAGAACTCCAGCCCCAGCTTGATGCCGCCGACGGCCCCGGCCACCTGCCCGGCGATGCGGCGGGCGGCGTCGATCTCGGTGGTGTCGACGGAGCAATAGATGCGCGAGGCTGGCGCGGTCATGGGAAGGCGGTCTCCAGAAACCGAATGCGAATGGTCCGGCACCCTAGCAAGGGAAGTCGCCACGCGCCAGTTTCAACCCCTCTGCTCCCCCATCCCCTGCTCCGCCGTCCACCGGTCCAGCGCCGCGAACAGCGCGGCGGCGGTTGCGCAGGCGGTGGCGAGCGCGGCCGGATCGGCAAGCTCCTCCTCCAGCCGGACCATCAGCGCCTTCCAGGCCCCGGCCATGTCCAGCCCGTCCGACGCCAGGAAGCGCGCACCGCGCCGGGCATCAAATCCCAGCGCGCGGGTGATCCCCGGCAGCATCGCCCGCCCGCCATGGGCGGAGCCGTCCAGCACATAGCGCGCCGCAAGCCGCGCCGGCGCGCTGTCCAGCGGCGGCATGTCCGTCATCTCCGCCAGCGCGTCCGGATCGGTGCCGAGAACCCGCAGATCCTCGCGCAGAAGTGCCAGCCGCGCCGCGCCCTGCACCTCCCCCAGCGCCCGTTCCACCGGTGCGTTGAAACCATAGAGCACGGCCAACGCGCGGGCATACTGGTCGGCGGTGATGTCCGGCCGGACCAGCGGCTGCAGCACCGCGGCCTTGTCCAGCCGGTCGTGGCTCTCCCGCGTCGCGGCGCGCAGCGCCTGCCTTGCCGGTCCCATCATGCGTGCTCCGCGCTTCCGCTCAGGTCGAGGCCAGCACGCCGGACAACGGCGCGGGTCCGCCGGTTGACGCTTGGCTGGCTTCCTGCTGCCGCGTCCACAAGGCGGCATAGGCGCCGCGGGCGGCCAGCAGGTCGGCATGGTGGCCGCGCTCGATCACCCGGCCGGCCTCCAGCACCAGGATCTCGTCGGCGTCGATGACGGTGGACAGCCGGTGGGCGATGACCAGCGTGGTTCGGCCGCGGCTGACCTCGCGCAGGTTGGCCTGGATTTCCCGCTCGGTGTGGGTGTCGAGCGCGCTTGTCGCCTCGTCGAACAGCAGGATCGCCGGGTCCTTCAGGATGGTGCGGGCGATGGCGACGCGCTGCTTCTCGCCGCCGGACAGCTTCAGCCCGCGTTCGCCGACCGTGGTCTGGTAGCCGTCGGGCAGCGCCATGATGAAGTCGTGGATGTGGGCCAGCCGGGCCGCCCGCTCCACCTCCGCCGGGCTGGCGCCGGGGTTGCCATAGGCGATGTTGTAGAAGACGGTGTCGTTGAACAGCACGGTGTCCTGCGGGACGATGCCGATGGACGCCCGCAGCGAGGACTGGGTGACCCCGCGGATGTCCTGCCCGTCGATCAGCACCCGGCCGCCGTTGACGTCGTAGAAACGGAACAGCAGCCGGCTGATGGTGGACTTGCCGGCGCCCGACGGGCCGACGATGGCGACCGTCTTGCCGGCCGGCACGGTGAAGCTGACATCCTTCAGGATCGGCCGGCGCGGGTCGTACCCGAACTCCACCCCCTCGAAGCGCAGCTCCGCCCCATCGACCGCCAGCGGCTTCGCCTCGGGGCCGTCGGCCACCTCGCGGTCGACCGCCAGCAGCGTGACCATCGACTCGATGTCGATCAGCGACTGCTTGATCTCGCGATAGACGACGCCGAAGAAGTTCAGCGGCTGGTAGAGCTGCAGCAGATAGGTGTTCACCAGGACGAAGTCGCCGAGCGACATGCTGCCGTTGACGATGCCGTTGGCGGCCATGCCCATCACCACCGCCAGCCCCAGCGAGATGATCGCCGACTGGCCGACATTCAGCAGCGACAGGCTCTGCTGGCTGCGCACCGCCGCCTTCTCGTAGCTCTGCAGCGCGCCGTCGTAGCGGCGGGCCTCATGCTCCTCGTTGCCGAAATACTTGACCGTCTCGTAATTCAGCAGGCTGTCGATCGCCTTGGTGTTGGCCTTGCTGTCGGTGTCGTTCATCAGGCGGCGGAACTTGATGCGCCATTCCGACACGAAGAAGGTATAGAGGATGTAGCCCATCACCGTGACGAAGGTCGCCAGCGCGAACCAGACGCTGAACAGCTTCCACAGGATGGCGCAGACCAGGGCGATCTCCACCAGCGTCGGCACGATGGAGAACAGGGTGTAGCGCAGCAGCGATTCGATGGCCCGCGTTCCGCGCTCCAGCGACCGGGTCAGTCCGCCGGTCTGGCGTTCCAGGTGGAAGCGCAGCGACAGCGCATGCAGGTGCCGGAACACCGACAGCGCCACCCGGCGGATGGTCCGCTGCGCCACGGTGGCGAAGACGGCGTCGCGCAGCTCGGCGAAGATCAGCGAGGTCACGCGGGCAAGGCCGTATGCGACAATCAGTCCCAGGGGGATGGCCATCACCGCGCCCGGCCCGGCGGTCCCGCCGGCGGAGGCGGGCGTCAGCGCGTCCACCGCATGCTTGTAGAAGATCGGCACATAGACGTTGGCGACCTTGGCGCCGATCAGCAGCAGCATCGCCAGCACCACCCGCACCCGCGTCTCCACGGAATCGCGGGGCCAGATATAGGGCGCCAGCGAGCGCATCGCGGCGCGCAGGTCGCCGGACGGGCGGGTGAAGGTATTGCCGTCGGAGGTGGGCGGAAGGCTGCGGCGCATCGGGTTTTTCAGTGGCCTTTACGGGATTTCTGCGCATCCGGGGAAACCGGCCGCCAAGGGCCGTTCCCCGAAATGCTGTTCAGGCGACCTAACCTAGGGACCGCTGCGGCATCGTCAAAGCCCCGCATCACGGCTTTGCCACGATTTTGGCGCGGCCCAGGGACGCTTTCCCTGCATTTCCTTGCGCCATGGCAACGGACTGGAAACCATCTTCCTCTACCCTGCCGGGCGTATCGCGTTCGATCCGCACCGCAGACCAAGGCATTTGACCATGCAGAACGCCAGCTTCGCCGGCCGATTCAAGGTGGGCACCCGCATCCAGGTGGGTTTCCTTTTGATCCTCGCCCTCCTCGCCCTGGTGGCAGCACTCGGCGTGCGGTCGCTGTCGACGGTGGAGGGAGGCTTCACCCGCTACGCGACGATCTCCGACAATTCGCTGCGGATTTCGGACGTGGACGGCTCGGTCTCCGACATGCGCCGGAACGTGGTCAACTACTCCTTCTCCGGCAACAACGCCCTGATCGCGCCGACGCAGGCGCAACAGAAGAAGCTGGGCGAGATGCTGCGCGCCATCCGCGAGGCGACGCAGGACCCCGCGCGCCGCGCCAACCTCGACCGCATGATCCAGCAGTTCGACGGCTACACCGCCAATTACGCCAGGCTGGTCAAGGTGCGCGAACAGCGCGACCGGCTGGTGTCGGAGGAACTGGTGCCGCTGGGCATGAAGGCGCGGGAAGGACTGAGCCGGGCAATCGCCACCGGCATCGCCGCCGGCGATTTCCAGACGGCGGCCCATGCGGGCCAGACCCAGGAAACCCTGATCCTCGCCCGTTTGAGCGTGCAGCGCTTCCTGACAGAGCCGGCGGAGAAGGCGGCCGAGGAGGCGCGTGCCCGCCTGGACGCCTTCCTGAAGTCCGCCGCGGCGCTGTCCGCCGGCCTCGCCGACCCGGTGCAGAAGCGCGACATCGAGGAGACGATCCAGCTCGCCGGCCGTTATCTGGACAGCTTCAACCGCGTGGTCGCTGCCGTCGCCGAAGTCCAGACCCTGGCCTTCGGCACCATGAGCAAGGAGGCGGAGGAATTCGCCGATCTGGTCACCAAGACCATCGCCTCCCAGGCGGAGGTGCGCGACACGGTGCTGAGCGGCGCGAAAACCGACATGGAGAACACCTCCACGCTGCTGATCGGCATGGCGGTGGGCGCCTTCGTTCTCGGCATCCTGATCGCCCTGATCACCGCCCGGTCGATCGTCCGGCCGGTGGTGCAGATGACCGGCACGATGACGGAGCTGGCGGCCGGCAATCTCGCCGTCGACGTGCCCGCCCTGGAGAACCGCGACGAGATCGGCCTCATGGCCAAGGCCGTCCTGGTGTTCAAGGACAATGCCGTCGAGAAGAAGCGGATGGACGAGGCCGAGCGTGAGCGGCTGGAGGCCGAACGCCGCGCCGCCGAGGCCCAGCGCGCCCGCGAGCAGGCCATCGGCGAGGAGATCGCCGGCCTGATCGACGCCGTGTCGAAGGGCGACCTGGATCGCCGCATCGATCTGGCCGGCAAGGACGGCTTCTACAAGACCATGTCGCAGGGCATCAACCGCCTGACCGACACGGTGGAGGCGGTCATCGCCGATCTGGGCGAGGTGTTGAGCGCGCTGGCCCAGGGCGACCTGAACCGCCGTGTCACCCGCGACTACCAGGGCGCCTTCGAACGGGTGAAGACCGACGTCAACGCCACCTCCACCCGGCTGGCCGAGATCGTCGGCCAGATCACCCAGGCGGCCGAGACCATCGCCGCCGCCGCCGCCGAGGTGTCGCTGGGATCCTCCGACCTCGCCGACCGCACCGAGCAGCAGGCCTCCTCGCTGGAGGAGACCGCGGCCAGCATGGAGGAGCTGGGGGCGACCGTGCGTTCCAACGCCGAGAACGCCCAGCGCGCCAACGTGATGGCGGCCCAGGCCCGCGGCTCCGCCGAATCCGGCGGCGGCGTCGCCGGTTCCGCCATCGAGGCGATGCGCCGGATCGAGGAATCGAGCCGCAAGATCACCGACATCATCGGCGTGATCGACGAGATCGCCTTCCAGACCAACCTGCTGGCGCTGAACGCGGCGGTGGAGGCGGCGCGGGCCGGCGACGCCGGGCGCGGCTTCGCCGTGGTGGCGCAGGAGGTGCGGCAACTCGCCCAGCGCTCCGCCCAGGCGTCGAAGGAGATCAAGGGGCTGATCCTGGACAGCGACGCCCAGGTGAAGGACGGCGTCGATCTGGTCAGCAAGGCCGGCGACGCGCTGCAGGGCATCGTGTCCGGCGTGCAGCAGGTGGCGACCCTGATCGCCGAGATGGCCTCGGCCTCGGCCGAGCAGGCGACGGCGCTGGACGAGATCAACTCGACCGTCGCCAACATGGACGAGATGACGCAGAAGAACGCCGCCCTGGTCGAGGAGACCACCGCCGCCGCCCAGGCGATGAGCGGTCAGGCCGGCGACCTGAAGTCGCTGGTCGGCTTCTTCAAGTTCGAACAGGCGGCCGGCTACGGTTACGCCGCGGCGCCGCGCGCGCCGGTCGCCGTCCATGCAGCTCCGGCGGTCGCGACCACCCGCCGCGCCGTGACGACGCCCGCCCGCACCGCCGCCAAGCCCACGGCGAAGCCCGCCACCCGTGGCAACGGCACGGCCTATGCCGCGACGGCGGGCAAGCCCGCTGCCCGCACCGACTCCGCGGCGCGCGGCACCGCGGTTCCGGTCCTGAAGCACAGCACCAGCGACGACGACGACTGGAAGGAGTTCTGAGAAAGCCCCTCTCCCCCTGAGCAGGGACGTTGCATAGGGCTCCCTCTCCCGGGGCGGGAGAGGGCGTTTATCGCAGATGCGATTGCCCTGCTCGCAAGGTTTCCGCCTATTGCATGAACCAGCCATGGCTGACGACCAGGGACTGGCCGGTCAGCGCGTTGGACTGGAAGGACGCGAAGAACAGGGCGGCCTGGGCGACGTCCTCGACCGTGGTGAACTCGCCGTCGACGGTCTCCTTCAGCATCACGGTCTTCACCACCTCCTCCTCGGAGATGCCGAGCTCCTTCGCCTGCTCGGGGATCTGCTTTTCGACCAGGGGGGTGCGGACGAAGCCGGGGCAGATCACGTTGGCGCGGACGCCATGCGCCGCCCCTTCCTTGGCGACCACCTTGGCGAGGCCGATCAGCCCGTGCTTGGCGGTGACGTAGGGCGCCTTCAGCGGCGACGCCTCCTTGGAATGGACCGACCCCATATAGATGATGCTGCCGCTTCCCTGCCGGTACATCGTCCGCAGGGCGGCGCGCGTGGTCAGGAAGGCGCCGTCCAGATGGATGGACAGAAGCTGCTTCCACTTCGCGAACTCGAACGACTCGATCGGCGCCACGGTCTGGATGCCGGCGTTGCTGACCAGGATGTCGATGCGGCCGAAGACGGCGACGGCGCGGGCCATGCCGGCATCGACCTGGGCCTCGTCGGTCACGTCCATGGCGACGCCCAGCGCCCGCTTGCCGGTGGGATCGAGGCTGGCCGCCGCCGCGTCGGCGCCGGCTTGGTTGAGGTCGGCGATGACGACCAGCGCGCCCTCGCCGGCGAAGGTCCGGGCGATTTCCAGCCCGATTCCGCTCGCCGCCCCGGTGATGACGGCGACTTTGTCCTGCAAACGCATGGGTCCGCTCCTTCGTTCAAACTGCATTGCTTGGGATTTCGGTCAGGACCAGCCGCCGCAAATCGTGCGTGACGGGGCCGTCCAGCCGCGACGGCATCGCCAGCCATTCCGGGTGGGCGAGCGTGGCGAGGGTGTCGGCAAGGCCGCTCTCCCAATGCTCGCGCATGCCGGCGTTGGAGAATTCGTAGTCCTTGCTGTCGCGCTCGTAGCTTTTGCGGCGGTAGATCAGGTGGATGATGTTGATCGCCGCCCCGCAGGCGGCGCGCCGCAGCGCCCTGGCCTCCGGCGTGTCCTGAAGATCGCCGGGCAGCCGGTCGAGCAGCGTGACCAGTTGGTTGCGCAGGGTCTGCTCGTAGGTGACCTTGTCGGTGTTGAAACGGGTGCGGCTGGAATAGGTGATGTCCTTCTGCCGCTCCAGCACCTCCGACATGCCGCGCGGCACCTGACCACTGGCGCTCCACAGATCGACCTGGAAGACCAGCGTGTCGCGGCGCGGCTGGTCCTCCAGCACATGGTCGAGCGGCGTGTTGGAAACCAGCCCGCCGTCCCAATAGACCTCGCCGTCGATCTCCACGGGTGCGAAGCCGGGCGGCAGGGCGCCGCTGGCCATCACATGCTCCGGGCCGATCCGGTGGGTCTCGGTGTCGAAATAGATGGAGTTGCCGGTCCGCACATTGACGGCGCCGAGCGACAACCGGATGTCGCCCCGGTTGATCCGGTCGAAGTCGATCAGGTCCTCCAGCGTGCTTTTCAGCGGCGCGGTGTCGTAGACGCTGGTCGGTCCGGCGAAGGGGCCGGCCGCCGCCCATTCCACCGCCGGCCGCGGCCGGAAGAAGCCGGGCTGGCCGGACAGTGCCGTCCGCCACGCGCTCCATTGGTTGAGGATGGAAATCGACGGGCCGTCGGGATCCAGTCGCCGCCACAGGGACTCCGCATGCTCCCAGGGCGAGGGCGGGGCGACGCGGCCCCAGAACTCCGCCAGCGCGGCGCAGCGCCGCTCCGGCGGATTGCCGGCGATCAGCGCCGCGTTGACGGCGCCGATCGACACGCCGGCCACCCAGGTCGGGTGGATGTCGTGCTTGAACAGCCCCTCGACGACGCCCGCCTGATAGGCGCCGAGCGCTCCGCCGCCTTGCAGGACGAGAGCCACCCGGTCGTAGGGGGCGGTGAGATCGGCAAAGGATCCGTCGCGCATCGGTGTCTTTCCCTACCAGTCAATCGCTCGCAGACGACATTCGTCGGTCGGCAAGGCTGATATGGGTCTGGAAATGAACGCGGCCATGCAGAAAAAATCCCCAAAGCGGGTGAATACTCATGGCAGCCATGCCGATTTCTTTTAAGCCACCCCTATCCTCGCGAAAACCTACATCAAGGTATTACACTGCCATTAATTACTTGTAATATTCGGCTCCAGCGACGGCTTCTTCGCAGGATGGCGGATTTCACGGCTGTTGTGCCAAATGCCCGAATTAACCTTTCGGTGGGAATTGCGTGCTGCAATCGCCACCGGTCTCGTTTCAGCCCGTGGTTTTCTGGAGGACAGCATGTCCCGCCGCCCCGCTTCCCGCCGCCTTCTCCCGCTCGCCGCCCTGTTGCTGCTGGGTGCCTCGCTGAGCGGCTGCGGTGCCGTCACCGGCGTCGCCAGCGGTGCGGCCAGCATCGCCGGCACCGCCGTGGATGTCGTCGGCACCGTGGCGGAAACCTCCGTCGACGTGGTGACGGCGCCGCTGCGTTAGGGCTTGGCCTACCCCACCACCATCGCCGACAGCGTCTCCAGCCGGTCGGCCTCATGCGCCGGCTTGTCCCAGCGGATGCGGTGGATGCGGGGGAAGCGCATGGCGAGCCCGCTCTTGTGCCGGTTGGAAGGATGCACGCTGTCGAAGGCGACCTCCAGCACCAGCCCGGCCTCCACCTCACGCACCGGGCCATAGCGGCGGGTGGTGTGGTTGCGCACCCAGCGGTCCAGTTCAACCAGCTCGGCGTCGGTGAAGCCGGAATAGGCCTTGCCGACCGGCACCAGCTCCTCGCCGCGCCAGACGCCGAAGGTGTAGTCGGAATAATAGCTCGACCGTTTCCCGTGGCCGCGCTGGGCGTACATCATCACGGTGTCGAGCGTCAGCGCCCCGCGCTTCCACTTGAACCACGGCCCCTTCGGCCGTCCGGCCAGATAGGCGCTGTCGCGCCGCTTCAGCATCAGCCCCTCGATGCCGTTCTCCCGCGCGCCCTCGCGCAGTTCCACCAGCTCGTCCCAAACCGTGAAGGGCACCAGCGGCGACAAATCCATCCGCCGCGGCTGCACCGCCTCGAACCAGCGTTCCAGCCGGACGCGCCGCTCGACGAAGGACAGGCCGCGCAGATCCTCCCCGCCATCGAACAGGATGTCGTAGAGCCGCACCCAGGCCGGCCCGTCGCGCAGCATCTGCGCCGTCACCGTCTTGCGGTTCAGCCGTTGCTGCAAATCGTTGAACGGCGCCACCACCCCGTCGCGCGCCACCAGCAGCTCGCCGTCCAGCACGGCGTCGAAGCTCATGTGATCGACGATGTCCGGGAAAGCCCCCGACACGTCGTCGCCGGTGCGGCTGTAGAGCCGCCGCTCCCCGCCGCGCGCCACCATCTGCACGCGGATGCCGTCCCATTTCCATTCGGCGGCATAGGCGGCGGGGTCGAGCCCGGCGCGGTCCTCCTCCTCCAGCGGGTGGGACAGCATCATCGGGCGGAACCCGGCGCCGGAGCCGGTGGCCGGCCGCTCCGCCCGCCCCTCCAGCCAGGCGAACAGCTCGGTGTAGGGAGCCGTCAGCCCGTGCCAGACCTCCTCCACGTCATCGACGCTCACCTCCGGCCGGGCCGCCCTGCCCCATTCCGCCAGCGCCGTCTTGGCCAGCCGGGCCGACACGCCGATGCGCAGCGCCCCGGTGATGAGCTTCAGCAACGCAAACCGTCCCGACGAGTCGAGCGTGTCGAGCCAGCCCTCCACCAGCCCGATCACCTGCCCGCGCTTTGCGGCCCGCAAGCCCTCCACCACCTCGTCCAGGCTGGGCGGCAGGCTGTTGGCGCGTTCGGGGCGTTCCGGCCAGATCAGCGCCACCGTCTCCGCCAGATCGCCGACATAGTCGTAGGACAGCGCCAGCAATTGCGGATCGACCCGTGTCGCCGCCAGTTCGCGGATGGCGGCCGGCTTGGCCTCGCGGAAGCTCAGCGCCCCGGTCAGCGCCGCCAGCGCCCAGCCGCGCTCGGGGTCGGGAGCGGTGGCGAAATGCTCGACCAGCAGGCGGATCTTGCCGTTGCGCGACGGCATGAAGACCAGCGCGTCGATCAGCGCGGCAAAGCGGTTCACGACGCCTCCCCTTCCCCGGCCTTCTCCGAAATCTCTTCCGAATCCTCGTCCTCGAAGCCGATCAGCGCCAGCGCGCGGGCGCGGATGCCGCGGCTGGTGGCGTAATGGACCAGCGCCTCTTCCCGTCCATGGGTCACCCAGACCTCCGGCGCGCCGACATCCTCCAGCGTCCGGCACAGCTCGTCCCAGTCGGCATGGTCGGAGATGACCAGCGGCAGTTCCACCCCGCGCTGGCGGGCACGCTGGCGCACCCGCATCCATCCCGACGCCACCGCCACCACCGGATCGGCCAGCCGCCGCGCCCAGCGGTCGGCCACCGCCGCCGGCGGGGCCAGCACCAGCGCGCCCTTCAAATCCTCCTTCGCCGCCACCGTCGCCGGCCGCAGCTCGCCCAGTTCCACCCCCCAATCGCTATAGAGCCGGCACAGCGGCTCCAGCGCGCCATGCAGCCAGATCGGCCGGTCGTATCCCGCCGCCCGCAGCAGCGTGATCAGCCGCTGGCATTTGCCCAGCGCATAGACGCCGACGACATGGCTGCGCTCCGGGAACAGCGCCATCGAATGCAGCAGCTTCTGCACCTCCCCCAGGTCGGGCGGGTGGCGGAACACCGGCAGGCCGAAGGTCGCCTCGGTGACGAAGACGTCGCAGGGCACCGGCTCGAACGGCGCACAGGTGCGGTCATGCCGGCGCTTGTAGTCGCCCGACACCACCACGCGCGACCCGGCATGCTCCAGCACCACCTGCGCGCTGCCCAGCACATGGCCGGCCGGCACCAGCCGCACCGCCACGTCGCCGATGGTCAGCCCCTCGCCATACTCCAGTGCTTGCAGGCTGCCGCCCACCCCCTCGCCCATCCGCTGGCGCATGATGGCGAGCGTGCCGGGCGTCGCCAGCACATGGCGGTTGCCGGGCCTCGCGTGGTCGGAATGGCCGTGGGTGACGACCGCGCGCTCCACCGGGCGCACCGGGTCGATGTAGAAGCCCCCCGGCTCGACATACAGCCCCTCGGGCAGGACCTTGATCCACCTGTCGGGGTGCGGACGATCTGTATTGGATTGGTGTGCAGCGGACATGCGTCCTAATATAGGGCGCCCAACAGCGGAGACCCAGCGCATGCACCCGATCCTGCTGCCAACCCCCGAGATCGCCGACGCGCTTGCCGCAAGCCGCCCGGTGGTGGCGCTGGAATCGACGGTGATCTCGCACGGCATGCCCTATCCGCAGAATCTGGAGACCGCCCGCGCGCTGGAGGCGGAGGTGAGGGCCGCCGGCGCCATCCCCGCCACCATCGCGGTGATGGACGGGCGCATCCGCGTCGGGTTGGACGACACGGCGCTGGAACGGCTGGCCACCGCCGGCCACAGGGCGCGCAAGCTGAGCCGCCGCGACCTGCCCATCGCCATCGCCACCGGCGGCATCGGCGCCACCACGGTGGCGGCGACGATGATCGGGGCGCGGCTGGCCGGCATCTCCGTCTTCGCCACCGGCGGCATCGGCGGCGTCCATCGCGGGGCGGAGACCAGCTTCGACATCTCCGCCGATCTCGACGAACTGGCCCGCACCTCCGTCTGCGTGGTCTGCGCCGGCGCCAAGTCGATTCTCGACCTGCCAAAGACTCTGGAGGTGCTGGAAACCCGCGGAGTCCCGGTGCTGGGCTTCGGCACGGAGGAATTTCCCGCCTTCTACAGCCGCCGCAGCGGCCTGCCCGTCGATCATCGTTGTGACAACGTTCAGCAGGTGGCGGACATTCTGCGGGCGAAATGGCAGCTTGGCCTGGAAGGCGGCGTGCTGCTCGCCAACCCCATCCCGCCCGCCGACGAGCTGGACGCCGACGCGATGGAAGCCGCGGTCGCCCAGGCGCTGGCCGATGCGGAAATCAATGGAATCAAGGGGAAGGACATCACCCCCCACCTGCTGGCGGCTTTGGAGCGCATCACCGGCGGGCGCAGCCTGACCGCCAACATCGCGCTGATCCGCAACAACGCCCGGATCGCGGCAGGAGTCGCCGCCGCCCTTGCCGCCCTCTAGAACCGAACGGATAAGCCTACTCCTGCGGTGGTAAGGCTTTAGCCCCGGTACCGGCTTAAGACCCCGTTAACCGCCTGCGCGCAAATCTGTCGTCATCGAACGAGCGGAGGCTTTCATGCGCGCACCCAGCAGCACCTCGACCCTGGTTTCCCGGATGATCGCGATGGCCGGCCAAGGCGACGAAGCGGCGGCAATCGCGGAGATGAAGGAGCCGGCCCACGTCAAGCGCATCGTCTGGGCCTCCCAGGCGGCCAAGCTGCGCGTGTCGCTGTCGGCCCGCAGCATCCACGAGATCGAAGCCGCCGTCACCGCCGACCTGGACAGCATGGAACTGCCGGAAGTGTTCTTCACCTCCGTCGAGGTGGGCGGCCATGTGGTGACCTGCGACCTCGACGCCTCCGGCACCGCCTCGATCTTCGGTCTGATCGAGGCTCACGAATACGACGATCTGGTGGAAGAGGCCGGCGACGACGCCCTGTTCGGCGTCGATTGGGACGGCGTCTACATCACCCCGGCCCGCACGCGGCACTGAGCGCGACTCCTCCGGTCCCGTCAGCCCAGCCTCCGAAGACGCCCCGCAGCCCGCCTGCGGGGCGTTTTGCGTTGGCGGTGTTTGGCCGGGTCACGACACCGGCGACGGCGGCCGGTTCGTCCCGGCGGAGGGCATGCCGACCACCACATGGTCGCGGGCGACCGGCAGTCTGGCCCGCCGCTCCTCCCAGGCCGCCAGGAAGGCGTCGATGCGGTCGGCCGGCAGCGGCCGGCTGACGAAATAGCCCTGGATCAGGTCGCAGCCCATCAGCGACAACGCCTCCCACTGGGCAGCCTCCTCCACCCCTTCGGCCACCACGCAGCGGTTCAGGTCGTGGGCGATGCGCGAGATGGACGACACCATGCTGCGCGCGTCGGAACGGCGGTGGACGTCGTTGATGAAGGCCTTGTCCAGCTTCAGCGTGTTGATCGGCAACGTCCGCAGATAGGTCAGCGACGAATAGCCGGTGCCGAAATCGTCCAGCGCGATGTGGATGCCGGCCTGCCGCAGCGCATTCAGCTTGCCGATGGCGGCGTCGAGCGAGCCGATCATCTGCGACTCGGTGATCTCCAGCTCCAGCCGGTGCGGCGGCAATCCGGTGCGGGCCAGGATCTCCAGCACCCGCGGCACGAAATCATGCTGGGCCAGCTGGACCGCCGACATGTTGACGCTCATCGTCACGTCGCCGGCCCCGCGGCAGCCAAGCCCCACCGCCTCGACGCAGGCGGTCTCCAGCACCCAAAGCCCGAGCGGGACGATCAGGCCCGAATCCTCGCACACCGGAATGAAGCGGTCCGGCGACACCGGCCCCAGTTCCGAGTCGGTCCAGCGGACCAGCGCCTCGAAGCCGCGGACCCGGCCGTCTGATGTGGC
Source organism: uncultured Azospirillum sp. (assembly GCA_966212305.1). Taxonomy (GTDB): domain Bacteria; phylum Pseudomonadota; class Alphaproteobacteria; order Azospirillales; family Azospirillaceae; genus Azospirillum. Next base: position 108,860 of record CBIHQY010000004.1, read on the forward strand.
GACCTGGGGCTGGTAACGCAGGGTGAAGGACTGGCGGTCGAAGGCCAGCCGGGCGCGGCTGAGCAGCTGCATGCGCTCCACCACGTTCAGGTTCATGTCGGCGGTGAAGCTGCAGATGCTTCCGCGCCCATTGTCCTTGGCCCGGTACATGGCGGTGTCGGCATTCTGCAGCAGATCGTCGAAACAGCGGCCGTCCCAGGGATAGCGGGCGATGCCGATGCTGCAGGAAACGTGGAAAATCTGCCCTTCGACCAGGAAGGGCGCGGCCAGCGCCTGTTCCACCCGCCGCGCCACCTCCGCCGGGGCGCCGGCCTCGCCGCCCTGGACGACCACCACGAACTCGTCGCCGCCCAGCCGCGCGATGAACAGCCCCTCGCCGGCCCCCTTGCCGATGCGCCGGCCCATCATCGTCAGCAGCTCGTCGCCCGCCTTGTGGCCGAACCCGTCGTTGATGAACTTGAAATTGTCCATGTCGAGGAACAGCAGCGCCATCGACCCGGCCTGGCCGCAAGTCCTGTTGTCGGCGATCAACCGGTCGACATGCCGTTCCAGCATCAGCCGGTTGGGCAGCCCGGTCAGCGAATCATAATGGGCCAGATGGTCCAGCCGCGCCTGCTGCTGCTTCTGGGCGGTGATGTCGGTGTAGGAGCCGCCCATGATCGTCGGATGCCCCTGCTCGTCGCACAGGGCCTTGCCGGTGGCGTACAGCCACAGGTAACTGCCGTCGCGGTGGCGGACCCGGTATTCCACCCGGTATTCCGGCAACTCGCCGGACAGGTGGCGGCACAGCGCCTCTTCCGCACGCGGACGGTCTTCGGGGTGGATGCGGTCGAACCAGGCCGCCAGCGTATCGATGCTGAGGGCGTCCACGCCCAGCAGCTCCTCGACCCGGCCGGACAGGACCCGGCGGTCCCTGACGACGTCCCAGGTCCAGATGATGTCGCGCGACGCCTCGGCCACCAGCCGCATCCACCGCTCGCGCTCGCGCAGCGCCTCCTTGCTGGCGGTCAGCTCCTCGACCTTGGCCTGCAGCTGCCGGCGCGAGTCGCCGAGCGCATCGTTGCTCACCCGCAGCGCCGCCTCGGCAATCCGGCGTTCGCGCAGCGCGAAGGACAGCACCAGCACCATGCCGAACAGCAGCAGCAGCACGCCGCCGACCGTCACCACCAGCCAGCGGTAGGTCTCCAGGAAGGAGAAGGGCTTGTTGACCAGCCGGTCGAGCGGTTCGAACCGCGTCACGTCGATGCCATACCGCTCCGCCTGCCGGTAATCCACCGCGCGGGAAACGGAGCGGTTCGCCTCCGCCGACAGATCGGCCACCCCGTCCCCGTTCAACATCCTGGCGGCCAGCCTTCCCACCGCACGGCCGTGCTCCCGTGCGCTCAGCAGGCTGCCGCCGACGATGCCGTGGCCGAGCAGGAAGTCCTGCAGGCCATAGATCGGCGCGCTGCTCCGCTCGCTCATCAGTTCCAGGAACTGCTCGGGCGGCAGAACCATCCCGTCGGCATCGGAGGCATAGGTCCCGAGCAGCACGGCGCTGTCGGGCGGAAGGGTCGCCAGCCGCTCCGCCAGCCGTCCGAAGGGCAGGTCGGGCAGGAGATGCCGCTCCAGCCCGGCGGGCAGACGGCCGGCCGCCGCCAGCGCCTCGACCTCGACGTCCAGGGCAAGTCCCGATTCGGTCCGGTCGCGCAGAAGGAACAGGTGGCGCAGCTTCGGGGTGACCGCAACCGCCATGCGCACGGTTCCTTCGATATCCTTGCCCTCTTCCACCCCGGCGACATTGGGCGCGCCTGCGATCAGCTGGCGCGCCGTTGGCGCGATCACGCCGCCATGCACCAGCGGCACCGCGCCATACAGTTCCCGCCGCAGGTCGAGAGCGAATTCCAATGCCGCATCGTCGGTGGTGATCAGGGCATCGACGGTGCCCTGCGGATGGCGAAAGGCGATCAGTGCCCGCAGATGCTCCAGGCCGCTCCGGTCCGGAAAGCGCTTCCAGTCCAGGTAATAGGCAATCGCAATCGCGGTCGGCGCCTCAGCCTCCACCACCTTGGCGATGCCGTCGGCCTGACCATGGGTCCACTCGTAGCCCTGGTGGTAGGAATGCAGGACCAGCACCGTCCGGTTCGCCGCCGCCACCGCCACCGTCGACCATCCATCGGCGGACGACGCCATCGCCGCCAGCAGAACTCCCATCAGCAGGACACAGCCGCGCATCCACCTGATGGGACGTATCGCAGGCCAGCTGGTCATTGGGCATCCTTCGGTTGCCGATCCGGCCGGACTCTACGAACTCCGCAAAGTGATTGAAGAGTTCCGTCCCACCCACCTTGAAGGATAAACAGGCAAGACACCTCGGTGCCATAGACTTCTTATAAGGGGATTTCCCAAGTTTACGGTTAATTTCCATAGAAGATTGGAAAATCCTCAAAACACACCCGCATGGGCCGTGCTTGAATATTTGCGCGCACGCTTCCTCTTTTTGCAGTGCGAACAGCAAAGGTGGATCCCATGCCTTGTCATCATCCTCCGCCGGCTCCGGCGAATCGTTGCGGAACGGACGACACAATCCGGCTGTTGTCCCGGCTGCACCCTGCCCATCCCCAATCCGGAGCCCGGCTCGTGTCCGCTGCCTTTGCCCAGCCCAATGCCAAGCCCCTGCCCTACGCGCCGTCGGTCGAAAATCCCGGTCCCGATGAGGCCCGCATCTTCGAGGAATTGGCGGAGACGATGCTGTCGATCAGCGCCAAGACCTTCGAGGACAGCGGCCACGCCAACCGCAGCGTCCATGCCAAGAGCCACGGGCTGCTGATCGGCCGGCTGGACGTTCTGGACGATCTGCCGGCGGAGCTTGCCCAGGGCCTGTTCGCGCGGGCGGAGAGCTATCCGGCGATCCTGCGGCTGTCGACCACGCCGGGCGACGTCCTGCCCGACAGCGTGTCGACCCCGCGCGGTCTGGCGGTGAAGGTGCTGGGCGTGTCCGGCGACCGGATGCCGGGATCGGAGGACGAGGCCACGCAGGATTTCGTCATGGCCAACGCCCCGGTCTTCTCGGCCCCCGACGCGAAACAGTTCCTGAAGACGCTGAAGCTGCTGGCCGCCACCACCGACCGGGCGGAAACGGCGAAGAAGGCGCTGTCGGCGGGCTTGCGCGCCGCCGAACGGGTGGTGGAGGCCTTCGGCGGCGAAAGCGCCACGCTGAAGACGCTGGGCGGCCATCCGGAAACCCACATCCTGGGCGAAACCTTCTACAGCCAGGCGGCATTGCGCTTCGGCGACCACATCGCCAAGCTGCAGATCGTTCCGGTCTCGCCGGAGCTGACCGCGCTGGCCGGCGCGCCGCTGGACGTCAACGGCAAGCCGAACGGCCTGCGCGAGGCGGTGGTGGAGTTCTTCCGCGACAAGGAGGCCGTCTGGGAGCTGCGCGCCCAGCTGCGCACCGACGAGGAGCGCATGCCGGTGGAGGATGCCAGCGTGCTGTGGCCGGAGGAGCTGAGCCCCTACCGCACCGTCGCCCGCCTCACCGTGCCGGCGCAGACGGCATGGAGCGAGGAACGGTCGCGCGCCGGCGACGACCGTCTGTCCTTCAGCCCGTGGCACGGTCTGGCCGCGCACCGGCCGCTGGGTTCGATCATGCGCGCCCGCCGCCTCGCCTACGACCGCTCCGCCGAATTCCGCATGGAACGCAACGGCTGCCCGATGCAGGAACCGGCGGCAGGCTACCGGCTGCCGGGGTAAGGCCGCACTCTCTCCAAAAATCCCCTCTCCCCGGGGGGGAGAGGGAGATTTCCCGCCCTCTCCCTCACTGCAGGCTGCGCTGCATCTCCTCGAAGGTGCGGGAGAAACCGTTCAGCGGAAAGTCGATGTCGCGCTTGCCGCTGCGGGGGGAGTTGACGCGGACCAGGATGGACGAGCCGTTGCGGAACTGGTCGGCGACGCGGCCGGAGACGAAGTTCGGGAACATGCACATGTTCAGCGTCGCCACATGCGATTCGATGCGCGGCTGGCGGTCGACGCGGATGGCGCAGCGGTCGATCAGCCCCTGGCTGGTTGTCAGGAACAGGTGGAAGTCGTTGCCGGTCGGAATGATGCTGAGCGCGATGAAGCCGACATCCTTCCCGTCGTCGAACAGGCGGTAGATCATCAGCCGGCAGGTCTTGCTGTCGGTCATCCGGTCGATGTCGCACTGGTTGGTCCAGGCGCCTTCCGGCCCGAAATCGGCGGCGGCCTTGGAGAAGTCCACGGCGGCGGCCGGCTTGGCGGCAAAAAGCCCCCCGGCAAGCATCAGGGCCAGCAGTGCCGCAGCCGCAGCCGCCCTGAAGCCACCCATCAGACCCTTTGCTCGCATCGCCCCGGCTCCCCGCCATCGTTCGTGTTAACACGGAATGCGCCATGATAACCGGGGATGGCGGGGGTGCAAGGCACGAGATGCCGCGTGGGGCAGACCGTGAGGACCGGCCCCGCGCAGCATCCGGCGATCAGATGCGCCCTTCCTCGAAGTCGCGGAAGGCCTGCATCACCTCCTCCCGCGTGTTCATGACGAAGGGACCGCCCCAGGCGATGGGCTCGCCGATCGGCTCGCCGGCCAGCAGCAGGAAGCGGGCGCCCTCGGGCCCGGCAACCGCCTCAACCCGCTCGCCGTCGCCCAGCACGATCACCCGCGGTCCAGACAGAGCTCCCTCCCCGCCCACATTCAGCGTGCCTTCGAACAGCACCAGGAAGGCGGTGTGGCCGGCCGGCAGCGGCTCGGTGAAGGACACCGACGGCGGCAGCGTTACGTCGAAATAGCGGGCGTCGGTCGCCTCGGCCCGCACCGGCCCGGCCGTGCCGCGGGCGGTGTCGCCGGCGATGACGGTGACGGTCGCCCCGTCCTCGCGCCGCTCCACCGGGATGGAGGCGGCCGGGAACTCCTGATAGCGCGGGTCGGTCATCTTCAGCCGGGCCGGCAGGTTGATCCACAGCTGGAAGCCGCGCATCAGCCCTTCGGTCTGCTCCGGCATCTCCGAATGGATCAGGCCGCGGCCGGCGGTCATCCACTGCACGCCGCCGGTCTCGATCACGCCCTCATGCCCGTGGTTGTCGGCATGGCGCATGCGCCCGGCCAGCATGTAGGTCACCGTCTCGAAGCCGCGGTGGAGATGGTCGGGGAAGCCCGCCAGATAGTCGGTCGGCTGGTCCGAGCCGAAGAGGTCCAGCATCAGGAAGGGGTCGAGCGTGCGCAGGCGCGGCGTGCCCAGCATGCGGGTCATGCTGACCCCGGCCCCGTCGGAGGTGGCCATGCCCTCCACGGCGGCGAGCACCGGACGGACACCGGGGGTGGCGGGCTGGATGGACATGGCGGCAACTCCTGGCAAAGCACAATGACGTTGCACCAGAGGTAGTCCGCCCCGGCCCCGCCGTGAAGCCGGCCCGCCCGCGCCACAGCGTTTCCGCCCATGCAACAATCCAAACGAAAAAGGCCGCCGGAGAACCGGCGGCCTTCTCGCGAGAGACCCGTGGGAAAGGGTTTTGTCTTAGTGGATGCTCTCGCCATGCAGGGCGAGATCGAGACCGTCGCGCTCCACATCCTCCTCGACGCGCAGGCCCATCACCACGTCGACGACCTTCAGCAGGACGAAGGTGGCGACGGCGCACCACACCATGGTGTAGAGCACGCCCTGGACCTGGATCCACACGGCGGCGGCGTTGCCTTCCAGCAGGCCCAGCGTGGCGTTGGGGTCGGCCTGCAGGACGGAGGCGAAGCCGCCTTCGCTGTTGGACACCGACATCTTGGCGAACACGCCGGTCAGGAGGGCGCCGACCAGACCGCCGACACCGTGCACGCCGAAGGCGTCCAGGCTGTCGTCATAGCCCAGCATGTGCTTCAGGCTGGTGGCCGACCAGAAGCAGACCACGCCGGCGACGATGCCGATGATGATGGCGCCCGTCGGGTCGACGAAGCCGGCGGCCGGGGTCACGGCGACCAGGCCGGCGACGGCGCCGGAGATGATGCCGAGGATCGACGGCTTGCCCTTGACGATCCACTCCGCGAACAGCCAGCCCATGGCGGCACCGGCGGTGGCGATGTGCGTGGCGGCCAGCGCCATGCCGGCGCGCGGACCGGCGGTCAGCGCCGAACCGGCGTTGAAGCCGAACCAGCCGACCCACAGCAGCGAGGCGCCGATCAGCGACAGCACCAGGTTGTGCGGCATGAAGGCTTCCTTCGGGTAGCCCTTGCGCTTGCCGATCACCAGCGCGGCGACCAGACCGGCGACGCCCGCGTTGATGTGCACGACCGTGCCGCCGGCGAAGTCCAGCACGCCCAGGCCGAACAGGAAGCCCGACGGATACCAGACCCAGTGGGCGATCGGCGCATAGACCACGATCGACCACAGGGCGGTGAAGACCAGCAGCGAGGAGAACTTCATGCGGTCGGCGAAGGCGCCGGTGATCAGGGCCGGGGTGATGATCGCGAAGGTCATCTGGAACATCATGAAGACCGGCTCGGGGATCGTCGTCGCGACGCCCGAACCCGTCGCCTCGCCCAGCACGAAGGCCTTCGAGAAGTCGAGCCCGTTCAGGAACAGCCGGTCGAGACCGCCGACATAGGCGCCGGTGCCGGTGAAGGCCAGGCTGTAGCCGATCACGTACCACAGGACGCTGACGAGGCAGGTGATGGCGAAGCTCTGCATCACCGTCGCCAGCACGTTCATCTTGCGGACCATGCCGCCGTAGAACAGCGCCAGGCCGGGGATGGTCATCATCAGCACCAGCGCCGTGGAGACAAGCATCCAGGCGGTGTCGCCGCCATTCAGCGCCGGAGCCGCCGGCGCGGCAGCAGCAGCGGCAGCGGCCGTAGCCGCGGCAGCGGCGGCAGCCGCCGGATCCTGAGCAAGGGCTGCGGCCGGCATGCCGACCGCGCCCAGAGCAACCGCCATCATCGGTGCGGCCAGAAGGAACAGACGGTTCATCGAGGCTCCTCTTTCTCCAAAATCGCTCCCACCCCTGGACGGCCGGCGCGGCACCGGAGGTGTTCCGCGCACAGGGCACCGCACTGGGGCGACCCCGTCCCGGTCGCCCCGTCCCCGGCAAAGACGGGGCGGCGGACGGGACCAAGGACGCCTCCAGCGTTACAAGAAGCGTGCCAGTCGAAAACGGCTTGGAATCGTCAGGGTTGTCCCATGGCCGGACCCCCGAACGGGCAGCCCCGTACGAGTCGCACCCGGTATCTGCACAGAAAACAGGCAGGCTCCGGAAGCGGCATTCTCCCGCAATTTTCGGGCTTTCGACCGATTGGCAAGGCCGGAGCCCACGATCCGGCCCGGCATTCTGGCTGCCATTCCGGCAGATGATGAATAATTAGGCAGAATTTGGCCTGCGCAGCGGTCACCGGCATGGCATCGGGGCGCGGCATAGAGGACGCCGCATCGGGCGGCCCCTACCCCGTCCATCCAGTCCTTTCGGCTTGCCCCGTTTTCTCCACCGCTTTCCTCCTAGGACCGCGGGTTGAAGATCCGGCGGGTAAGCCGAGGCGAACCCGACGCCGGGCCTATTGGACATGGCGGCGAGATGTGGCACCGTCAACGCCTCCAATTGGATTGGCCGCTCACCCGCGGCCGCAAGAATAAGGCAAAGGGGGTAACGGCCATGCTCGACAAACGCGATCTGCGCCTCGCACCGCGACGTGCGGTGGCGCTGGTGCTGGCCGGGGGGCGCGGAAGCCGTCTGAAGCAGCTGACCGACCGCCGGGCCAAGCCGGCCACCTATTTCGGCGGCAAGTACCGCATCATCGACTTCGCGCTGTCCAACTGCGTCAATTCCGGCTTCCGCCGCATCGGCGTGCTGACGCAGTACAAGTCGCACAGCCTTCTGCGCCATCTCCAGCGCGGCTGGAACGTGTTCCGCGGCGAGATGAACGAGTTCTGCGACCTGCTGCCGGCCCAGCAGCGCGTCAGCGAGACGGAGTGGTACCAGGGCACCGCCGACGCCGTATTCCAGAACCTGGACATCCTGCGCGACCACGAGCCGGAATATGTCCTGATCCTGGCCGGCGACCACATCTACAAGATGGATTACGGCGCGCTGCTGCTCGACCACATCGACCGTCAGGCCGACGTCACCGTTCCCTGCATCGCGGTTCCGCGCGAACAGGCGAGCGGCTTCGGCGTGATGCACATCGACGAGGAACGCCGCATCATCGACTTCGTCGAAAAGCCGGCCGATCCGCCGCCGATGCCCGGCCGCCCCGATCTGGCGCTGGCCAGCCTGGGCATCTACGTCTTCAACGCCCAGTTCCTCTACGACCAGCTGGAGCGCGACGTCGCCACCCCCGGTTCCAGCCGCGACTTCGGCAAGGACATCATCCCGCATCTGGTGAAGACCGGGGCGCGGATCATCGCCCACGACTATGCCGACAGCGCCATCATCGACGCGCCCGACAACAGCCCCTACTGGCGCGATGTCGGCACCATCGACGCCTATTGGGAAGCCAACCTGGACCTCTGCCACGTCACGCCGCAGCTGAACCTGTACAACCGCGACTGGCCGATCTTCACCTATCAGGAACAGCTTCCGCCGGCGAAGTTCGTCTTCGACGACGAAAACCGCCGCGGCATGGCGGTGGACAGCCTGGTGTCGGGCGGCTGCATCATCTCCGGATCCACCGTGCGGCGGTCGCTGCTGTTCAGCTCGGTCCGCGTCAACTCCTACAGCGAGCTGCACGAGGCGGTGGTCCTGCCGGAATGCGACATCGGCCGCCATTGCCGCCTGAAGAAGGTGGTGATCGACCGCGGCGTCAGCATCCCCAACGGCCTCGTCGTCGGCGAGGACGCGGAGCTGGACGCCAAGCGCTTCCACCGCAGCGAGGGCGGCGTCGTCCTCATCACCCGCGAGATGATCGAGAAGCTGCCGAAGGAATAAGGCGGCAATTCGCCGCCGCCTTCCGCGCCGATGCGGCCCGGTTCCCCACCGGCCTTGCATCGGCGCTATAAGCTGACTTGCGCCCTCCCGCCTTTCACCCCTCCCGCCTTTCACCCGAGTGCCTTCCCGATGCGCGTCCTCTACGTCACGTCCGAATGCTACCCGATGGTCAAGACGGGGGGGCTGGCGGACGTGTCCGCCGCCCTGCCGCCGGCCCTGAACGCCGCCGGCGCCGATGTCCGCCTGCTGCTGCCGGGCTATCCCGCCATTCTCAACAGCCTGCAGAACCTGCACGAGGTCGGCGACCTCATCACCGACCTGCCCGGCTGCGACCGCGCCCAGCTGTGCATCGGCCGCACCGCCGACGGGGTCCTCGCCTATGCGCTGAACGCGCCGTCGCTGTACGACCGTCCCGGCAACCCCTATCTCGGCCCGGACGGCAAGGACTGGACCGACAACGCCCTGCGCTTCGCCGCGCTGGCCTGGGTCGCCGCCGGCTTCGCGGCGGAGGATTCCTACGATCCGTGGTGGCGGCCCGACATCCTGCACGGCCATGATTGGCAGGCCGGGCTGATCCCCGCCTATCTGGCCCTGCGCCCCGACCGCTTCGCCGGCCCCTTCCGGCCGGGCACCGTGCTGACCATCCACAACATCGCCTATCAGGGCGTCTTCGGCCCCTGGATGATGGGCGACATCGGCCTGCCGTCGTCCAGCTTCCGCATCGACGGCGTCGAGTATTACGGCAACATCAGTTTCCTGAAGGCGGGTTGCTTCTACGCCGACCGGCTGACCACGGTCAGCCCGACCTACGCCAATGAAATCCAGACGGCGGAGCACGGCACCGGCCTGCAGGGCCTGCTCGCCACCCGGTCCGACGTGCTGACCGGCATCCTGAACGGCGTCGATTACGCGGTATGGAACCCGGCGACCGACCCGCATCTGCCCGCCCGCTACACCCCCGACGACCTCGGCGGCAAGGACGCCTGCAAGGCCGACCTGCAATCCGCCTTCGGCCTGGACCGCCGCCCCGACGCGCCCTTGGCCGCCGTGGTCAGCCGCCTGACCTGGCACAAGGGCCTCGATCTGGTTCTGGAGGCTGCCAGCCAATGGGTGTCCTGGGGCGGCCAGCTGGTGGTTCTCGGCAGCGGCGACGCCGACAGCGAGGCCGGCTTCCGCCACCTCGCCCAATGGCACCCGCAATCGGTCGGCGTCCGCGTCGGCTATGACGAGCCGCTGTCCCACCGCATCCAGGCCGGTTCCGACCTGTTCCTGGTGCCCTCCCGCTCGGAGCCCTGCGGCCTGACCCAGCTCTACGCGCTGAAATACGGCACCCTGCCGCTCGTCCGCCGCACCGGCGGCCTCGCCGACACGGTGATCGACGCCAACCCGGCGGCCAGCGCCGACGGCAGCGCCACCGGCTTCCAGTTCGTCAACGCAACGGGGCAGGAACTGGTCTGGGCATTGCGCCGGGCGATGAGCGTCTACCGCAAGCCGGAGCGCTGGCACGCCATGCAGCGCCGCGCCATGACGCGGGACTTCGGCTGGCATGGCCCGGCGGAGGAGTACATGGAGCTGTATCGGGGAGTGGCAGGGCGGTGAGAGCCCAAAAAGGGGACAGCCGGACACGATAGCCCCGGCCGCCCCACCACACCATCATTGCGCCCATCCCCCGTCCGCCCTATGTTCCCGGCAAACTCTCGCTTGTCCGGGCCCAGATGACTGACCTTTCGCACATCCGCAATTTCTCGATCATCGCCCACATCGACCATGGCAAGTCGACCCTTGCCGACCGGTTGATCCAGCAGTGCGGCGGCCTCGACGCGCGCGAGATGCGCGAACAGGTGCTCGACAGCATGGATATCGAGCGCGAGCGCGGCATCACCATCAAGGCCCAGACCGTCCGCCTGCTCTACAAGGCCGAGGACGGCAAGCAGTACACGCTGAACCTGATGGACACCCCCGGCCACGTCGACTTCGCCTATGAGGTCAGCCGCAGCTTGGCCGCCTGCGAGGGCTCGATCCTGGTGGTCGACGCCTCCCAGGGGGTGGAGGCGCAGACGCTCGCCAACGTCTATCAGGCGATCGACAACAACCACGAGATCATCCCGGTCCTCAACAAGATCGACCTGCCCGCCGCCGAGCCGGAGCGGATCAAGCAGCAGATCGAGGACGTGATCGGGCTGGATGCCTCCGACGCGGTGGAGATCTCGGCCAAGTCCGGCCTCAACATCGGCGCGGTGCTGGAGGCGGTGGTCAAGCGCCTGCCGCCGCCCAAGGGCGACGCCGACGCGCCGCTGAAGGCTCTGCTGGTCGATTCCTGGTACGACCCCTATCTCGGCGTCGTCATTCTGGTCCGCGTCGTCGACGGCGTGCTGAAGGTCGGGCAGAAGGTGCGCTTCATGGCCGCCGGCTCCGCCCATGACGTCGACCGCGTCGGCGTGTTCACGCCGAAGGCCCTGCTGACCGGCGAGCTGCGGCCGGGCGAGATGGGCTTCATCACCGCCGCGATCAAGGACATCACCCAGACCAAGGTCGGCGACACCATCACCGACGAGCGCAAGCCGGCGGCCCAGGCGCTGGAGGGCTTCAAGCCGTCCATCCCGGTGGTGTGGTGCGGCCTGTTCCCGGTCGACGCCGCCGATTTCGAGCGGCTGCGCGACAGCCTGGGCAAGCTGAAGCTGAACGACGCCAGCTTCCATTACGAGGCGGAGACGTCGGCGGCGCTGGGCTTCGGCTTCCGCTGCGGCTTCCTCGGCCTGCTGCATCTGGAGATCATCCAGGAGCGGCTGGAGCGCGAGTTCAACCTCGACCTGATCACCACCGCGCCGTCGGTGGTCTACAAGCTGACGATGACCGACGGGACGGTGCGGGACCTGCACAACCCGGCCGACATGCCCGATGTGATGCGGATCGACCATATCGACGAGCCGTGGATCAAGGCGACGATCATGCTGCCCGACGAGTATCTCGGCGGCGTCCTCCAACTGTGCACCGAACGGCGCGGCCAGCAGATCGAGCTGACCTATGCCGGCGCCCGCGCCATGCTGGTCTACCGGCTGCCGCTGAACGAGGTGGTGTTCGACTTCTACGACCGGCTGAAGTCGATCAGCCGCGGCTATGCCAGCTTCGACTACCAGATGGACAGCTATGAGGAAGGCGACCTCGTGAAGCTGTCGATCCTGGTGAACGCCGAGCCGGTCGACGCCCTGTCGATGATCGTCCACCGCAGCCAGTCCGAACGCCGCGGCCGTCAGCTGTGCGAACGCCTGAAGGAGCTGATCCCGCGCCAGCTGTTCAAGATCGCGGTGCAGGCCGCCATCGGCGGCAAGGTCATCGCCCGCGAGAGCATCAGCGCCATGCGCAAGGACGTGACCGCCAAGTGCTACGGCGGCGACATCAGCCGCAAGCGCAAGCTGCTGGACAAGCAGAAGGAAGGCAAGAAGCGCATGCGCCAGTTCGGCCAGGTCGAAATTCCGCAAAGCGCCTTCATCGCGGCGCTCAAGATGGGCGACGAGTAAGGACACGGAAAGGCGGGCTTCGGTCCGCCTTTTTTGTGCAGCCCGGCAATTCCGTACAACCTGCGCAACAAACCGGCCGCTCGGGTGTCATCACGGCTGAGGACGGTGCCGCGCCTGCGCGGCGCCTCCCCTGTTGTGATTCAATTCCGGGAGGATGACATGCGCAAGTTTCTCGCCGCCGCGGTTCCGGCCCTGATGCTGATGGCCGTTGCCGCGCCGGGCCATGCCCAGACCAGTGGGTCGGCAAGGTCCAATGCGGTCGCCAATGGCACGATGGACAGCGGCGCCCGCGACGTCCAGGCCAGCCGGGCCATGATCGGCAAGCGGGTGGTCCACCGCCATGGCGGGCCGGTCGCCGGAACCGTCCAGAACGTGACCACCGACGCCCAGGGCCAGACGATGGTCGAGCTGAAGCTCGCCAAGTCCGGCCAGACCGTCATGCTGCCGCCGGCCTCCTTCGAACGGCGGGGCAAGCAGATCATCGTCATGCAGGACGCCAGCGAGCTGCAGCAGCTCGCCCAGTACAGCAATCAGGCCAACACCGGCTACGGCAGCTCGACGGGTGGAACCATGGGCGGCCAGATGGGTGGCTCCATGGGCGGTATGGGGTCCGGCGCCATGAACCGTGGGTCGATGGACAGCGATTCGATGAACAGGGGCTCCATGGGCACCGGCACCATGAACCGGGGGTCGATGAACCAAGGCTCCATGAATCAGGGCTCGATGAATCAGGGCACCATGGGCAACGGCACGATGAACCGCAGCACCATGTCGCCGAACCAGCCCGGCATGGGCCAGTAATCGTCTGCCGGAGGCGGAGGGTCCAACCGACGCCCCGCCTCCGGACGGCAACTCTCAATCCCCGATCACCGTCAGCTCGCCCGCCTGCGGCAGCGGCATCGCCGCCTTGGCTGCCTCGGCGTCCAGACCGCCGGCCAGCAAACAGACCAGCTTGGCGTAGCTCGCCTCCGGCGTCATGTCATAGGCGCCGATCGCCCCCACGGCGCCCAGTCCCGTCGCATAGGCGCCGGGCAGCACCGCGCCGCGCTGCACCTGGGTGTTGTCCATCAGCACGACCCCGGCCTTCACCGCCGCCGACAGGGCGCCGAGGAAGTCCGGATCGGTCGGGCCGTTGCCTTCGCCGAAGGCCAGCAACACCGCCCCCTTCGCCGCCGGGCTGGTGGCGGTCAGCATCGCCGAGACCGTGCTGGCGCGGATGCCCGGATACAGCCACAGCATGACGACGGAGAACCCCGCCAGCGCCGCCGGCAGGGCGTCCAGCGCCGCCAGCCGCTTGCCCCGGTTGTCCGGCTCGGCCAGTGAAACGCTCTTGTCCGGCATCGGCAGCCAATAGGGCTCGTTGCGGGCGACCACGCTGCCGACGGTGGCGAGCGGCGGGAAGTTCGGCGAATCGAAGCCGGCGAAGCGGTTGGCGTCGACCTTGGACGAGCGGTTGCCGCGCAGCAGCTTGGTGTCGAAATAGACGCAGACCTCCGGCACCGGCAGGGTCCCCGCCGCCACGATGGCGCCGACCAGATTGGCCGGCGCGTCGCTCAGCGTGAAGGACAGCGGCACCTGCGACCCGCTGAACACCACCGGCTTAGACAGGCCGGGCAGCAGGAAGGACAGGGCCGAGGCGCTGTAGGCCATGCTGTCGGTGCCGTGCAGCACGACGAAGCCGTCATACTGGTCATAGACCGACAGCAGCCGCCGGGCGATGGCGACCCAGTCCGCCGGGGTCATGTTGGAACTGTCGAGCGTGCGGTCGAACCAGTCCATGGTCCAGCTCAGATCCGGGTAATCCTGCACCCGATGGCCCGACAGGCCGGGAACCGCCAGCACCAGTTTCTCGAACTCGGCGCCCGGCACCGGCGCCAGCGCCCCGTCGGGATTGGTCACGCACCCGATGGTGCCCCCGGTATACAGCACATAGACCCGCGACATCGCCCGTTCCTCCCGGCTTTTTTGTCGGCGGCAGGATAGGCTGCCGGCGGCCTATTTCTCAAGGCACAGCCGCCCGGCGGCCATCGGCAGCGACTGGCGGATCGAGACCGGCGCAGGCTCCGCCACCAGGACGGCACGGCGCACCGGTGCGGGCGCAGTGACCGACGCAGGCGAGGCGGCCGGCACCGGATTGCAGGCGAGGCGGAAGCGCCGCGGCTCCGGCACCGCCGGGGTTGGGGCGGCGGGCGGGTCGATGCGGGCGGCACCGAGAACCACGCTGGTCCAGGCAGCGAACAGCGACATGATCGGACACTCCAAGGGGTTCGGAGACCGACAATGGGGCGGGCGCCATTCCCTTGGAAACGAATAGGCATTATGCCGTCATCACGATTCGTAATGACCACGACGTTGCGGACGGCCGGCCGCTCTGTTTGAATGGGCGGCAACTTCCGGTTCCCCGCCATGCCCGCCAATCTCGATACCGACCTGCTGCGCGCCTTCGTCGCCGTCGCCGACAGCGCCAGCTTCACCCGTGCCGGCGAAAGGCTGGGCCGCACCCAGGCGGCGGTCAGCCAGCAGGTGCGCCGGCTGGAGGATACGGTGGGCAAGCGCGTGTTCGAACGCGACACCCACGGCGTGCGCATGACCCGCGACGGCGAGGTGCTGCTGGCCTATGCGCGGCGCATGCTGACCCTGAACGACGAGGTGCTGGCGCTGATGCACCGCAGCCCGACGGTGGCCAGCGTCCGCATCGGCACGCCCGACGATTACGCCACCATGCTGCTGCCGGAAATCCTGGCCCGCTTCAACGCCGCCTATCCCGACGTGATGGTCGAGGTCATCTGCGACAACAGCCCCGATCTGGTGGCGGAGATCGACAAGGGCCGCTACGACCTCGCGCTCGTCACCCGCAAGGCCGGCGAGGCCGGCGGCGAGCTGGTGCGGCGGGAGCCGGTGGCCTGGGTTGCCCCGCCGCTCGATCCCGCGTCTCCTCCGGGATATCGCCCGGTGGATAGCCTGGCCCCGCTGCCGCTGGCGCTGTTCCCCAAGGGCTGCGTCGTGCGCGACCTCGCCGTCGCCGCGCTCGACGAGATCGGCCGCGACTGGCGTGTCGCCTTCACCAGCAAGAGCGTCGTCGCCGTCCATGGCGCGGTGATGGGCGGGCTGGGGGTGACGGCAATGGAATGCTGCACCGTCCCGCCCAGCCTGCGCCGCATCGGCGTGGCGGAGGGGTTTCCCGGCCTGCCGGACGTCGACATCGCCCTGCACCGCGCCCGCGGCACGGCACCCAAGCCGGTGCGGCTGCTGGCCGACGCCATCCACGACCTCGTCGGCGGTCAACTGCTGGGCCGCCGAAAGCCGGACCCCGTTTCCCCGGTGGCCGCGAAGGAAGCCGCCGAATGACCGCCGCATCCCCGCTCCGCCCGCTGCTGCCGGTGCTCGCCGTCCTCCTCGCCTGTGCCGGCACGGTTGCGGCAACCCCGCCGGCGCGGGCGCAGAGTCCGGTCGCCATCGGCGCGCCCCTGACCGGCGAGGTGGTGCTGAACCGCGACATCGAGGTGCGGATCGGCCCCAGCGAGGACGCGCGCATCGTCATGACGCTGAAGCAGGGCAAGGCGCTGAACGCGCTCGGCACCCCACGCGGCACCTATTGGACGGAGATCGCCATCGGCGGCCAGCCCATCGGCTATGTCCCCGCCGATTCGCTGGACCCGGCGCTGATGGTCACCGGCCGGCCGGCCATCGGCGGCGAGGGGCCGCGGGCGCACAAGCCGGCCGGACCAGCAAAACCCGACCCCGGCAAGCCGGCGGCGGACGCTCCGCCGCCCCACCGCAGCGGCGCCGTCGTGCCGCGCGCGGCCTGGGACAAGGCGGCGCAGACTCCGGCGGAGGGGTATGTCGTCGCCGCCGGCCCGATCTCCGCCACCGAGATCCTGAGCAACCGCAAGCGGCGTCCCTTCACCCTGCGCCAGGGCGACGTGGTGGCGCTGATCGGTGCCGCGAACGGCGAGGCGACTCTGGCCCTGCCCGCCGGCACCCGCGCGCTGGCGCCGGTGCAGGGTCTGGTCGGGGTGGTGGCGCCCTATCCGCTGCCGGGCATGCCGCCGGTGGAGCCGGGCATGCTCTACGGCATCAAGCTGGGCGAATATGTCAGCTATTCCGAGGGCCTGCGCGCCTGGAAGGAGTTCACCGCCGGGCCGGGCAGCGCCTATCGCGACCTGCCGCCGATGGTCTGGCCGGTGTTCCGCAAGGGACGCCTGCTGTACGAGGTCGGGGTGGCCCCCTTCACCCGGCTGCAGGTCGACACCGCCTGCGGCACGTTGGCGCAACGCGGACTCGATTGTACGGTGATCGAGCTGGATACGTTCTGATAGCTTTGCTCACATGGGCCGGCCACGCCCTTCCTCATGACCCTTTCCCGATTGAAGAGCCATGACCGACGCCGACCCGACTGGACCACAGGACGACGCCCGAACCGATCCGGCACCGGAAAGCGGTGACGAGGATCTGGTGTTCCTGGACGATACCGCCCCGGACGGGGATGCACCGGACGGCGACGGCTGCGCGGAGGAGCGGCCCGGCAGCCGCTGGACCATGCTGATCGTCGACGACGAGCCGGAGGTCCATGCGATCACCAAGCTCGTCCTGTCCGATTTCGCCTACAAGGGGCGCAAGGCGCGCTTCCTGTCCGCCCATTCGGCGGCGGAGGCGCGGCGCATCCTGGCGCGGGAAAGCGACATCGCGCTGATCCTGCTCGACGTGGTGATGGAGACGGAGGATGCCGGCCTGCGGCTGGTCCACCACATCCGCGAGGAACTGCGCAACCGCAACGTCCGCATCATCCTGCGCACCGGCCAGCCGGGGCAGGCGCCGGAACGGGCGGTGATCCTCGATTACGACATCAACGACTACAAGGCGAAGACCCAGCTGACCGCCCAGCAGCTGTTCACCACCACGGTCGCGGCGCTGCGCTCCTACGAGGACATCGTAACGATCGACGCCAACCGCCGCGGCCTGGAGAAGATCATCGAGGCGTCGTCGTCGCTGTTCCGCGCCCGCTCGATGAAGCTGTTCGCGGCGGGCGTGCTGACCCAGCTGTCCGGCCTGCTGGGGGTGGGGCCGGACGCCATCCTCTGCGTGCAGCGCGGCGGCGCCGGTGCGGCCGGCGGCGCCCCGTCGGGATGCGCCCCATCGGGATGTTCCACCAGCCTCTATGTGCTGGCCGGATCGGGCCGGTTCGAGGATCTCATCAACGAGCCCGCTGCCGGCCATGTCGACCCTTCGGTGCTGGACGCGGTGACCGCCTGTCTGGAAAAGCAGGCGCATGTCTATGCCGGCGACCATTGCACGCTCTACATCCGCACGCCGAACGACCGCGAGACGGTGGTCTATCTGCGCTCCAACCGGCCGCTGTCCGACCTCGACCGCAGGCTGATCGAGGTGTTCTGCGGCAAGATCTCCGTCGGTTTCGACAACCTCCACCATTACGAACAGCTCTACCGCGCCCAACAGGGCACGCTGGCGGCGCTGGCGGATCTGGCGGAACGCGGCCGCGGCGCGCTGGGCGCGGACGGCCCGGCGGCGGAGAGGGCAGCGGAAAGGACGGCCGAAATGACTGGAGACAGCCGCTTCAGCCGCTCGTTGCGCATCGCCGCGATCACCGAACGGATCGCCCGCCGCCTGCATGCCGACGGACTGTTCCCCGAGTCTCTGGACGAATCGACGCTGGAGATCATCGGGCTTGCCGCCATCCTGCACGACATCGGCAATGCCGCGGTCGATCCGGACATCCTGTCGAAGCCCGGCCCGCTCGACCCGGCGGAACGCAGCGTCATGCAGACCCACACGGTGGCCGGCGCCACCCTGCTGAGCCAGGCGAGCGATCTGGCCGACGGTCCGACCCATCTGCATCTGGGGGCGGCGGTGGCGCGCTGGCATCACGAGAATTGGGACGGCACCGGCTATCCCGACGGCCGCACCGGGGCGGCGATCCCGCTGTGCGCCCGCATCGTCGCCGTCGCCGACGCCTATGACGCGATGACGCGCGACCGGCCCTATCGTCCGGCGCTGGACCGCGCTCACGCCGTGGAGGAAATCCGGCGGCTTGCCGGCCTGCGCTTCGATCCGGCGGTGGTCGATGCCTTCCTCGCCGTGCTGCCGGAGATCGACCGGCCCGGTTCCGGGGCAGGCCCGGCGGCCTGACGGGCGGGACCTAACGGGCGGGACCTAACGGGCGGCTTGGCGGTCGGGTTGCCGCAACCCTATCCCCGTCCCCCTATCGTCAACAGTCCTATCGGCTGCAAAGGGCCTCGACCGCCTCGCGCAGCGGCCCGACCTGCACCGGCTTCAGCAGCAGTTGGCAGCCCATAAGCTCGGCCTCGTCGCGCCGTTCGGGCGTGCTGTCGCCGGTCAGGATGATCGCCGGGATCTGCTGCCCGG
This sequence comes from uncultured Azospirillum sp., assembly GCA_966212305.1. Taxonomy (GTDB): domain Bacteria; phylum Pseudomonadota; class Alphaproteobacteria; order Azospirillales; family Azospirillaceae; genus Azospirillum. Next base: position 127,657 of record CBIHQY010000004.1, read on the forward strand.
TTTCGGCACGGACGCGCTCCACCACCTCCCGCCCGGTACGGCCGGCCGGCAGATAATGGTCGGCGATGATCAGGTTCGGCGCCCGGCCCAGACCGCCAAGCTGAGCCTCCAGCGCGGCGGCGCTCAGCGCCTTCACCACCTCGTACCCCCAGCCGTCCAACAGGATTGCCAGCCCCTCGACAATCGAGCGGTCATCGTCAATCACCAGGATCAGCGGCCTGACGGACTCCGGTTTGGTTGCCTGACTGCCTGTAGGATCAGCCATTGATTTCTCCCGCTCCGTCGCTTGCACCAAATTGGACATTGGGCATGCCAAGGCAATGCAAGCGCCGCCTGTGGCCTAACCGTGACATCGGACGCATCATGGGCTTACCGGGGACAAACAATCCCAAAGACCGATCTTCCCACAAAACATTGCTCCGCCGTCAAACACTGAATTGCTACAATCGTCGCCAGGGTTTCCCCTTAGCGAATGCACTCAAGACTCTTCAATCAGCGATTCATCATATGATTGAGCAATCGGCGGTTTGAAAAGCCCCTTTCGTGACTCCTTCGGCAAAAACAAAAAAGCCCCCGCCGGAGCGGAGGCTCTTTTCTTGAACAGCAGGGCCCTCAACCTCTAGAGGATATTCTCAAGCCCGCAGATTTCCGCCGGTCGCCTTGACCACCGCCGCGACGATTTTCTGGCCGACCGCCTCGATCGCCTCATCGGTCAGGGTTGCGCTGGTCGGCTGGTAGGTGACCGACACGGCGACCGACTTGCGCCCTTCGCCCACGCCCGGCCCCTCATAGACGTCGAACACCGCGACATCCTTGACCAGCGCCTTGTCGGCGCCCTTCACGGCGCGGAGGATCTTGTCGGCCTCCACCTTACGGTCGACGACGAAGGCGAAATCGCGCTCCACCGGCTGGAAGGCGGAGAGCTGGACCATCGGCTTGGCGGTGCCGCCCTTCTTCTTGGGCAGCGGCACGGCGTCCAGCATCACCTCGAAGCCGACGACCGGACCCTTGACGCCCAGCGTCTCCAGCACCGACGGATGGATCTCGCCGAAGCGGGCCATCACGGTGGGGCCGAGTCGCAGCACGCCGGAACGGCCGGGATGGTACCAGCCCGGCGCGTCGGTGGTGACCTGCAGGTTGCCGGCGGGGGCGCCGACCGACTCCAGAACCGCCAGCGCGTCGGCCTTGGCGTCGAACACATCGACGCCGCGCGCCTTCTCCGCCCAATGGCGCGGCACCGCCGCACCGGCGCGGATGCCGGCGGCCACCGTATCCTGCCCGTCCGGTGCCGGAGTGCGGAAAGCCGCCCCGACCTCGAACAGCCGCACGTCGGCGAAGCCGCGGTCGGCATTGCGGCCGGCGGCCTGGATCAGGTTGGGCAGGATCGACGGGCGCATGACGTCCAGGTCGCTGCTGATCGGGTTGACCAGCCGCAGACCGGGCTCGATGCCGCCGAACAGCTCGGCGACCGGACCGGACAGGAAGGACCAGGTGACCGCTTCCGACAGGCCACGGGCGGCCAGCGTCCGCTTGGCCAGCGCGACCCGGCGCTGCTTCAGCGTCAGGGCCGGGCGGGTCAGCACCGTCTCGCGCGGCAGCGGCGTCGCCGGGATGGCGTCGAAGCCATGGACGCGCAGCACCTCCTCGACCAGATCGGCCTCGCCATGGACGTCGGCGCGCCAGGACGGAATGCCGACGCGCAGCCGGCCCTCCTCGTCCTCGCCCTCCACCGTGAAGCCCAGATCCATCAGGATCTGCACCTGACGGTCGCGCGGCAGCTCGACGCCGCCCAGCGCCGCGACGCGGCCGGCGCGCAGGGTCAGGCTGCGCTTCCACTCCGGCTCGGCCCCGGCGACCACCAGTTCCGACGGCTCGCCGCCGCAGAGATCCAGGATCAGGCGGGTGGCACGTTCCATGCCGGCGAAGACCGCCGCCGGATCGACACCGCGCTCGAAGCGGTAGCGCGCATCCGAATCGATGCCCAGCCGGCGGCCGGTCTGCGCGGTGCGCACCGGATCGAACAGCGCGGCCTCGACGAAGACGTTGACGGTCTGCTCGGTGCAGCCGGTCGGCTCGCCGCCGACGATGCCGGCCAGAGCCTCCGCCCGCTCGTCGTCGGCCACCACGGTCATGGCGCCGTCCAGCGCGTATTCCTTGCCGTTCAGCGCCGCCAGCGTCTCGCCCTCACGACCCAGGCGGACGGTGATGTTGCCCTTCACCGTGTCGGCGTCGAAGACGTGCAGCGGACGGGCGGCGTCGAAGGTCAGGTAGTTGGTGATGTCGACCAGCGCCGAGATCGGGCGCAGGCCGATCGACACCAGCTTGTCCTGCAGCCACTTCGGCGACGGGCCGTTCTTCACGCCGCGGATATAGCGGCCGACGAACAGCGGGCAGGCCTCGGGGGCGGCGATGCTGACACCGATCGGGCTGGCGAAGCGGCCCTCGACCGGGGTGGTGTCGAGATGCCCGGCGGTCAGCGGCTTCAACGTGCCCATGCCGGCGGCGGCGAGGTCGCGGGCGATGCCGCGCACCCCGGCGCAGTCGGCGCGGTCGGGCGTCAGGTTGATGTCGATGACCGGATCGTTCAGCCCGGCATAATCGGCGAAGCCGGCGCCGACGGGGGCGTCGTCCGGCAGCTCGATGATGCCCTCATGCTCGTCCGACAGCTTCAGCTCGCGCTTGGAGCACATCATGCCGTTCGACTCGACGCCGCGGATGACGCCCTTCTTCAGCGTGATGTCGGAGCCGGGGACATAGGTCCCCTCCGGCGCGAAGACGCCCTTCATGCCGGCGCGCGCGTTGGGAGCGCCGCAGACGACCTGCAGGGTGCCGGCGCCGGTATCGACCATCAGCACGCGCAGCTTGTCGGCGTCCGGATGCTTCTCGGCCGAGACGACATGGGCGACGCGGAAGGGCGCCAGCTCCTTCGACCGGTCATGGACGCCTTCCACCTCCAGGCCGAGGGCGGTCAGCTTTTCCGTGATCTGGTCGAGCGAGGCGTCGGTCTCCAGATGGTCCTTCAGCCAGGACAGCGTGAACTTCATGGGTCCGGCTCCTTAGCGCGTCAGGCCGTGGGCGATGTTGGGAATGTCGAGCGAGGCGAAGCCGTAATGCTTCAGCCAGCGCAGGTCGGCTTCGAAGAAGGTGCGCAGGTCGGGGATGCCGTATTTCAGCATGGCGACGCGCTCCACCCCCATGCCGAAGGCGAAGCCCTGGTACTTGGTGCTGTCGATGCCGCAGGCTTCCAGCACGTTCGGATGGACCATGCCGCAGCCGAGGATCTCCAGCCAGTCGCCGTAATTGCCCAGCTTCAGCTCGCCGCCCTTGCGCGAGCAGCCGATATCGACCTCCGCCGACGGTTCGGTGAAGGGGAAGAAGCTGGGGCGGAAGCGCAGCGGCAGATCGTCCACATCGAAGAAGGCGCGGCAGAACTCCACGAGGCAGCCCTTCAGGTGCCCCATGTTGGTCGCCTCGTCGATGACCAGCCCCTCGATCTGGTGGAACATCGGGGTGTGGGTCATGTCGTAGTCGGAGCGGTAGGTCCGCCCCGGCGCGATGATGCGGATCGGCGGCTTGTTGTTCAGCATGGTGCGGACCTGCACCGGGCTGGTGTGGGTGCGCAGCAGCATCTTCTTATCGCCCGCGTCGGGCAGATAGAAGGTGTCGTGCATGTCGCGCGCCGGGTGGCCGGGCGGGAAGTTCAGGGCGGTGAAGTTGTGGAAATCGTCCTCGATGTCCGGCCCTTCCGCGACCGAGAATCCCATCTCGGCGAAGATGGCGATCATCTCGTCCATCGTCTGGCTGATCGGGTGGATGCGCCCTTCCGTCTCCGGCCGCACCGGCAGGGTGACGTCGACCCGTTCGGCCTCCAGCCGCGCCTTCAGGTGGGCGGCGGCGAGGTCGGCCTTGCGCGCGTCGATGGCGGCGGCGATCTCGTCCTTCAGCGCGTTCAGCGCCTGGCCGCGCTCCTTGCGCTCGTCGGGGGTGAGGTTCCCCAGCTCTTTCATGAAGCCGGTGATGCGCCCCTTCTTGCCGAGCGCGGAGACCCGCACCTCGTCCAGCGCCGAAAGGTCGGCGGCGGCGTTGACCTGCGACAGAAGTTCGTCTTTCAGCGCGTCGAGCATGGCGGTTCCCGGCAAGCGTGGGGAAAAATCGGTGCAAACAGAAAAAGGGAGCCGGCCCAGCGGCCCGGCTCCCTTCTCTTACAACTGACGCCGTGACGGCAAGCGTTCCCTGGAACGGGAAACGCGAAGCGCGTTACGCGGCGGCCTTGGAGGCGAGCGCGGCCTGGGCCTTGTCCACCAGGGTCTTGAAGGCCTCCGGCTCGCGCGCGGCCAGATCGGACAGGACCTTGCGGTCGATCTCGATGCCGGCCAGCTTGATGCCGTTGATGAAGCGCGAATAGGTCAGGCCATACTGACGGACGCCGGCGTTGATGCGCTGGATCCACAGGCCGCGGAAATCGCGCTTCTTATTGCGGCGGTCGCGGTAGGCGTAACGAAGCGCCTTTTCGACCTTCTCGACCGCAATGCGGAAATTCTTGGAATTGCGACCCCGGTAGCCCTTGGCGAGCTTCAGGATCTTGCGGTGACGGGCGTGCGTCGTGACGCCGCGCTTAACACGAGCCATGGTTCAGTCCTTCCGAAATTCTAGATGTGCCGAGATCAGGCGTTGCGCAGCCAGTTCTTCAGCACCGTGCGGGCGTTGGAGTCGCACAGGGTCATCATGCCGCGCGCGTTGCGCTTCATGTTCGGGGACTTCTGTTCCAGGCAGTGGCGCTTGTAGGCGGCCTGAGCGCGGACCTTACCCGTGGCGGTCACCTTGAAGCGCTTCTTGGCGCCGCTCTTCGTCTTCAGCTTGGGCATTTTCGTTTCCTAGATGGAAAAGAGGCGGAATTCCATCGGACGGTTGGGCATGCCCTGAGCCATACGGCCCAGCCTCGCCGCCCGTGGAAGGATGCGCTTATACGCGCGGGGGCGGTGGGATGCAAGGGGGATATGGCGGGAGGCTGTCTGCAACACCGCGGACTCAAAGCATCTCTTCAACCGTCATTCCCGTGAAGGCGGAAATCCAAGCCGTTCAGAGGTTATGAGTCCCGACCCTGGGGAGCCTTTCCGGCCTCGTTCACGTTGACATGACGATGCCCCCGTCCCGCTCCAGGACGGCGAGGCGGTTCGCCGCCTCGGCATGGTCGGGGGCGAGGGAGAGCAGATGGTGGAAAAGCCGGCGGGCCAGGGTGCGGTCGCCGAGCCGTTCGGCGGCGATGCCGTAGCCGTGGATCGTCTCGATGCTGCGCGGCGCCTGCTGGAGAATGCTGGCGTAGAGTTGCGCTGCCTCGCCGGGATGCCCGGCGTCCATGTGCTGCTGTGCGGCGGCAAGCGCCTCCTCCAGCGTCACCGACCCGGACAGAGCACCGGTCTGATGATAGCGCCGCCGCACCTCCGGGGTTAGCTGGATGCCGTTATGGACATCGAACCCGTAGCCCGTATGAGAGGGAAACGGCACATCGGCGAGCAGCCCCCGATAGTCGTCGGCAAGAACCCGCAGGATCGCAGCTTGCGGATGGTTCGTCAGGTCGTACCGCTCGTCGTACACGGACAGCCGGTCGCGAACGTCGGGATCGAAGCCGCTCATGTGGAAGAAGGCCACGCGCTGTTCGTTGGCGAAGTACGCTCCGGCGTGTTGCGTGATCACACGCTCGTGCAGATTCCAATAGCCGACATTGTAGGTTACCAGGGCGAGCGGCCGGAAGCGCTCCCTCAGGAACGTCACGCCCAGGTTGAAGAACCGCTGTTCGCAGAACATCCCTTGCGAAAAGGCGTTGAAACCCCGGCGGTGGACGCGCTCCGCCATCCATTCCAGCAGGCTCAGCACCTCGGGTGTCCGCCGGAATCCCATGAAGCCCGTGTTGTAGGCGCCATTGGCGGCAATGGTAAGGTCGCTGGGCTCGCGACCGTCCTCCGGCAGGGGGGACAGCGTATGCGGGGCGGCCGTGACGTCGTGCGTGTCCAGGGTTGCGATCGCCGTCCACAAGGGGCCGGTGATGAACAGGTCGGAGTCGAGATAGACGATCTTGCGCGCCGTCGTGCGCTCAAACAGATGCAGGACGAAATAAGGCTTGATGTTCCCGCACAGTTCATAGGCTGAATAATAGATCGTCATGTCGACGACTTTCTGCGTCTGCAGATCCTGCAGGGGCAGGATGGGGACGTCGAAAGCCGCGCTTTCCGGCAGCGGATCGTCAGCCGGCGCGTCAAGGACGAGGATGCAGAAGGGCTCCTCGGGATGATACCGCCGCAGGGCTTGGCGGAGCACCCAGGCGTACTTCAGGTGCGAACGGGTAACGACGGTGCAGAACAGCACGCCGGTTCGCTGGATGGAATCGGCAATCTCGGCAAGAGTGGGCACCGTACGAGTCCGTCGTCATGCACAGGGAAGAAGGCGCGGGGGAGAAAAGGCGGCACATTCGCCCTTGCATACGTACACTTACGGAAATCCCGGAAGCTTCGCAACGCCGCAAATTCATGTGCAGACCGGCCTGCTGTGCGCATTGCGCCGCTGCATGGAAGGCTTCATGAAGCGCATGTTTTCCCAGCGCCTTTCCCCACTCGTCCAGCGCTCGTGTTAGGATTTCAGCCCCACCACGCGAGGCGGAGCACCAGATGGCACATCGGCGGGAAAGTGTTTCACGCTGTTCCACCCCCCGCATCTCCTGACCGGCGCACCCATCCGTCCTACGCCATTCGCCGCAGCGCTTGCCGCATCGCACGCCCCCGCTGGCGCATGGCCCTTGCGCGCGCTATCTTCCCGGCCATGAGCGACCGCACCCCCCCATCCTCCGCCGATCCGCAAAAGCCCGCGTCCGGTGCCGCCCCATCCGGCGCCGAAGGCAACTGGTTCGGCTTCACCCCCGTCGATCCGTCCGCCAAGTCCGGGCTGGTCCGCGCCGTCTTCGACAGCGTGGCGACCAACTACGACCTGATGAACGACCTGATGTCGGGCGGCATCCATCGGCTGTGGAAAGACACGCTGATGGAGATGGTGGCGCCCAAGCCGGACATGACCCTGCTGGACGTGGCGGGCGGCACCGGCGACATCGCCTTCCGCTTCCTGAAGCGGGGCGGCGGGGCCGCGGTCGTCTGCGACATCACCGAGGCGATGGTCCGGGTCGGCCGCGACCGCGCCATCGACCGCAACATCCTGTCCGGCGTGCAATGGACGGTCGGCGACGCGGAAAGGCTGCCCATCGCCTCGCGCTCGGTCGACGCCTACACCATCGCCTTCGGCCTGCGCAACGTCACCCGCATCGACGAGGCGATCAAGGAGGCCCAACGCGTCCTGAAGCCGGGCGGCAAGTTCTATTGCCTGGAGTTCAGCCACGTCGTCCTGCCGGTCCTGCGCGAGCTGTACGACGTCTACTCCTTCCAGGTGTTGCCCTTCATGGGCCGCGTGGTGGCGAAGGACGAGGCGAGCTACCGCTATCTGGCCGAGAGCATCCGCCGCTTCCCGCAGCAGGCCGATCTGGCCAAACGGATCGAGGCCGCCGGATTCGGCGCCGTGCGCGTGCGCAACCTGTCGGGCGGGATCGCCGCCATCCATTCCGGCTGGCGGATTTAAGCTCCCGTGTTCCGCATCCTGCGCAACCTGATCCGGATGGCCGTGATCGGCCGAACGGTCGCCCGTCACGATGCCCTGCCCACGAGCCTGCTGGGCACCGCCCCCGGCCTGCTGTGGCTGTGGCACCGCATCGCCCGCAAGAACGTGCCCGGCCGCGAGGGCGAGCGGCTGGCCCGCGCGCTGGCAGAACTCGGGCCCACCTACATCAAGCTGGGGCAGCTTCTGTCCACCCGCTCCGATCTGGTCGGCGAACGGATGGCCGTCGATCTGGCCGAACTGCAGGACAAGCTGCCGCCCTTCCCCGCCCATCAGGCCCGCGCCATCATCGAGGCGGAGTTCGGCCAGCCGGTCCATGCCCTGTTCCAGAGCTTCGACGACAAGCCGGTCGCCGCCGCCTCCATTGCCCAGGTCCATTTCGCCGTCACCGCCGACGGGCAGGAGGTGGCGGTCAAGGTGCTGCGTCCGGGGATCGAGCAGGCCTTCGAACGCGACATCGACCTGTTCTATCGGCTGGCGAGCCTCGCCGAATGGGTGCTGCCCCGGCTGAAGCGGCTGCGGCTGGTCGAGGTGGTCGACACCTTCGCCCGCACCTCCCGCCTGGAGATGGACCTGCGGATGGAGGCGGCGGCCGCGTCGGAGCTGGCGTCGAACTTCAAGGACGATGTCACCTTCAACGTGCCGAAGGTCGATTGGGAGCGCACCGGCGGCCGGGTGCTGACGCTGGAGCGCATCCGCGGCTTCAAGGTGGACGAGCCGGCCCGCATCTCCGCCGCCGGTTTCAACCGCGACGAGATCCTGGCGATGGCCTCGGCCAGCTTCTTCAATCAGGTCTTCCGCGACGGCTTCTTCCACGCCGACCTGCATCCCGGCAACCTGTTCATCAACGAACAGGGCACCATCACCGCCGTCGATTTCGGCATCATGGGCCGGCTGGACCGCGAGACGCGCTATTACCTTGCCGACATGCTGATCGGCTTCCTGACCGGCGACTACCGCCGCGTCGCCATCGTGCATTTCGAGGCCGGCTACGTCCCGCGCCACCAGTCGATCGATATCTTCACCCAGGCCTGCCGCGCCATCGGCGAGCCGTTGCAGAACAAGCAGCTGGCCGACATCTCGGTCGGCCGGCTTCTGGCCCAGCTGTTCGCCGTCACCGAACAGTTCGAGATGGAAACCCAGCCGCAGTTGCTTCTACTTCAGAAGAGCATGCTGACCGCCGAGGGCGTCGGCCGGCTGCTGAACCCCAACATCAACATGTGGGAACTGGCCCGTCCGCTGATCGAGGAGTGGATGCGCGAGAATCGCGGGCCGGAGGCGCAGTTCATCAACGATGCCGGCGCCATCCTGTCCACCGTCCGCCGCATCCCCGCACTGGTCAGCGAGGCGGAACGGGTGACCCGCGACATGGCGGAGGGTGGTGTGCGCCTGCACCCGCAGACCGTCCGCCAGATGCTGAACGGCTGGGAGACCCGCCGCCGCTCGGACCGCATCGCCCTGTGGGTGATCGCGGCCCTGCTGGCGGTGATCGCGGTTCAGATGCTGTAAAACTCAGTACCCCCGGCTGCGGTCCACCAGATTGGGCAGCGGCCGGCCGTCGCGCAGGGCCTTCACCGCATCGGCCACCTGCACGGCGCAGCGCGACGGGTGGGTGATCCCGGCGACATGGGGGGTGATGCGGACCTTCGGATGGCGCCAGAGCGGATGGTCCGCCGGCAGCGGCTCCGTCGCGAAGACGTCCAAGCTGGCGCCGCGCAGATGTCCGCTCTCCAGCGCGTCGAGCAGATCCGACTCGACCAGATGCCCGCCGCGGGCGGCGTTGACGACCACGGCATCCTTGGGCAAGGCGGCGAACAGCGACGCATCCATGATGCCGCGGGTCTCGTCGGTCAGCGGCAGCAGGCAAACGAGGAAATCGCACTGCGGCAGCATCGCCGCCAGCCCGTCGGGACCGGAGAAGCTCTCCACCCCCTCGATGCTCTTGGGGCTGCGGCTCCAACCCATCAGGCGGTATTCCAGGGTCCGCAGCGTGCGGGCCGACGCCGCCCCCAACTCGCCCAGCCCCAGGAAGCCGACGGTCACCTCGGAGGCCGGGCGATGGTCCCTCTGCTCCCACCGCGCCTCGGCCTGGAGGGCGGCATAGCCGTCCATCAGCCGGTGCCAGTACAGAACCTGGAAAGCCACATAGCCGGCCATGTCGACCGTCAGCCCGTCCGCCACCATGCGGACCAGCGGCACGTCGGGCAGGGTCGGATCCTGCAGGATCGGCTCCACCCCGGCGCCCAGCGACACGATCAGCTTCAGGTTGGGCAGCGTCGCCAGCATGCCGGCCGGCGGCTTCCACACCACCGCGACGTCGATGTCAGACACGTCGCCGGTCTCGGGCCAGACGCGCATCTCCACGCCGGGAAGATGGCGGGCGATTTCCCGGCGCCAATCCTCGGCGCTGTCGCTGGCGGAGCAGAACAGAAGCGTCACGGCCAAACCCCTGCTATCAAGAGATCATGTTGGGGTGCGAACGATAGCGCCTTTCCCGAACCGCGCAAGGAAGCAAGCCCGTGCCGCGCCTGATCCTGCTGAACAAGCCCTATGGCGTGCTGCCGCAATTCACCGACGACCAGGGCCGCCCGACCCTGGCGGAGCTGGTGCCGGTGAAGGGCGTCTATGCCGCCGGCCGGCTCGACCGCGACAGCGAGGGACTGCTGGCGCTGAGCGACGACGGCCCGCTGATCGCCCGCATCGCCTCGCCGGCCAACAAAATGCCCAAGACCTATTGGGTGCAGGTGGAGGGTATCCCGACCGACGAGGCGCTGGAGGCCCTGCGCCGCGGCGTCACGCTGAAGGACGGCCCAACCCTGCCGGCCGAGGTGCGGCGGATGGAGGAGCCCCTGTCGCTGTGGCCGCGCGATCCGCCGGTGCGCTACCGCGCCGCCATCCCCACCAGCTGGATCGCGCTCACCATACGCGAAGGGCGTAACCGGCAGGTCCGCCGCATGACCGCGGCGGTCGGCTTCCCCACCCTGCGGCTGATCCGCTGGGCGATCGGCGATTGGACATTGGATGGGTTGGCGCCGGGGCAGTGGCGGGAGGTCCCCCAACCGCCCGCGACACCCACCAAGGGGCCAAAGACCCCGGCACCAACCGGTAAGCACGGCCCCGTCAAGCCGCGCCGAACAGCTGCTCCTCGCTCAGCGCCATCACGCTCGCGGAGCCGTTGACGACGGTCGCCCGCAGCGCCGCCGCCTTCGGCAGCACATGGGTGGCGAAGAAGCGGGCGGTCAGCGGCTTGGCCGACAGGAAGACGGTGTCGGCATCGCCCTCCGCCAGCCGTTCCGCCGCCATCTTGGCGGCGCGGGCCAGCTGCCAGCCGCCGGCGACCACGCCCATCAGCTCCAGCAGAGTCACCGACGCGGCGGCCGGCAGGCGCGGGTCCTGCTTCGCCGTGGCCAGCACCCAGGCCACCGCCTGCTTTGCCTCATGCACCGCAGCGACCAGCTCGGCCCCGGTGACGCGCAAGGCGTCGTCGGCATGGCCGGACAGCTCGCCGCCCAGCGCCGCGATCTCGTCCAGCAGACCGTTGGCGGTCGCCCCGCCGTCGCGCAGGATCTTGCGGTTGATCAGGTCGTTGGCCTGGATGGCGGTCGTGCCCTCGTAGATCGTGGTGATGCGGGCGTCGCGCAGATGCTGGGCGGCCCCGGTCTCCTCGATGAAGCCCATGCCGCCATGGACCTGCACCCCGTCCGAGGCCAACTGCTGGCCGGTCTCGGTGCACCAGCCCTTGGCGATGGGGGTCAGCAAATCGACCAGCAGGGCGGCCCGGCCGCGCGCCGCCTCGTCGGCATGATGGTGCGAGACGTCCACGGCGGCGGCGGCGGTGTAGAGGATGCCGCGCATCGCCTCGATCCGCGCCTTCATGCCCATCAGCAGGCGGCGGACGTCGGGGTGGTTGACGATGCCCTTCGACTGGCCCTCGGCCCAGCCCAGCGGCTTGCCCTGCACGCGGTCGCGGGCATAGGCCAGCGCCTGCTGATAGGCGCGCTCGGCGATCGACAGGCCCTGCATGGCGACGTTCAGCCGGGCGTGGTTCATCATGGTGAACATGTATTCCAGGCCGCGGTTCGGCTCGCCCACCAGGAAGCCGGTCGCCCCGCCCTCGTCGCCGAAGGACAGCACGGCGGTCGGGCTGCCGTGGATGCCCAGCTTGTGCTCCAGCGACACGCACTTCACCTGATTGCGGGCGCCCAGGCTGCCGTCGGCATTGACCAGGAATTTCGGCACGACGAACAGGCTGATGCCCTTCACGCCCGGAGGCGCATCGGGCAGGCGGGCCAGCACCAGATGGACGATGTTCTCCGTCAGGTCATGGTCGCCGTAGGTGATGAAGATCTTCTGCCCGCTGACGAGGTAATGGTCGCCGTTCGGCACCGCGCGCGACCGGGTGGCGGCAAGGTCGCTGCCCGCCTGCGGCTCGGTGATGTTCATGGTGCCGGTCCACTCGCCCGAGATCATCTTGGGCAGGTAGATGTCCTTCAGCGCGTCCGACCCATAAAGCTGCACCGCATTCACCGCCCCCTGCGTCAGCATCGGGCAGAGCGCGAAGGCCATGTTGGCGGAATGCCACATCTCCTGCACCGCGGTGTTCAGCAGGTTGGGCAGCCCCATGCCGCCGCGCGTCGGATCGAAGGGCAGCCCGTTCCAGCCGCCCTCCACCAGCGCCTGCCACGCCGCACCCCAGCCTTCCGCGGTGCGGGCGATGCCGTCGGCACCGAGCTTCGCACCCTGGACATCGCCGATGCGGTTCAGCGGAGCCAGGATGTTTTCGGCGATCTTCGCCGCCTCGCCCAGGATGCTGTCCACCATGTCGGGGCTGGCATCCTCGAAGCCCGGCAGAGCCGCCACGTCGGCCATGCCGGCGATATGGTCGAGGACGAAGCGGATCTCTTTCAGCGGCGGGGTGTAGGGGATCGCGGCGGCGGTCATGGGGGACCTCTTCGGGTAACGGAGGAAATGAACGGGATCAGACGGCCTGCTGCAGCTCCGGCAGCGCCTTGAACAGATCGGCGACGAGGCCGTAGTCGGCGACCTGGAAGATCGGCGCCTCCTCGTCCTTGTTGATGGCGACGATGACCTTGCTGTCCTTCATGCCGGCCAGATGCTGGATCGCGCCCGAAATGCCGACGGCGACATACAGCTCCGGCGCCACGATCTTGCCGGTCTGGCCGACCTGATAGTCGTTCGGCACGAAGCCCGCGTCCACGGCGGCCCGGCTGGCGCCGACGGCGGCGCCCAGCTTGTCGGCGATGGCTTCCAGCAGGTGGAAGTTGTCGCCCGACTGCATGCCCCGACCGCCGGAAATGACGATGCGGGCGGAGGTCAGTTCCGGCCGTTCCGACTTCGACAGCTCGGCCGAGACGAAGCCCGACAGGGCGGGATCGGCCACGGCGCCGACGCTTTCGATCGACGCGCCGTTGGTGGCGGCGGCGGCCTCGAAGGCGGTGGTGCGGACGGTGATCACCTTCACCGCATCGGCCGACTGCACGGTGGCGATGGCGTTGCCGGCGTAGATCGGCCGCTCGAACGTGTCGGCGGAGACCACGGCGGTGATCTCGGAGATCATCGCCACGTCGAGCAGCGCCGCGACGCGCGGCAGCACATTCTTGCCCACCGAGGTGGCGGCGGCGAGGACGTGGCTGTAGCCGGAGGCGAGCGACACCAGCAGGGCCGCGACCGGCTCGGCCAGGGCGTGCTCGTAGGCGGCATCGTCGGCGAGCAGCACCTTGGCGACGCCGGCCAGCTTGGCGGCCTGCTCGGCAGCCGGGGCGGCGTTGCGGCCGGCAACGAGGAGGTGGATGTCGGCGCCGAGCTTGCTCGCGGCGGTGACCGCATGGGCGGTGGCGGGCTTGAGGGTGGCGTTGTCGTGGTCGGCGAGGATCAGGATGGGCATGGCGGATTCCTCTGTCGGGCGGGCGGGGAGTGCTGACACTTGCCCCCACCCCGACCCTCCCCCGCTCTCGGCGGACCGAAGGTCCGTCCGATGCGGGGGAGGGGGCAGGATGCTTGTCGGCGTTCGGCGGGAGTTCCTCCCCCGCGATCGGACCGACCTCTGGTCGGCCGAGAGCGGGGGAGGGTTAGGGTGGGGGCACCGGGGCCGGCGCTCAGATCACCCGCGCCTCGTTCTTCAGCTTGTCGACCAGCGCGGCGACGTCCGGCACCTTGATGCCGGCCTGACGCTTGGCCGGCTCGGCCACCTTCACCGTCGTCAGCCGCGGCGCGACGTCGACGCCGAGCGCATCCGGAGCAACGGTCTCCAGCGGCTTCTTCTTCGCCTTCATGATATTGGGCAGCGAGGCGTAGCGCGGCTCGTTGAGGCGCAGGTCGGCGGTGACCACCGCCGGCAGCTTCAGCTCCACCGTCTCCAGCCCGCCGTCGATCTCGCGCGTCACCGTGACCTTGCCGTCGCCAGCGACGACCTTCGAGGCGAAGGTGCCCTGGCCCCAGCCCAGCAGCGCCGCCAGCATCTGGCCGGTCTGGTTGCAGTCGTCGTCGATGGCCTGCTTGCCGAGGATCACCATCCCCGGCGCTTCCTTCTCGACCAGGGCCTTGAGGACCTTGGCGACGGCCAGCGGTTGGGTCTCGACGTCGGTCTGCACCAGGATGGCGCGGTCTGCCCCCATGGCGAGAGCGGTGCGCAGGGTTTCCTGGGCCTGGGCCGGACCGATGGAGACGACGACGATCTCGGTCGCCGCACCGGCTTCCTTCAAGCGCACCGCCTCTTCGACGGCGATCTCGTCGAAGGGGTTCATCGAGAATTTCACGTTGGACGTCTCGACGCCGGACTGGTCGGTCTTCACCCGGATCTTGACGTTGTAATCGACGACGCGCTTCACGGCGCAGAGGATCTTCATGGCGCGGGTCCCTTTGACAATGGGCGGCGTGCAGGCATGGCGGGGCGTTGCCCCACTCTCTTCCCCGTTGAACAATGGAAGGAGAGTGGGGGCTTTGGCCGAAGAGTGGGAAAGGGTTAGGGAGGGGGCAAAGCGCCCCGCCCCTTATAGCCCCTCGGTCTGCTTGCGCAGGACGTATTTCTGGATCTTGCCCGTCGAGGTCTTCGGCAGCGGGCCGAACACCACCGTGCGCGGGCACTTGAAGTGGGCCATGTGCGAGCGGCAGAAGGCGATGATGTCGGCTTCGGTTGCGGTGGCGCCGTCCTTCAGGGTGACGAAGGCGCAGGGCGTCTCGCCCCACTTCTCGTCATGACGGGCAACGACCGCGGCCTCCAGCACCTCGGGGTGCTTGTAGAGCACATCCTCCACCTCGATGGACGAGATGTTCTCGCCGCCGGAGATGATGATGTCCTTCGAGCGGTCCTTGATCTCGACGTAGCCGTCCTCATGCCAGACGGCGAGGTCGCCGGTGTGGAACCAGCCGCCGGCGAAGGCCTCTTCCGTCGCCTTGGGGTTCTTCAGGTAGCCCTTCATGACGTTGTTGCCGCGCATCATGATCTCGCCCATGCTGCGGCCGTCCTTCGGCATCGGCTCCAGCGTGAAGGGATCGGCGACGATCACCGCCTCCAGCATCGGGCCGCGCACGCCCTGGCGGGCCTTGATCGCCGCCTTGTCGTCGATCGACAGCTCGTCCCAGCGGTCGTGCCAGACGCAGACCACGGTCGGGCCGTAGCATTCGGTCAGGCCGTAGACATGGGTGACTTCCCAGCCCATGCGCTCCATGCCGGCGATGACGGCGGCGGGCGGGGCGGCGCCGGCGACCATCACCTTCACCTTCTGCTCGATGCCCTGCTTCAGCTCGGCCGGCGCGTTGTTCAGCATGTTCAGGACGATCGGCGCGCCGCAGAAGTTGGTCACCTTCTCCTCGCGGATCAGCGTCAGCACGGCGTCCGGGCGGACCTGACGCAGGCAGACGGCGGTGCCGGCGGTGACCGCGATGGTCCAGGGGAAGCACCAGCCGTTGCAGTGGAACATCGGCAGCGTCCACAGATACACCGGCGCGTCGCCCATGTTCCAGGACAGCGCGTTCGACACGGCGTTGAGGTAGGCGCCGCGGTGGTGATAGACGACGCCCTTCGGGTTGCCGGTGGTGCCGGAGGTGTAGTTCAGCGCGATGGCCTGCCATTCGTCGGCCGGCGGGGTCCAGGCATGTTCGGCACCGACATCGCTGATGAAGGCTTCATAATCGCGGTCGCCGATCAGCTCGCCGCCGGTATAGGTCGGGTCGTCGATGTCCACCACCGGGATCGGCGATTCCAGCAGCGCCAGCGCCTTCTTGGCGACGCCGGAGAACTCGCGGTCGACGATCAGGATCTTCGCCTCGCCATGCTTCAGGATGAAGGCGATGGCCTCGGCGTCCAGGCGGGTGTTGATGGCGTTCAGCACGGCCCCGGCCAAGGGCACGCCGAAATGCGCCTCGAACAGTTCCGGCGTGTTGGCGGCCAGCATGGCGACGGTGTCGCCGGTGCCGATCCCCACATTCGCCAGCGCCGCGGCCAGACGGCGCACGCGGACGAAGGTCTCCGCCCAGGTCCGGCGAACCGGGCCATGGACGACGGCCAGCCGGTCGGGCCACACCGCGGCGGCGCGCTCCAGGAAGGTCAGCGGCGTCAGCGCGACGAAATTGGCGGCGTTGCGGTCGAGATCGCGCTCATAGGCGTTGGCGCTGGCATCGGCTGCGGCGGCATGTGCATTCATCGGACCGTTCTCCCCAGGGGTTCTTTGTTGCGCGCCGACATTGGGCGCGGCGGTGTTGGAAACAGCCTGTACCAGATCAGCTTTGCGCAACTTTCTCAGGATTATGACCAATTGTTATTAGCGTTGTTTCACCGTGGCGCAGGGGTGGTGCCCCCTTCACCGCAACCACGTCACGTCTCCCGCGAACAGGTACCCGGCGCCGTAAACGGTCTTGATCAGCCGCGGCGCGCGCGGGTCCTCCTCGATCTTCTTGCGGATGCGCGAGATGCGGACGTCGATGCTGCGGTCATAGGGAAAGTCGTCGCGGTCTTGGTCGGGACCCTGCAGATGCTCGCGCGACAGCACGCGCTTGGGCGCCTTCAGCAGCATCAGCAGAAGCGAGGCCTCCGCCGCCGTCAGGCTTTCCTGCCGGCCATCGTCGGCGGTCAGCGTCAGGTTGCCCAGATCGAACACCCAGGGGCCGAAGCGCGCCCGCGCGGTCTCGACCGGGGCGGCGGCACAGGACAGCTGTTCGCGGCGCCGGATGGCGCTGTTGACGCGGGCGACCAGTTCCCGCGACTCGAACGGCTTCACGATATAGTCGTCGGCTCCCAGCTCCAGCCCCAGCACGCGGTCGGAGGTGCCGCCGCGTCCGGACAGGATGATGACACCGAACCGCACATCCTCCCACAGCTCGCGCACCAGGGTCAGGCCGTCCATGTCCGGCAGGCCGAGATCCACCAAGCACAGGTCGGGGGCCTGACGCTGGATCGCCGCCCGCGCCTCCCGCCCGCTCGCCCAGCAGGACACGTCATAGCCGTAGCTCTCCAGCACCTCGGTCACCAGCCGCCGGATGTCGGCCTCGTCCTCGATCACATAGATGCGCTTCTTCTGTCCCACGCGCGTTTCCCCTCGGCACTCGTCGCCCTGATTTTTCCAGGTGCGTTCACTTGGCCCGATCATATCAGGCCGGCGCGGGTTCGGCGGCGTGGCCAATGGCCGCCACCAGGTCCCGCTTGTCCCATGGCTTGCGCAGTATGACGGCATCGGCGGGAACGTCGCCATACTCGACGGCGAATCCGCTGACCAGAACCACCCGCATGGCCGGCCGCAGCAGCCGGGCGCGCCGCGCCAGCTCCACCCCGGACAGGCCGGGCATGACGATGTCGGACACCAGCAGCGACAGCCCGTCGATCTGCTCCACCAACTCCGCCGCCTCGTCGCCGCTGGCCGCCTCCACCACCGAGAAGCCGAGGTCGACCAGCTGCTGGCGCATCACCTGCCGCACGTCGTCGTTGTCCTCCGCCACCAGCGCCAATTGGCCGGACCAGCCGCCGGACTGCGGTTCGGCCACTACCGGATCGGCGTCCTGCAGGCGTGCCACCGGCTCGGCGCGCGGCAGCAGCAGGGTGACGGCGGTCCCCTCCCCCGGCCGGCTGTCGATGCGCAGATAGCCGCGCGACTGCTTGACGAAGCCGTAGACCATCGACAGCCCCAGCCCCGACCCCAAGGCCTTCGTCGTGAAGAAGGGCTCCACCGCGCGGGCCAGCGCCTCGGGCGTGAAGCCGGTGCCGGTGTCGCTGACGCGGATTTCCAGATAATCGTCGGGCTGGACCGGCTCGTCGAAGGACTGGTCGCCCTCCAGCTTGCGGATGCCCACCGCGATGTCCAGCCGCCCGCCGTTGGCCATGGCGTCGCGCGCGTTGATGGCGAGGTTGACCAGCGCGTTCTCCAACTGGGTCTGGTCGGCGATGGTCCAGCACTCCCGCCCCTCCTCCGGCACGCCGATGGCGATGGAGCTGGGGAAGGAGCGGCGCAGCAGCACCGCCATGTCGCGCAGCAGGCCGCACAGCTCGATCGGTTCCGGCTTCAACGGCTGCTGGCGCGAGAAGGCGAGCAGACGGGCGGTGATGTCGGCGCCGCGGCGGCCGGCGCGCTGGGCCGGCTCCAGATAGGCGTCCAGCCCCTCCACATCGGCGTAGCGGTCGCGCGCCGCCGACAGGTTGCCGATGATGATCGACAACAGGTTGTTGAAGTCGTGCGCCAGCCCGCCCGACAGCTGCCCGACCGCCTTCAGCCGCTGCGCCTCCACCAGCTGGCGTTCGGTCTGCTTCTCGTCGGTGATGTCCAGCGTCAGCACGAACAGGCCGGTGACGGCGCCCTCCTCCAGTCCGCCCTCGCCGCGATGCGGGATCAGCGTCGTCTTGGTCACCATGTCGCGGCCGTCGCGCGGGAAGGCGTATTCGAAGGTCACCACGTTCCCCGACAGGCAGCGGTCGAGATGGGGACCGAGCGCCGCCATGGCGCGCCGGCCGACCACGGCGGCAAGGTCGCGGCCGATCACCTCGGCCTTGTCGCGCCCGACCAGTTCGGCCCAGCGCAGGTTGGCGAAGGTCAGCCGGCCGTCGCGGTCCAGCCCGGCGATGCAGGCGGGAATGGCGTCCAGGATCACGCGCTGCCGGGTTTCCGCCTCCGCCAGCGCGGCGGTGCGGTCGCGCACCCGGCTGTCCAGCGTGGCGACGGTGTCGCGCAACTGCCGGACCATGCCGTCGAAGGCGGTTCCCAGCAGCCCGATCTCGTCGCCGCGGCGGATGCCGCTCTGGGCGTCGAGGTCGCCGGCGCGCACCTGCGCCGCGGTGTCGGCCAGACGGCGCAGCGGCCGGACCAGCCGCCCGACCGCGATGTAGCCCAGCAGGCTGCCCGCCGCCATCAGCCCCATGCCGATGGCGAGGATGCGGTTGCCCAGCACCACCGAAGACCGCCGCAGCTCGTCCACATAGACCGACGAGGCGATGTACCAGTCGAACCCCTCGAAATGCCGGACCCAGCTGATCTTCTCGTACGCATAATTGCCGGGATCGTCGGGCTTGTCCCACAGGTAGGTCAGCGGCACCCCCTTGGCCGCCGCGGCCTTCAAATCCTCGGCGATGGGACGCCCGGTGGCCGAATTCAGCCGGTCGCCGAAGGCCGTGCCCTCGATGTTCGAATTCGGATGGATGATCATCCGGTTCGCCGAATCGAAGATGTAGAGATAGCCGGTGCGGGCGATGCGCAGCTTGCGCAGGGCCTGGCGCAGGTCCTCGATGGCCTCGGCCTTGAGCCGTTCCACCTCGGCGTCGACGTCGGCCAGATAGGCGCCGGTGCCGACGATGATGCCGCGCTTCGACAGATCCTTGAAGAAGCTGAGCTTCGGCGCCCGCTCGTCGCCGTTGGGCCGCCACCACGGATAGGTCTGGAACCCCTCCCCCTCGCGCTTGGCGGTGGCGACGATGGTGGGCAGGATGTGGCGGCCCAGGTTGTCGCGCAGATCGTCGGACTTCCGTCCCTCATAGTCGGGCGACGGGTGGGACAGGATCACCGAGTCGTAGCCGATGGCCCAGACATAGTCGCCATTGCCGTAACGGAAGGCGTGCAACCCCTCCATCGCCTCGCGCCGGGCCTCCTCCATCGTGATCTCGCCACGGTCGGCGCGGGCATAGACATGCTCGATATAGCCGATCGCCAGTTCCAGCACGTCGCGCAGGCGGGTCTTGTACGACTCCAGCGTGGACGTCCGCTGCTCCTCCAGCCCGACGCGGATGCGGCTGACCAGTTCGAACACGTTGTCGAGGATGGTGCGGCTGGCGTCGCGTTCGATCTCGTAGGCCTTCTCCTCGATGAACGGGACCGAGAAGACATAGGCCGCGGCGGAGAACAGCCCGAGCGAGATCAGGATCGCCGAGAACAGCCGGAGGAACAGGGGCGAGCGGATCATTTTCCGGGCGGGGGCGGCAGGATGCGGGGATTGGGGAGTTGCCGCCATCATCCCAGCTTCGCCGCCGCGTCTCAATGCGAATCGGTGCGATAGTTACCTGAATTGCGCTGAAACAATTCGTCATATTTCCGGGAAATTTGCGAAACAGTGTTTTGTTAGCCGAAAAGCCATAAGCCGAATCCCATCGATTTGGGTCGGGCACCACAAGGACGTCCAGCGTCTGGAGGAAACATGCACTCCCCCGCCAACAATGCAGTCTACGAGAGGGTTCGCCGGAACCCCAAATTCCAGGAGCTGGTGCGACAGCGCAGCCGGCTGGCCCTGGTCCTGTCGGCCATCGTGCTGGTCGGCTATTACAGCTTCATGATGGTGGTGGCCTTCGCGCCGGACCTGCTGCACAAGCCGATCTCCGACGAGTCGTCGCTCAGCGTCGGCTTTCCCATCGGGGCGGGGATCATCATCCTGTCCTGGCTGCTGACCGGCGTCTACTCCCACTTCGCCAACGGCCGCTTTCAGGACCTGACCGACGAGATCACGCGGGAGACGCTGCAATGACCGCCCGCCGGATTCTCCTCGCGGCGGCTGCCGCCACCCTGTTCGCCCTGCCGGCGCTGGCCGCCGGCGATGTCGGGCAGGTGGAAAAGCAGCCGATCAACCTGTCGGCCATCGGCATGTTCATCGCCTTCGTGCTGATGACGCTGGGCATCACCTACTGGGCGGCCAGCCGCACCCGCTCCACGTCGGACTTCTACACCGCCGGCGGCGGCATCACCGGGTTCCAGAACGGTCTGGCCATCGCCGGCGACTACATGTCGGCCGCGACGCTGCTGGGCCTGTCGAGCCTGGTGTTCGCCAAGGGCTATGACGGCTTCGTCTACACCATCAGCTTCTTCGTCGGCTGGCCGATCATCCTGTTCCTGCTGGCGGAGCGGCTGCGCAACCTCGGCCACTTCACCTTCGCCGACATCGCCTCATACCGGCTGGACCAGGGCAAGATCCGCACCTTCGCCGCCATCGGGTCGCTGACGGTGGTGTGCTTCTACCTGATCGTCCAGATGGTCGGCGCCGGGCAGCTCATCAAGCTGCTGTTCGGGCTGGACTACAACATCGCGGTCGTCGTGGTCGGCGTGCTGATGGTGGTCTACGTCACCTTCGGCGGCATGATCGCCACCACCTGGGTGCAGATCATCAAGGCGGTGCTGCTGCTGGGCGGCGGCATTGTGCTGGCCTTCCTGGCGCTGTCGCGCTTCGGCTTCAGCCTGGAGGCGATCGCCAAGAGCGCCATCGCCGCGCACAAGGACGGCGTGAAGATCATGGGGCCGGGCACGCTGCTGGCCGACCCGGTGTCGGCGGTGTCGCTGTCGCTGGGCCTGCTGTTCGGCACGGCCGCCCTGCCGCACATCATGATGCGCTTCTTCACCGTCCCCAACGCGCGCGAGGCCCGCAAGTCGGTCTTCTACGCCTCGGGCTTCATCGGCTTCTTCTTCCTGATCGTCTGCATTCTCGGCATGGCGGCGATCACCATCGTCGGCACCGACCCGCAGTTCTTCGAAGGCGGCAAGGTCGGCGGCAAGCTGATCGGCGGCGGCAACATGCCGGTGATGCATCTGGCCAAGGCGCTGGGCGGCGACCTGTTCCTGGGCTTCCTGTCGGCGGTCGCCTTCGCCACCATCCTGGCGGTGGTGTCGGGTCTGGCGCTGGCCGGCGCGTCCGCCATCGCCCACGACCTCTACGCCCGCGTCATCCGCAAGGGCGAGGCGACGGAGCGCGAGGAGATGCGCGTTTCCAAGATCGCGTCGCTGGTTCTGGGCGTGCTGGCCGTGGTGCTGGGCATCGCCTTCGAGAAGCAGAACGTCGCCTTCCTGGTCGGCCTGACCTTCGGCGTCGCGGCGTCGGTGAACTTCCCGGTGCTGATCCTGTCGATGTACTGGAAGGGGCTGACCACCCGCGGCGCGCTGGCGGGCGGCATCGCCGGCCTGATCTCCGCGGTCACGCTGGTGATCCTGTCGAATGCCGTGTGGGTCGTGGTGCTGAACAACCCGGCGCCGATCTTCCCCTACGAGCAGCCGGCCCTGTTCTCGATGACGCTGGCCTTCCTCGTCACCATCATCGTGTCGAAGCTGGACAGCAGCGCGTCGGCCCGTGCCGAGCGCGAGGCTTTCGAGGACCAGTTCGTCCGCTCCCAGACCGGCATCGGTGCCGCCGCCGCGGCCAAGCACTGACAGCCTGGTGTTAAGAGAAAAGCGCCCTTCCCCGGTCTCGGGGAGGGGCGCTTTTCTTTTGTCAGCCCGCCGAAACGCTGTTGTCCTTGCGCCGCGACAGCTGAACCTGCCCGTCCAGGCATTTGACGTAGCCGGTCTTGCCCGGCTTCAGCCCATCGAGGATGGTCACCAGCGCACGGGGGATCGCCGCGAATTCCTTGGAGCCGCGCGACTGGCCGTTGTAGGCGGCGATGTGCTTGCGCACCTCCTCCTTGGACACCGGCTTTCCGTCATTCCCGATCATCTCGTCCGCCTTTCGATCCGCCTCAAAGCCAACAGGCTTGGTTGGCGACAGGCTTACGCCGGCAATCCTTCCGCCGCAACCGGCGGGCCGACGCGGGTCGCCGGAAAGCGGATGGTGGCGGTGGTGCCGCGGCCCGGCTCGCTGTCGATCGACAGGCAGCCGCCATGCAGGCCCATCAGATCGCGGCAGATCGACAGCCCCAGCCCGGTGCCGCCGAACCGTCCGGGGATGCTGCTGTCGGCCTGCTGGAAGGGCTCCAGGATACGGGTCAGCGCCTCGGCCGGAATACCGATGCCGGTGTCGCGCACGGAGATGGCGATCCCGCCGTCCTCTTCCCGCACCGCGCTCACCGTCACCCGGCCGCCGCGCGGGGTGAATTTCACCGCGTTCGACAGCAGGTTCAGCAGCACCTGCCGCAACGCGCGCTCGTCGGCCAGCAGGCTGGGCAGGCCGGGGGCGCAGTCCACCGCCAGCAGCACGCCGCCGGCATCGGCCGGCACCGCCGCCAGCGCCCGGCAATTCTCGATTGTCCCCGCCGGCTCCAGCCAGCTTTCATCCAGCGTGTAGCGCCCGGCCTCCAGCTTCGACATGTCCAGCACGTCGTTGATGAGGTCGAGCAGGTGTCGGCCGCTGTTCTGCACATGGCGGGCATAGTCGCGGTAGCGCGGGCTGCCCAGCGGCCCGAACAGCTCGTGCAGCATGATGTCCGAGAAGCCGATGATGGCGTTCAGCGGGGTGCGCAGTTCGTGGCTCATGGTCGCCAGGAAGGCGCTCTTGGCGCGGTTGGCGGCCTCCGCCTGATCGAGTGCCGCGGCGAGCCGCGCGGCCGCCTCCACCCGTTCGGTGATGTCGCGCGCCTCGACCACCAGCACCGTCACGGCGCCCCGGTCGTCGAACACCGGCTTGATCGTCACGTCCATTACACGGGTCGCGCCGCCGGTGACCACGTCGGTCTCGTAGCGGACGAAGCGGCCCGATGCTGCCTTCTCGATGGATTGACGGAATCCCGCCGCCAGCTCGTCGGTGCGGGCCCAGCCGCGGAACTCCCAGGCGCGGTGCCCGACCAGGGCTTCGGCCGGCAGCCCGGCCAGCGCGCAGGCCGGCTGGTTCAGCGCCAGAACCCGTCCATCGGGCGACAGCAACCCCATGATCTGGAAACTGCTGTCGAACAGCGCCTGCGACCGCCGGTCGCTGGCCCGCAACGCCAGTGTCGTCGTCTCCAGCCGCCCGAGCTGCCGCAACGCCAGCAGGGCCAGCAGCGTCACCACCACCGAGACCGCCGCGGTTTCCAGGACGCGTTTCCAGCGGTCGTTGTACCAGCCGGCCAACACGTCGTCGGTGCGGATGCGGACATAGACGTACAGCGGCAACCCGGCAACCCGGCGGACCGTGCCGATGCGCTCGCGCCCTTCCGCCGGGTCGAAGCCGGACAGCGTCCGCGCGGCTTCCCCGGCGGGCAGCCGCGGCAGAAAGGCGGCGAAGGCGGCGCGGTCCTGGTCCAGCTGCAGGCCGGTGCGCGAAAAGGCCAGGACCGAGCCGTTCTCGCGATAAAGCAGGATGATGCTGAGCGGCCCGATGGTCTGGCTGGCGTAGAGCCGGGTGAAGCGGTCGAGGTCGAGCACCGCCGCCGCCACGCCGCTGCCGTCCTTCAACGGCCGGATCATCGCCGCCCGCCAGCCGCCGTCGGCCGTCTGGTATGGCCCGACGAAGGCCGCCGAACCGTCGCGCACCGCGTCGCCCAGCGGGGTTCCGGCGACCGAGGCGGGGTCGTCCAGTCCGGCGGCCTGCCGCACCCGCCCGTCCCGCTCCACGATCAGCAGGGTCCGCAACGCCGGTCCGGGACCGGCATCCGCGCCCGGCGGCCCTGCAGTGTCGCTCAGCAGATGAGCGGTGATGCGTCCGCTTTCCGCCATCATGTGCAGCGAATAGCCGGCGACGACCATGACGCGGCGGGCATCCTCCTCCAGAAGGATCGACAGGTTGACGGTCTGGCGCAGCCCGTCCTGGATCGCCCGGTCGCGCGCGCGGTCAAGGTCGGCGTAGGCGACCAGCCAGAAGCCGGCGATCACCGCCACAAGCAGACCGATGCGCAATGCGGCGACCGGCGGCAGGGACGATAAGCGCCACCGTCTCCCGTGTGCGTCACCGTCCGGTTCGGAGAGATCCGTCAATGAGAATGGTCCGCCGCATCTGAATTCTAAAACGACGTCAAGCCGGAAAGGCCGGACGCGGCGAATTGTAGCATGTCGATGCGGGGCATTTCACGTTCGCATACCCCTGATCCGTGCAGAACCTGAAACGCGGTGCCGGAAGCCCGGTTCGGGAAAAGTTTGGCTCGACAAAGCCGCCCGCCCGCGCTTCTCTGCCCGACAATGATGTGGAGGAGGGTCCGGACCGGCATGCTGCAGGATTTCATCGATGGCCTGAGTCAGGGGCCGTTCTTGGGGCTGATGCTGTTCCAGATCGCCATCGTCTGGCCATTGTCGCGCATCCTGCGGCGGGCCGGCTTTTCGCCGCTGTGGGCCCTGTTCTCGCTGGTTCCGCTCGGGCATGTCGTTCCCATCGGCGTGATGGCGCACAGCCGCTGGCCGGTCCTGCCGGCGCGTCAGGCGCGCAAGGTCAAGGCACGGAGGACGGCATGACGGAGACCGTGATCCATCTGGGCTTCTGGGAACTGCTGATCGGCTCGATCGTCACGATGTACATGCTGATCGCCGGCGGCTGGGTCCTGGCCAAGGCAGGGCGCAGTCCGCTGTGGATCCTGCTTCTGCTGTTCCCTTACATCAACGTCCTGGCGGTGTGGGCCTTCGCCTTCATGCGCTGGCCCTTCGTCGACCGTGCGCCGAACTCCGCCGAACCGGGGCCGGCCGACGGGAACTGAGCGCGAAACCGGTTCAGCAATCGTCCTGGATCAGGCGGACGATCACGTCGACGCGGGCGACGCGGGTGCCGGCAGGAGCGGCCGGCAGGTTCTGCACCATCAGCCGGTCGGCGGGGATGTCCTCCAGCCGGCCGGTGGATTCGACGAAGAAATGGTGGTGGTCGCTGGTGTTGGTGTCGAAATAGGACTTTCCCGCCTCCACCACCACCTCGCGCAGCAGGCCGGCGGCGGTGAACTGGTTCAGCGTGTTGTAGACCGTCGCCAGCGAAACCGGCAGGTCGGCGGCCAGCGCCTCGCCATGCAGTTGCTCCGCGGTGACATGCCGATCGCAAGCTTCGAACAGCAGCCGGGCAAGGCCGAGGCGCTGGCGGGTCGGGCGCAGACCGGCACCGTTCAGCCGGTCGAGGACTCGCTTGAAGGGACGTTCGGCGGTCATCATGGGCGTGGCCCCCGTACTGTCGACATCGTGATCGAACACATGGTCCGGGACAGAACCGCGGCACATGGCCGCAATCCGTTCAACTGTAAAACTATTCGGAAAGGCCGCGCAAGTTATTGTCGCACCGACGTCAACCGGACGACACACGCGCGGCGGGCAAATGCAAAGGCCGCCGGCAGTCTCCCGCCGGCGGCCTTGCCCGTCCAATGATGCGCCCGGTCAGTAACCGGTGGCGATCCGTTCGAACAGCTGCTTCACCGTAGGGATGAAGCCGTCCTTGTAGTAGGGATCGCTGGCGAAGCGGTAGGCGTTGTGCCCCGCGAACATCAGCTGGTTTTCGCAATCGTCGGTGTGGCTGACCGCCTGAAGCGTCTTCTGGATGCAGAAGGAGCGCGGATCGGCACGCTTGCCTGTCGTCCCTTCCTCGTTCTGCGCCCAGTTGGAGAAACCGCAGGCCGACAGGCAGCCCATGCAGTCGACCTGATCGTGCAGGATCTTCTCGGACTGCTGGGGCGTGACGAAGACCAGCGTGCTGTCCGGCGTCTTCAGGGCGGTGGTGAAGCCCTGGGACAGCCAGCCCTCGGCGCGCTGCTTGTCGCTTTCGGTCACATAGACCGGGCGACCGCGCGGACCGACCGGGAATTCGGCCGAATGCTCGCCCACCGGCTTGGACAGATAGGCGACCTGACGTTCGGACCGCCCCATCAAATCCAGCAGGAACGGGTTCTTCACCGCCGACGAATAGAAGCCGGTGGGGGAGAAGCGGTTCAGGAAGACGTCGCCCGGCTGCAGCGCGACCAGCTTGCGCTTCCACGCCATGGAGATCGGGCTCTCCTGGGTCAGCAGCGGACGGGTGCCGAACTGGAAGGCGACCGGACCCAGGTCCGGGTTGTCGAGCCAGTCTTCCCACTCCGACAGCCACCAGACGCCGCCCGCCATCACGATCGGGGTGTCGTTCAGGCCGAAGCTGTTCATCATCTGGCGCAGGGCCAGGACGCGGGGGAACGGATCCTCCGGCTTCTGCGGGTCTTCCGAGTTGGACAGGCCGTTGTGGCCGCCGGCCAGCCACGGATCCTCGTACACCACGCCGCCCAGATGGTCGCGGAACTTGTGGTAGGCGCGCAGCCACAGCGCGCGGAAGGCGCGGGCCGACGAGACGATCGGATAGTAATGGACGCCGTAGCGCACGGCGATCTCGGCGACCTTGTAGGGCATGCCGGCGCCGCAGGTGACGCCATGGATCAGACCCTGGGAGCCTTCCAGCACGCCGTGCAGGATATGCTCGGCGCCGCCCATCTCCCACAGGACGTTCATGTGGATACGGCCATTGCCGTTCGACGTCTCGTGCGCGATGCGCGCCTGGGCGATGCCGCCCTCGATGCCGAAGGCGATCAGCTCGTTATGGCGCTCGCGCCGTGTCTTGCCATTGTAGATCTGCGGCAGAAGGTTGCCGTTCTCATCATAGCTGTCGGCGTTGACACCCGAGAAGGTGCCAATCCCGCCGGCCGCCGCCCAGGCGCCGGAGCTTTCGCCGTTGGATACGGCAATACCCTTGCCACCCTCGACGAGCGGCAAAACCTCCCGGCCGGACATCGGCAACGGCTTCAACGCCTTCAACGAACCCTCCAAAGACCGAACGTGGCATCCCGTGGGACGCCGGACCAAAGCGGCGGACTACCAGACGACGAAAGGCTCCACCGGAATCCGCGTGGGTTCCGGCGGGATCGCCAGTGCGGTTCTATATATGGGGAATTGGCGCGCCCTACGAGCGGATTCATCCCCCCCGCGCAAAAAACGTTCACGATTTGCCGCAGTTGCGAACGGAAGCGTCAGCGTGTCGACCGGTCCCCCGGCGGATCATCAGGCGGATCATCAGGTGTCCGATCAGGCGAGCGGCCCCAGTTCCCGCGCCAGCCGGCCGGGCGCGTCGGTGAAGACCGCCGCCACGCCCCAACCGAACAGCGTCCGGGCGCGCTCGGCGTCGTTGACGGTGTAGGACAGCACCGGCCGGCCGGTGGCACGGTATTCCGCCACGCTGTCGGCGGTCTGTCGGCTCTGGTCGACATTCAGGGTGGCCGCCCCGATACGGTCGGCGATGGCGGCCCAATCGGCCGGCGGGTCCCACAGCAGATAGCCGCGCGGGATCTCCGGCCACAGGCGCTGCGCCACCTCCAGGCAGGGCACCTCGAAGCTGGAGAGCAGGAGCGGCCGGTCGGACGGCCACAGCGGGCGCAGGGTGTTCAGCGCCACCTCCGCCGTGGCCTCCTCCTGCCCCGGATAGGGCTTGATCTCCAGGTTCAGCCCCAGGCCCAACTCGCGGATCAGCTCCACCGCCTCTTCCAGCGTCGGCACCCGTTCGCCGACGAAGGCGGCATCGAACCAGCGTCCGGCGTCGAGCTGCTGCAACGCCGCCAGATCCAGCAGCGGCACGGCGCCGGTGCCGGTGGTGGTGCGGTCCAGCGTGTCGTCATGGATCAGCACCGGCCGCTGGTCGCGGGTCAGCATGACATCCACCTCCACCCAGCGGGCGCCCTGGCGGGCGGCTTCGCGGATCGAGGCGAGGGTGTTTTCCGGGGCGCTTTCCTTGGCGCCGCGGTGGCCGATCAGGCGGGGAAGAGTCGACAGCATGGGTCTCGCAGGAGTAAGAGCGGTCGCTTTCCTACATGACCCATTCCGTCGAAGCGGGAAAGAGCGATGAAGGCCCTGCACAGCGTTTCCGATCTGGTGGCCGCCGGGCTGATGACGCCGGAGGCCGGCGACGCCGTACGTACGGTCGCCGACCGCTATGCCGTGGCGGTGACCCCGTACCTGCGCGAGACGCTGGCCGGACGTACGGACCCGCAGGATCCCCTCTACGCCCAGTACGTCCCTTCCCCCGCCGAGGCGTACAGCACGCCCGAAGAGCTGGAAGACCCCATCGGCGACGGCGCGCGCAGTCCGGTGAAGGGCATCGTCCACCGCTATCCCGACCGGGTGCTGCTCAAGCCGCTGCATGCCTGCGCCGTCTATTGCCGCTTCTGCTTCCGCCGCGAGATGGTCGGTCCCGGCGGCGAGGCGCTGACCGCCGACGAGTTGGATGCGGCGCTGGCCTATATCCGCGACCACCAGGAGGTTTGGGAGGTCGTCATCACCGGCGGTGATCCGCTGCTGCTGTCGCCGCGCCGGCTGCGGGAAATCGTCCAGGCGCTGTCGGCCATGCGGCATGTCGGCATCGTCCGCCTGCACAGCCGCATCCCCGCCGCCGACCCGGAGCGCATCACCCCGGAGCTGCTGGAGGCGCTGACCGCCCCCGACCTCGCCACCTGGGTCGCCGTCCACATCAACCATGCCGATGAGCTGACCCCGCCGGTGCGCGCCGCTCTGGCCCGGCTGGTGGAGGCCGGCATCCCGCTGGTCGGCCAGACCGTGCTGCTGAAGGGCATCAACGACAGCCACGCGGCGCTGGAGGCCCTGTTCCGCGGTCTCGTCCGCAACCGGGTGAAGCCCTATTACCTGCACCACCCCGACCTTGCCGCCGGCACCAGCCATTTCCGCCCGACCCTGGCGGAGGGGCAGGCGCTGGTGACCGGCCTGCGCGGCCGGCTGTCCGGCCTGTGCCAGCCCACCTACGTCCTCGACATCCCCGGCGGCCACGGAAAGGCCCCCGCCGCCGCGGCCTGGATCGAGAAGCAGGGCGAGGACAGCTATCGCGTGACCGACTTCACCGGACGGGTCCACGACTACCGGGGCTGAGCGCTTCCGCTCAGATCGCCTCAGCCCCCAGCGCCGCCACCCAATGGGCGACACGCGCCTTCAGCGCGGCGGCGCGGGCGAAGGCGAGGTCCTCGTCCTCCAGACGCTCGACGATTTCGAAAGCCAGCGACTCAGGCCCATGGGCGTTCCATGCCGCCTGCAGGCTGCGGTGCGGACAACCGCCCATCTTCAGCTGAAACCACAGGCGGTTCTGGATCTTGTCGAGATCGGGCGCGCCGCCCACCCACACCATACCGGCAGACGCACAGCGGACGGCGAACACGCCGGCCACGCTCTTGCGCTCCTTGTAGGCCGCCACCGCCGCCTTGCGATCCTCTTTGCCAACCATGTCCAGCCTCACCGCATGCGTCATCGTTCCCGACTGGTTATACCCGGGTGATATTCGATGCAAGGTTTTTATCCGGGTATTATCCCCAGAGGGCCGCGGTGCCGAACAGCGGATCGGGGTTGATGAGCGCGTTGTGGATGCCGACCACCGATGCGAAGCCGGTCCACAGGATCAGCGGCGTCCAGATCAGGGCGATGCTGCGGTCGTCCCGTGCCACCAGCGCGATGCAGAGGGAGGTGATGACGAAGAAGGACACCGTCCAGGCCGCGGCGAGGATCGAGCTGCCCAGCGTGAAATAGACGAGGCTGAAGGTGGCGTAGATCACCCAGGTCACCGCCTGAAGGCCGATCAGCAGGCCACGGCTGCGGATCCGCCGCGCCGGGTCGAGCAGGCGGATGTCGCCCCAGATCTGGAAGACGTTCAGCGTGAACCACATCACCGGGAACACCCAGCCCGGCGGCTGCAGCGGCGACGTCTGGTGCCCGGCGAAGGGCTGGCCGCCGCGCTCGACGAAGCCCCAGGCGTTGACGATGACCCAGAACAGCAGGGGTTGCCACCAGCGCACCCGGAAGGGGGCGGGCGGTGGCGCGGTGTATGTGGCGTCGCTCATGCCCCGCCAGATAGCGCGCGGCCCCCAATGGTCAAGTCAGCGCCCCTTAACGCCGCGCGCCCAACGACGCGAGCTGGAACAGCACGCGGGCGCACAGCGTCTCGTCCGGCATGTTGGTGCGCTTGCAGTCGGCCTCGGCATCGACCAGCCGTTCCAGCGCCTGCCGGACATGGTTGGGCGACCAGTGGCGCGCCTGTTTGACCAGCCGGGTCTTCAGCTTGAAGAAGACCGGCGGGCGCAGCGACTCGACGGCGGCCTCCGGCGACTTGCCGGCGGCGACCTGGGCGGTGAGCAGTTGCAGGCGCTGGAAATGGCGCTGGGCGCCGCGCAGGATCGGCACCGGCGAGGTGCCCTCGGCGAACAGCCGCGCCAGCGAGCGGTCGAGCGTGGCGAAATCACCCTCCGCCGCCGCCCACACCGGCTCATCCATCGACAGGGCGGCGCTGTCGCCGATGCAGGCCTGGGCATCCTCCAGCCGCACGCGTTTCCCGTCGCCCATATAGAGCGCCAGCTTCTCCGCCTCGCCACGGGCCACCATGCGGTCGCCGACGAGGTTGGCGGCCAGGAAGCTCAGCACGTCGGGATCGGCGGTCAGCCCGTGGCCATGCAGGATGTCGGCGATGACGCGGCCGAGCGACGCCTCCTCCTCCACATAGCAGGGAATCGCGGCGGCGGCGTCCGCCCCCTCGAACAGAAGCCGCAGCTTGGAGCGGGCCGAAAGGTCGCCCGACTCGACCACAACCAGGCTGTCGCCCGGCGGCAAATTCTCGAGGAAGGCGGTGAAGGCGGCGGTGCTGTTGTCTTCCGCGTCGCGGACACGGATCAGGCGCCGGCCGCCGGTGAAGGAGATCGCCGCGGCCTCGTCCGCCAGCCGCGCCGGATCGTCGGCGATGGCGCGCCCCAGGAACTCGGCGACGCGGAACGGATCGGACAGGTCCTGCACCACCGTCTTGCCCAGCGTCTGGGCGCGGTCACGGACGAGGCCCGAGTCGGGGCCATAAAGCAGCACCGCCCGAACCTTGCGGTCCGGGCTGCGCAGAAAACCGTCGATCGCCTTGGGCTGGAGCTTCACTCGTGCATCCCCGGCCGGTCAGGACCCGCGGCCGAGATACATGGCGACGCGGGTGGTGATGTCGCTGGAAATGTCCTCCAACGCCCGGTCATAGGCGTTCTGCATCGTCACGATGGCGGCGTAATGCTGTTCCAGCGTGTTGTAGCTGATCATCGAGCGCGAGCTGGACTGGAACACCACCTGACCGGTCTGGGTATCGGTCAGCCGGTAGGGGGCGTTGACCAGCAGCTGGGCGCGCACCGCGGTGGCGTCCTTCTGCAGGGCCAGCTTCTGCTCCGACGCCGACAGCGCCACATCCAGCCGGTAGCGCGGATTGCTCGGCCGCTCCGACGGATAGAAGTTGTCGATCAGCAGGTTGCGGAGCTTCTGCCCTTCCCGGTTGGGGATCGACGCGATGTCGACCTCCATCAGCCGGTCGGACGCGGCGGCACCAACCCCTTTGCCGCCATAGAGCGGCTGGAAACCGCAGCCCGACAGCGACATGGCGGACAAACCGAGCGCGAGGGCGAACAGCCCCCGCGCCACGGTCTGGCGGAACGGGCTCCGGCGGTACGGTCTGAAATCAGACGACGACATTGATCACCCGGTTCGGGACGACGATGACCTTGCGCGCCGGCTTGCCGTCCATGGCGCGCTGGACGTTGGCATCGGCAAGCGCCGCCTGCTCCGCCGCGTTCTTGTCCATGTCGCGCGGCAGCTCCAGCGTGGCGCGCAGCTTGCCGTTGACCTGGACCGCGATCTTGACGCTGTCCTCCACCACCAGGGCGGGGTCGGCCTCGGGCCAGGGCTGATCGGCCAGCAGGGTGGCGTGCCCCAGCTGCGCCCACAGCTCCTCGCCCAGATGCGGCATCATCGGGCCGACGAGACGGACCAGCGACTCGAAGCCTTCGCGCAGGACCCAGGCCTCGCCCTCGCCGGTGCCGTCCAGCTCGCCGAGCGCGTTGGACAGCTCGCGGACACGGGCGACCGCCTTGTTGAAGCGGAACTTGTCGAGATCCTCCGACACGCCGGCGATGGTCTTGTGGACCAGGCGGCGGGCGGCTTCGGCCTTCGGGCCGAACGACTCAGGTCTCGGAGCACCGGCGGCCGGCAGTTCCACCGGCGCCTCGGTCACCATCCGCCACAGGCGGTTGATGTAGCGCCAGGCGCCGTCGATGCCGGCCTCGGTCCATTCCAGGTCGCGTTCCGGCGGGCTGTCGGACAGCATGAACAGGCGGGCGGCGTCGGCGCCATAGGTGCCGATGATGTGCGCCGGGTCCACCACGTTCTTCTTGGACTTCGACATCTTCTCGACGCGGCCGACATTGACCGGCGCGCCGCTGTCGGCCCGGACCCATTCGCCCTTGTCGTTCTTCGTCAGGTCGGTCGGGGCCAGCCAGGCGCCGGTGCCGGCGTCCTTGTAGGTCTCGTGGTTGACCATGCCCTGGGTGAACAGGCCGGTGAACGGCTCCTCCAGATCCAGATAGCCGCAGGTCTTCAGCGCGCGCGTCCAGAAGCGGCTGTAGAGCAGATGCAGGACCGCATGCTCGATGCCGCCGATATACTGGTCGACGCCCAGCCAGTAATCGACCGAGTCGCGGGTGAAGGCCGCATCCTCGGTCTTCGGCGAGCAGAAGCGGGCGAAATACCAGGACGACTCGATGAAGGTGTCGAAGGTGTCGGTCTCGCGCAGCGCCGGCTTGCCGCAGGTCGGGCAGCTGGTGTGCTTCCAGGTCGGGTGGTGGGCCAGCGGGTTGCCGGGCTTGTCGAAGGTCACGTCCTCCGGCAGCACGACCGGCAGCTGGTCGTCCGGAACCGGGACGATGCCGCAGGATTCGCAGTGGATGACCGGGATCGGGCAGCCCCAATAGCGCTGGCGCGACACGCCCCAGTCGCGCAGGCGGTACTGGGTGGTGCGCTCGCCCTGGCCGGCCGCCTCCAGCCGCTTGCCGGCCTCTTCCTTGGCCGACTCGGTGTCGAGCCCGTCGAGGAAGGCGGAGTTCCGCAGCACGCCGGGGCCGGTGTAGGCCTCGGTCCCGACATCGAAGGCCGCCGGGTCGGCGTCGGCCGGGATCACCACCGGACGGACCGGCAGACCGTACTTGCGGGCGAAATCCAGGTCGCGCTGGTCATGGGCCGGGCAGGCGAAGATCGCGCCCGTGCCGTATTCCATCAGCACGAAGTTGGCGACATAGACCGGCAGCTCCCACGACGGATCGAAGGGATGCACGACCTTCAGGCCGGTGTCGAAGCCGCGCTTCTCCGCCGTCTCGATCGCTTCCTCGCTGGTGCCCAGCCGGTTGCACTCGGCGATGAACTCGGCCAGTTCCGGGCTGGAGGCGGCCAGTTCGGCGGCCAGCGGGTGATTCGGGGAGATCGCGGCGAAGGAGGCGCCGAACAGCGTGTCCGGACGGGTGGTGAAGACCTCCAGCTCCTCTTCGCGCCCCTTGATCTTGAAGCGGAAGCGGACGCCGGTGGACTTGCCGATCCAGTTCTCCTGCATGACGCGGACGCGCTCGGGCCAGCGGTCCAGCGTCTCCAGCCCCTTCAGCAGGTCTTCGGCATAGGCGGTGATCTTCAGGAACCACTGCGACAGCTTGCGCTTTTCCACCAGCGCGCCGGTGCGCCAGCCGCGGCCGTCGATCACTTGCTCGTTGGCCAGCACGGTGTTGTCCACCGGGTCCCAGTTCACCCAGGATTCCTTGCGGTAGGCGAGGCCCGCCTTCAGGAAATCCAGGAACATCTTCTGCTCGTGGCGGTAATACTCCACGTCGCAGGTGGCGATCTCGCGGTCCCAGTCGATGGACAGGCCCATCGTCTTCAGCTGCCCGCGCATGGTCGCGATGTTCTCGCGCGTCCAGGCGGCCGGGTGGACCTTCTTCTCAAGGGCGGCGTTCTCGGCCGGCAAACCGAAGGCGTCCCAGCCCATCGGATGCAGGACGTTGAAGCCCTTGGCGCGCTTGAAGCGCGCGATCACGTCGCCGATGGTGTAGTTGCGGACGTGGCCCATGTGGATGCGCCCCGACGGATAGGGGAACATCTCCAACACATAGTATTTGGGCCGGGAGGCGTCCTCGCGCGCGGTGAAACAGCCGTTGCCGTCCCACACGCCCTGCCACTTCGCCTCGGTTTCCTTGACATTGTAACGCGACATGACCGCGACGCCGT
Organism: uncultured Azospirillum sp.; assembly: GCA_966212305.1. Taxonomy (GTDB): domain Bacteria; phylum Pseudomonadota; class Alphaproteobacteria; order Azospirillales; family Azospirillaceae; genus Azospirillum. Next base: position 162,441 of record CBIHQY010000004.1, read on the forward strand.
TTTCCGTTGTACCAGATGCTCGAAAGCCCGGGGGACCGCCCAGGGGCGGCCGGAGGGGCCGGCCGCCGCGTCAGCGGGCGGCGGCGTTCTGCGAGACGCGAAGCTGGCGGGCGCGGGTCAGCACCGCATCCTCCAGCTGGCCGGCGGTCTCCGGCCCGACAGCGATCTCGCGCCAGTCGTTGCCGGTCCGCTGCTGGCGGAACACCGACACCCGCACGCCGTCGGCGCGCAGCTGGCGGTCCATGATGTAGAGGTTGACCTTGAAGCGCTCGTTCGGCGACTCGGGCGGGGTGTACCAGTCGGTCAGGATCACGCCGCCGAACGGATCGGCCGAGGCGATCGGCATGAAGGACAGCGTGTCGAGCGAGGCGCGCCACAGGAAGCTGTTGACGCCGATGCCGCCGGCGCTGTCCTGGTCGCCGCCGCGCTTGTTCTTGCCGAACAGGTTCAGGCCGCCGTCGGTGCCGAGCAGGCTGCCGAACTTGTAGTCCTTGTTCTTCATCTGCTCTTCGACGGTTTCGGTCTTGCCGCCCCAGCTTGCGCAGCCGGCGATCGAGACGGAAGCCGCGAGCAGTACAGGGACAAGGCGAAGGGCGGTCGAACGGCGCATGGTCGGGAACCCGGTTCAGAAATGGGGATGCCGCGCGCGAGTCACGCGCGGAATGCCGGTGAACAGACCATAAGTGGACGGCCCCACGCAACAGCGGAAGCGTCTTTGCCCCGCCTCGCGACAACAGGACGACAACAGGCGGGGTCTGCCGGCTTCGACTGTGGCGGGGCGGACAGGGGGGCCTTCTTAGTGTGCTCCGTGCGACACACTGTCCCCCCAATGCAGCAATCGGGGAGATTTGCCGCTTGCTGGCAAGGGCTGGGGTGCGTACGAAAGTCTCAGCCAGGACGTCAACCAGGCTGAAACATCTGCTGCCAGGATGGAGGCAAAAATCATGACCCGTTATCTGCTGGCCGGCGCCGCCGCCGCCGCTCTCGCCCTCGGCGCTGGCGCCGCCAACGCTCAGGCCAAGTTCGAAGTCAAGGTCGGCGGCGACGCCTACTTTGAGGCCGGCTACGTCGATCAGGATCTGGACTCCGGCCTGCGCTCGACCGAATTCCGCAACCGCATGCGCATCAACATCATCCCGTCCGCCAAGGCCGATAACGGCCTGGAGTACGGTGCCCGCATGCGCATCCGTGCCAACTCCGGCGCCAACAACGCCCGTACCACCGACGCTGACCGCGCTTACATCTTCGCGCAGGGCACCTTCGGTCAGGTCCGCATGGGCGTCACCAACTCGTTCAACGACGAGACCTACGTCTCGGCGCCGACCGACTACCTGCCGCTGGCCCTCGTCGACCAGGTCCAGAACTACTTCGGCCCGAACACCAACATCGGTGGCAACGGCCCGGCCACGACCGTTACCGGCAACAGCATCATTTGGCCGTCGCTGAACCCGGACGGCAACGCCACCAAGATCGTTTACTTCTCCCCGCGCTTCGCCGGTCTGCAGCTGGGCGCCAGCTACACCCCGCGTAACGACAGCTCGGGCACGGACGTGAACCGCGTCAAGCCGGTCGGCACCTTCGCCGGCGGCGGCAACGGCACCTACACCGACATGGTCGAAGTCGGTGCGAACTACAACAACACCTTCGGCGGCGTGACCGTCAAGGGCAGCGCTGGCTACTACTGGGGCCAGGCCGTCGACAACGTCGCCGGTTCGAACTACAAGGACCTGAACGCTTGGCAGGTCGGCGCCACGGTCGGCTACGCCGGCTTCAGCGTCGGCGGCAGCTACACCGACTTCGGCAAGTCGGGCCTGAACGACCGTACCGGCCTGTTCGCCGAGTCGACCCGTAACTGGGTTGTCGGCGCTCAGTACACCACCGGCCCGATCGTCGTCGGCGCCAACTACAAGAACGGCAAGGACGCCGGCTCGGTGGCCCTGGCTGGCGACCGTGAGCTGCAGGTCTACGAAATCGGCGTCGGCTACACCGTCGCTCCGGGTCTGACCCTGCAGGCTCAGTACGACTACTTCGACCTGGACGCCGAGACCTCGGCGCTCAGCGACAAGGGCAACGTCGTGCTCGTCCGCACCATCCTGGCGTTCTAATCGATCCTTCGATCGAACGTCCGGAAACGGAAAGAGAGGGCGGTGGCTTCGGCCACCGCTCTTTTTTTGTGTCCAATTTTGTGCCTGCTGCGCGGGCAGGATGCCCAAATCCTGGGCCACATGTGCGTCAAAAAAGCGGCAAAACCAATTTCCCCTTTCTTTTCAGAGAGTTACTGGTGTGCTTTTCTCGCAACTGTGTTGCGGATGCGTGAAGGCACGTCAGTTTCCCCCTTGTCGGCCAAAACAACTCGCGATTAAGTCATTCCCATAAGGGCCCCGACCGGACGGTCACGGCCGACAAGACAACCGCCGCTCCCGGTCAAACGGGGCGTACGCACAAGGATGGCAATCCATGAAGCGCTCTCTCGTTATCGGCTGCGCAGCCGTCGCCCTCGCCGCCGGCTGCGGCACCGCCTCGGCCCAGTCCAAGTTCGACGTCCTGATGGGCGGCGACGCCTTCTTCCAGGGCGCCTATGTCGACCAGGACAATGACAACGGCCTGCGCAAGACCGAGTTCGCCAACCGCTTCCGCCTGACCGTCACCCCGACGGCCAAGGCCGACAACGGCCTCGAATACGGCGCCCGCCTGCGTCTGCGTGCCAGCAACGGCACCAACAACGCGCGCAGCACCGACTACGACCGCGCCTATGTCTTCGTGAACGGCACCTTCGGTTCGGTGCAGGCCGGCGTGACCAACGGCCCGTCGGACGACTCGGGCGTCATCGGCCCGAACGTCGACGGCATCTCGGGCAGCCCGGACGGCTTCTACGGCCTCTACTACGGCGTGACCTCGCTGCCGTACGTGACCGGCGCGCTGCGCACGCTCGAGTCGGGCGACGCCAGCACCAAGATCGTCTACTCGACCCCGAGCTTCGCCGGCTTCAAGCTGTCGGCCGCCTACACGCCGACCTACGGCAGCAGCGGCACGGACGTGAACCGCCGCAAGAACGTCACCTACAACGACATGGGTGAAATCCAGGCCTACTATAAGGGCGCCTTCAGCGGCGTCGGCCTGGAAGCCAGCGTCGCCTATCAGTTCGCCCAGGCCCCGACCGGCTTCGAAGACCTGTCGTCGGTCCACACCGGCGCCACCATCTCCTACGGCGCCTTCGCCCTCGGCGGCAGCTATGCCTTCAGCGGCGACAGCGGCTATCGCAAGGGCCATACCGGTGTCGACGACAACCAGGTCTGGCTGGTCGGTGCCCAGTACACCCTGGGTCCGGTGATCCTGGCCGCCACCTACACCGACGCCAAGGGCGCCAATGTCGGCACCGGTGCCGCCACCGCCGCCGATTATGCCCGCGCCCACATCTATCAGGCCGGCGTGACCTACACCGTCGCCCCCGGCCTGACCACGGGCCTGGAGTACAGCTTCGTCGACAACAAGTCGGGCGGCGTCAACAACGATGCCAACATCGTTCTGTGGGATACCCGCTTCGCTTTCTAAGAAGCAGGCTCCTGGCAGCAGACGCGAAGGCGGCGGAGAAATCCGCCGCCTCTTTTTTTGTTCTCCCGGATGCCCTGCCCCGTTTTGCCCACCGGCGCACAGGGCCACCACGGAACGCCCACCGAGAGACTTACCTCTTTCAGGTAAAACCTTGATCTCCTTGCAAGCCATCGCCGGAAAATCGTCAAATACTTAGCATATGAATTCAAACGATCCGGGAGTGCGTGTTTTTCCCGTCACTGTCCTTGGGATGCGGAGACTTCCACCATCTCTGTCACTTGTCCGCCGCTGGATAGCGGGATTAAATCTTGGAGCAGAAGACACCGCTCGCGCCTCTCTCCGATGGGGCGCATGCATCCAGGATGACATGCCATGAAGCGCTCTCTCGTCATCGGCTGTGCAGCCGTCGCCCTCGCCGCCGGCTGCGGCACCGCCTCGGCCCAGGCCAAGTTCGATATCCTGTTGGGTGGCGACGCCTGGTTCCAGGGCGCCTATGTCGACCAGGACAATGACAACGGCCTGCGCCAGACCGAGTTCGCCAACCGCTTCCGCCTCAACATCACCCCGACGGCCAAGGCCGACAACGGCCTGGAATACGGCGCCCGCCTGCGCCTGCGTGCCAACAACGGCACCGCCAACAACCGCAGCACCGACAGCGACCGCGCCTTCATCTTCGTGAACGGTGGCTTCGGCACGGTGCAGGCCGGCGTGATCAACGGCCTGTCGGACGAATACGGCATCATCGGCCCGAACGTCGAAGGCATCGAAGGTTCGCCCGACGCCCAGTTCCTGAATTATTACGTGAACGCCAGCGGCGCCCCCTATGTGCTGGGCAACCTGCGCACGCTGGAGTCGGGCGATGCCAGCACCAAGATCGTCTACCTGACGCCGAGCTTCGCCGGGTTCCAGGTCGGCGCCGCCTACACCCCGGTGTACGGCAGCAGCAACACCGACGTGAACCGCCGCAAGGACACCACCGCCTATCGCGACATGGCCGAGGTCCAGGCGACCTACAAGGGCGCGTTCGGCGGTTTCGGCGTGGAGGCGAGCGCCGCCTACCAGTTCGCCAAGGCGGCCAGCGGGCTCGAGGACCTGTCCTCTGTCCATGTCGGCGCCAATGTGTCCTACGCCAACTTCAAGGTCGGCGGCAGCTACGCCTTCAGCGGCGACAGCGGTTATGCCACCGGCACCCGCGGCGTGGACGATCAGCAGGTGTGGATCGTCGGCGCCAACTACACGATGGGTCCGCTCATCCTGGCCGCCACCTACACCGACGCCAAGGGCATCGACAGCAACTTCGCCGGACTGAATTCCCGTGCCCATGTCTGGCAGGCCGGCGTGACCTACACCGTGGCGCCGGGCCTGACCACGGGTCTGGAATACAGCTATCTCGACAACAAGGTCGGCGGCGTGAACAACGACGCCAACATCGTCCTGTGGGACACCCGCTTCGCTTTCTGAGCGCGCGCGGTTCCGGACGGCACGAACGCGAAAGGCGGCGGAGAAATCCGCCGCCTTTTCCGTCATTCCGGACCGCCCTATTTCTTCGGAGCGGATTTCGGCTGGTCGGCCTTGGCATCCTTGGCCGCGGTATCGCACATCATGAACAGCACCGACGACTCCAGCGGCGTCCAGACCAGCAGGTAGCGCTCCTTGTTGCGGTCGGCGAGGAAGGCGATGGTTTCCGGATCGGTCACGGACTTGGGGTGGATTTCCCCCAGCAGAAAGCCAAGACGGCCGTAATTCGCCATCGTCCCCTGGAAGATATAGTCCAGCCGCTCCTGGTCGTCCTTCGCGATTTCCCAGCCGAACTGCTCCTGCCGCACGCAGCGGCGGTCGTATTCGTCCAGAATCCTGTCCATGAAGGCGCGATAGGTGCCGTCGTCCGTCAGCGGAAAGGCAGGCTCGCTGAAGCGCACCTTGGTCATCGGCGAGCCGAGCATCAGCTTGGCCTTGTCGTTCTTGGCGCCGGGCTTCGCCTTGGTCTCAGCCTTGGGCGTTGCGGTTTTGGGAGCCGGCTTCGCATGGTCTTCGGCGTGGGCGGGAGTGGCGACGGACCAGATGGCGACCGCGGCAGCAAGGAGGCCGGCAGGGGCCACCGACGTCAGGACGGAGAGCAGGGAACGATACGGACTCCGCATGCGGAGGTCTCCTCGATGTGCAAAAACGATGACGATCCCCCGCACCGGCGATCCGGACGCAAAGGGCATGGTCGCTTGGGGCGCTTGCGTTTCCGCCGACCGTCCGCTAACACGCCGCGGAAGCGCTGTACACCCGCAGCGACCGGATTGGGGGCGGCCATGACGACGACGCAGGGCACTGGCAGAGATACGCAAATCGGCGCCGAAGCAGGCGGTTCCGCCACTGCGGACAGCGTGGCGGGACGGCTCGACTCGGTGCGCCGCGCCATTGCGGAAACGGCATCGGCCTGCGGGCGCGGCGACGGCTCGGTGACGCTGGTCGCCGTATCGAAGACCCATCCGGCCGAAGCGGTGGAGGAGGCGCTCGCCGCCGGCCAGCGCGTGTTCGGCGAGAACCGGGTGCAGGAGGCCAAGGCCAAGTTCCCGGCGCTGAAGGAGCGTTTCCCCGAGTTGGAGCTGCACCTGATCGGTCCGCTGCAGACCAACAAGGTCAAGGACGCCGTCGCCCTGTTCGACGTGATCCAGACGCTGGACCGCCCGAAACTGGCGGAGGCGCTGGCGGAGGAGATGGCGAAGTCCGGCCGCCGCCCGCGCTGCCTGATCGAGGTCAACACGGGCGAGGAACCGCAGAAGGCCGGCCTCGCTCCGGCGGAGGTGGAGGCCTTCCTGGCCGACTGCCGCGACCGGCTGGGGCTGCCCGTCACCGGGCTGATGTGCATCCCGCCGGTGGACGACGAGCCGGCGATGCATTTCGCCCTGCTGGCGGAGATGGCCCGCCGGCTGGGGCTGTCGGAAATCAGCATGGGCATGAGCGGCGATTACGAGACGGCGGTCCGCTTCGGCGCCACCCATGTGCGGGTCGGCACGGCGATTTTCGGCGCGCGCCCCTATCCGGCGCAATAGTCGGCCGCTTCATCGGGTGCTTCATCGGCCGTCCGGGCCGGCGACGCTCAGCGCGCTTCCCGGCCCGCAATCCTTCAGCAGGCGCAGCATGTCGTCGGGCGCCAGCGCGACGCAGCCGGCGGTCGGCGCGCGATCCGGGCGGACGAGGTGCAGGAACACGGCGCTGCCCAGCCCCGCCACCACCGGGTCGTCATTGTGTCCCATCACCACCACGACGTCATAGACATGATCGTCCCGCCACATCTCCTCGTGGCTGGCGGGATAGGGCCGGATGACCGGACGGTTGTAGGCGGGATCCTCCGGCGCGTCGCACCAGCCGTCATGCTCGGCGATGGGGTGGAGCGGCAGCCCGGTCTCCGGCGGAGCCAGCCGGTCGGCACGCCACAGCACGCGACGCAGCGGGAAGCGGCCGACGGGGGTGGCGCCGTCGCCCTCCCGCTTGTCGGCACGGACGCCGCCGCGGCCCAGCACACAGGGCGCCTCGCCGCCCGGCCAGCGCAGCCGGCCGGTGGTGACCTGTGCGCCGTCCTTGCCGCCTTCATCCGGCGTCACGGTGATCTCGATGCTCATCCCGACACCCGCGTGGTGCTGCTCGCGGCACCCTGCGCCGCCTTGCGCGACTGCTCATACTTGGCGAGGTTGCGCATCATCGTCTCCGACAGCATGTCCGGCGCGACCGGGGCCGGCCCGGCGGCGGCATCGGTGGGCTGGCCGCCCGGCTGGCCGGCGGCCGGCTGGGGCTGGGGCTGGCCGCCATTGGCCGCCGTCGCACCGGCGGTGCGCGCGTTGGCGGTCACCGCTCCGGGGACCGGTGCCGCATAGCGGGGCACGCTGTGCTTCGCCAGCGCGGAACTGGCCAGCGGCGTGTCGCGCGCCGGCATCTTGCTGGGATGAGGAGCCGCCCCGGCCGCGAGCTGCGCCGCCAGAACCGGCGAGGCATCTGCGGATTTGGCGGCGGAGGTGGCGGCCGCAAGTCGGATCGGCTGCCCGGCGGCGGGCTGCGGCGGCGCCGACCCGAGATCGGCGGGCTTGGCGGCGGCCAGCGCGGCGGCAAGTCCGCCGGCGGCAGCCTGTTGCGCCTGTTGCGGCCCCGCGGGGGCCTCCGCGGGGGAGCCGGACGCCGCCGGCCCCCCCGAGGCGTCCGCGACGGCGGTGGAGGCGGCGGGATGGTCACCGCCCCCAAAGCCGAGCGAGGCCATGACCGTTTCGCCGACATCCTGGCCCGTCGCCTGTTCGACCACCGCGTTGGCGATGGAGGCCATGCCACCGATCACGCCACCATACAGCATGTCGCCCATGATCCGCATGGACGGCTGGATGGTGTCGCCGGTGATCTCGCGATAGATGGTGCTGACGATCGGGATGTGCTGCAGCGGGTTGATGATGTCCAGGAAGTCCCAGAAGGACATGTCGCCCTGGATTTCCACCGGGCCGCCGTTGTGGCCGTCGCTGATGACCGGCGACGCCTTTTCGCGCGGCGCCGGACGCTGGACGGCGCTGCTGTCGATTGTGGTGGCGTCGATGGCCATGGGCGGTCTCCCGGCTCGGTGGTCACGACAGGTACAGCAAGCGGCGTGCCAAGGCAGGGGGCTCGATCCGAACCGGAATCGACCGATTCGGGAGGATCCGGACGCTCAGCACCCGGAATCCGATTCCCAGCGCGGCCCGGTCGGCAAGAGACCGGCAAGAACTGCCGGGCCGGCATGGCGATTCCTGCCCCGCCGGCCACGGTCTTTCGCCACGGCCTTTCGGTCAGAACATATGGCCGCTGCGTTCCGCCTTGGTGCGGAGATAGGCCTCGTTGTGGCCGTTGGCCGGGAAGATGTGGGCCACCCGCTCCACCACCGCGATGCCGCAGCGGGCGAGCTGGCGCAGCTTTTCCGGATTGTTGGTCATCAGCCGCACGGACTCGAAGCCAAGCTGCCGCAGCATCTCCGCCGCCGGCAGATAGACGCGCTCGTCCGCTTCGAAACCGAGGATCTCATTGGCGTCCACCGTGTCGAAGCCGCGATCCTGGATGCGGTAGGCGCGCAGCTTGTTGACCAGCCCGATGCCGCGCCCCTCCTGCGCCAGATACAGCAGCACGCCGCTGCCCTGCCGGGCGATCTCGGCGATGGCGCCGCGCAGCTGGTCGCCGCAGTCGCACCGCAGCGACCCCAGCAGATCCCCGGTGAAGCATTCCGAATGCAGGCGGGCCAGCACCGGCTGCTGCGGATCGGGATCGCCGATGACGATGGCCAGATGCTCGGGTCCGCCGTCGGCCGGGCGGAAGGCGTAGATGCGCGTGTTTTCCGAGCCGACCAGCGGCACCCGCGCGTCGGCGACGCGGCGCAGGGTCCGCACCACATGGACACGGTAATCGGCGACGTCCGATGCCCGCACCAGCAGCAGGTCATGCTCCGCCGCCCACTCCGCAGCGCTGATCCGGGCCGACGACGGCAGGTCGGCGGTGATGGCGGCGGGCAGCAGGCGGGCCAGCCGGGCGAGGTCCACCGCCGCGGCCTCGCGGCTGCCGGGGCAGGCCTCGACGGCGGCAAGGCCGGGGGGCAGCGCATCCTGGGCCTGCGGATACTGTTCGGGATCGGCCAGCGCGTGGGCTTGGTCGGCGGTCAGCCCGCCGGGCCGGTCGAGCGTCATGGCGCCGAACGCCTCCGCCGCGGCGCCGGGCGCCTGATCGTCGGCGATGTCGCTCACCGGCTGCGCCGCGGCGGCGGCGGCCAGCCCCAGCACCACGGCGCGGCGGCGGGTCACCACCAGCCGCGGGGTGCCGCCGGTCAGCGCCTTCAGCCGCTCCACGGCGTCGAGCGCCACCGACTCCACCGACACCGCGGCGCCGACCGTGCCGTCGGCGGTCTCGATCGCCACCACCTCGCCCCGGCGCAGGGCGGCCAGCGCCCGGTCGACGGCGCGCACGGCGGCCTCGTCGATGGGCGCCGCCGCGGAAGCTGCCGCGGGCGTGGACAGGGTGACCGTGGTGGTGGCGGAGGAGCGTTCGGCTTGCATCGTCAGCGGCTTTGCGTAGCGGGTGCGCCGGATACGGCGCGTAAAACGGGACATGGTGCGTTCGGCGGGCGAAGCAAAGCGCAGGTGGCGCGCCCCTGTCCAGCAATTCCCGCGCGCCACACCGTTGCCGGGGACACAACGATCCGGCTAGCCTGCCCGGCGCGGGGACCATCCCGGCCCTCCGGCCGGGCGGAGTCGGCACCTCCAACGGGCCGCTCCGCCGCCGGAACCATGGGCGCCGGGATGACGACCGCAGCCCTTCAACCGGGAGCCATTTCCCCGTGACCACCCTTTCGACGACCCCTGATCCGACCGCGTCCGTGCATCTGGTGATGCCGGCCGGTCTTGCCGCCGACGCCCTTGCCGACGCCTATACCCGCCGCATGGTCGAGGCCCTGCGCGCCGCCGGGGCCGGCATTATGCTGCACGCCCTGCCCGGCCCGCACCCGCAGGTCGATCCGTCGGCGATCCTGGCGGCCGACGTCGCGCTGGCGCGGCTGCCCGACGGCGCGGCGGTCCTGCTGGACGGCAACGCCCTGCCCAACCTCGCCGCCAGCCTGCCGGCCGACAGCCGGCGCCTGCGCTTCACCGCGCTGATCGAACGCCTGCACTGGACCGAGCCGGGGCTGACCGCCGAAGAGGCCGCCGTTCGCCGCAATCTGGAACAGGGAGCGCTGGCCCTGATGCGCCATGTCGCGGTGCCGGACGAGACCGTCGCCGCCACCCTGCGGGACCTCGGCGTGCGGCCCGAGCGGATCGTCCTCGCCGCCGCGGACGCCGATGGGGCGGCGGCGCTGCTGGCGGTGCTGTAGAAGGCCCATCTGGAAGGCCCATCCTCTTCGCCACAAGCCATCACGACAATCCACCGGCGCCATGCTACTAAGGCGCCGCCCCCGGCCCCGACGGCGGCCCCCGACTTTCGACTTCGTGCCGCGGACCATGACCATCGCAAAGCGCATCCTCCTGGTCGACGACGACACCGCCCTGCGCCAGTCGCTGGCCGAACAGCTTCGCCTGCTGGAGGAGCTTGAGACGGAGGAGGCCGGCGACGGCGCCGGCGCGCTGAACGCGGTCCGCAAGGCGGGCGAGGCCGGAACCGGCTTCTCCGCCGTCCTGCTCGACGTCGGACTGCCGGACATGGACGGGCGCGACGTCTGCAAGCTGCTGCGGCGCGAAGGGGTGCGCTGCCCCATCATCATGCTGACCGCGTCGGCCAGCGATGCCGACACCATCCTGGGACTGGAATCCGGTGCCAGCGATTATGTGACCAAGCCCTTCCGCCTGGGAGTGCTGATCGCCCGGCTGCGCGCCCAGCTGCGCCAGTTCGAACAGACCGAGGACGCGGTCTTCGCCATCGGCCCCTACAGCTTCCGCCCCGGCGCCAAGCTGCTGCTGGAGGAGGCCACCAACCGCAGGATCCGCCTGACCGAGAAGGAAACGGCGATCCTGAAATACCTGTACCGGGCCGGCGATCTGGTGGTCGGGCGCGAAACCCTGCTGGGCGAGGTCTGGGGCTACAACGCGGCGGTCACCACCCACACGCTGGAGACCCACGTCTACCGCCTGCGCCAGAAGATCGAGGCCGATCCGTCCAACGCCCGCATCCTGGTGACGGAACCCGGCGGCTACCGGCTGGTGCCCTGAGCCGCCTTCGCCATTGGTATCCCGATCAGCGCCGGCCGACCGAGGCCAGTTCGCGGCGGCTGCCCCGTTCGGCGATGGTGACCTCGCCGGCGAATCCCAGCCAGCGGTGACGCCCACCCGCCTGCGGCCCGCCCGAAAGCCTGCCCAGCCGCGCCGCGCCCAGGCCGCAGGCCGAAGGGCCGCCCCACAGGCCGCGCCCGCGCGGCACCACCGGCAGAAGCCGCAGCTTGCGGCCGACGATGGCCATCCGGCGGCGCCAGTGGGTGACGTCGTGCGGCGACACGCCGACGCGCCGGGCGATTTCGCGGTCGGACAGCAGCGCGCTGCCGGGGTCCTGCAGCAGATCCAGCACCGCGCGGCGCTTGTCGCTGTCGGCATGGCGGGAGTGCTTGCGCTCCAGCGCCTTGCCCATATCCCACAGCTTTTCAGCCGTTTCGCGCGCCAGGGTGCGCCAGCGGTCGGCCTCCTCGCGCTGGCGGTCGGCATCGCCCGCCGCCCTGTCGAGTTGCCGCCGCAGGGTGGCGAGTTCCAGTTCCAGATCCTTCACCTGCCGGCGCAGGCCGCGGACCAGTTCGTCCGGCGGCGGCGGCGGAGCCGGCGCACCGGCGGGTTGGGCGGCAGGCGGCGGCTCGGCGGCGGGCGGCACCGGCGTGCGTGCGCGTTCCGCCAGATCGCGGAAGGACAGGCCGGCGCGGGACAGCATGATGCGGGCGGCGCGCAGGGCGGACAGCGCCTCGCCCTGATGCTCCGACTCGGCCATGGCGAGGACTTTGGCGAGCTTGTCAGGATCCATCCGCGTCGGGTTCCGCCGGAGCCGGTCCCCACCCGCGCGGGGACCCTTTGGGAGTCATGCCGCGCAATGCGCGACCAGCCCCAACCTACCACATCTTATGGGTTTGGACAGATGCCCTTCGTAGGGTGTCGACTCGCGACACTGCCTGTTCGGAAGTCTTGTCCCCGATCCAAGGGATCCGCCCGGAAGAGATCCGCGGGGGGAGGGATTTACTAGACTTGGGCAAGCGGGGCCGCCACGATGGCGCCGTCATGACCGTTCGTTCGACCATAAATTCGGCCATCGATCCGGCCGTCAATTCGACGCGACCGCCCGTCCCATCGCCCGAAAGGGACGAGGCCGGCGGCGGGTCTCCCTTCACCGTGCGCTTCTGGGGCGTACGCGGCAGCATCGCGTCGCCCGGCCCGGCCACCGTGCGCTATGGCGGCAACACCGCCTGCATCGAGGTGCGCTGCGGCGGCGCCCATATCGTCTTCGACTGCGGCACCGGCATCCGGCCGCTGGGCGAGTCGCTGGCGCGCGACGGCGGGCCGGTCGACATCGACCTGCTGCTGACCCACAGCCATCTCGACCATATCAGCGGCCTGCCCTTCTTCGCGCCGGCCTTCGATCCGGCCAGCCGGCTGCGGCTGTGGTCCGGGCATCTGCCGCCGGAACGGCCCTTCCGCACGGTGCTGGCCGACATGATGACGGCGCCGCTGTTCCCCGTGCCGGTCGATATCTTCCGTGCCGATTGCCAGTACCGCGATTTCCAGGCCGGCCAGACGCTGGAACTGGCGCCGGGTGTCCCGGCGGGTGTGGTGGTGCGCACCTGCCGCCTGAACCATCCCGACGGCGCCACCGGCTACCGGGTGGAGCATGGCGGCCGCAGCCTGTGCGTCCTGACCGATACCGAACATCCGGCCGACGGGCGCGACCCGGTGATCCTGGACCTGCTGCGCGGCGCCGACGTGATGGTGTATGACAGCACCTACACCGACGCCGAATACCCGGCGCGCGTCGGCTGGGGCCATTCGACCTGGCAGGAATGCCTGCGGCTGGCCGAGGCGGCCGGAGTCGGCCGCGCGGTGATCTTCCACCACGACCCGGCCCGCACCGACGACGCGCTGGACGCCATCGCGGCCGAGGCGGCGGCGATGCGCCCCGGCTCCGTGGTGGCCTATGAAGGGATGGAGCTGTCCCTGTAGGATCGGCGCAGCTTAAGTCCGGTGCCGTCCGCACCGGTTGAATCCCGAACAATCGGCTCCACTGATCAAAAGCGCTTGTGCGTGTTCATTATGCCACAGGTTGCTTTGTCACACTGGCCTCTTGTGACAATCTTGGTATTAGATCGGCGTGCAACCCCGCCACGATTGGGGCGGGCGGGGTCGTTGATGCGTGCAAAGCTTGGGGGGAAGAGCGATGCGCATGACCGGTCGTGCCTTGGGTATTCTTGCCGTGCTGACCGTCGCGACGCAGCTTGGCGGCTGCGCCACCGCGCCGCCGCTGGAAAGCGCCAAGCTGGACGGCGAACCGCGCAGCGTGGTCCTGCAGCATCCCGCCAGCGGCGAGTCGGCGTCCGTCACCTACTGGCGCCCCGGCGACGGTTATGATCCGGCCGCGATGCGCGAGATCGCCGTCCTGTTCCGCGACCGCCGCAGCGACGAGGTGATCCCGGTCGATCCGGCCCTGGTCGATATGCTGGTGGAGCTGCGCCAGCGCGTCGGCGCGTCGGCGGAGTCGCCGATCCGCCTCACCTCGGGCTACCGGTCGAGCGCCACCAACGCCAGCCTTGCCCGGACGAACCCGAACGTCGCCGAGAACTCCTATCACATGCGCGGTCAGGCGGCGGACTTCTCCATCGCCGGCATCCCGCCCGCGCGGCTGGCGGAGGAAGCGGCGGCGATGCAGCGCGGCGGCTACGCCATGTACGCCCACACCGGCCATGTCCATGTCGACACCGGCCCCTTCCGCACCTGGACGCCGAAGACCGGCGAACCGCGCGCGCCGCAGATCCTGGAGGCGCAGGCCCGCGCCCGTGCCAGGGCCCAGGCGCTCGCCATGAAGCATGGCGGCGGCAAGGGCCGCGTGCAGGTGGCCGAGGTGGCGGCCAAGGCGGTCAAACCGGGCAAGCCGCCGGCAAAGCCGGCCAAGGCTCCGGCGAAGTCCGCCGTCCGGGCGGCGGCGCCCGATCTGTCGCGCGTCCGCGTGGCGCTGGCCCAGGTGAAGGAAATGCCGGTGCAGAAGACGGCAAAACGCTAAACTCGGGGCACTGTCCCGTCACCCGCGCACCGGTACCGTCATGACCACCCTGTTGATCCTCCGCCACGGCCCGACCGCCTGGAACGCCGAAGGGCGCATCCAGGGCAGCATTGACGAGCCGCTGTCCGACGCCGGCCGCGCACGGGTCGCCCGCTATCGCCTGCCGCCCGAGTCGGCCGGGCTGCATTGGGTCGCCAGCCCGAAGCGCCGGGCCTGGGAGACCGCCGTCCTGCTCGGCCTCGATCCCACGCCGGAGCCGCGGATCGTCGAAATGGACTGGGGCGAGTGGGAAGGCCGGCGCACCGAGGATCTGCGCGCCGACGGCCGCATGCCGGCCCGCCACGACCGGCTGGGGCTGGACTTCAAGGCGCCCGGCGGCGAAAGCCCGCGCGAGGTGCAGGCCCGTCTGCGCTCCTGGCTGGGCGACCTCGCGGCGGAGGGCCGCCCCACCGGCGCGGTCGCCCACAACGGCATCCTGCGTGCGCTCTACTCGCTCGCCACCGGCTGGGACATGCGCGCCGACCCGGCGGAGGAGCTGCGCAACGGCTGCGCCCACCTGTTCCGCATCGCCAAGGATGGCGCGCCGGAGCTGGTGCGGATGAACATCAGCCTGCTGGAGTAAGGGGGCGCAACCGCCCCCTCCCCGTCAGAGGTTCAGATCGACGATCACCGGCACATGGTCCGACGGCTTGGGCTCCCAGCCGCGGGCGTCGCGCAGCACCTTGACGCCCGTCAGCGCGCCTTCCAGCGGCGGGGTCACCCAGATGTGGTCCAGGCGCCGGCCGCGGTTGGAGGCGGCCCAGTCCTTCGCCCGGTAGCTCCACCAGGTGTAGAGCTTCTCCTCCGACGGAACGAAGCGGCGCAGGGCGTCGACCCAGCCGGCAGACGCCTGCATCGCCCCGAGCTTTTCCACCTCGATGGGCGTGTGGGAGACCACCGACAGGAGTTCCTTGTGGCTCCAGACATCGTGTTCCAGCGGCGCGATGTTCAGGTCGCCGACCAGCACCATCGGCCGGTCGGACCGCCGCTCCGTGCCCAGCCAGTGGGTCATCTCGTCGAGAAACTGGAGCTTGTGGGCGAACTTGTCGTTCACCGCCGGATCGGGGATGTCGCCGCCGGCGGGGATGTAGACGCAATGCAGCTCGATCCCGCCCGGCAGATGGGCGAGCGCGTGGCGGCAATCCTGCTTGCCGCACCAGTGCTGGACGTCCTGCGACTCGAAGGGCAGGCGCGACAGGATGGCGACGCCGTTGTAGCCCTTCATCCCGTGGATGTGGGCGTGGACATAGCCGCGCTCCGCCAGCGGGCCGAGCGGGAAGTCGGCATCCACCACCTTGGTTTCCTGCAGGCAGATCACGTCCGGCCGCTCCTCCTCCATCAGGCGGAGGAGGAGGTCCAGACGCATGCGGACCGAATTGATGTTCCAGGTCGCGATGCGCATTGCCGGCGGCTCAGGCGATCGTCAGGGTCAGGGTGCCGACACCTTCGACCGCGCCGGTCAGCACGTCGCCGGCCACCACCGGGCCGACGCCCTCCGGCGTGCCGGTATAGATCAGGTCGCCCGGCTGCAACTCAACCAGCCCGGACAGGTAGGAGATCGTCTCCGCCACCGACCAGATCAGGTCGGACAGGTCGCCCTTCTGCCGCGGCGCGCCGTTCACCTGCAGGGTGACGGCTCCCTTGGCCGGATGGCCGATGTCGGCGACGGTGCGGATCTCGGAACAGGGAGCCGACTGGTCGAAGCCCTTGCCCATGTCCCAGGGCTTGCCTTCCTTCTTGGCGGCGTTCTGAAGGTCGCGCCGGGTCATGTCGAGCCCGACGCCATAGCCGAACACATGGTCCAGAGCGCGGTCGACCGGAATGTCGCGCCCGCCGGTCCCGATCGCCACCACCAGCTCGATCTCGTGATGCAGGTTGGCGGTCTTCGGCGGATAGGGGATGGTGGCGCCGTCGGCGACGATGGCGTCGGCCGGCTTCATGAAGAAGAAGGGCGGCTCGCGGTCGGGGTCGGCGCCCATCTCGCGCGCATGGGCGGCATAGTTGCGGCCGACGCAATAGATGCGGCGCACCGGAAACGGATCGCCGCCCGCGACGGGGACGGCCGGCTGGGACCACAGGGGAATGGCGAAGGCCATGGCATCGGCTCTCTGGTTGGAACGCTTACCCACAGCTAACCCGAAAGCCGGCAACGGACCAAGCGTCCAACCATCCGCCCTGCCCTGCAAAGCGCTCCAGACAGGGGCAGGCCAAAAACGAAGACGCCCGGTCTGGGGGGGACCGGGCGTCGGAAGCTCCGATTCGGGAACCCGCCCGCGGCAGGGGAAACCGCTGGGCGGGCGATCGGCGTCGAATCGGCGTCGATCACTTCTTGACTCTTCAAGATGGAATTTGTACGCGTTCCCACCAATACGCTCAACGCATATCTGGTATGCATAGCCTGTTGTCTGTGCGGTTCTTGCTGACAAACGAAAGCCTTGCCCGCATTTTATCCGTTCATCCGATAATTCATCCAAAATATGGCATCCACGGTGACTGAAAACGAGCGTTCCACCCCCGCCGACCGGCGGTCGCGTCTGCGGCCCGGCAAGAACGGCAAGCTCGCCCTTGGCCCCCTTCCGGAGCTTGTGGGGTACAACCTGCGCAAGGCTCAGGTTGCGGTGTTCCAGAGCTTTCAGAACGCGGTCGCTCCGCATGACATCACGCCCGGCCAGTTCGGCGTGCTGATCATGATCCGGGAGAACGAAGGGCTGTCGCAGTCCGATCTGGGCACGGCGGTCGGCATCGACCGGTCGACGATGGTGGCTGTGATCGACCGTCTCGAGTCGCGCGGCCTCGTCGTGCGCGCTCCCTCGCCCAACGACCGCCGCTCCTACGCGCTGCGCCTGTCGCCGGAAGGCCAGACGCTGATGGACGACCTGATCCCGCGCGTCCAGGCGCACGACCAGGGCATGGTCAAGGACCTGTCCCCGGAAGAGCAGGCGCAGTTCATCGACTTCCTGCGCCGCGTGTCGCGGTCGAAGTAGGGGGCACCGCCCCTTCCGTTCCAGGCACCGGAAACGACTGACAGCCCGCCCCGCACCGGCAATCGCCGATGTGGGGCGGGCTTTTCTATTTGGGCTTCGGCAAGGACCAAAGTAACAGGAGACCAAAATAAAAAAGGCTCAGCCGTTCAGCTGAGCCTTTTTTATCGGGTCTATCCCGGAAACTTAATGGCGGAGGGAGAGGGATTCGAACCCTCGATACGCTTTTGACGTATACACACTTTCCAGGCGTGCGCCTTCAACCGCTCGGCCACCCCTCCGTAGAGGCCCGCGTTATAGCCAGAGGTTCGCGGCTATGCAAGCCTCCGTTTCACGCAAACGACGTTTTTTTGGCGGCGCGCTAAACCGATCCAGTTTCATCCGCCAATCTCATCCACCAGCGCGCCGACGGTGCGGCACAGCAGGTCCAAATCCTGGGGGCGGGACAGGCGGTGGTCGCCGTCCTTCACCAGCGTGACGCGGACGTCGTCGCCGGTCAGCGCCTCGGCGATGCGCAGGCTGAGCTGCCAGGGCACGTCGGGGTCGCGCTGGCCGTGCAGCAGGCGGACGGGGCCGCCGAAGGCGATGGGGCCGCGCAGCAGAAGGTGGTTGCGGCCGTCCTCGATCAGGGCGCGGGTGATCGGCTGGGGCTCCGGGCCGTACTCCGACGGGCGGTTCCAGACGCCCTCCTCCATGATCCGGCGGCGGACATCGGCATCGAAGATGTCCCACATCAGGTCTTCGGTGAAGTCGGGGGCCGGGGCGATGCCGACCAGCCCGGCCACCCGCTCCGGCCGGCGCGTCGCCGCCAGCAGCATCATCCAACCGCCCATCGAGGATCCGACCAGGATCTGCGGCCCCGTCGTCACCTGGTCCAGCACCGCCAGCGCGTCGTCGGCCCACAGGCCGATGGTGCCGTCGGCGAAGCGGCCGCTGGAGGCGCCGTGGCCCTGATAGTCGAAGCGGGTGAAGGACAGGCCGCGCTCCACCGCCCAGGCTTCCAGCGTCGTCGCCTTGCCGCCGGTCATGTCGGACATGAAGCCGCCCAGAAAGATCACGCCCGGCTTGCCCTGCCCGGACGGGCCGGCAGGGGTGTGGTGATAGGCTATGGTCGCGGCACCGCGCGTTAGGCTATGGTGCGCGCCGCCCGGATGGGCTGCGGTTTCGGTCATACGGTCACCTTCGACAACGGACACCGGCACGCGGTCGGGCACCGGGCTCGACGGCGATCCGGCATGCCGGGGCCCGCGGCCGGTTCCGGGCCGCCCCTTGCGAGCAGCCGGCATCATGGATTTCGACCCCCACCTTACCACCGACCATTCCCCGCGCAACGCGGACGCCCACGAAGCTCCCAATGCCCCCGATTGGCCGGGCGGCCGGGCGCCGACGGTGCTGCAGGTGGTGCCGACGCTGGTCACCGGCGGGGCGGAGCGCGGCTGCATCGACATGGCGCTCGCCCTGCAGGCCGCCGGCGGCAGGCCGCTGGTGGCGTCGGAGGGCGGACCGATGGTGCGCGAGCTGGACCGCGCCCGAATCACCCACCTGACGCTGCCGCTGGCCTCCAAGAACCCGCTGGTCATCCGCCGCAATGCCCGCCGGCTGGCCGCCATCATCCGCGAGCACAAGGTGGACATCGTCCACGCCCGCTCCCGCGCGCCGGCCTGGAGCGCGTGGCTGGCCTGCCGGGAGACCGGCGCCCGCTACATGACCACCTTCCACGCCCCCTACAATTTCGGCACGGGTCCGGTCGGCGGCCGGCTGAAGCGCTGGTACAACTCGGTGATGGCGCGGGGCGAGCGGGTGATCGCCATCTCCGGCTTCATCCGCGACCATGTGCTGGGCAACTACCCGGTCGACCCGCAGCGGGTGCGCGTCATCCACCGCGGCATCGACCGCGGCGTCTTCGCCCCCGACCGGGTCAGCCCGACGCGGCTGGTGACGCTCGCCAAGCAATGGAACCTGCCGGACGACCGGCCGGTGATCCTGCTGCCCGGCCGGCTGACCCGCTGGAAGGGCCAGACCGTGCTGATCGACGCGCTGGCCAAGCTGGGGCGCAAGGACGTGCTGGCCCTGCTGGTCGGCTCCGACCAGGGCCGCACCGGCTACCGGGAGGAGCTGGAGAACCGCATCGCCAATGCCGGCCTGCGCGGCGTGGTGCGGATGACCGACCATTGCAGCGA
The DNA here is from genome assembly GCA_966212305.1 of uncultured Azospirillum sp. GTDB lineage: Bacteria > Pseudomonadota > Alphaproteobacteria > Azospirillales > Azospirillaceae > Azospirillum. The sequence goes on from CBIHQY010000004.1 coordinate 181,918, forward strand.
CATGGCCGCGGCCTACCTGTTGTCGACGGTGGTCGTCTCCGCCTCGCGCGAGCCGGAAGCCTTCGGGCGGGTGATCGTGGAGGCGCAGGCGATGGGCAAGCCGGTGATCGTCTCGGCCATCGGCGCCTATCAGGAAACCGTCGTCCCCGGCGAAACCGCCTGGGTGGTGCCGCCGGACGATCCCGACGCCCTTGCCCGCGCGCTGGACGAGGCGCTGTCGCTGACCCCGGAGCAGCGCGAGGCCATCGGCGCCCGCGCCATCGCCTTCGTCGCCGACCGCTACACCAAGGACCGCATGTGCGCCGACACGCTGGCGGTCTATGCGGAGTTGCTGCAACCACGCTGAGATCGGCCTGTCGATGCAATCCGATCGATGCAATCCGATTCCTGACCCACCCATCAAACCGACCGGACACCATGGCCGACATCCGACAGATTTCCGGCATCGCCGAAGTCATCGACCAGTATGACGGGTTCATCCTGGACCTGTGGGGCGTGCTGCATGACGGCGAACGGCCCTATCCCGGCGTGCCCGACTGCCTGGACCGCATGCGCGCCGCCGGCAAGACGTTGTGCCTGCTGTCCAACGCGCCCCGCCGCACCACCGGCGTGATCGAGAAGCTGGACGGCATGGGGCTGGGGCGCGAGCGCTACCACCATGTCATGACCTCGGGCGAGGCGACCTACGAGGCGCTGCGCGACCGCGACGATCCCTGGCACGCGGCCCTCGGCCGCCGGCTCTACCACATCGGGCCGGAGCGCGACACCGACGTCTATGAAGGGCTCGGCTACCGGATCGCGGCGACTCCGGAGGAGGCCGATTTCGTCGTCAACACCGGCATCGTCACCTTCGGCGAGACGGTGGCGGATTATCAGCCGCAGCTGGACGCCTGCCTCGCCGCCGGGCTGCCGATGATCTGCGCCAACCCCGATCTGGTGGTGATGGTCGGGCCGATGCTGGTGATCTGCGCCGGCACGCTGGCCGCCCATTACGAGCAGATGGGCGGCGACGTGCGCCAGCACGGCAAGCCCCATGCCCCGGTCTACGAGCGCTGCTTCAAGCTGCTGGGGATCGCCGACAGCAGCCGCATCCTGGCGGTGGGCGACAGCCTGCGCACCGATGTCGCCGGCGCCAATGCCGCCGGGATCGACGTGGCGCTGGTCACCGCCGGCATCCATCAGGAGGAACTGGGGGGCGCCGCCTGGGGGGCCGCGGTCGATCCGGCCAATTTGCGCGCTCTGGCCGATGCGTCGGGACACATGCCCACCTACGCGGTGCCCAGCCTGCGCTGGTAAATTGTCAAGACGGGAGCGCGGAGGCGTCCTGCCCGCGTTCCCGTCTCAATCCAGCGGGACGGCGTCGTCCATCGCCTTGTCGAGCAGGGGTGACTGGCCGTCTTCGGCAAAGCCGCGATTGCCGATCGCGGTGCGGTAATAACTGACGATGAAGACGCGGATGGAGGCGGTCAGATTGGCCTCGCCCCGCCGCTCGTCGATCTGGGTGCAGATTTCGTTCAGCGTCAGCCTTTCACGCTCGCAGATTTCCTTCAGCGAATCCCAGATGTAAGGCTCCATCCTCAGGCTGGTACGGCGACCGCTTACCTTGACATTGCGGCAGAGCAGCCCCGGTCCTTCCTTACCCCTGCTCGCGCCCGTTCCCTCCATCGGAAACCCCGTTCCCCATCCGTTGCGTGCCCCGATCTCTCGTTGCGGGCCAATACATCCATTTGTGTGACCATATTGCAAGTGGCGTGTGCCGTCCAAGCTCAATTCGACCCACGGCTGCGGATTGACGCGACAATCGAGCGCAGGCGGGTATTGTCTCCAACCGCTGATCGGCAGATTGCGGGGAAAAGCCGCTTCCTTTGGCCTGTACCTTCGCTATACCAGTGCCGGACGGCGGAAGAAGGGGAAGGATCGGCGATGACGCGACCGGAGAACGGACGATTCACGGCCCGCATCGCAGCCGGGTTCGCCATGGGGCTCCTGGCTCCCTGGGCCCCCTGGATCGCCCCGGCAACACCAAGCGCCTGGGCCGCCGATGCCACCGGGCCCGCCACGGCCGTTCCCGCCGAGACCATCCCGGATTCCCTTCTCCGCAGCCGGATCGAAGCGCTGCTGCCGGCTCCCTGGCGCATCGAATCGCTGACCGTGGAGCCGCTGGCCGCCCCGCCGTCCCCGGAAACTCGGGTGGCGGCGCGGGTGACCGCGACGGTGGTGCTCGGCGGCCCGACCTATCTGGTGGACAGCCGCGAGGGGCCGGTGACCTTCCTGCGTCCGGCGGCCGAAGCCGGGCTGACCAAGAACTGGGTCGCGACGGCGCTCGCCGCCCGAGGGCCCGGCGGCTGGACCGTCGCGCTGACGCCGCAGAGCCCCGGCCTGCTCGACGGGATCGGCAAGCCGGCCTCCGAGCTGCCCGGCCGCACGGTCGTTCTCGGCACGCCGGAAGCAAAAAGCCTGCGCGAGCAGTTGGATCGCGACGCCGCGCAACGGCTGGCCGAGGACACCGAACGCCGCCGGCGCGAGGAGGAACGGCTGGCCCAGCAGACCGCCGCGGCCAAGGCCGAGGCCGCCCGCGCGGAAACCGAACGCCGGGCGATCGAGACGCGCATCGCCCAGGTCGCCGACCTGCGCGGCAAGCTGTCCGGTCCGGACCGCGCGGCGCGGCTGGCCGCCTTCGAGGCGGCGTTGGGCGGCAACGATCCGGCATTGCGCCAGACGGCGATGGACGCGGCGCTGCAGAGCCGCGATCCGGTGGTCGCCAATCTGGCGCTGAAGGACTGGATCGCCCGCCACCGCGCCGTTCCGGTCCAGCTCTATGCCACCAAGGAGGATCCCAGTTCCGAGGTGGTGGTGCAGAATCTGGGACCGATGACGCTGGAGATCGACGGCTTCAGCCCGGTCAACGGCGCGCTGGCCGGCAAGCTGGGGGCGCCCGGCTACAGCATCGCCCGGCCGTCCAGCATCGTCGGCACCCTGGCGCAGACCGAACTGGCGGTGAACTCCTTCGGCTGCGCGCTGACATTGCGGCTGGCCGAGCACCGCACGCTGGACGGGCTTCTGCGCTGCCAGACGCTGCCGACGCTGATCGCCCGCATCACGCTCGATTGAGGGGGGACGCGATGGGCCGAGTGCGGCGGAACTCCACCCTGCGGTTCGCGGCGTCCGCCCTGCTGCTGAGCGCCTGCACGGCCGGCGCGCTGGCCGAAACGCCGGCCAATACGCCGGCCGACCGGCTGACCCCTGCCGCCGCCCCCATCGTCTCCCTCCCCCATCTGACGCCGACACAGACCCTTTCGCCGCCGCTGACCCCGGCCGTGGTCTGGGAGCATCCGCCCGAAGCGCCGGCCCCGCTGTCGCCGCCGGGTCCGCGCTCCGCCCCGGCCGGTCCCACCGCCGACCGGGCGCCGACACCGCCCACCGCGGTGAAACCGCCCGACGCCAAACCCGCCGAAGCGCCCCCGGCCGTCGCGCTTCCGCCCCTGCCGCCCGTGAAACCGCCGATCAAGCCGCCGGGCGACGGGTCACTCCAGCCGGCCCCTGCCGCGACGGCCGAAAAGCCGATCACTGAAAAGCCGGCCGCCGAAAAGCCGATCACCGTGGAGCCGCCCGCCAAGCCGACCACCAGGCCGCCTGCGGCCGCTCCGGCGCGGCGCAGCGTGACGGCCACCGCCGGCATCTACCTGCGGGCGACGCCGGACGCCAATGGCCGGGTCCTCGATACGGTGGAGAAGGGCGAGCAGGTGACGGCCTTCGGCCAGCCCGTCGACGGCTGGCAGCGGGTCGGCCGGGCCGGGAAGCCGCAGGGCTACGTCGCCGTCGATTATCTGGCGGAAGCGGCGCCGAACCGCACCACCGCCACCACTGCCACCACCGCTGCGCCCAAGCCCGGCCGCTATGCCAAGGCCGGTCCGGAGGACCGTGGTTGCGCCCTGCCGGACGACTTGCCGGAGCGGGCGCAGCGCCCCCGCCTGCCCGGCGGGACCGTCGCCCGGCTGCGCGCCGCCGGCAACCTGCGTGCCGCCCCGGTCTGCGACGCCAAGGTGCTGGACGTGCTGGACACCGGCGAGCGGGTCACCGTGCTGGAGGCCGCCGGCGGCTGGTACAAGGTCGGGCGGAAGGGCAAGACGCTGGGCTATGTCGGCGCCGCCCTGCTGGCGCCCCTCAAGCGCTGAACGGGCAAGACCGCGGAACCGGTACGAGGCTACCCGGAAGGACGCGCCCCGGCCCCCCGTGAAGGGGCTTGTTCGGCCGTGAAAAAGGATTCTACAACAAGGGGGAGGCCGAACTGTCGCGGACGAACGGATCCCCTTCGGAAGTGAGCCGGGGTGCACCCGCCCCGTCCGACGGTTCGACCACCCCCGCCGGCCATGCGGCGCCGGTCAGGCCGGGCGGGGGCGCGAAGCACGACCGGGACCACGACCGGGACAAGGATCCACACGATGTCGACCCAACACAAACAAGCCATGGACGCGGTCCTGCAGGCCGCCGCGCACGACATCGTCGCCACCCTGCAGGAGCGGGACATCACCGACCGCCACAGCGAGGAAGGCGATCTCGTCGTCCTCGATGTCGCCATCCTGCACGCCTACCGCATCTTCATGCGCATCTGCGAGGAGAATGGCCTGGACGTCGACGCCGGCTATTTCGCCGACCTCGCCGCCGACCTTGCCGAGGAAGTATCGCAGGACCAGGACGACTACGAGGACTGACGCCGGGGAACTGCCCCAAGGCACCGATCCTGTGGACTGAGGTCGAGACCGGAATGCCCCCGCCCTTCCCCGCGCTGCATGGGAACGGCGGGGGCACGTCCTTTTGTGAAAGCCCCGCCAAGTGCCCCAACCCATCCCTGACGTGGCCATCGTCGGCGCCGGCCCCGCCGGGTTGATGGCGGCGGAGATCGCCGCGACCGCCGGCCTGCGGGTCGCCGTGTTCGACCACACGCCGACCCCGGCGCGCAAGCTGCTGCTGGCCGGGCGCGGCGGGCTGAACCTGACCCATTCGGAACCGCTCGACCGCTTCCTGCCGCGCTATGGCGCCGCCGAGCCGCTGTTCCGCCGCCTGCTGGCCGGCTTCTCGCCCGACGACCTGCGCGGCTGGGCGGCCGGGCTGGGCATCAAGACCTTCGTCGGCAGCAGCGGCCGAATCTTCCCGGTGCAGATGAAGGCCTCCACCCTGGTCCGCGCCTGGCTGCGGCGGCTGGACGGGCTGGGCGTCACCCTGCACAGCCGCCACCGCTGGACCGGCTGGGACGACACCGGCGCCCTGACTTTCCGCCATGGCGAGGAGACGGTCACCGTCGCCCCGCGCGCCACCCTGCTGGCGCTGGGCGGGGCGAGCTGGCCGCGCACCGGCTCGGACGGCGGCTGGGTCCCGCTGCTGGAGGGGCTGGGGGTGGAGGTGGCGCCGTTGGCGCCGTCCAACATGGGCTTCGAGGTGCCCTGGTCCGATCACCTGCGCGACCGCTTCGCCGGCCAGCCGGTGAAGAGCGTCGGCCTGTCTGCTGCCGGCCGACGGCTGAAGGGCGAGTTCGTCATCACCGATACCGGGATCGAGGGTGGCGCCGTCTATGCGCTGAGCGCCCCCTTGCGCGACGCCATCGCCGCCGATGGCTGGGCGACCCTGACGCTGGACCTGCTGCCCGACATGGCCGAGGCCGAACTGGTCAGGCGCCTGCGCCGCCGCGGTGCCGAGTCGCTGTCCACCTTCCTGAAGAAGTCGCTGTCGCTGACCGGCCCGCGCGCCGCCCTGCTGCGCGAGTTCGCCCCCGCCGCCGACCTGACCGATCCGGTGGCGCTGGCCCGGCAGATCAAGGGGCTGTCGGTGGTGCTGACCGGCGTCCGCCCCATCGAACGGGCGATCTCCAGCGCCGGCGGCGTCCGCCTGTCGGAACTGGACGACCGGCTGATGCTGACCCGCCGCCCCGGCCTGTTCCTGGCCGGCGAGATGCTGGACTGGGAGGCGCCGACCGGCGGCTATCTGCTGCAGGGCTGCTTCGCCATGGGCGTGGCGGCCGGCAAGGGGATGGCGGAGTGGCTGGGGCAGCTGGCTCCCTCTCCCGAGTAAGAGGCCCCCCGCAATTTCAGATAGCGTCATCCTTTCGCCACGGTCGGGAGACAAATAATCGTCCGCCCGCCACCGGTCTTCCGGCGGCGCGGATGTAGGCGTATGAGGACCGAAGCGGGAACGTTTCCCGCACTCACCGCATCGACCCGATGGGGCTTCAGCGAGCGCGCCGTGACCGCCGACCGACCCGACCACCAAAGGGACCAGAGGACGGGCCAGCTCTACGCCGGTCCGCGCCCGATCCGCACCCGCGAAGACCCGTCGCCGCTCGACCGGCTGACGGCGGGCGAGGTCGCCCGTGCGCTGGCCGCCAAGGCGTTCGAGATCGCCCGCGACCGCCTCTCCACCCTCGGCCGGAGGCTCGGCCGGGGCAAGCCGCGCCGCAGGCAGCCGCCGCCCTCCGCCGCCCCGCCGCCGACGCCCTACAAGCAGCCCCGCCGGCCGCGCCGCAACGGCTTGCCGTCCTTCACGCTGCCGCCCTTCAAGCTGCCGCCTTTCACCCTGCCAAGGATCTCCTTGCCCAAACTCAAAGCGCCCAAACTCCAGGCGCCCAAACTCGGCACGTCCCAGCCGTCCGCGCGGCTGTCCGGCGGTTCCCAGCCGCCGCAGCCGCCCAGGAAAAACGGCGGCAAGGGCGGCGGCTGGATGAAGCAGCTTGTCCAGTGGGGCCTCGTCGCCGCCATCTGGTGCGGCATCGGGCTGGGCGCGGTGCTGGCCTGGTTCGCGCTCGACCTGCCGGACATCTCCAAGGTGGCGCAGTTCGAACGCCGCGCCTCGATCACCGTTCTGGCCGCCGACGGCAGCGAGTTCGCCCGCTTCGGCGACCTGCAGGGCACGACGCTCAGCGTGAAGGATCTGCCGCCGCATCTGGTCGACGCCGTGCTGGCGATCGAGGACCGCCGCTTCTACAGCCATTTCGGCATCGACCCGCTCGGCCTTGCCCGCGCCGTCTATGTCAACTGGCGCTCCGGCCGCGCGGTGCAGGGTGGGTCCACCATCACCCAGCAGCTTGCCAAGAACCTGTTCCTGACGCCCGAGAAGTCGCTGAAGCGCAAGATTCAGGAGGCGATGCTGGCGCTGTGGCTGGAGAGCCGCTTCACCAAGGACCAGATCCTCACCGCTTATCTGAACCGCGTCTATCTCGGCGCCGGCACCTTCGGGGTGGACGCCGCCGCCCGCACCTATTTCGGCAAGCCGGCGACCGAGGTCGACATCCGCGAATCGGCCGTCCTCGCCGGCCTCTTGAAGGCGCCGTCGCGCTACGCCCCCAGTTCCAACCCGGATGAGTCGGCGGAGCGGGCGCGGGTGGTGATGGCGGCGATGCTCGACGCCGGCTATCTCACCCAGGCGCAGTATGACGCCGCCCGCACCGCCAAGCCCTCGCCCAGGCGCAGGCCCGGCGGCGACGGCCGCTATTTCGCCGACTGGGTGACCGATCTGGTGCCGGGCTTCGCCGGTCCCGATCATGGCGACGTCATCGTCCGCACCACGCTGGACCTGCGGATGCAGCGCGCCGCCGAACAGCGCATGGAGGCTCTGCTCGCCGGTCCCGGCGCCGCCGCCAACGTCCGCCAGGGCGCGCTGGTCGCCATGAGCCCCGACGGCGCCGTGCGCGCGCTGGTCGGCGGCCGCGATTACGACAGCAGCGAGTTCAACCGCGCCACCCAGGCGCTGCGCCAGCCGGGCTCGGCCTTCAAGCCCTTCGTCTATCTGGCCGCCCTGGAAGCCGGTTGGACCCCCGACAGCCTGATCGACGACGCCCCGGTCCAACTCGGCAATTGGAGTCCCGGCAATTACGACGGCAAGTATCGCGGCAGCATCACGCTGGCCTCGGCGCTGGCCCATTCCTCCAACACCGCGACGGCGCGGCTGATCGACCGGGTCGGCACCGACCGGGTGCGGCGCATCGCGTCCAACCTCGGCATCGCCTCGCCGCTGACCCGCGACCTGTCGCTGGCGCTCGGCACCAGCGAGGTGACGCCGCTGGAGCTGGTGCGCGCCTATGCCGGCATCGCCAACCGCGGCGTTCCCGTCTGGGCCTATGCCATCACCGAGATCAAGAGCCGCGACGGCGCCGTCCTCTACCGGCGCCAGGGCGGCGGCGGCGCGCCGGTGGTCGACCCGGCCCATGCGGTCCAGCTCGCCCGGATGATGACCGGCGTGCTCGACTACGGCACCGGCCGCAGCGCCCGGCTGAACCGCCCGGCGGCGGCGAAGTCCGGCACCACCCAGGATTATCACGACGCCTGGTTCGTCGGCTTCACCGCCGATCTGGTCGCCGGCGTCTGGCTCGGCAACGACAACAACGACGCCATGAAGAAGGTCACCGGCGGCACGTTGCCGGCAAAGCTGTGGCGCGAGTTCATGTTGGACGCCCATGCCGGCAAGCCCGCCCGCCCGCTCCCCGGCCTGGACGGCGCCCCCGCCTGGACACCGCCGCCGGGCAGCGCGATGCCGAACGGCGTCCCGATGGCCTCGGCCGACGCGCCGCCCGGCGGCGCCATCGGCTCGCTGATCGAAAAGATCGCCGGCGGCTCCGGTGCCGCGCCGAAGGTGCAGCACGACTACAGCAACACCGGGGTGCGGTAGGCTCCCTCTCCCGCCCCGACCCTGCTATACCTCCCCCCGACTTTCCCCACGGCGGATGACAGATGCAGGCGGACGATGGACTGGACGGAGCGGAACTGCTGACGGAGGCCGCGCCCCCGCCGGCCACCGACACCCCAACTCCGCCCGCCGCTCCCCCCGCCGGTCCCCGCGACGTCCTCAACCCGCTGCTCAGCGTCGCCGCGCCGGTGCTGGCGCTCGCCACCTCGCTGCGCGACCGCGCCCTGACCGACCCGCCGCGTGCCGCCGCCGCCTCGGCGCTGGAGCGGTTCGACCGTGCCGCCTTGACGGCCGGCCTCGACCCGGACGACATCCGCGCCGCCCGCATCGCGCTGGCCGCCACGCTGGACGACGTCGCCCGCGCCGCCGGCCATGGCGGTGCGGCGGTGGCCGAACCCGGTGCCGGCGTGCGCTTCTTCGACCTGCTCGACGGCATGCTGGGCGATCCGCGCCGCCACCGTCATGTGCTGGAGCTGTTCTACGCCTGCCTGTCGCTGGGCTTCGAAGGCCGCTTCCGCGACAAGCCCGGCGGCGCCCACGACCTCGCCCGCCTGCGTGACGAGCTGTACCGCATCCTGCGCCGCGCCCGCGGCGACCTGCCGGCGGAGCTGTCTCCCGCCTGGGCCGGGGTGGCGGAGCCGTTCCGCCCGCCCGGCAACAGGCTCGGCAACAGGCTGGGCGGCGGCTTGCCCGGCTGGCTCGTCTGGGCGGCGGTGGCGCTGGGCCTGTCCGGCCTTTACGTCCATCTCGCCGGCACCCTCGACCGCCAAGCGGAGCCGGTGGCCGCCCGCATCGCCGCCTTGCTGCCCGACCGGCCGATCGAGATCGCCCGGCTGGTCCCGCCGCCGCCGCCCACCGCCGGCCCGGCGCTGGTCGCCCGCATCACCGGCCAACTCGCCCCGGAAATCCGCACCGGCTCGGTCGAGGTGCTGGCGGGGGAGGACGGCGCCCTGGTCATCCGCATCCCGGCGGCGGCGATGTTCGCCACCGGCAGCGACACGGTGAAGGCCCGCCACCGCGCCATCGTCGAACGGGTGGGCCAGACCCTGGCGACCGAATCCGGCGGCGTGCTGGTGGTCGCCCACACCGACGACCAGACCCCGCCGGCCGGCCGCCTCGCCACCGCGCAATCCCTGACCGACGCCCGCGCCGAAGCCGTCCGCAAGCTGCTGGAGCACACCGTCGCCCCCGCCCGCCTGTCGGCCGAAGGCCATGGCGACCAGGAGCCGGTCGCGCTGAACGACACGCCCGCCGGGCGCGACGCCAACCGGCGGGTCGACATCCGCCTCTATCCGCAATAGGGCGCCCGCCATGGCCGATCCCCGTCCCAAGAAGGCCGGCGCCACTCCGGCGAAGAAGACCGTGGCGAAGAAGGCGGCGAAGAAGACCGTCAGGCGCCGCAAGCCCGCCGCCACGCCCTCGCCCCACCGCTCCGCCCGCGCCCGCTGGGCAACCTCGCTGGCGGGCGCGCTGGCGCTGGGGCTGGCCGGCTGGATGCTGCTGCCGCGTCTGGCGGCTTCCGCCGCCCCGCACCTGCTGCCGACCATCCAGGCCGACTGGAGCGTCCGTCTGCTGCCGCTGCTGCTGGCGCTGGTGGTGTGGATCGCCGTCAACCGCCGCATCGACGGCCGCGAGCGCGCCGCCAACGCCCGCCTGCTGCAGGCGCTGGCCGCCGGCCGCGACCCGGAGCTGAAGGCCTCGCTGGAGGAGATCGGCACGGTGCGCAGGCGCCTCGACGCCGTGCTGGCCCAACTGCGCAAGCGGCGGGGCGGGCGCTATCTCTACCAACTGCCCTGGTATCTGGTGATCGGCGCCCCCGGTTCGGGCAAGACCACCGCGTTGGCCAACACCGGCCTCGCCACCCCGCTGCTCAACGGTACCGTCACCGGGCCGCTGGCCGGTCTGGCCGGCACCCGCAACTGTGACTGGTGGTTCACCGACCGCGCAGTGCTGATCGACACCGCCGGCCGCTACACCACTCAGGACAGCCGGCGCGCGGTGGACGGCCGGGTGTGGTCCGGCCTGCTCGACCTCTTGAAGGAGCATCGCCCGCGCCAGCCCGCCAATGGCGTCCTTCTCACCGTCAGCATCCCCGAGCTGACCGGCTGGACCGATGCCGAGCGGCGCAACCACGCCATCCTGATCCGCCAGCGCCTGAACGAGCTGCGGGTGCAACTTGGCGTCCGCCTGCCGGTCTATCTGCTGCTGACCAAGGCCGACCTGCTGGACGGCTTCGCCACCTTCTTCGACCCGCTGGACCGCGAGGCGCGCAGCCAGATCTGGGGCCTGACCCTGCCGGCAGTCGAACCGGAAACCGCCAGCCCGCTGCCCGCCTTCCGCGACCTCTATGCCGGTCTGGTGCGGCGGCTGGACGAGCGGCTGCTCGACCGGCTGCACCAGGAACCCGACATCCGCCGCCGCAGCGACGCCTTCACCCTGCCGCTGCGGGTGGCGGAGCTGGAGCCGGCGCTGGCCGACATCGTCGACACCGTCTTCGGCTCCGAACAGGGCGAGGAGACGCCGCGCCTGCGCGGCCTCTACCTGACCAGCGCCACCCAGACCGGCGGCCCGCTCGGCCTGCTGGAGCCGGAGGCCGACGGCCCGGCCTCCACCTATTTCCTCGACCGGCTGCTGCCCGACATCGTCTTTCCGGAGGCCAACCTCGCCCAGGTCGACCGCGTGGTGGAGCGCGCCCGCCGCCGCCGCAACGCCCTGTCCGCCGCCGCCGCCCTGCTGCTGGGCGCGGCGCTCGGCGGCTGGTGGCTGGTCAGCGCGCGGGGCAACGCCGCCCTGCTGGAGCGCGCCGACTGCGGCGCCGCGGCGGTGGAGGCGGCGCTGCGCCCGCTCGACACGCCGCCGCGCGCGCTGACGCGGGTGGACGATGCCGACCCGGCGGCGATCCTGCCGGCGCTGGACGCCCTGCGCTCCCTGCCGCACGCCTTCGACGCTGCGCAAGGCTGGGCCGATCCCGCGCTGGCCGGCGGCCTCTACCAGGGCGCCCGCATCGCCGTCCCGGCGCGCGAGGCCTACAGCCGCGCTCTGCGCAGCCAGTTCCTCGCCCGCATCGCCCTGCGGCTGGAGGAGCGTCTGCGCGCCGACTGGGCCCTACCCGACCAGCTGCGCCAGACCCTGCGTCTCTATCGGATGGTCGGCGGTTCCGAACCGATGGATGCCGGCGCGCTGGCGGAATGGCTGGCGCTCGACTGGCAGCGCACGCTTCCCGGTCCGGCCAACGAGGCGGCGCGCCGCGCCCTCGGCGACCATCTGGCCGCCCTGTTCGCCGTCGGCTTCGCCCCGGTCCCGCCCGACGAGCCGCTGGTCGCCCGCGTGCGCGAGGTGCTGGCCGAATCGGCCCCACAACCAACACCAGCCAGTCGGGCCGCCCAGCCATGATGGGATCCTTCGGCACGCCGCGCGGCCTTGCCGCCGGGCCGGGCGTTGGGCTGGGCGCCGATCCGGTGATGGGCTTCCACGGCAAGGTCCCGGCGCGAGGCGACTTCATCGGCCACGGCCTGCCGCCGGCCGTGCTCGGCCCATGGGACCGCTGGCTGTCGGCGGCGCTGGGCGAGGCCGGCCGCCAATTGGGCGCCGAGTGGGAGTCGCTGTTCGCCCAGGCCCCGGTCTGGCGCTTCGCCCTGTCGGCCGGCCTGTGCGGCGCCACCCCGCTGATCGGCGTGTGGATGTCCAGCGCCGACCGCGTCGGCCGTCCCTATCCCTTCACCATCGCCGCCGGCCTGCCCGCCGGCTTCGACATCGCCGACGCCCCCGCCGCCTGCGCCGCGTGGCTGGCCCGCGCCGAGTCGCTGGCGGCCGACGCCTGCCGCGCCGGTGCCGATGTGGAGGGTCTGCCGGCCCGCCTCGCCATCCTCGGCCGTCCCGAGCCGGAGCGCGTCGGCGCCGCCACCCGCGCCCTTCTCGACCGCCTGTCCGGCCCCTTGCCCGCCGATGCCAGCCTGTGGTGGACTCGCGGCGCCGGCCGCATCGCGCCGTCGCTGCTGTCCTGCCCCGGCCTCCCCGCCGCCCCCCGCCCGACCGCCTTCCTCGACGGCGCCTGGACCCGCTGGGGCTGGGAGAACGCGGAGGAGGCGTAGGGGCGATGGGCAGGGGAGGAGCCATCCGCTCCGCCGGCCCCGGAGCGGGGCTCCGGATCGAAAGGCTGTAGCGGGGCGGCAATTCCCGGTATGGTGCGGCCAACTTTTCCTGTTTCCGCCGTACCCGCCGTCTTTGGAGCCGCAGCGATGACCGACACCCCCGCCCCGACCCTGCTCGACGCGGCCAAGCGTTTCCGCAGCAACGATCTGGCGGGGGCGGAACAGGACTGCCGGGCGATCCTGGCAACCGATCCGCACAATGCCCAGGCGCTGCATCTGCTGGGGCTGGTCGCCGCCCACACCGACCATCCGGAGAACGCGCTGGCCCTGTTCGCCCAGGCCATCGCGGAGAACGGCAACGACCCGTCCTTCCACAACAGCCGCGGCAGCCTGCTTTTCCAGCAGGCCCGCCCGGCGGAGGCGGAGGAGGCGTTCCGCGCCGGCCTCGCCATCAACCCGCGCCTGCCCGAACTGCACGGCAACCTCGGCAACGCGCTGAAGGCGCAAAGCCGGGTGGAGGAGGCGGCGGACTGCTTCCGCACCGCGCTCGACCTGCGGCCCGAGGCGCCGGAGATGCACCATTTCCTCGCCGCCACCCTGCGCGAGCTGGGCGATCTGGAAGAGGCGGAACGGCATTTCCGCACCGCGCTGGAGCAGGCCCCCGACTATCTCGACGTCCATTACAGCCTGGCGGAGCTTCTCTCCACCCGCGGCCGGCTGGCCGAGGCGGAGGCGGAGTTCCGCATCGTGCTCGCCGCCGCCCCGCGCTTCGTCCCGGCCCAGGTCGGCCTCGCCCATGTGCTGCAAAGCCTGGACCGCGCGGCGGAGGCGATCGAGGTGATCGAGGCGGCGCGCGAACAGGCGCCCGACCACCCGATGGTGAAGTTCACCCGCCGGCTGATCTATTCGAACGCGGTGCCCGGCTGGCACCTGCCGATGATCAACGATTTCGAGCGGAACGAGGCCTACAAGCAGTCGCTGGAACGGGCGGTGAAGCCCGATTCGCTGGTGTTGGAGATCGGCACCGGCTCCGGCATCGTCGCCATGATGGCGGCCCGCGCCGGCGCGAAGAAGGTGGTGACCTGCGAGGTCAACCCGATCCTCGCCCGCGTCGCCAAGGAAACCGTGGCGCGCAACGGCTATGCCGGCCGCATCGACGTGGTGCCGCGCCTGTCCACCCAGCTGACGGTGGGCGACGGCGGCGACCTGCCGGAGAAGGCCGACGTCTTCGTCTCCGAACTCATCAACATCGGCATGCTGGCTCCGCGCATGCTGTCGGTGCTGCAGCATGCCCGCACCCATCTGGTGAAGCCGGGCGGCGCCATCATCCCGCGCGCCTCCACCGTCTACGCCATGCTGGTGGAGACGCCGGAGCTGGCCCGCATCAACCCGGTGGAGACCATCGACGGCTTCGACATGGGCAGCTTCGACGTCTTCCGCTCCCCCGGCTACCAGCAGATCGACCTCGGCGCCGACGCCCACACCCCGCTGTCCAAGCCCTTCACTGCGCTGGATTTCGACTTCACCCGCAACATGCCGGAAGAGGGCGAGCGGGTGATCGACGTGACCATCGTCACCGCCGGCACCTGCCACGGCGTCGCCTTCTGGTTCGACCTCTTCATGGACGACGAGGTGGTCTACAAGTCGGAAAGCCGCGCCCGCACCAACCACTGGAAACAGGCGATGACCTTCCTGGAAAAGCCGATCGCGCTGTCGGCCGGCGACCGCCTGCGCATCGTCGCCCGCTACGACAACAACCAGATCTCCTTCGGGGTGGACGGGCTGTCGGGGGGTAAGCAGGGGTAAGCGGGGGTGACCGAAGCCGCCCCCTCCCACGACGCCCCGTCCCACGACGCCCCGTCCAGACGCGCCATCGCCTCCTGGTGTCTCTACGACTGGGCGAATTCGGCCTACAACACCATCATCACCACCTTCGTCTTCGCGGTCTATTTCGCCCGCGGCGTCGTCGGCGATCCCGTCGAGGGCACCGCGCGGTGGAGTGCCGCCATGACCGTGGCCGGCGTCGCCATCGCGGCGCTCAGCCCGCTGCTGGGCGCCATCGCCGATCGCGCCGGACGGCGCAAGCCGTGGATGGCGCTGTTCACGCTGGTCACCGTCCTGTTCACCGCCGCCCTCTGGTGGGTGCGGCCCGATCCGGCCGACGCCGCCTTCGCGCTGGCCTGCGTGGTCGTCGCCACCGTGGCGTTCGAGCTGGCCAACGTCTTCTACAACGCCACCCTGCCGGGGCTGGTGCCGGAGCGGCTGTTCGGCCGGGTGTCGGGCTGGGGCTGGGGCATCGGCTATTTCGGCGGGCTGGCCTGCCTCGTCCTGGCTCTGGTCGGCTTCGTCAAGGCGCCGGCCCCGCTGTTCGGCCTGTTCGGGATGGAGTGGGCCGATTGGGGGCCGCAGGCCAATGTCCGCGCCACCGTCCTGCTGGCCGCCGCCTGGTACGGCATTTTCGCGCTGCCCTATTTCCTCTGGGTGCCCGACGAGCCGTCCACCGGCCACGGCCTGCTGCGGGCGGCGCGCGAGGGGGTGGCGACGCTGGTCGCCACGCTACGGCAGGTCCGGCGTTACCGCGAGGTGGCGCGTTTCCTGGTCGCCAGCGCCTTCTACCGCGACGGCATCAACACCATCACCGCCTTCGGCGGTATCTTCGCCGCCGGCACCTTCGGCATGAGCTTCGAGGAAATCCTCGTCTTCGCCATCGCGCTGAACGTGGTGGCGGGGGCGGGTGCCATCGGCTTCGCCTGGATGGACGACTGGCTGGGTGCCAAGCCGGTGATCCTGATCGCGCTGGCCGGCATGGGTTTGTGCGGCCTGCCGCTTCTGCTGGCGACCGACCGGCTGTGGTTCTGGGTCTTCGCGCTGGGGCTGGGGCTGTTTTTCGGGCCGGCGCAGGCGGCCGGGCGGTCGATGATGGCGCGGCTGGCCCCGCCCGGCATGTCGGGCGAGATGTTCGGGCTCTACGGCCTGACCGGCCGCTTCGTCGGTTTCTTCGGGCCGCTGCTGTTCGGGCTGGCGACCCAGGCTTTCGACAGCCAGCGTGCCGGCATGGCGACGGTTCTGGCTTTCTTCGTCATCGGCTTCGGGCTTATGCTGGCCGTTCGCGAACCGGCCCGTTAGAAAAAGGGCCGCGTCAAAGCGCCGCACGTGAGACCATTCGAGGGCAGAGCTGTTACCTTCGTTTTTGCTGCGACGCACAAATGTCGAAGCCGAGGGGCACGGACCATGCTGCACATAAAAGACATCGAAGCCTTCGCCCGCATCAACGAAGCGCTGAACGACGAACCGGCCCAGACCGGGCAGACCGACCACGACACCGCCGCCGTGGGTCCTGCTCATCCGGCGCTTGTGCTGGCGATGCTGGCGACCGGCCGCCTGCCGCTGTCGGCGCTGTCGGGAACCGCTCCGCCCAAGGCGGACGATCCGTCGCCGTCCTGGGGCAAGCCGCTCCGCCGGCCCTGAGTGCGACCTCCCCGGTCGGCGGCGGCATTTGCGAAAATTCCTCGAAACCGGAAAAAATTCCCATACTCTCTCCGCAGACCCACCCTTCTGCGGAGCCGCCCCATGCCCGTCGATCCCCGCACCCTCAAAGACGACCGCTTCCCCCGCTGGGCCGAGGAGCCGCCGACGCCATCCGAAGGCTCGCTGGTCCCCGGATCGCAGTTCCACGAGGAACAGTGGATCATGGCCGCCGGCATGCTGGCGCGCGGCAACAGCTTTCTCCAGGTTGCCCGCGCCATGGGATGCAGCCGCACCACCCTGTGGCGGGCCTATTACGGCTCCAAGGATTTCCGAGTCCGGGTGTGGTGGGAACGCGAGGCGCTGAACCGCGAGGCCGAACTCCGCCTGTCCTCGCTGCGCGCCCTGGTCGCCGAGCAGATCGAACGGCTGGTCTCCGCCGGCGATCCCTCCACCGTCCGCTGGCTGGCCGAACGCCTCGGCCTCTTCGCCGGTCTCGATGCCCCCAGGGATCTCCCGGCCACCCAGCCGCAACAGTCCCAACCGCCCCGTCCCGAAGACCCGCCCGCCGTCACCGTCCCCGAACTCGACGACGACATCCCCGGCGCGTTGCGGGAACGCACGCCGCCCGATCCGGCGATGATCGCCGCCATCCTGACCCGGCCGGAAGTGGAAGGCCCCAAGGGCGTCTTCCCCTGGACCGTCAACGAGCATGAACCCTACCCCAACCTCAACCCCGGCCCGGTGAGCCGCCGCGCCGCTGGTCCCTTCTCCCGGCGCCGGTAGGCGGGGGATGGAACATCAACCGCCTCCCTGTTCCACGCCGTTCCACCCCCCCGCCCGTCACAGCAGCGACAGCTGATCCCCCACGGCCGGCGGCACCCGAAAGCGGCTGCAATCGAGCTGCCAGCTCCGGTCGCCCAGCCCATGCTTGCGGCAGGCCAGCTTGAAGCGATGGCGCAGCAACTCGGCGTAAGGGCCGGTGCCCTTCATCCGCGTGCTGAATCCGGAGCGGTAGAGCGCGCCGTCGCGGCTCTGCCGCATCAGGCTCAGCACGCGGTCGGCGCGGTTGGGGGCATGGACGCGCAGCCATTCCTCGAACAACCCGGCGATCTCCAGCGGCAGGCGCAGCAGGATATAGTTGGCGGCGGTCGCCCCGGCTCCGGCCGCCGCCTCCAGGATTGCCTCCAGCTCATGGTCGTTCAGGGCGGGGATCATCGGGCTGGCGAGCACCGCCACCGGCACGCCGGCTTGCGTCAGGCTGCGGATCGCCTCCAGCCGGCGCGGCGGCGTGCTGGCCCGCGGCTCCATCACGCGGGCGAGGTTGCGGTCCAGCGTGGTGACGGAGAGCGCGACCGACGCCAGCCCTTCCTCCGCCATCGGCGCCAGGATGTCCAGATCGCGCAGCACCAGCGCCGATTTGGTGATGATGCTGACCGGCTGGTGGAAGTCGCGGCAGACCTCCAGCACCCGCCGGGTGATGCCCTCCGTCCGCTCAACGGGCTGGTAGGGATCGGTGTTGGCCCCCAGCGCCAGCGGCCGGCAGTCATAGGATTTCGCCCGCAACTCCCTGGCCAGCAGATCCGCCGCGTTGCGCTTGGCGAACAGCTTGGTCTCGAAATCCAGCCCCGGCGACAGGCCGAGATAGGCATGGGTCGGCCGGGCGAAGCAGTAGATGCAGGCGTGCTCGCAGCCCTGGTACGGGTTCACCGACCGGTCGAAGGGGATGTCGGGCGACTGGTTGCCGATGATGATCGACTTGGCCGAGGCCGGGGCAACAATGGTGCGGACGGGATCGGACAGCGCCTCGTTCCCGCCCTCGGCATAGCCGGTCCAGCCGTCGTCGGTCAGGACGCGGGTCTCGCGCTCGAACCGCCCGGTGGCGTTGCTGACCGCGCCGCGGCCCTTGATCGGGGATCGCCGTATCTCGTCCATGGCGACAGCTTAGCCGCGGCAAAATGGAACGTAAAGCGAACAAATTGGGGGTGTGGTGGAGCCTTCGATCACCATACCCAACAAACATAAAGATATCTTTATGCTTGCATGGTTCCGATGCCGCTGATACACCCATGGCCAATTACAGCGGCAAGGCCGGGAATTCGATCCGGCCGGCCCCAATCACCACTGCCCACCAGGAGTCATCCCTCATGGCCGCCGAATTCACGGACTACAAGGTCAAGGACATCAGCCTCGCGAACTGGGGCCGCAAGGAGATCACCATCGCCGAGACCGAGATGCCGGGCCTGATGGCCCTGCGGTCGGAATTCGGCGACTCCAAGCCGCTGGCCGGTGCCCGCATCGTCGGCTGCCTGCACATGACCATCCAGACCGCCGTGCTGATCGAGACGCTGACCGCGCTCGGCGCCACCGTGCGCTGGTCCTCCTGCAACATCTTCTCCACCCAGGACCAGGCCGCCGCCGCCATCGCCGCCGCCGGCATCCCGGTCTTCGCCTGGAAGGGCGAGACGGAGGAGGAGTTCTGGTGGTGCATCGAGCAGAGCCTGCGCGGTCCGGACGGCTGGACCCCGAACATGATCCTGGACGATGGCGGCGACGTCACCCAGATCATGCACGACAAGTATCCGGAGATGCTGGACGGCGTCCGCGGCCTGTCGGAAGAGACCACCACCGGCGTCCATCGTCTCTATGAGATGATGAAGAAGGGCACGCTGAAGGTTCCGGCCATCAACGTGAACGACAGCGTCACCAAGTCGAAGTTCGACAACCTCTATGGCTGCCGCGAGTCGCTGGTCGACGGCATCAAGCGCGCCACCGACGTCATGGTCGCCGGCAAGGTCGCCGTGGTCGCCGGCTATGGCGACGTGGGCAAGGGCTCGGCCGCTTCGCTGCGCTCGCAGGGCGCCCGCGTGATGGTGACGGAGATCGATCCGATCAACGCGCTCCAGGCCGCGATGGAAGGCTATCAGGTCATCACCATGGATGAGGCCGCTCCGCTGGGCGACATCTTCGTCACGGCGACCGGCAACGTCGACGTCATCACGATCGACCACATGCGGGCCATGAAGGACCGCGCCATCGTCTGCAACATCGGCCACTTCGACAGCGAGATCCAGATCGACGCCCTGCGCAATCTGGTCTGGGAAGAGGTCAAGCCGCAGGTCGACGAGGTCGTGTTCCCCGACGGCAAGCGCCTGATCGTCCTGGCCCAGGGCCGTCTGGTCAACCTGGGCTGCGCCACCGGCCACCCCAGCTTCGTGATGAGCGCCAGCTTCACCAACCAGGTGCTGGCCCAGATCGAGCTGTGGACCAACGCCGCCAACTACGAGAACAAGGTCTACGTCCTGCCCAAGCACCTGGACGAGAAGGTGGCCCGCCTGCATCTGGAAAAGATCGGCGCCAAGCTGACCACCCTGACCGACAAGCAGGCCGAATACATCGGCGTCGCCGCCGCCGGCCCGTACAAGCCGGACCACTACCGCTACTAAGCGGTCGCGGGGTTGAAAAAGAAGGGCCGTCCCGTCGGGGCGGCCCTTTTTCTTTGCGTTACCTGGGTGGTCAGAGCGGCAGCGTCACCGTCGCGCGCAGGCCGCCCTCGCCGCGATTCGCAAGGATCACGTCGCCGCCATGGCCGCGGATGATGCTGCGGGCGGTGGACAGGCCGAGGCCGACGCCGCCGGTATCGCGGGAGCGCGAGCGCTCCAGACGGTAGAAGGGGGCGAAGACCTTCTCGAACTCCGCCTCCGGAATGCCGGGGCCGTCGTCGTCGATGTGGATCAGGGCATTGGCGGCGTCGGTGCCGTCGGCGCCGGTCTCAAGCCGGACGGTGAAGCCGCCGCCGTATTTGATGGCGTTGTCCATCAGGTTGGCCAGCGCCCGGCGCAGCGCCACCGGACGGCCCTCCGCCACCACATGGGCCGGGCCGTCGTAGAGGGCGCGGTGGCCGGCGTCGACGCGGTCGTCGCACAGGCTCTGCAGCAGGTCGGCGAGGTCGAAGCGACCGCGCGGCTCGCGCTGGGCGTCGTCGCGGGCGAAGGCCAGCGTGGCGGAGATCATCGCCTCCATCTCGTCCAGGTCGGCCAGCATCCGGCGCTGCATCTCCGGATCGTCGACCAGCTCGGCGCGCAGGCGCAGGCGGGTGATCGGCGTGCGCAGGTCGTGGCTGATTGCCGCCAGCATCTGGGTGCGGTCGGCGACGAAGCGGGCGAGCCGCGCCTGCATCCGGTTGAAGGCGCGGGTGGCGGCGCGCAGTTCGCGCGGTCCCTCCTCCGGCAGGGGATCGGCCTGCCCGTCGACGCTGAGCCGTTCGGCGGCGGCGGCGAAGCCGGCCAGCGGCGCCGTCACCCGGCGGGCGGCCAGCAGCGACACCAGCAGGATCACCGCGGCGATCGCACCCATCCACAACAGGAAGCGGACGATGCCGAAGGGACCGGCCAGCGGATCGCCGCCGGTGAAGCTGAGCCACGACCCGTCGCCGAGCCGCACCGACAGCCGGACATGCGGCCCCCAGCGCCGCGGCTCATCACCGCCCATGAAGGGCGGGTGCGGATGGTCGTCGTCGTCATGCGGCGGGCGCTGCACCTCGACCAGGATGTTGCGGTCGGCGGTATCGAGGGACTCGCGCAGCCGGCGCTTCAGCCCTTCGAACCGGCCGCTGGTGACGGCGTTCGGCGCCAGCGGCGGGCGGTCGGGGCGCCATTCGACGCGCAGGACCGGATCGTCGATGGCGCGCACCACCCGCTCGCGGCCGTCCGGCGGTGTGCTTTCCACCAGCTGGACGATGGCGGTGATGCGCTGGATCAGCACGTTGGGCCCGTGGATCGGCGGCCCCTCGCTGCGGTCGGTCAAATAGACCAGCGCGCTGATCGCCTGGGTCAGCAGCAGCGCCAGCACCACCGTCAGGGCGATGCGCGCGGCGAGGCTGTCGGGAAAGCCGAGACGCAGGCGGCGGAGGCTGCGGCGGCGGACCCGGCGGGATTTCGCCGTCATCTCGTCCGGCCGGGCCGTCACGATGCCAGTCCGCCGCTGCTGACGATCGGGGTGAAGAGATAGCCGCCGCCGCGCACCGTCTTGATCAGCGCCGGCTCTGCCGGATCGGGTTCGATCTTGCGGCGCAGGCGGCTGACCTGCACGTCGATGGAGCGGTCGAAGGGCACCGCCGACCGGCCGCGCGCCAGATCGAGAAGCTGGTCGCGGGTCAGCACCCGCTGCGGATGCTCGACGAAGGCGACCAGCAGGTCGTATTCGCCGGCCGACAGCTGGACCAGCACGCCGTCGGGCGAGCGCAGTTCCCGCTTGGTCAGGTCGAGCGACCAGCCTTCGAAGCGCAGCACCGTGCCGGCCGCCGCCGGGGCGCCCGCCACCGGCGGGGCGGAGACGCGGCGCAGCACCGCCTTGATGCGGGCCAGCAGCTCGCGCGGGCTGAAGGGCTTCGCGAGGTAGTCGTCGGCGCCCATCTCCAGCCCGACGATGCGGTCGGTCTCCTCCCCCATGGCGGTCAGCATGATGACGGGGGTCTGCGCCGTCTGCGGCGTGGCGCGCAGGCGGCGGCAGAGCGACAGCCCGTCCTCCCCCGGCAGCATCAGGTCGAGAACGATCAGGTCGACGCGGGCGCCGTCGAGCGTGCGCATCATCTCCGCCCCGTCCCTGACCCCGGTGACCCGGAAGCCGTGCTTGGTCAGGAACTGGGCGACGAGGGAGCGGATTTCGCGGTCGTCGTCGACGACGAGGAGGTGGGGCGTGCGGTCCATGGGGGCCATGATCGGGCGAGGCGCGTCGGGGGTGAAGGGGAAATGTGTAACGCCCGGTTACGGGATGGCCGGCGGTTACACTCTGTTACCAAATGACCGGTTTGCGGACATTCGACCGCAATGTTCGGCGCCCATTGTCTGGTCATCGGGACAGCGGTGGCGATGCGGCCGGCAACGTCCCAACGGAATAAGCCCCCTCCATCCGGGGTTTAGAGAGCACCAAACACTGAGGAGTCGACACCATGAAACGCGCCCTTCTGACGTCCGCCCTGCTGGTTGCCGGTCTCGGCGTGGCCGTTCCGGTCTTCGCCCAGGGTGGCCCGGCCGGTGGACCTGGCATGGGTCCGGGCGCCGGCATGGGTCCCGGCGCCGGCGGCCCCGACCGCCACTTCGCCCGCATGTGCGAGGACCAGGAAGCCCGTCTGGCCGGCAAGCTGGCCTATGCGGAGAAGAAGCTGAACATCACCGAGCAGCAGCGCGCCGCCTGGACCAAGTTCGCCGACGCCGCCCGCTCCAGCCTGAAGCCGACGCAGGATCTGTGCGTCAAGTTCAAGGACGCTCCGCCGCCGGCGGCCCTGCCGCAGCGCCTCGAGCGTGCCGAGCAGATGATGCAGGCCCACCTGCAGCAGCTGCAGACCGTCCGCCCGGCGCTGACCGACCTCTATGGCCAGCTGACGCCCGACCAGCAGAAGCAGGCCGACCGCATGCTGAACCAGGGTCCGGGCGGCATGGGCGGCCGGATGGGCGGCCATCATGGCGGCCATATGGGCGGCCCGGGCGGCTGGGACCATGACGGCCCGCGCCATCACGGCATGGGACAGGGCGGCATGGGACAGGGCGGCATGATGGGTCCGGGCGGCATGGGACCGGGAAAGGC
Organism: uncultured Azospirillum sp.; assembly: GCA_966212305.1. Classification (GTDB taxonomy): domain Bacteria; phylum Pseudomonadota; class Alphaproteobacteria; order Azospirillales; family Azospirillaceae; genus Azospirillum. The sequence goes on from CBIHQY010000004.1 coordinate 204,732, forward strand.
TCCGGCGCCGGCACCGCAGGAGGCGCCCAAGTAAGGACGTAACAGACGGACTCCCGGCGGCGACCCCAAGCCCCCCAACGCAGCCGCCGTGAGACCGAGGGCCGCCGAATCCCCATTCGGCGGCCCTTGTCGTTTGGGGAGAGGGAATTCCACTGCGGTATGGTGGAAGGCGATAAAGACAAGGCGCCGCTTGCATTGCGGGCCTTCGCACCCCAAAGCTTAACCCCATGACGTCCTCTCACGCTTCGGCGGGCGGCGGTCTCGGGCGGGGGGGCCGTGTGGTCGCCGTGCTGGGGCCGACCAACACCGGCAAGACCTATCTGGCGATCGAACGCATGCTCGGTCACCGGTCCGGAATGATCGGCTTTCCCCTGCGCCTGCTGGCGCGGGAGAATTATGACCGCATCGTCTCGATCAAGGGAAAGAACGCCGTCGCGCTGGTGACGGGGGAGGAGAAGATCCTGCCCCCCAACCCGTCCTATTGGGTCTGCACCGTCGAATCGATGCCGCTGGATCGTGCCGTCGATTTCCTGGCGGTGGACGAAATCCAGCTCTGCGCCGATCCCGAGCGCGGCCATATCTTCACCGACCGGCTGCTGAACGCCCGCGGCTTGGTCGAGACGATGGTGTTGGGCTCCGATTCGATGCAGCCGATGATCCGCCGGCTGGTGCCGAAGGCGGAGTTCATCAGCCGGCCCCGCTTCTCCCAGCTGACCTATGCCGGCTACAAGAAGCTGACGCGCCTGCCGCCGCGCTCGGCCGTCGTCGCCTTTTCCGCCACCGACGTCTATGCCATCGCCGAGATGATCCGGCGCCAGCGCGGCGGCACCGCCGTGGTGCTGGGCGCGCTCAGCCCGCGCACGCGCAACGCGCAGGTCGGGCTGTATCAGGCGGGGGAGGTCGATTATCTGGTGGCGACCGACGCCATCGGCATGGGGCTGAACATGGACGTCGACCATGTCGCCTTCGCCCGCATCGTCAAGTTCGACGGCTTCGCCCCGCGCCGCCTGCGCCCCGCCGAGGTGGCGCAGATCGCCGGCCGCGCCGGCCGCCACATGCGCGACGGCACCTTCGGCACCACCGACGAGGTCGGGGAACTGGACGCCGATCTGGTCAACCGCGTCGAGAACCACGAGTTCGAGACGGTCAAGGCGCTGTCCTGGCGCAACAGCGACCTGCGCTTCGACACGCCGGGCTTCCTGCTGAAGTCGCTGGAGGAACGGGCGCCGCTCCAGGAACTGAGCCGCGTGCGCGAGGCCGACGACCATCTGGCGCTGCAGGCGCTGGTGCGCGATCCGGAGATCATGGACCTCGCGCGCGGCCGGGATGCCGTCAAGCTGCTGTGGGAGGTCTGTCAGGTCCCCGACTTCCGCAAGGTGCTGTCGGACGCCCATACCAAGCTGCTGTCCCAGGTCTTCCGCAGCCTGCGCGGGGCCATGCGCCGGCTGGACGACGACTGGGTGGCGAAGCAGATCGCCCGGCTCGACCGGACCGAGGGCGACATCGACGCGCTGGTCGCCCGCATCGCCCATATCCGCACCTGGACCTACATCTCCAACCGGCCAACCTGGCTGAAGGATCCGCTGCACTGGCAGGAACGCACCCGAGCCATCGAGGACCGGCTGTCCGACGCCCTGCACGAGCGGCTGACCCAGCGCTTCATCGACCGCCGCTCCGCCACGCTGTCGCGGACGCTGAAGGACGGGCGGTCGCTGCTGGGCGGCGTGCGGGCCGACGGCGAGGTGGTGGTGGAGGGGCATGTCGTCGGCAAGCTGGAGGGCTTCCGCTTCGTGCCCGACGCGCCCGACCGCTCCGACGAGGCGAAGTCGCTGCTGACGGCGGCACGCCGCGCGTTGCGGGATGAGCTGGCCAAGCGGCTGCGCGCTTTCGAGGCGGAGCCGGACGACGTCTTCGCGCTCGCGGCCGACGGGGTGCTGAGCGCGGACAATTTGCCGGTGGCGCGGCTGGCGGCGGGGCCGTCGGTGCTGGCGCCGCTGGTGGTGCCGTTCGACGACGGCATGCTGGATCAGGCCCAGCGCGAGCGGGTGCGGGCGCGGCTGGACCGCTGGCTGAAGGACCACATCGCCGCCCGGCTGAAGCCGCTGTTCGCGCTGTCGGCGGCGGAAGGACTGTCGGGCGCCGGGCGCGGGCTGGTCTTCCAGCTGGTCGAGGGGCTGGGCGTGCTGCCGCGGGCGCCGGTCGCTGACATGGTGGAGCGGCTGGAGCGCGAGGACCGCAAGGCGCTGACCAGGCTGGGCGTCCGGCTGGGGGTGTCGCACCTCTATCTGACGGCGCTGGCCAAGCCGGCGGCGGTGAGTCTGCGCGGGATGCTGTGGGCGGTGTCCAAGGGCCATCCCCTGCCGGTGCCGATCCCGCCGCCCGGCCGCGTGTCGGTGGAGGCCGCGCCGGTCAAGGACGGAGGCATGCCGTCCGCCTTCTGGGAGGCCATCGGCTATCCGCTGGCCGGCGGGCGGGCGCTGCGCGTCGACATGCTGGACCGGCTGGAGACGGAGCTGCTGACCGCGTCCAAGGCCAACGCGCCGATCCGCGAGGTGGCGCTCGGCCAGCGCGTCGGCCTGTCGGCGGAGGAATTGGGGACGGTGCTGACCGGCCTTGGCTATGTGCGAATCGTCGCCGAGGACGGGGCGGTGGCCTGGAAGCGGAAGCGGTCCTCCAGGCAGCAGCAGGGGAACAGGCAGCGGCGGGAGCGGCCGACGAACGAGGACCACCCGTTTGCGAAGCTGCGGCAGTTGTCGGGGATGTGAGGGGACACGACGGCCCCGCAAAACATGAACGAGATCAACAGACGGAAACGCCCATGAGCAACACCGCTGGCAACACCGACACAGAAGAATCCACCCCCGGCCGGCTGCGGATCGACAAGTGGCTTTGGTATGCGCGCTTCTTCAAGACGCGCAGCCTCGCCGCCAAGCTGTGCAATGACGGGGGTGTGCGGCTGTCGGGGGCGGTGGTGACCAAAGCGCATGCGGCGGTGAAGCCGGGAGACGTGCTGACCTTCGCCCAGGGGCGGCACATCCGCGTCGTCAAGGTGGTGGCGCTGGGCAGCCGGCGCGGTCCGGCGCCGGAAGCCCAGGCGCTGTACGAGGACCTCGCCCCGCCGGTGCCGGAGGAGCGGCTGCAGGATCCCTACCGCGCGCCGGGAGCGGGACGGCCGACCAAGCGCGACCGGCGGGCGATCGATGCCCTGCAGGGAGGGACCCTGCAAAGTGAGACCGATTAGGCGGGGGTACCGATTGTTGCTCGAAAAAAGTGAGACCGCCTCTTAAACGGAGGCGGGACCACCCCCATCTGGCAAGGCTGGACAACAGACCAGATGCGACAAGCGAGCACGATCATGAGCGAGAAGACCCGACCTTCGAGCCTTTCCGCCACCTCCACCGGAATGCGGGGCGCCCGCGCTGCTACGGCGGTGGCGGTTGCCCTGGTGATGGCGCTGGCCGCCGGCACCGCCGACGCCCGCGCCGGCAAGAGCAGCTCCTCGGGCAGCCGCGGCAGCCGCACCTATGACGCGCCGGCCGCCACCAGCACCGCGCCGAGCGCGGTGTCGCCGATGGAGCGCTCGGCCGCTCCGCAGGCGTCGCCGGGCATGCAGCGCCCCGGTTCCACCGCCCCGGCGGCGGCGCCCTCGCGCGGCTTCTTCGGCGGCGGCTTCATGTCGGGCCTGATGGGCGGCCTGATCGGCGCCGGCATCGGCGCGATGCTGTTCGGTGGCGGCTTCTTCGATGGTTTGGGCAGCTTCGGCGGCATCCTGGGCTTCATCCTGCAGATCCTGCTGGTCGTCTTCCTGGTCCGGCTCGCCATGCGCTTCTTCCGCAACCGCTCGCAGACGGCCAACACCGCGGCGTCCGGTGGTCCGCTGGGTGGGAACCGGCCGGCTTACGCCGGTGGTCCGGAGGGTGGTCAGATGAACCGCGACGCAGCCGATGTCGGCTATAACCCGATGGGTGGCGGCCCGGTGGGTGGTATGGGCGGCGGCAATGCCGGCCCGGCGCCGCGCCGTCAGGCGGCCGACGAGATCGGCATCCAGCCGAACGACTTCGAGGCGTTCGAGCGGCTGCTCGTCACCGTCCAGACCGCCTACGGGCGTGAGGATGCCGACGCTCTGCGCGCCGCGACCACGCCGGAGATGTTCGCCTACTTCAGCGACGATCTGGCGGAGAACCGCAACCGCGGCGTCGTCAACAAGGTCAGTGATGTCCGCCTGCTGCAGGGCGATCTGGCCGAGGGCTGGCGCGAAGGGGCGCAGGAATATGCCACCGTCGCCATGCGCTTCTCGCTGACCGACGTCACGGTGGACCGCGCCAGCGGCCGGGTGATCGAAGGCAACGCCTCGCAGCCGACCGAAGCGACCGAGTTGTGGACCTTCGTCCGCCCGCGCGGTGGTCAGTGGCAGCTGTCGGCGATCCAGCAGACGCGCTGACGCTTGCGAGTTTGACAATGCGAAACGCCCCGGCCGCTTGGCCGGAGCGTTTTCTTTTGTGGTTTATGCGGTTGGCAGAACCACCGCGTCCGCCGCACGGAAGCCCAGTCGCACCGTCTCGCCGGGGATGAAGACCGGTTCCTGGCCGAGATGCGGCATCTGCACGGTCAGTCCGCCGTCGAGGAAGGCGTTGACGAAGGCGCCCTCGAAATCGCTGTGGCTGACGCGGGCGGTCAGGCTGTTGTCACTCTCCCCCGGCGCCAGCCGTTCCGGCCGGACATAGAGGGTGGCACGGTCCCCCGCCGACAATCCGCGCGGATTGCGGCCACGCAACGGCCCGAAGGGGGTGTCGAGCACCGCCCAGCCATCCGCCGCCTGGGTGACCGGGCCGGCGAAGCGGTTCGACTCGCCGACGAAGGACGCGACGAAGGCGGTTTCCGGATGGTCGTAGATGGTCTTGCCGTCACCCACCTGCTCCAGCACGCCGCGCGACATCACGCCGATGCGGTCGGACATGGTCAGGGCCTCGCCCTGGTCGTGGGTGATGTAGATGAAGGTGACGCCGGTGCGCTTCTGCAACTCGCGCAGTTCGGCGCGCATGTGCTGGCGCAGCTTGAGATCGAGCGCCGAGAGTGGCTCGTCGAGCAGCAGAACCGCCGGCTCCACCGCCAGCGCGCGGGCGATGGCGATGCGCTGGCGCTGGCCTCCGGACAGGTCGGTCACCCGCTTGTCCGCCGTGTCGGGCAGCGCCACCAGCTCCAGCAATTCCCGCACGCGGCGCTTGCGGTCGGCCGAGGGAACGCCGCGCACCTCCAGCCCGAAGCCGATGTTGTCCGCCACCGTCATCAGCGGGAACAGGGCGAGGTTCTGGAAGATCAGCGCGGTCGGCCGCTTGTTCGGCCCGATCCCGCGCATGTCCTGCCCGCCGATGCGGATGACGCCGTCGGTCGGCTCCATGAAGCCGGAGATCATGCGCAGGATGGTGGTCTTGCCGCAGCCGGAGGGTCCGAGGAAGCTGAAGAACTCCCCCGCCCCAATGGTCAGCGACACGTCGCGGACGGCGACGGTGTCGCCGAACCGCATGGTGACGTGGTCGAGCTGGACGTCTTGGCTCATGGTCCCTTCCGTATGCGGATCACGCCGCCAGGAAGCGGTCCTGATACTCGTTGCGGATGGAGACGTACCACGCCTCCTGGATCGGCCACCACCACAGCTTCTGCAGAGCGTCGCCCGGATAGGCGTCGGCGAAGAACTGCTTGTTCAGGTCGGTCAGGTGCGCCTCGGCGCCGACCGCGGTGCTGGAGATGCCGGAATGGTTGGTGTAGAGCGCGCCAGCCTGGGGCGTGTAGAACCAGTTGATCCAGGCATAGGCGTTCTCCAGGTTCTCCGCCTTCTTCGGGATGGCGAAGCCTTCCATCCAGGCGAGAGCCCCCTCCTTCGGCGCGACGAAGCGGATCGGCAGACCTTCCTTGCGCAGGGCGACGGCGCTGCTGTCCCAGGTCTGGCCGATGACGCAGCCGTTGGTGCGGAAGGCGCCCTGGGCCTCGTTCTCGTTGGTCCAGAACTGGGCGACCGACTTCTTGTTCTCCGCCGCCACCTTCAGGATGGCGTCGAAATTGGCGCGCGCCTTCGCCTCGTCCTTGAACTGGTCGCGGACGGGGTGCGGCAGCTTGCCCTGGCTTTCCATCCACAGCGCGATGCCGATCAGCGCCGAATGGCCGCGCACCGTCACCTTGCCGGCATTGGCCGGCGCCCACAGGTCGCCGTAACTGGCGGTACCGTAGGCGAGCGGCGCCTTCTTCATGTCGAAGGCCAGCGCCTCCGTCCCCCAGTCGGCCGGGGCGAGGTAGCGCTTGCCGCCGACGACGCCGCCCATGCCGGCGGAGCCCTCGACCGACGACTTCAGGCAGCCGTCCCACTTCACCTTCGATTCGTCGAGCGGCTGCACCAGTTCGTATTCGACATAGTTCGGCACGCGGTCGACGGTGGGGTGGATGATGTCGAAACCGGCGCCGCCGGTGGCCTTCAGCTGGTTCAGCAGCTCGTCGTTGGTGCCGTATTCGGTCAGAGTCGCCTTGACGCCGGTCTTCTTCTCGAAGTCGGCCAGCATGTCCGGGCTGATGTAGCCGGCCCAGGAGAAGATCTTCACCGACCCCGACGCCGCGCGGCCTTCGCGCAGAACGAAGGGACCGACCGAGGCGACACCGGCGACGGCGGCGGCGCTTTGCAGCAGCAGGCGGCGGGTGAAGCCCTTGGCGGCGCGCTGGGTCTCGGCGCTGGAGCGCTGGGACTCGGTCTGGGCGTTCTCGATCTTGGACATGACGTCCGGTCTCCCTGGCTCTTGAATGGCGTTTGGACGGGTGGCGGCCCCGCTTAAGGCATAAAGTGTGCCTGAGACAAAAGCCGTCCGTCCATGGGGGAAGATGAAGCTCCGCCAAACTTCATAGAGCCGTCACATCACGTAGAAACGGGCCTTCACCGTCACGCCTTCGGCGCCGCGCAGGACAGTGCGGTTGCGGCCGCTGCGCTTGGCGAAATAGAGCGCCTCGTCGGCCTGGGCCATCAGGTCGTTGACCGAGACGGTGTCCTGGTCCAGGCACATGCCGATGCTGACGGTGAAGCCGAAGCTGGCGCCGCTGCCGGTTTCCACCATCAGCTCCGCGGTGGAGCGGCGGATCGCCTCCACCCGCGCCAGCGCCGCATCCAGGTCGGCGGCGGGCAGGCAAAGGCAGAACTCCTCCCCGCCCAGCCGACCGAGGAAGCCGCCGTCGGGCAGCCGGGCGGCGCAATGGTCGGCGAAGCGTTTCAGCGCGAGGTCGCCGTTGCTGTGGCCGTGGGTGTCGTTGATCGTCTTGAAATGGTCGATGTCGAACATCGCCACCGCCAGCGGCGAGCCGGTCTCCTTCGCGGCACGGTAGGCCTGTTCCAGCCGCTCCATGAAATAGCGGCGGTTCAGCATTCCGGTCAGGTAATCGGTGTGCAGCATCTCCACCATCACCCGGTGCATGCGGGTGATGCGCTCCCCGGCGCGGACGCGGGCGCGCAGCATCGACAGGTCGATGGGCTTGGCCAGGAACTCGTCGGCGCCGGAATCGAAGGCCTCGATCCGCCGGGCGGTCTCGGTGTCGCCGGTCATCAGGATAGTGAAGGTGCGGTGCTGGTCGTCCTCCGCCCGGACATGCCAGCACAGTTCCAGCCCGGTCATCACCGGCATTTCCAGATCGGTGATCAGGATGTGGATGTCGTGGCTGCGGTAGAGCGACAGCGCCTGCGCCCCATCCTCCGCGAGCAACACATGGTAACCGTTGCTTTCCAGATCTGTCCGGATCAGGTCGCGAAAGAAATTGGAATCGTCGACGACAAGAATATTCGTTTCCACCACAACACCCACGCCGTCCGCAAAGATTCCGTGCGCATGGACCTTAGCAAACTTCCCGTCGCGATGGGATAGCGGCGTGGCGACAGGTCGCGGTTGATTGGGCGAATGCTTGAACGATTAATTGGACAGTTGATTGGTGGACCGAACGAACTTCAGCTTTCGAGCATGCGCCGCAGCAGTTCGACATCCTCAGCGAAGGACGGGTCGGTGGCGCGCAACTCGTCCACCTTCTTCACCGCATGCATGACCGTGGTGTGGTCGCGACCGCCGAACTTGCGGCCGATCTCCGGCAGGGAGCGGGCGGTCAGCTGCTTAGCCAGATACATGGCGATCTGGCGCGGGCGGGCCACCGCGCGGGCGCGGCGGGCGGAATGCATGTCGGCGACGCGGATGTTGTAATGCTCCGCCACCCGCTTCTGGATCTCGTCGATGGTGACGCGGCGATCGTTGGCGCGCAGCAGGTCGTGCAGCACCTCCTGCGTCGTCTCCAGCGAGATGGAACGGCCGACCAGCTCGGCATGGGCGACGATGCGGTTCAGCGCCCCTTCCAGCTCGCGCACGTTCGACGTGATCTTGTGGGCGAGGAACTCCAGCACCTTCAGCGGGATGCTGGCCTGCAGCGCGTCGGCCTTGGCCTGGAGGATGCCCAGCCGCAGTTCGTAGGTGGTCGGGTGGATGTCGGCGACCAGCCCCCAGCCGAGGCGGGAGCGCAGCCGCTCCTCCATCCCTTCGAGGTCGGACGGGCTCTTGTCGGCGGAAATGATGACCTGCCGGTTCTGGTCGACCAGCGCGTTGAAGGTGTGGAAGAACTCCTCCTGGGTGGAGTCCTTGCCGCTGATGAACTGCACGTCGTCGATCATCAGCACGTCGACCGAGCGGAACTGCTGCTTGAAGGCCATCGTGTCCTTGAAGCGCAATGCCCGGATGAACTGGTACATGAACTTCTCGGCCGACAGGTACAGCACCTTGCGGTTCGGGTCGTTCTTGCGGATCTGCCAGGCCAGCGCGTGCATCAGGTGGGTCTTGCCCAACCCAACCCCGCCATAGAGGAACAGCGGGTTGAAGGTCACGGTGGTGGCGTCGGCGACGCGCCTGGCGGCGGCGTGGGCCAGCTCGTTCGGCTTGCCGACGACGAAATTCTCGAAGGTGAAGCGCGGGTCGAGTGCGGCCGACAGGTCGGAGCGATCCTCCAGAATCGCCGGGACGGCGTTCGGCGATTCGTCCGACGCCCCGCCATAGGAGGCGGAGGTGTAGACGGTCGACGGCGCCGGTTCGGCGGCGGACGGCGGCAGCGGACGCGGAGCCGGGCGGGAGCTGGCGCCACGCGAGTCGAAGCCGCGCTGGGGCGGAGTGGCGCGACCATCGTCGCGGCCATGATCCCGGCCGTCATCACGGTCGTCATTGTCGGCGACCAGCGCCGCCGGCGGGTTGGTGGAGGCGACGATGACATCGATTGACTGGACTTCCGGATTCTCGCCGGACCAGAGCGCGCGGATACGGTCGGCATAGTGGGTCAGCACCCAGTCGCGCATGAAGCGCGTGGGCACGACGATGCACACCTCGCCGCCGACCAGGCTGGCGACGGACAGCGGCTGAAGCCAGCTCCGGTAGGCGATCTCGCCCACCTCTTCCTTCAGGCGTCCGCGAATGCGCGCCCACTGCTGATCCAACGACACGCCGACCGACATGCTCCCTTACTCCCGCTCCTTCCGCCGGCCGGCCCCACCGCCGTGGCGGCGCGGGATCACCCCGCAACCGGCCCCAAACCCGGCCCCCAAATTCGGCCAAGTATCCGGTTCTTCAACCGGAACAGCCGCCCGCCTGGTCCAGCCCGGAAAACTCCGGGCAAGGATAACCCCGAACGGAACACCATACCCAAAAAGCACGCGCAAGAGTCGACGGGATCGTAAATCCCGCCCCAAGCACGACAGCTTGTAAGTAAAAGAAGATCGTGCGAACGACCGGGACTCAACAAGCCCTGATCCGGCGTAAGACCTTCAGTATTTCACTGCT